>NZ_JBITHH010000007.1:0-492900 GCF_044457795.1 Streptomyces sp. NPDC050528
GGAAGGCCGCAAGTGCCTCCACGGCCCGCTCCGCCTGTACCTCCTGGAAGAACGCGAAGCCCGCGTTGAGCACGATCACCGCCGTGATCGCCACCGCCAGGGTCGGGCTCCCACTGACCCACGCCAGTACCGCGGCCACCGCGAGGACCATGGCCAGCGGGTGGGTGAACTGCCGTGCGAGTTCGGCGGGCCACCTGGTCCCGCCTCGTCGGACCAGTTCGTTCGGCCCGTAGACCTGCGACCTCCGCGCCGCCTCCCGCTCCGACAGTCCCCCGGCCGAACTGCGCAGGTGCTGCAGCAGCAGGTTCAGCGGCTCCAACGGATCGGCAAGCCGTGACCCGGCCCCGTCGCGTTCCGCCACGGGATCACGTACGACATGCTCATGGACCACTGGACCCACCGCCTCCGGAAACGGGCAGCACGCCACACTCCGGCCGGTGAAGACGTTCCTCCCCGGCCCGGGCGGCGCACGCTGCTGATGTGCCGCGGCTCGTGGCAACTGCCGTACGGGCCGCGCTCTCCGTCTCATTGACAGCCGGGACCCGGCATGCCGGGAAGGGGCCACTCGGTCACAGGAAGAGCCGTCCGGTCCCCGTCGCGTCTCCCCCGCTGCGACGGGGACCGTTCGGCCCAAGCGGCCGGCGTGCACCGCGAGGGATGCTGGAAACACAGCGGGCCCGCGGGCCGCATCGCGTCCCACGCCCCGCCGCCCCATCCCCGGGACCTCGCGCGCCAACGACGTGGCCCTCATCCGAGGAGCAGCACCATGGAAGTTCTGGTCTTCCTTCTGATCGTCGTCGCGGTGCTTGCCGTCCTGGCACTCGCGACGGCCGTGAAAATCGTCAAGCAGTACGAGCAGGGAGTGCTGTTCCGCTTCGGTCGCCTGGTCGGAACCCGGTCCCCGGGACTGCGGATCATCATCCCGTTCGTCGACGTCCTGCACCGGGTGTCCCTGCGGATCGTCACCATGCCGATCCAGTCCCAGGGCATCATCACCCGGGACAACGTGAGCGTGGATGTGTCCGCGGTCGCCTACTTCCGGGTGGTCGACGCGGTGAAGTCGGTCATCGCCGTCGAGAACGTCCACACGGCGATCAACCAGATCGCCCAGACCACCCTGCGGAAAGTCGTCGGACAGCACACCCTCGACGAGACCCTCTCCGAGACCGACCGCATCAACCTCGACATCCGCGAGATCCTCGATGTCACCACCGCGGACTGGGGTGTTCAGGTCACGCTGGTCGAGCTGAAGGACATCCAGCTGCCCGACACCATGAAGCGCGCCATGGCCCGCCAGGCCGAGGCCGAGCGGGAGAAGCGGGCGAAGATCATCAACGCGGAGGGCGAATCCCTGGCCGCCGCCGCGCTCGGCGACGCATCCGACACGATGATGGCCCACCCCCTGGCCCTCCAACTCCGCAACCTGCAGAGCCTGGTGGAGATCGGCGTCGACAAGAACACCACCGTCGTCTTCCCCGCCCCCCTCATGAGCACCATCGGCGAACTCGGCTCCTTCCTCGCCCGGGAAACGGCGGCGGCCACCTCCCCGGCACTGCCTGCCGAACTCACCAAGAAGATCCCCGGCCCCACGTCGAACGGCGTGCCGGAGCCCGTGTGACCGTCGTGCGCCGTGCTCGTGCCCGGCGTACGCGAACCTCGGTGGGCCGACACAAGGCGTGTCAAGCACATACGCCGAAAATCGTCCCACCGAGTGAACTCCCCCTACCGAGAGTCATTTTGTCGTGCTGGATGCGGCAACGGGCCATAGCCTGGAAGCCTGTTGCCGCCCCAGCCCCCGGTGGCGAAAGCGTCCCCGCTCCCGAGACATCGGGCTGCCGGGCTCACCGGGGGAATCGCCGTGCAACGGAGCGACAGCGCATGGCCCATGGGGCACATCCGCAGCCAACAGGTCAGTGGATTCACCGTCATCGAGTTCCACGGCGAGATCGACATCGCCGCCGCCCAGCAGATCCTGCCGAACCTGGACGCCGCGACAGCAGCTCCGGGGCGCACCGTCGTCATCGACCTGACTCCGGTCGAGTTCTTCGATGCCTATGGGCTACGACTGCTGTGCCACGCCGACCGACGGGTCACGGAGCGGCACGGCCGGCTGCTGCTCGTCTGCCCGCATCCGATGATCCTGCGGATCCTGCGCGCGGGAAACCTGATCGGCCGGTTCACTCCGCTCAGGGCACGGGACGAAGCCCTGGCGATCGCCGACTCGGAAGCCGCGGGCTGACATCTCCTCCCGTCGGTTTTCGCGTCGGCGCACGGTCCTTGCCCGTGGACGTGCTGTCGGCCGGAACCGCCGGAACGGCGGCGCGACGCCTCAAGGGCATCTGATATATCGCTGGTATGCGCACTGAATACAACCCCGCCCAGCTCGACCCGATGGTGGTCTACCGCCTGCTCACCGCGACCGTCGTACCCCGTCCCATCGCCTGGGTTTCGACGGTCTCGGCCGACGGGACCGACAATCTCGCCCCGCACTCCTTCTTCACGGTCTCGTCGGTCGCGCCGCCCATCGTCCAGTTCACCTCGATCGGTCGTAAGGACTCGCTGCGCAATGTCGAGGCCACCGGGGAGTTCGTGGTCAACCTCGCCCCGGAGTCGCTCGTCGACGAGGTGAACAAGACCGCCACGGACTTCCCGGAAGGAGTCAGCGAGTTCGACGCCGTGGGCGTGGAGCGCGAGGCCGGCGCGCGGGTGAAGGCACCGCGCGTCGCCCGTTCCCCCGTGGCCCTGGAGTGCGAACTGCACAGCACGCTCGGACTGGGCAACGCCACCGTGGTCTTCGGCCGGGTGGTGCACCTCGCGGTCGACGAGACCGTCCTGGACGACGGCCACCCGGAGATCACCCGGCTGCGCCCCCTGGCCCGCCTCGGCAAGGACGAGTGGAGCACCATCGGCGAGGTTCTCGACCTGCGCCGCATCCGGTACACCGACTGGTCCGAGTCGAGCTGAGCAGCCTGGCTGCCCCTCAGTCCAGTCGTCCCCACGCGGCGACCAGCTCCGACAGGTAGAGCGTCGCCCGCACCTCCGCGCACGCGTCCGACAGTCGGCCGCGCAGAGTCTCGACGTCCACGTCCTGACCGTCGGCGACACCGCTGCGCTCGATCAGCGGCAGGAGACTGCGCACGGTCTCGGCGACGAGCGTCATCGCCGTCGAGACCGCGCCTCCGGTCGGCACGGCGACGGCGACGGCGGGGGCGGCCAGGCCCGCGGATCGCAGCACGTGCGGCAGTCGTTCACCCATGTCCGGGTCGCTGCCCGCCTCCCGCTGCCCCGCGCAGATCCACTCCCGGCACCGCGTCACCAGCGGCACGTCGGGGACGGCCCGCGCCCGCGAGATGTTGATTTCCTGGAACGTCACGAGCCCGCCGGGACGTACCAGCCCGGTCAGCTCCTTCACCACGGCCGCCGGGTCGGCGAGATGCATCAGGATCAGTCGGCCCACCAACGCGTCGACAGGCTCCGGGAGTTCGACATCGGGCAGCACATGGTGCTCGAAGCTCACGTTCCGGATGTCGGCCGCGGCGGCGTTCCGGCGCGCGACCTTCAACACCTCGGGATTCATGTCCACGCCGACGACCTGACCGCCCGGGCCGACGATGCGCGCGGCCGCGAGCGAGACTCCGCCCGTGCCGCAGCCGACGTCCAGGACGCGCATTCCCTCCCGCAGGCCGGCGGCCCGCAAGAGGTATTCGGTGCACCCCGCGTACAGCGCGTCCTGAACGTCCAGCCGGACCGCCTCCCCGGAAGTGTTGCCCATCGCGTACGTGGTCGTGTCCGTCCCCGCCATGTCCGTTCGGTCCTCTCGCCGTTCACGAGCACCGGGCGAGACACTGCGTCTCCGTCGCAAAGGCCGGTGCGGTCCAGACTCTGCCAAGGCCGGGCGGCGCCGTCTTTCGCGTCGGCGCACAGCCCTTTCCCCTGGACGTGCTGTCCGGCCGGCACCGCCGAGCCGCAGGTCGCACCGCGTGCGGCATAGAGTCGGCCCATGCCGGACACTGGGCGGATGCAGCCGACGCCCCGCAAGAACCTGCGCGAAGAACAGAAGATCCTCACGCATCGCCGACTGCTCGACGCGGCCGTCACGGTCTTCACCGAGAAGCCGTTCCTCGACGCCCGCATGGAGGACATCGCCCAGGCGGCAGGGGTCACCCGGGCCACGGTCTACGCCCACTTCCCCGGCAAGGCCGAGATCGTCGACGCCCTGGTGGAGCGGGTCTACGGCGTGATGGGCGAGGCATACGCCGATCTGGCCGCGCTGCCGCGCTGGACCCCGGCCGGCATCCGCGCCTGGCTCGACGAGGCCGCGGCCCGCTGGCGCGAGATGGCGCCCGTCCGCCGCGTCGCCAACTCGGCGGCCCCGGCGGCGCTCCGGAGCCTGGGCGAGGGCCGGGTGCAGTACGTCGAGGCGCACGAGCGGTATGTCGCGATGCTGGTCGCTCCCCCGGAGCGCTGGCGGGGCGTCGACCCCGCGGAGGCCCGCCAACGCGCCCTGATGGCCGTCCTGCAGACCGAGTCGTTCTTCGCGGCGTGGATCGCCGTCGAGTGGCCGCTGGAGACCGCCGATCCCCTACGGCTGCTGGCCGACTCCCTGTGCCATCTGCTCGCGCCCGCGGTGGAGAACGACGGCGGCCTCGTCTGATCGCTGGCGGCAGGTGCCGGCCAACGGGACGTACGACAAGGGCAGTTGCCCATCGGACCCCACGGCCGAAGGCCAACTCCCTCGGACAGCGGTCGGCGACCTCGCCTGATCGCGAGCCGTCGGCGTCGGCCAAGGGGACGTAGAACAGGGGTAGTTGGTCCTCGGAGCTACGCACCCGAGGGCCAACTACCCCTGCGTCAGCAGCCGTTGCTCAGCCGCCCCCGCCAACACCCGCCGCCCCGGCGGCCGGATGCGTCGCCGCCGCGGCCTCCGGCTCGGCGTGGGGTGCGCGGGCGCGGATGCCGATGGTGAGGAGGGCGACGGCCGCGGCCACCAGCATGCCGATGCCGCCGACGAGGGCGCAGGTGTGCAGCGCGTCTGTGAAGCTCGCTCCGTAGGCGGCCAGGGCCTGGCCCGTCGCCTCGCCGGTGTTGAGGTGGAGGAAGGCGCCCGCCTGGATGCCGGCGCCGTTGACCATGCCGATGACCTGGCCCTGGTCGGCCGGGTTCAGCCCCGACGCGGCGACGTGTCCGGGCAGGGTGCCCAGGGTGCGGTGGGTGAGGACGACGCCGAAGATGGCGGGGCCCAGGGCGCTGCCGATCTGCCGGAGGGCGCTGTTGGCGGCACCGGCGGTGCTGCCCAGGCGGCGCGGCAGGCTGTTCATGGCGATGGTGGTGATCGGGGCCATGGCCAGCGCGATGCCGATGCCCAACACCGCGATGACCAGGGCCGCTTCGCCGGTACCGGTTGTCGCGTCGAAGAGGTTGACCATGAGGGCCCCGATCCCGCCGACGAGCAGGCCGGTCACCAGCACGAGGCCGGGCGAGAACCGGTGCATCAGCCGGCCGACCACTGGGCCAAGGACGACGGTGAAGCCGTTGAGCGCGATCAGCCGCACCCCGATGTCCCACGTCGAGGCGTGGTGCACGAGCCCGAAGTACTCACTGAGCGAGAAGACCAGACCGACCTGCGCGAACAGGGTGAGCGCCATGACGAACGCGGCCCCGGAGAACGCCGAGGACTTGAACAGCCGCATGTCCAACATCGGGCAGCGCGACCGCAGTTCGACCAGGACGAAGGCCGGCAGGGCGAGCGCCGCCACGACGAACGCGGTGACGACCTCGGCCGAACCCCAGCCCGGGGCGCCGCCGCCCTCGATGACGCCGTAGACGATCGCGGTGATGGTGACGATGGCGAGGAGTTGGCCGGGGATGTCCAGGTGGCGTTCGCGGTCCGAGCGGGAGTCGGTCAGGGCGAAGGTGCCGACCAGGACCGTGACGGCGCCGATGGCCAGGGTGGGCAGGAAGATCCAGCGCCAGCTCGCGTGCTCCACGATCACGCCGTTGAAGAGCGGACCGAGGGTGAGACCCAGGCCGAGGGCGGCCGTCCACAGGGCTATCGCCGCGCCGCGCTTGCGGTGGTCGGGGCAGACGTGGCTGATCAGACCGAGGGTCGCGGGCAGCAGCGCAGCCGTGCCCACGCCGGTGAGCGCCTGGCCGACGCAGACCTGGACGACGCCGTGGGCGGTGAGGGCGACGAGACAGCCGAGACAGGACAGCGTCAGGCCGATCAGATACATCCTTTTGCGGCCGAAGAGATCACCGATGACACCGCAGGTCAGGAGCAGTGCGGCGGTCGGCAGGATGAAGGCGTCGGTGATCCACTGGAGCCCGGTGGTGGACGCGTCCAGCGCCTGCTGGATGACCGGCAGCGCCACGGACACACCGACGACCGGCAGGTAGGAGACGAAGACTCCCACGCAGGCCAGCGCGATGGTGGCGGTGACGTTCCGGGACGGGGCGTTCGGCTGCGGGGACGGAGGCGAGACTTCGGAGGCCAGGGTCGGCATGGCACCTCTCAACACGTCGTACGGGGGCGGATTGACCGGGTGTGAACTGCGCGTGGCGTTCCGTGCGCGGCTACGGCGGGGGTGACGGTGCCGACTCCGTCCATCGCATCCCGGGTCCCGGAATCTGACGTGGTCGTTCGGCTCGAATCTCCATTGACGTAAGCCATTTCTTTTCGGGAAATCGCTTCGGACCGTATACCGGGGACCCGGTCCTGGAGATGCCGTTGGGCCTGCAAACTAAGCTGAACAGCGGCGACCACACACCGCCCCGAGGAGCGGAAACGCGCAGGTGACGGGCGGTTCAGCCGGCGGCAACGTTGGCGGTGATCAGCCGGAGGAGTTGCTTCGCCAGGGCGTCCTGAGCCGGGGTCAGGCCCATGGCGTCGCCGATGGCGAGGGGCACGGCGGCGGCCCGCTCCCGCATCCGCTCGCCGGTGTCGGTGAGGCGGATGGCGACCGAGCGTTCGTCGTCGCGCCGGCGTTCCCGCCGCAGCAGACCGTTCACCTCCAGCCGCTTCAGCAGCGGGGAGAGCGTGCTGGACTCCAGCTGGAGCGCGATGCCCAGATCCCGTACCGAGATCGAGTCCTGCTCCCAGAGCACGAGCATGACGAGGTACTGCGGGTAGGTCAGGCCGAGTTCGTCCAGCAGCGGCCGATAACGGGCGGTCACCGCACGGGAGGCCGCGTACAGCGCGAAGCACAACTGGTCGTCGAGGAGCAGCGATCCCTCGGCCGGTTCAGCGGCGGCTGGGCTCATGGTGCGACTCCTCGCTCCGGCATCTACGACGTCCATGGCATCCATGGCGCGTTTCAGGCCATCGGCCCCACTTTAGCGTTCAGGTCCAGCCGATTCTATCGAGCACGCTTTAGTTGTGCACGACTTAATCGCACGCTACTCTCATCCCTGTGCCGCACCACCGGCCCGGCCCCCGCCGGAACCCGCCCGCGGCACCCGATCCGAGGAGATCGTCATGACCGACAGCACCGCACCCCGCCCGGTCCTCGAACCCGCCGCCCAGGCCTTCGCCGAGGCGACCGCGAACCCGCCCTACCTCTTCGACCTCGCCCCGACCGAGGGCCGCAAGGCGGTCGACGAGGTCCAGTCCGGCGAGATCGACAAGCCCGCCGTCGACGAGGAGTGGATCACCGTCCCCGGCGGCCCGACCGGCCAGGTCAGGACCCGCATAGTCCGCCCGGCCGGGGTCACCGGCACGCTCCCCGTGATCATCTACATCCACGGCGCGGGCTGGGTCTTCGGCAACGCCCACACCCACGACCGCCTCGTCCGTGAACTCGCCGTCGGCGCGGGCGCCGCCGTGGTCTTCCCGGAGTACGACCTCTCCCCCGAGGCCCGCTACCCGGTCGCCATCGAGCAGAACTACACCGTCGCCAAGTGGGTCGTGGAACAAGGCGCGTCGAAGGACCTGGACCCGGCCCGCATCGCAGTGGTCGGCGACTCGGTCGGCGGCAACATGACCGCCGCGCTGACCCTGATGGCCAAGGAGCGGGGAGATGTCCCGCTGGTCCAGCAGGTGTTGTTCTACCCGGTCACGGACGCGAACTTCGACACCGGTTCCTACGACCAGTTCGCCACGGGCTACTTCCTGCGCCGCGACGGCATGCAGTGGTTCTGGGACCAGTACACGACCGACGAGGCCGAGCGCGCGCAGATCACCGCGTCCCCGCTGCGTGCCACGACCGAGCAACTCACCGGCCTGCCCCCGGCGTTGGTCATCACCGGCGAGGCGGACGTCCTCCGCGACGAGGGCGAGGCCTACGCCAACAAGCTGCGCCAGGCCGGGGTTCCGGTCACCGCGGTCCGCTTCCAGGGGATCATCCACGACTTCGTGATGCTCAACGCCCTGCGCGAGACCCACGCCGCCGAAGCCGCCATCACCTTGGCGGTCGACACGCTGCGCAAGGCGCTCGCCGCCAACTGACGTACGGCGGACCGACCCTGACGGAACGTCAGCCGGTCAGCATCTTCGTCAACACCGCACGCTGCAACGGGAGTACCTCACCGTGCAGCGTGCGCCCTTTCTCGGTGAGGGTCACGCGCACACCCCGCCGGTCCTCGGCGCACATACCGCGCTCGACGAGACCATCCTTCTCCAGCCGGGCGATCAGCCGGGACAGGGCGCTCTGACTCAGGTGCACCCGCTCGGAGATCTCCTGCACGCGGAACGCGCAGGACTCGGCGGACAGCACGTCCAGCACCTCGAAGTCGCTTCCGCACAGGCCGTGTTGATGCAGAGCACGGTCGAGTTCGCACTGTGTGCGGGCGTGCAGCGCCAGCATCTCCCGCCATTGGTCCACGAGCGCCTGCTCGGCCTTCTTCGCCGCCATGACAGCGCACCGTAGCAGAGAAGCGGGTTTGTTGCATCGGAATTAAATGCCCTTGCATTCGATGCATGCGCATGTATTGTCTGCGGCATGACCTCTCCGCTCTCCCCTCCCCTGTCCGAGGGACGTTGGACTCCCCGGCTGTGGGGCACCCTGCTGGTGCTCTGCGCCGCGATGTTCCTGGACGCGCTCGACGTCTCGATGGTCGGTGTCGCCCTGCCCTCCATCGGCTCCGAACTCGACCTCTCCACCTCCACGCTCCAATGGATCGTCAGCGGCTACATCCTGGGATACGGCGGGCTGCTCCTCCTCGGCGGCCGGACCGCCGACCTGCTCGGCCGGCGTCAGGTCTTCCTGATCGCCCTGGGTGTCTTCGCGGTGGCCTCGCTGCTCGGCGGGCTCGTCGACTCGGGCCCGCTGCTGATCGCCAGCCGCTTCATCAAGGGCCTCAGCGCGGCCTTCACCGCACCGGCCGGCCTGTCGATCATCACGACGACCTTCGCCGAGGGCCCGCTGCGCAACCGCGCCCTGTCCATCTACACCACCTGCGCGGCCACCGGTTTCTCCATGGGCCTGGTCCTCTCCGGCCTGCTCACGGAGGCCAGTTGGCGCCTCACCATGCTGCTGCCCGCGCCGATCGCCGTGCTCGCCCTGCTCGCCGGCCTGAAGCTGCTGCCGCGCAGCGAACGCGAGAAGGACCACAACGGCTACGACGTCCCGGGCGCGGTCCTCGGCACCGCGTCGATGCTGCTGCTGGTGTTCACCGTCGTCCAGGCCCCGGAGGCCGGCTGGGCATCGGCCCGAACTCTCCTCTCCTTCCTGGCAGTTGCCGTCCTGCTGACCGTCTTCGTGTTCGTCGAGCGGCGCTCCCCCGGGCCGTTGATCCGGCTCGGCGTGCTGCGCTCCGGCAACCAGATCCGCGCCCAGCTCGGCGCGATGGCCCTCTTCGGGTCGTACGTCGGCTTCCAGTTCCTGGTCACGCTGTACATGCAGCAACTGCTCGGCTGGTCGGCGTTGCACACGGCGCTCGCGTTCCTGCCGGCCGGTGCGCTGGTGGCGGCGTCCTCGACGAAGATGGGGGCGATCGTCGACCGGTTCGGTACGCAGCGGCTGATCGTGGTGGGCTTCGCGCTGATGGTCGTGGGGTACGCCCTGTTCCTGCGGGTCAGTGTCGATCCCGGGTACGCGTCGATGATCCTGCCGTCGATGCTGCTGATCGGAGCGGCCTTCGCGCTGGTCTTCCCCTCGCTGAACATCCAGGCGACCAACGGGGTCGACGACCACGAACAGGGCATGGTCTCCGGGCTGTTGAACACCTCGGTGCAGGTGGGCGGCGCGATCTTCCTGGCGGTCGTCACGGCGGTGGTCACCGCGCACGCGCCCGCGCGGGCCACTCCGCAGGCAGTGCTGGACAGTTACCGGCCCGGGTTGGTCGTGGTGACGTTCATCGCGCTCGCCGGGTTGCTGATCACGTTGCCGGGGTTGCGCAGCCGGCGTAGCCAACAGTCCATCGTCGTTGCCAAGTCCACGGTGACGGAGGCGGAGCGGGTGGCGGTTCGCGACTAAGAGAACGGCGGGGCGGCCAGTGTGTCGTCTGCGGGTGCGTCGTGGCTGGTCGCGCAGTTCCCCGCGCCCCTGAGGGGCGCAACTGACTGGGCCGGAATGCGATGCCTCGCCCCGGAGAAACGCCTCACACGTGTGTGCCCGGCGGAGCGATTGCTCCGCCGGGCACACACGTGTGAGACTTTCGGGATGATGATGTATGGGGGACGGCGCACTCAGGCCGAGCGGGATGCGGTGACCGTGGAGATCGGGTACGCGCTGGTCAGCGCGGCGTTCGTGGCGGCGGTTGTCTTCGGTGTGCTCGCCGGGCCGGTGCTGCTCTTCGAACTGCCGGACTCCGTGGGGACGTTGCTGGAGCGGGTGGCGATCGTGCTCGTGCCCCTCGTGTTCTTCCTCCGTGTGGCGACCGTGCTGTACCGGTATCGGCAGGGCACCGGTCAGCCCAGCCAGCCGGGGCGTACCAACCCCGACTCGTAGGCCAGCACGACCAGTTGGGCCCTGTCCCGGGCGCCCAGTTTCACCATCGTGCGGCTGACGTGGGTCTTCGCGGTCAGCGGGCTCACGACCAGGCGGCGGGCGATCTCCTCGTTGGAGAGGCCGATGCCGACCAGGGCCATCACCTCCCTTTCCCGCTCGGTGAGTTGGGTGAGGGCGTCGGCGGTCGCGGGTTCCTTGGAGCGGGCCGCGAACTCGGCGATCAGGCGGCGGGTCACGCCCGGCGACAGCAACGCGTCGCCCTCGACCACCGCCCTTACCGCGCGCAGGAGTTCGTCCGGTTCGGTGTCCTTGACCAGAAAGCCGGAGGCGCCGGAACGGATCGCCTCGAAGACGTACTCGTCGAGTTCGAAGGTCGTCAGCATGACCACCTTCACGTCCTTCAGGTCACCGTCCCCGGTGATCCGGCGGGTCGCGGCCAGGCCGTCGAGCAGCGGCATGCGGATGTCCATCAGGACGACATCGGGGCGCAGTTGGCCCACCGCGCGCACGGCCTCCTCGCCGTCGGACGCCTCGCCGGCCACCTCGATGTCCGGCTGCGCGTCCAGCAGCGCCTTGAATCCGGCCCGGACCAGGGCCTGGTCGTCGGCGAGCAGTACGCGGATCACCGGTCGTCCTCCTTCGGCGTGACCTTCAACGGCAGTACGGCGAGCACCCGGAAACCGCCGTCCGGGCGGGCGCCGGCCTCGATCGTGCCACCGAGTGCGGCGGCCCGCTCCCGCATTCCGGCGAGCCCGTTGCCGCTGCCCCCGGCGTCCGCGCCGGTCGCGGGCCCGTCGTCGTCGACGCGCAGCCGTAGCGCACCGCCTTCGTGCCCGATGTGCACGCGCGCGTGCCGCGAGCCCGAATGTCGTACGACATTGGTGAGTGCCTCCTGGACGATGCGGAAGGCGGCGAGGTCGGTGTTGGGCGGGAGGCGGGGCGGTGTTCCGTCGACCGCGACGGTGAGGCCCGCGCTCGCCGCCTGCTCGACCAGTTCGGGCAGCCGGTCGAGGCCGGGAGCCGGGGCGCGCGGGGCGTCGCCCGGGGCCCGCAGGGTGTCGAGCACCTGACGGACCTCGCCCAGCGCCTCCTTGCTGGCGGCCTTGATGGTGGTCAGCGCCGTACGGGCCTGCTCGGGGTCGGAGTCGAGGAGCGCGAGGCCGACGCCCGCCTGGACGTTGATGACGGAGATGCTGTGCGCGAGGACGTCGTGCAGTTCGCGGGCCATCTTCAGCCGCTCCTCGTCGGCGCGGCGCCGGGCCGCCTGGGCCCGCTCGGCCCGCTCCCGGGCCCACTGGTCGCGGCGGGTGCGGGCCAGTTCGGAGATCGTGGCGAAGGCCACCAACCAGGTGGCGCCGACCAGTTCACCGCCCCAGGGCATCGCGTGGTCGTGCGCCGGGGGCAGCCAACGGTAGAGCCAGTGCGAGATCAGGACATGCGCCGCCCACAGCACCCCGAGCGCGGCCCACGCGGCCCAGCGCCGCCCGGCGACAACCGCACTGAAACACCCGAGGGCAACGGTCACGAAGACCGGGCCGTACGGATATCCGGCCCCGAGGTAGAGCACGGTGGCGAGCACGGTGCCGAAGGCCACCCACACGGGGTACCGGTGCCGCCACAGGAGCACCCCCGACCCGGCGATGAGCAGCACGCGCCCGAGGAAGTCGAGGTGAACACGGTCGGGCTGACTGTGCGAGGCGAAGTTGCTCCCACCCAGCACAAACACGGCAACCAGCAACGTAGAACGCCACGGCCACCGAGCCGAGTCCCCCCACGGCGGCCCGTGCCGCCACCAGGGCGGTCCCCAACCGCCAACCCGCTGCTCATCCATACAAGTCACGCTAGACGCCAAGCCCCGCCAACGACGTCAGCCGAAGGGAGCGACCACCCATACTCCCCGGGAAGTACAGCGCCCCGTAGGGGCGCGGGGAACTGCGCGACAGGCCCCCACCGGCTCGCAGCAAACGAACTACCTATCGAGCGGAACCCTCACTCGCCGACGAGACCCACCCCGAGCGCGAGCCGTCGTACCGCATGCCGGAAAAACACCTCCCGCTCCTCCACCACACGCCGAAACTGACCGAAGAGCTCAAAGCTGACCATCCCGTACAGCTCAGCCCAGGCGCTCACGAGAGCCACGGCCACCGCGGGCGGAAGATCACCGGCAAAGTCCGCAACCATCCGCTCCCCCTCGGGGCGAAGTTCGGCAGGGAGCGGAGGCTCAGTCAGGGTGCCGGCCTGGTGCGCGTCACGCGTGATGCCAATGAGGAGGAGGGCAACCCGCGCAGCAGACGCAACGGTGGTCTCGGGAGCGACGTAACCAGGAACCGGCGACCCGTAGATCAACGCGTACTCATGCGGATGCGCAAGCGCCCACTCCCGCACCGCCTCACACACAGCAACCCATCGCTGCAACGACCCCGCATCCACAACCCCGGCGTGTGCAGTCTCCGCGGCCTCCCCGACGGAGTCGTACGCGTCGATGATGAGAGCGGTCAGCAAGTCATCGCGGCTGGGAAAGTACCGGTACAGCGCGGAGGACACCATGCCCAGCTCACGCGCCACGGCCCGCAGCGACAGCTTCGACGCCCCCTCCGCGGCAAGCTGTCTGCGCGCCTCGTCCTTGATGGCCGCGGTGACCTCGATCCTGGCTCGGGCGCGGGCGCCTTGTGTGGTGCTCATACGAGCCAGTGTGGCACGGATCCAGAGCAGCGCACACAAACAAGAGCACCGAACAAAAAAGAGAACACCGCTCTTGCTTTGGAAAGCCAACCCGATGCAGACTGTTCCCAAGACCGAGAGCAGTGCTCACAAAAGCGAGCCACGCTCTCCGAAACCCAGGAGTCGACATGAGCACCCACGTCCAAAAGCCCGGCTGGTTCACCGTGAACGTCTTCAACCGTGCCGTCGCCTGGTTCACCCGCCGCGGTCTCAGCGTCTGGGGTTCCCGCGTGCTGGCGGTCCGCGGTCGGAAGAGCGGCGAGTGGCGGACCACCCCGGTGAATCTGCTGACGGTGGACGGACAGCAGTACCTCGTCGCCCCGCGCGGGCACGTCCAGTGGACGCACAACATGCGCGCGGCGGGTGGCGGCGAGCTGCGGCTCGGCAAGAAGGTGGACGCGTTCACCGCGACCGAGGTCACCGGTGACGACAAAGTGCCGCTGCTGCGCGCCTACCTGAAGCGGTGGAAGGCCGAGGTCGGGGTGTTCTTCGGAGGAGTCGGTCCGGACTCCTCCGACGACGAGCTGCGCCGGATCGCCCCCGACCACCCGGTGTTCCACGTCACGGTCAGGAGCTGACCTCGCCCTCCACGGGCTCCGTGGGCTCCACGCGCTCCACCGGCTCCGCGTTCCTGCGGTCCATCGCGGTCAGCGCGCGCTGTGCCATCGGATGGCTGCGCACGAGTTCGCCGAGCGTCGTCGAGCCCCGGGTGATGTCCATGAAGGCCTTCCAGGCCGGCCGGAAGCCGGTGAGGGCGGCGTGGAACAGACCGGGGCGCTTCTCGAAGATCGCCAGCATGCTCTTGCCGACGCTCATCTCGACGCCGAGCCCCGCCTTGATCGCGAACGCGTAGTTCAGCGCCTGGCGCCGGGTGTCCACGGCGTCGTGCGCCTCGGCGATCCGCACCGCCCACTCCCCCGCGAGCCGCCCCGACCGCAACGCGAACGAGATGCCCTCCCGGGTCCACGGCTCCAGGAGTCCCGCCGCGTCGCCGCACACGAGCACGCGCCCGCGTGACAGGGGCGAGTCGTCCGCCCGGCAGCGGGTCAAGTGCCCGGAGGAGATGCTCGGTTCGAAGCCGGCGAGGCCGAGCCGGGCGATGAAGTCCTCCAAGTACCGCTTGGTGGCGGCGCCTTCACCGCGCGCGGAGATCACGCCGACCGTGAGCGTGTCGCCCTTGGGGAAGACCCAGCCGTAACTCCCGGGCATGGGGCCCCAGTCGATGAGCACCCGGCCCTTCCAGTCCTCGGCGACCGTCTCCGGCACCGGGATCTCCGCCTCCAGGCCCAGGTCCACCTGGTCGGTCTTGACCCCGACGTGCGCCCCTATGCGGCTGGCGCTGCCGTCGGCGCCGACTACGGCCCGCGCGAGCACCGTCTCGCCGCCCTGGAGGACGACCGCGACCGTCCGCCGGTCCGGGACCGCCGAGCCGTGCTGCTCGACTCGTGTCACTGTGACGCCCGTGCGCAGTTCGGCGCCCGCCTTCTGGGCGTGCTCGACGAGCTGCTGGTCGAACTCGGGCCGGTTGATCAGCCCGAACAGCATCTGCCGGGACCGGCGCGTGCGCGTGAACCGGCCGTTGTTCGAGAAGGTTATGGCGTGCACCCGGTCCTTCAACGGCAGTTCGAAGCCGGGCGGGAGGGAGTCGCGGGAGGGTCCGATGATGCCGCCGCCGCATGTCTTGTAGCGGGGCAGCTCGGCTTTCTCCAGCAACAGCACGCGCCGTCCCGCGACCGCCGCCGCATAGGCGGCCGAGGCCCCCGCGGGTCCCGCGCCCACCACGACGACGTCCCACACCCGCTGTTCGTCGTCTGCCGAAGAGTTCTCGCTGCTCACGATGGTCTACTGCTCCCGATCAAGCCGCTGCCGCACCTGTCCCCCGCATCCTACGGCGGACATCGCCACAGACCGCTGTGGGAGGATCGACGGCATCATTCGTACAACGTCGCACCCACAAGGAGCGTGCCCATGTCGTCGAATCCGGTCGCCGAGACCGTCGCCTCGCTGATGCCCACGGCGCGGACCGAGCTCGCCGAGCTCGTGGCTTTTCGATCGGTGGCTGACTTCGACCAGTTCCCGAAGAGCGAGAGCGAGGGCGCCGCGAACTGGGTCGCCGACGCGCTGCGCACCGAGGGTTTCCAGGACGTGGCCCTGCTCGACACCCCGGACGGCACACAGTCGGTCTACGGCTTCCTGCCCGGCCCGGAGGGCGCCAAGACCGTTCTCCTGTACGCCCACTACGACGTGCAGCCGCCGCTGGACGAGGCCGGCTGGACGAGCCCGCCGTTCGAACTGACCGAGCGCGACGGCCGTTGGTACGGGCGCGGTGCCGCCGACTGCAAGGGCGGCTTCATCATGCACCTGCTCGCGCTGCGCGCCCTCAAGGCCAACGGCGGTGTCCCGGTGCACGTCAAGGTGATCGCCGAGGGCTCGGAGGAGCAGGGCACCGGCGGGCTTGAGCGGTACGCCGAGGAGCACCCCGAGCTGCTGAAGGCCGACACGATCGTGATCGGCGACACGGGCAACTTCCGGGTCGGTCTGCCGACGGTCACCTCGACCCTGCGCGGTATGACCCTGGTGCGGGTGCAGATCGACACCCTCGAAGGCAACCTGCACTCCGGCCAGTTCGGCGGCGCCGCCCCCGACGCGCTGTCCGCGCTGATCCGCGTACTGGACTCGCTGCGCGCCAAGGACGGCTCGACGACGGTCGACGGGCTCGCCGCCCAGGCCTCCTGGGACGGGCTGGCATACGAGGAGGAGCAGTTCCGCCAGGACGCCAAGGTGCTGGACGGCGTCGAGTTGATCGGTTCCGGTTCGGTCGCCGACCGCATCTGGGCCCGCCCGGCCGTCACGGTTCTCGGCATCGACTGCCCGCCGGTCGTCGGCGCCACCCCGTCCGTGCAGGCCGGCGCCCGCGCGCTGGTCAGCCTGCGGGTGCCGCCGGGCGTCGACGCGGCCGAGGCGACCAAGCTGCTCCAGGCCCACCTGGAGGCCCACACCCCGTGGGGCGCCCGCGTCCGCACCGAACAGATCGGCCAGGGCCAGCCGTTCAGCGCCGACACGACCAGCCCGGCGTACACGGCGATGGCCGACGCGATGGCGGTCGCCTACCCCGGCCAGGAGATGCAGTACGCCGGCCAGGGCGGCTCCATCCCGCTGTGCAACACCCTCGCGGCCCTCTACCCCCAGGCGGAGATCCTCCTCATCGGCCTCAGCGAACCGGAGGCCCAGATCCACGCGCTCAACGAGAGCGTGTCTCCCGAGGAGTTGGAGCGGCTGTCGGTGGCGGAGGCGCTGTTCCTGCAGAACTACGCGGGCAACTGACCGCGTCCTGAAGGTTCTTGGGGACTTGGGGAAGCTTGGGGACTTGGGGAAGGGCGCCGAAGCCATGCGGTTCGTCTTCACCGGCCGGGTGATCGAGTGGCGCGGCCCTTCGCCGTACTACTTCGTCCCCGTGCCGGACGAGGAGTCGGCGGACATCCGTGAGGTGGCCGCCCTGGCCTCCTACGGGTGGGGTGTCATCCCGGTCGAGGCCACGGTCGGCGAGGTGGTGTTCACCACGTCGCTCTTCCCCAGGGACGGCGGCTACCTGCTGCCGCTCAAGAACGCCGTGCGCAAGCCGCGGGGTCTCGCGGCGGACGACGAGGTGCGGGTGGAGATGTCCGTCCGCCTCCAACCGGGCGTCGACTGACCGAAGATGGAGAGCATGGCTCCTCCCTCGCGTCTCGCCGCCCACAGCGACATCGCCACCTCCCTCGCCCTGCTCTCCGACCACGAGCTCGCCGAACTGGTCGAGGCCGGCACTTCGTTGGGCACCAGCGTCGGCGGTCGCTCGGCGCTGATCGAGGTCGACGGCAGAAAGGTGTTCGTGAAGCGGATGCCGCTCACGGATGTCGAGCGACGGCCGGAGAACGTCCGGTCCACGGCCAACATCTTCGACGCACCCGCCTACTGCCACTACGGCATCGGTGCCGTCCCCAGCGCCGGCTTCGGCGTCTGGCGTGACCTGGCCGTCCACGAGATGACGACCAACTGGGTCATGTCCGGCCGCTTCCCGGGCTTCCCGCTGCTGCACCACTGGCGCGTGCTGCCCGACGCGGGGCAGTCGCTGCCCGACGAACTCGCCGACGTGGAGCGGAACGTGGCCTACTGGGGCGGCGGCCGTGAGCACATCGAGGCCCTGCGAACGACGTCCGCGAGCCTGACCCTGTTCATGGAACATCTGCCGCACACCCTGCACGACTGGCTCTCCGAGCAGCTGCGCACCGGCGACCCCGACACCGCCTGCGCCCTCGTGGAGCAGGGCCTCGAAGCAGTCACCGGCTTCCTCCGCGAGCACCAACTCACCCATTTTGACGTCCACTTCGGCAACGTCCTCACCGACGGACACGAGCTCTACCTCGCCGACTACGGCCTCGCCCTCTCGCCACGCTTTCAACTCGCGGCGGACGAGCGGGACTTCTACGACCGTCACCGGCACTACGACCGCGCCTACGCCTTCTCCTACCTGGTGCACTGGCTCGTCGTGGACCAGTACGGCTACGACAGGGACGAGCGCCAGGACTTCATCCGCGCCTGCACCGACGGCAAGCAACCCGAGGGCATCCCCGACGCCGCCGCCGGGCTCATCTCCCGGTACGCCCAACTCGGCGCGACGGTGGGCGAGTTCAACCGCCGTCTGTGCGACGAGAGCAGGCTGACCCCGTACCCGTCCGCCGAGGAACTCGGGCTCACCTAAAGCAACTCCACACTCTCCGCGTAGTGACAGGCGACCGGGTTGCCGCCACCCCGGTCCACCAACGCCGGTATCTCCTCGACGCACGACGTCCGTTCGCTGTCGGTGAGTTGGTTGGCGAACTTGGGGCAGCGGGTGCGGAAGCGGCAGCCGCTGGG
Source organism: Streptomyces sp. NPDC050528 (assembly GCF_044457795.1). Lineage (NCBI taxonomy): Bacteria > Bacillati > Actinomycetota > Actinomycetes > Kitasatosporales > Streptomycetaceae > Streptomyces > Streptomyces sp. NPDC050528. Next base: position 18,501 of record NZ_JBITHH010000007.1, read on the forward strand.
CGGGCGGACCGGGCTCGGGACGTCGCCCTGGATGGTGATGCGCTTGCGGGCGCGTTCCTTGCGCGGGTCGGGCAGCGGAATGGCGGAGACCAGGGCCTGGGTGTACGGGTGCGCCGGGCGGGCGAACAGCTGCCGGGCGGGGGCGATTTCGACCAGGCGGCCCAGATACATGACGGCCACCCGTCCTGCCACGTGCCGCATCACCGACAGATCGTGGGCGACGAAGAGGAAGGACAGGCTCAGTTCGCTCTGCAGGTCCATCAGCAGGTTGAGGACGCCCGCCTGGATCGACACGTCGAGCGCGGAGACCGGTTCGTCGAGGATGATGACCTTCGGGTGCAGGGCCAACGCCCGTGCGATACCGATGCGTTGGCGCTGACCGCCGGAGAACTCGTGGGCGAACCGGTTCCCGTGTTCCGGGTTGAGGCCGACCAGGCGCAGGAGTTCGCTCACCTCGCCGCCCGCCCCGGACCCGTACCGGCCGTGGATGCGCAGCGGCTCGGCGACGATCTCGTGGACGGTCATCCGCGGGTCGAGAGAGGCGTACGGATCCTGGAAGACGATCTGCAACTCCCGCCGCAGCGGCCGCATCTGACGTCTGCTCAGCTCGGTGAGTTCGTGCTCGCCGTAGCGGACCCGGCCCGAGGTGGCGCGTTCCAGGCCGAGGACGGTGCGGGAGATCGTCGTCTTGCCGGAGCCCGACTCGCCCACCAGGCCCAGGGTTTCGTTCTCGTAGAGGTCGAAGGAGACCCCGCACACGGCGTGCACGTCGCCGACGCGGCGGCGGATGACGCCCTTGGACATCACCGGGAAGTGTTTCACCAAGTCCCTTACCTGGAGGACCGGTTCGCCGGTGCCGCCGTGGCCGGGCAGCGGCGGCAGGGGGGTGGCGGCCTGCGCGGGCGCGGTCATACGGCGTCCTCCTCGGGGTTCGTGGCAGGGGCCGCGTCGGCGAAGCGGGCCAGGGCCTCGGTGTCCGCGCCGACGGCGTCGAAGACCTGGCCCGCGCCGGTGTCGACGAGTTCGTCGGCGAAGTGGCAGGCGCTGAGGTGGAGGTCGCCGCCCGCCCGGCGCAGGGCGGGTTCGTCGGTGTCGCAGACGTCGCGGCGCATGGGGCAGCGGGGTGAGAAGGGGCAGCCCGGTGGCAGGTTGAGCAGGCTCGGCGGTGAGCCGGTGATGGGGGTGAGCCGTGCCTCCTCGCGGTCCATGCGGGGCAGGGAGCCGAGCAGGCCCAGGGTGTAGGGCATGCGCGGGGTGTAGAAGATGTCCTCGACGGAGCCGGTCTCCACGATCCGGCCTGCGTACATGACCGCGACCCGGTCGGTGTGGCCGGCCACCACCCCGAGGTCGTGGGTGATGAGGACGAGGGCCGCGCCGGTCTCGGCGCGGGCGGTCTCCAGGGCTTCGAGGATCTGGGCCTGCACGGTGACGTCGAGGGCGGTGGTCGGCTCGTCGGCGATGATGACGTCCGGGTCGTTGGCCATCGCGATGGCGATCACGACGCGCTGGCGCATACCGCCCGACATCTCGTGCGGGTAGTTCTCGATGCGCCGTTCGGGGCTCGGGATGCCGACCGTGCCCAGCAGGTCGACGGCGCGTTTGCGGGCGTCGCCGTGTTTCATCCCCGGGTTGTGGCGGAGCAGGGTCTCGCTGATCTGATAGCCCACGTTGTAGACGGGGTTGAGGGAGGTCATCGGGTCCTGGAAGACCATCGCGATGCCGCTGCCGCGCAGGTCGGACAGGCGCGCGTCGGACAGGCCGAGCAGCTCCGTGCCCTCGAAGCGGACCGAGCCGCGCACCTTGGCGCCGGTCGGCAGCAGCCCCATCACAGCGAGGGCGGTGACCGATTTCCCGGACCCCGACTCGCCGACGATGCCCAGCGATTCGCCCCGGTCGAGCCGGTAGCCGACGCCGCGTACGGCCCGTACCGGCCCGTCCTCGGTGGCGAACTCCACGCTGAGGTCCTCGACTTCGAGCACGGCGGACGTCACGGGGACCTCCCGCACTCCATGACTCGTGGTCGTCACTGTCGCACCCTTTGCTGCCGGGGGTCGAAGGCGTCGCGCAGTCCGTCGCCGATGAAGTTGATGGTCAGCGCGATGGCGATGATGAACGCGCCGGGGATGTAGAAGAGCCAGGGCCGGGTGTCGACCGCGGTCTGGGCCTGGGAGACCAGCAACCCCAGGGAGGTGTCCGGGGGTTGGACGCCGAAGCCGAGGAAGGAGAGCGCGGTCTCGGTGAGGATGCCGGTCGCCACCAGGATCGTCGCGTTGACGATGATCGGGCCCAGCGCGTTCGGCAGCAGATGCCGGAAGATGATCCGCGTGTCCGAGGCACCCAGTGCCCGTGCCGCCTCGATGAACTCCTTCTCGCGCAGCGACAGCACCGAGGAGCGCACCACCCGGGCCACATACGCCCAGGTCAGTCCCGCGATCACGATGGCGATCCAGTACCAGGAACCGCCGGTGCGCGAGGAGATGACCAGCGCGATCGCGAACAGCGGCAGCGTCAGCACCAGGTCGGCGATGCGCATCATGACCGCGTCGACGATGCCCTTGTAGAAGCCGGCGACGGCTCCCCAGATCGCGCCGAGCAGCGTGGAGCCGAGCGCGATCATGATGGCGATCTTCAGCGAGGTCTGGGTGCCGCGCATGACCTGTGCGTAGCCGTCGTAGCCCGAGGAGTCGGTGCCGAACGGGTGCTTGAGGGAAGGGGGTTTGGAGTTGTCCTCGGTGTACTTCTGGTACGAGTAGTGCCACAGGTGCGGGCCGATGAACGCCCACAGGATGATCAGCACGAACACGACCAGGCTGACCATCGCCGCCCGGTGGCGCACGAAGCGGCGCAGCACCAGCTGGGTCTGGGTGCGCTGCCGTACGGTGAACTCGTGGTCCCCGCGCGGTAGTTGAGTGCCCGCGGACCCAGGTGCCTCGATGTCAGTCATAGCGGATCCTCGGGTCGAGTACGGCGTAGAGCAGATCGGCGATGAGGTTGAACCCGATGACGACGACGGCGGAGAGCAACAGCCAGGCCATGGTGCGGTAGACGTCGAGCGTGGTCGCCGCCTGGACCAGCATCTCGCCCATGCCGTGCCACTGGAAGATCGTCTCCGTGATCACCGCGCCGCCCAGGATGATCGCGATGTCGAGCGCGGTCACGGTGGCCAGCGGGATGAGCGCGGTGCGCAGCGCGTGCCGGGTCATCACCTTGCCGCGCCGTAGCCCCTTGGCGCGGGCGAGCCGTACGTAGTCGCTGTTGAGGACCTCCAGCATGGAGGCGCGGGTGTAGCGGGTCCAGGACGCGAAGGAGACCAGCGCGAGGGTGATGGTGGGCAGGATCAGGTGGCCCACGTGATCGGTGAACTCGTTCCAGGTGGTGTCGACTTCGAGGTACGGCGACTTCTCGCCGATGGTGCCGAGGAACTGGCTGCCGGTCTTCTGGTTGAACCAGATCCCGGCCTGCTTGAGCAGGACCGCGAACCAGAACACCGGCATGGCGAGGAACAGGAAGCCGAAGAAGGTGATCGTGTAGTCGGCGGCGGAGTACTGGCGGATCGCGCTGAACACCCCGAACACCACGGCCAGGATCAGCGCCAGGATCATCGCGGCGGCGACCAGGGTGATGGTCACCTTGAAGCGGGTGAACAGGTCGTGCCCGATGTTCAGGTTGGCCTGCACGGACGGGCCGAAGTCGCCGTGCAGGACGCCGGTGATCCAGTTCCAATAGCGTTCCATCACCGGCTCGTTGGCGTGGATGTGCCGGGCGAAGGCGGCCACCGCGGCTTTGCTGGGGGCGGGTTGGCGTGAGGTGGCGAAGTTCGCCACCGGGTCGCCGGAGTTGATGACGACCAGGAACACGACGAACGTCGAGACGATGAGGACGGGGATGGAGACGAGGATGCGACGCACGGTGTAGGCGAGCATGCGGTCTTCTCTCGGAGGCCGGCGGGTCGTGGAAGCCGTCCGGGCCGGGCCCGGCCCCCGGTGTCTGCGGGGGCCGGGCTCGACGGGCGTGCCGGTGGAGCTGTCAGCCGTAGGACTACTTCTTCAGGCCCCACGCGCCGGTGTTGTAGGCCGGGCCGACGTTGGTGGAGTTGTTCCGCATGTTGACGAACCGCGTCTGCGTCGCGAAGAACGTCGGCTTCTGGTAGAGCGGCAGGACGTAGGCGTCGTTCACCATGAGCTGGTCGGCCTGGTTGAGGAGCGCCGCGGACTTCGTGGCGTCCGTCTCGCCCACGGCCTGGGAGATCAGGGCGTCGGCCTTCTTGTTGCTGTAGCCGCCGTAGTTGCCGCCACCGCCGGTGAACCAGTTCTGCTGGGCGCCGCTGCTCGGGAAGGGTGCCGCGACCCAGGCGAAGACGATGATGTCGTACTGGTGCCCGGCGAGGACCGTGCCGAGGTCGGCGGCGCCGATCGGCTTGATGGTGACCTTGATGCCGAGGCTCGCCAGGTTGCTCTGCAGGATCTGGCACTCGCTCTGCCGGATCTGGTTGCCGGTCGTGTAGCGGCAGTTGAAGGGTCCGACGGCCTTGCCGTCCGGTGTCTTCAACGCCGTTCCCACACCGGTGAACTTGGCGGCCGTGAGGTACCCCTTCGCCTTGGTCAGGTCACCCGATCCCTGACCCGTGCTGCTCACCACGTCCTTGTAACCGGCCTGCCCGGGAACGAAGTTGTGGTTGCCGAGCGGCTTCACGGCCGGGTCGAACTGGCCGACCGTCTTGGCGATGATGTCCTTGGTGTTGATCGCCGTGAACATCGCCTGCCGCAGCGCCAGATACTTGCCGAGCACCGGGTTGTGCAGGTTGAGGTCGAAGTGCTCCCAGGTCAGCCCGTTGCCGATGGTGTACGTGATGCCGGGGATGTCCTTGACCTGGTTGACCAGGTCCACCTCGGGCTGCGGGTAGATCGCCTGAACCTCGTTGTTCTTCAGGGCGGTCGGCTCCTGAGTCGCGTCCGAGATCACCTTGAAGATCAGCCGCTGCAGGGTCGCCTTCTTCGCGCCGGTCCACTTGGGGTCGGGCACATAGGTGGCGTGGTCGTTGTCGACCCACTGCTGCATCTTGTAGGGGCCCGCCGTGGGGTACTTGGTGGGCGGTGTCTTCAGGAAGTACTGCCAGGCCTGCGCCATCTGCGCGGCGGTCATGGCGGTGGCGTCACCGGCCTTGGCGCCGGAGATCTTCTCGGCGGTGTGCGCCGGGTAGAGCGGATAGCCCGCGCCGAACAGGGACTTCCAGTCCGAGTACGGCTGCGACATCACCATGGTGAAGGTCTTGCCGTTGTCGGACGGGGTGAGGGACTTGATGCGGTCGTAGCCGGCGGTGCTCTGCGGCAGACAGCCCTTGGTCTGCGTGGAGTCGCTGGCGGGCGGCGGCGGGCAGTCCTTACCGTTGTTGGTGCGCCAGTAGTAGATGAAGTCGTCGGCGGTGATGGGCGTGCCGTCGTTCCACGCCGCCTTGGGGTTGATCTTGTAGACGATCGTCTGCGGGCTGGTGCTGGTCTGGGTCGCCGAGGTCACCAGGTCGGTGTTGAGGGCGACGGTGAAGTCGGGCTGGGGTATGAACACCTGCGGCAGGACGACCTCCAGGGCCTCCCCGTTCTCGAAGGTGTTGCCGTTGACGTCCTGGACGTTCCACTGCTGGATGTTCTTCTCCAGCACGTAGGTGAACGTTCCGCCGGACTTGGTGGTGGCTGAGTTGCAGGTATTGGCCTTGCCCACGGTGTTGCAGGACGTGAGCCCGGCCGAACTGCCCTTGTCGGAGCCGCCGCCCCCGCCGCCGCTGCTGCAGGCGGTGAGCACCAGGGCGAGCCCGGCGGCGAGTGTGAGGGCCCGGGTGAGGGCCGAGGATGGCGCGCGCATGTTCCTCTCCTTCGACCGGCGATTTGTCCGGTCCCGTCAAGGCGGCCGGCGGCCGCGAGAGAACTGAGCTGCGCAAAGACGTTAGGGCTCCGATGTACCTTCTTCACGTTGTTGTTCATACCGGGAAGGCGACAATTCACCCTCGCTTTGTTATCGGAATGACCGGCACCCCGCAAAATCGCCAGGTGGTGTCCCCGAAAAGGCAAAGTCGCGTCCAACATCATTGATCAGTCCGTAAATTGACGAGTCGTCAGCCGAGCGGTACGCCCGCCTCCAGGTAGAGCGCGGCTCCGCGCTCACGGGCCCGGAGCGCCCACCGCAGCCGCTCGTAGCGGACCGGCGGCAACAGATCGGCGGCCTCCTCCTCGCTGGCGAAGCACCAGCCGCGCAACTCCGGTCCCGGCAGCAGAAGTCGATCAGCCACGGCGGTGTCCAGCCGGCCGCCGTCGAAGAGGAGGCGCAGTCCGCCGTAGCCCGGCGGTACGGGCGGTTCCCAGTCGACGACGAGCAGGCGGGGGACCTCGTCGAGCACGATGCCCGTCTCCTCGGTGACCTCGCGCATGCCGGCCCGGGCGGGTGCCTCGCCGGACTCGACGACGCCGCCGGGGAACTCCCAGCCGGCCTTGTAGGTGGGGTCGACGAGCAGCACGCGGTCCTGTTCGTCGAAGAGGAGCACGCCGGCCGCGAGGGTCTCGGAGGTGGGCTCCGGGGTCTGCACGATGTCGCACACGGGCACGGCACCGCTGCCGACGGCCCCGGCGATCCGGGCGGCCGTCTCGTACGGGGTGAGCGCGCTGGTGTCGACGAGATGGGCGTCGGCGGTGAGCCAGGAGCCGAGGGCCGCGCGGTACGACTCGATGTGGTCGTAGGCCCACTGCCGTGTCCGGATCTCGCCGTCGGGGAGGTCCGGGGGGATCTCCCGGCCGGCTATTCGCTCGCGCAGGATCGTTTCCGCCGGGGCGAGGAGGACATGCCGGACCGTGACCCGGCGGGCCGCCAGACCGCCGAAGATCTCGTCGCGGTACTCCTGGCGCAGCAGGGTCATCGGGACGACCAGGGTCCCGCCCAACTCGGCGAGCATGGCCGCCGCCGTGTCGATCACGAGCCGCCGCCACATCGGCAGGTCCTGGAAGTCGCCGACCTCTGCGAGGTGCTTGGGCGGGAGCAGATACGAGAGTGCTCCACCGATGACCTCGGGGTCGAAGAGCGTGCTGTTCGGGATCAGTTCGATCAGTTCCCGTGCGGTGGTGGTCTTGCCTGCACCGAACGCGCCGTTGATCCAGACGATCACGGACAGTTCCCCCTCTTCTATTGGCCCCCTGAGGCTTGCCCGTTCCACCCTGCCACGGAAACCAGCCGCAGTTGAGAGCGCCCATACGACGGCGCCGGTGCCCCCTCCGACGAGGCACCGGCGCCGAACTCTTTCGACTGGTATCAGGTGTTCTGCCCCAGGACACCTTCGTCGGCGGCGAAGCTGCCGTCGCTGACGAGGTGATCCACGGAACCCACGGTGTCCTTGACGTTCAGATCGCCGAGTACGTCGTGGTCGTGGGAGTGCGACGGGGAGATCGCGGCGACGACGAAACCGGTGGCGAGGGAGGCGATGGCCAGCATGCTGCGCTTCTTCATGCCCCGTTCAACTGGCAAAGCGCGCCGGGGTCACGCCCGGACCGGCCGCCGCATGGAACCCGTCCCGTGCCGTGCCCGCCGCACGAGGTCCACGGCCGCCTCGGGCCACTGCGGATGATCGAAGGTGAACCCTTCCGCCAGCAGCCGTCCCGGGACGACCCGGCGGCTCTTCAGGAGGAGTTCGGTGTCGGAGCGCAGGGCGAAGGCGCCCAGTTCCGCCATCCACTTCGTGGCGGGCAGACCGACGGGGATGCCCCGGGCGGCGCGCAGGACGCGCATGAAGGCGCGCTGCGGGAGCGGTCCGGGGGCGGCGAGGTTCACCGGTCCGTCGATGTCGTCCCGGTCGAGAAGGAACTCGACCGCGCGCACGAAGTCCCGGTCGTGGATCCAGGAGACGTACTGGGCGCCGCCCGCGACCGGCCCGCCGAGCCCGAGCCGGGCCAGTCCCAGCAGGACGTCGAAGACACCGCCCCGGTCGGGGCTCATCACCATCGCGGTGCGCAGGGCGACCTTGCGGGTGTGCGGGGTGTCGGCGAGCTCCAGCGCCCGCTCCCAGGCCTTGGTGATCTCGACGCTGTACGACCAGCGGTCGGGTACGTCGGGTTCGTCACCGCCGATCCGGCCGGTGGCCTCGTCGTTGGGGGCGTCGTAGCGATGGGAGTAGACGGCGATGGTGCTCATCTGCAGCCAGACGCGCGGCGGGCTCGCGGCGGCGGTGATCGCCTCGCCGACGACCCGGGTGGAGTACACGCGCGAGTCCATCATGGCCTTGCGATGGGCGGGGGTGGAGCGGCAACTCACGCTGCGGCCCGCCAAGTTGATCACGACGTCGCTGCCGTCGATCTCCCGGGCCCAGGAGCCCAGCTGCTCACCGTCCCACCACACCTCGCGGTCGCCCGACGGCCGCCGGGTCAGCACGACGACCTCGTGGCCCGCCTCGGTCAGGGCGCGATCGAGGATCCCGCCCACCTGTCCCGTGCCACCGGGAATGACGATCTTCACCGGGCTCCCCCTTCCGATCGGACTGCTCGGGAGCGAGCCTAGCGCAGAAAGTTGAACGTGTTCAAAACTCGCACGATGGAAAGTCGAACAATAAATACGCAACTCTTCCAACAGAGTTCGACACGTCCTACCGTAATCGCGCACATGACATGCACAGGAAGTGATCCCATCTTTCGCGAGTCCGGAGGAACGTAACGATGCGTCACCCTCACACCCGCACGACCCGCCGAAGAGTGGTCGGAGCCCTCGCCGCAGGCCTGTTGTGCACGGCGGGCCTCGCCGCGCCGGCCGTAGCAGCTCCCTCGCAGGACCCCGTCTCCCCCGCCCTGGCCGACGGTCAGGCGCTCACCCCTCCGATGGGTTTCAACAACTGGAACTCCACCAACTGCCGGGCCGAGTTCAACGAGTCCATGGTCGAGGGCATCGCGGACATCTTCGTCAACAAGGGCCTGAAGGCAGCCGGTTACCAGTACGTCAACCTCGACGACTGCTGGGCCCTGCCGAACCGCGACGCCGACGGCAAGCTCGTCCCCGACCCGGTCCGCTTCCCGCGCGGCATCAAGGCCGTCGCGGACTATGTGCACTCCAGGGGGCTCAAGCTCGGCATCTACACCAGCGCCGGCACGAAGACGTGCAACGACGCCGGATTCCCGGGCGGCCTCGGCCACGAGTACAGCGACGCGCGGCAGTTCGCCGACTGGGGCGTGGACTATCTCAAGTACGACAACTGCAACAACCAAGGCGTGGACGCCAAGTTGCGCTACACCACGATGCGCGACGCCCTGAAGGCGACCGGCCGGCCGATCGTCTTCAGCATCTGCGAGTGGGGCGAGAACAAGCCCTGGGAGTGGGCCGCGGACGTCGGACATCTGTGGCGCACGACCGGTGACATCAGCGACAACTGGGGCTCGATGCTCTCGATCCTCAAGCAGAACCTGCCCCTTGCCCCCTACGCGGGCCCCGGGCACTGGAACGACCCCGACATGCTGGAGGTCGGCAACGGCGGCATGACGGACACCGAGTACCGCTCGCACTTCTCCATGTGGTCGATCATGGCCGCGCCCCTTCTCATCGGCTCGGACCTGCGCACGGCGACCCCCGCGACCTTCGACATCCTCGACAACAAGGAGGTCATCGCGGTCGACCAGGACCCGCTGGGCAAGCAGGGCAACGTTGTCACGTCCGAGGGCGGACGCTGGGTCGTCGCCAAGGAGATGAAGGACGGCAGCCGCAGCGTCGCGCTCTTCAACGAGACCGGCAGCGCCCAGCGCATCGCCACGACGGCGGCGGCCGTAGGCCTCCCCAACGCCCACGCGTACACCCTGCGCGACCTGTGGCAGCACAAGAGCTACAACACCGCGGGCGCGATCTCCGCGACCGTACCGGCCCACGGCACGGTCCTCGTCCGGGTCTCCGCCGACCGGCACGCGCTCAAGAACCCGCCCGCCGTCGAACTCGGCCTGGACAGCGCCCCGTTGGTCCAGGCGGCCACCCCGACCCCGCTCACGACGACAGTGACCGACCTCGGCCGTACGACCGCCGAGCACGTCTCGGTGAGCCTGACGGGGCCCTCGGGCTGGAAGGTGCGGGCCAAGTCGTCGACGACCGCGAAGGCCGTACGGACCGGCAAGGCGCTGCGCACGAAGTGGACGGTCACCGCTCCCGCCGGGACGGCGACGGGGTCGTACGACCTGACGCTCAGGGCGAGTTACCGCTCGCCGAGCGGTGCGCGCGTCGACAGCGCGCTGCCGTTCACCGCGTCCGTGGTGGTGGCACCGCCCTCGGGGACGTCGTATCTCGGCGATCTTCCGTGGATGTCAACAGCCAATGGATACGGGCCCGTTGAGCGGAACACCAGCAACGGCGAGGCCGCGGCGGGAGACGGTCATCCGATCACCCTCGGCGGAGTGGTGTACGCGAAGGGACTTGGTGTGCACGCCGAGAGCGACGTCGAGTACTACACCGGGAAGACGTGCGAGAAGGTCACCGCGGACGTCGGTGTGGACGACGAGAAGGGGGCCAACGGAACCGTCGCCTTCGAGATCTGGGCGGACGGTACGAAGGTCGCCTCGACCGGCGTCCTCACCAACGCGATGCCCGCCCAGCCGGTCACGGCGGACGTGACCGGCGCCCAGGTGGTCCGACTCGTCGTCACCGACGGCGGCGACGGGATCGACTCGGACCACGCGGACTGGGCGGACGCTCAACTCACCTGCTGAACACGGCACATCGCGCGTCACATGCCGAATGACGCGCGACTCGCGTACGGAACAAGGGCACAGGCCACTGGACGAACGTTTCGGCCGGTCTGTTCCTCACACCCCGGCCGCGGTCGTGCTCGCCCGCCCGGCGAGCGCGGCCGCGGCCGCTCCCACCAGCCCGGCGTCCGTGCCCATTTGGGCCGGCGTCACCGTCAGCCGCCGCACGAAGGACAGCGTCGCGTAGTCGCTCAGCGCCTTGCGCAGCGGCGTGAAGAGCACGTCGCCCGCCTTGCCGACTCCCCCGCCGATCACGGCGATGTCGATCTCGACGAGGGTCGCGGTGGCCGCGATACCTGCGGCGAGGGCCTGCGCGGCCCGCTCGAAGGAGGCCACGGCGATCGGGTCACCGGCACGCGCGGCGGCGGCGACGGCCGCGGCCGAGGCATCGCCGTCGGGCCCCGGTCGCCAGCCGCCCTCGACCGCCCGCCGGGCGATGTTGGGACCGCTCGCGATCCGCTCGACACAGCCGCGCGAACCGCACGGGCAGGGGTCGCCGTCCAGGTCCACGCTGATGTGGCCGATGTGGCCCGCGTTGCCGGTCGGCCCGGGATGCAGCTGCCCGTTGAGGACGAGACCGCCCCCGACTCCCGTGGAGACGACCATGCACAGCGCGTTGGCGTGTCCGCGTGCGGCGCCCTGCCAGTGCTCGGCCGCCGTGATCGCCACGCCGTCGCCGATCAGCGCGACGGGCAGGTCGCCGGCCGCCGCCCGCACCCGCTCGACGAGCGGATAGTCGCGCCAGCCGGGCACGTTGACCGGGCTCACGGTGCCCGCGGAGGCGTCCACGGGACCCGCGCTGCCGATGCCGAGGGCGCTCGCGCGGGACCACGAGGGCGAAGCGGTGAGCTCGGCGAGCACCTCCTCCACGGCTCGCATCACGGTGTCGCCGTCGTCCTGCGAGGGCGTCGGGCGCTGTGCTCGCACCAGGATCTTGCCGTGGCCGTCCACCAGCGCCCCGGCGATCTTGGTGCCGCCGATGTCGAGCGCGGCCACGAGGTCGGTGTGCATCAGTGTCAGATCTCCCCGTCAAACATGAGAACCACCAGAAGGTGAGATGGGCCGGTCTCGCGGTGGGGGCGCAGGCCGGAGATATCGGTGGACAGTCTCTCTCGCACATGACAACGTTGTCCAGGCTCTATGCTCGACGCCACATCCTCATACAAACCCATGGACCTATGCATCCCCCGTGGACGACAGGACAGGACAGCGCATCGTGCCAGAGACCGCCCGCCGCCCCGAGAACCGCTACGGCAACCGTCCGACCATGAAGGACGTGGCCGCACGCGCCGGTGTCGGCCTGAAAACGGTGTCGCGCGTGGTCAACGGCGAACCGGGCGTCACCCCGGACACAGAGCGCCGGGTCCAGGAGGCCATCGACGCGCTCGGCTTCCGCCGCAACGACAGCGCCCGCGTCCTGCGCAAGGGCCGCACGGCCAGCATCGGCCTCGTCCTGGAGGACCTCGCCGACCCGTTCTACGGCCCCCTAAGCCGCGCCGTCGAAGAGGTCGCCCGCGCCCATGGTGCCCTGCTCATCAACGGTTCCAGTGCCGAAGACCCGGACCGCGAGCAGGAGTTGGTGCTCGCGCTGTGCGCCCGGCGCGTGGACGGTCTGGTGGTGATCCCGGCCGGTGACGACCACCGCTATTTGGAGCCGGAGATCAAGGCGGGCGTCGCGACGGTGTTCGTGGACCGTCCGGCCGGGCAGATCGACGCGGATGTCGTCCTGTCCGACAGCTACGGCGGCGCCCGCGACGGCGTCACCCACCTCATCTCCCACGGCCACCGGCGCATCGGCTTCATCGGCGACATGCCCCGCATCCACACGGCCGCCGAGCGACTGCGCGGCTACCGGGCCGCCATGGAGGACGCCGGCATACCGGTCGAGGACGCCTGGATGTCCCTCGGCGTGACCGACCCGGTCCGGGTGCGCCGGGCGGCCGAGGAGATGCTGACCGGTTCCTCCCCCGTCACCGCGATCTTCGCCGGCAACAACCGCGTGACGGTCACGGTCGTCCGGATCCTCGCCGAACAGTCGCGCCGGATCGCCCTCGTCGGCTTCGACGACTTCGAACTCGCCGATCTGCTCCAGCCGGGCGTGACGGTGGTCGCGCAGGACGCGGCGACCCTCGGCCGTACGGCGGCCGACCGTCTCTTCCGCCAGCTGGACGGCACGCTCATCGCGCCGGAGCGCATCGAGCTGCCGACCCGGCTGATCACCCGGGGCTCGGGCGAGCTGCCGCCGTCGGACTGAGCGGCGCGTGGACGACGGCGTGGGCGGCCGTACGCGTGGCGGTACGGGCGGCGGTATGAGCGACGACGTGGATCGTACGGACCGTACGTTGGAGGCGCTGGGGCTGGCTCGGGCGCCGCGCGAGGCGCCCCTGACCTACCCGGGCACGTGGCCCGCCGAGTCCGGACTCCTCGTGGGAGACCGGCTGTTGCCCCTCGACGACCACGCCACGTTCACGGACCGCTCGCCGGTCCTCGCCATCGGCTCCAACGCCTGCCCCGGTCAACTGCGGCACAAGATGGCCGAGTTCGGGATCGACTCCCCCGTCCCGATGGTGAAGGTACGGGTCACCGGTATCGACGTCGGCGTCTCGGCGCATGTGAGCCGCGTGGGGTATGTGTCGGCTTCGCCGGTCAACGCGCCTGGTGTGGTGCGGGAGTTGTTCGTGACGTGGTTCGACGCGCGGCAGCTCGCCGTGGTGGACGCGAGTGAAGGGGCGTACGACCGGGCGTGGCTGCCGGGGTCAGCTTTCCGTGTCGAGCCGGGTGCAGGTCAGGCGCTGCGAGGCGCGTACGTCTACGTGAACCGGTACGGCGTCCTGCACGACGGTACGGGCGTGCCGCGCCGGCATCCGGGCGAGCGGACGCTGCTCACCGAACTGCTGCGTGACTCGGCGGAGTTGAGGACGCTGTTCGGGCAGACACCGGAGGAGTTCTGCGAACGGGCGCGCGCGGACCGGGAGTTGTGCGAGCGGGGTACGCGGCTGTTCCGGGAGGAGGGCCTGGTGACGACGTCCGGCCTGGAGCGCTATGTACGGCCTCAGCAGACCGGCAGCCCCGGAATCGGCTCGTCGTTGTCCCCGCCCTTGATGTAGACGTCGCTGACATAGACGTCGGTGTTGCCGCTGTCGTCGTCCGTCTTCGCCCACCAGACGTTGGTCCACTTGCCGTACGTCTCGCGGCGGCCCAGGTTCTGTTGGCAGAAGAAGTAGTTGGTGCCCGCGCCGAGGACACCGACTTCGGTGCCGGACGCGGTGTAGGACTTGGCGCTGCGCCACACCTGGCAGTTGTACTTGCCGCCGCCGATGGGCTGGCAGGCGGCGTCCGGGCTGGAGCTCGGGCCGGCTCCACCTGTCGTGGGCGCGCTGCCGCCGCCTCCCGTGCTCCCGCCGCCGGAGGACGTGGACTTGCTCGGGGCGGCGCTGGGAGCCTGTCCCGCCGATCCGCCCTCTCCCTTGCCCGTGTGCTGTTGCGTCGGTGCCTGCGTTCCGTCGTCGCCCTGCCCGGTGGGCTTGGGGTCGGGCGAGCGGTGGGCGTCCGTGTGTCCGGTGGGCGAGGCGGGGCCCACTCCGGCGCCGGCATCGGTACCGGCCGGGGCCGAGGTGCCGGGCTTGGAAGTGACCGTGCTGTCACCGGAGTTGAGCATGTTCGCGACGACCACTCCACCACCGGCGAGGACAGCCGCCACGGCCGCGGCGGCTATCAGCACGCGTGCCGTTGCCTTGCGGCGAGGCGCGGCTGGGTGGGCTATGGACCCGGTGGGCGGGGATGGTGGCTGAGGTGCCGAGGATGCGAAGGCCAGGGGCGGGCCGAAGCCTTGGGGTACGGATGTGGGAGGGGGCGTGGGCGTGGAGGTGGGTGGGAGGGTGCCCGACGAGGGCCGCTCCGGGGAACTGGGGCCTGCGTCCTGCGCCGCCGATCCGTACGGTCCCGCTGCGGCGGACCCGTACGCCGATGCCTCAAGTGGCCGCGAAGCACCGGGGGTTGCCCCTCCCGGTCCGGGCAAGCCTGGCGCATCTGCCTCGTGCGCGGGTGCTCCAAGTTGCCCTGCGGATTCCGAGGTTGGCCCTCCCGGTCCGGTCAGGTCCGCCGCACCCGCGCCATTCGCGGGCGCCCCAAGCCGCCCTGCCGACCCCGGTGTTGCCCCTCCCTGCCCGGTCAAGCCCGCCACACCCACGCCGTCCGCTGATGCCCCAAGCCGCCTTGGCGACCCCGATGCCGGCCCTCCCGACCCGGGCAACCTTGCCGCACCTGCCTCATACGCGGACGCCCCAAGCCGCCCCGCCGACCCCGCTATTGACCCTCCCGGTCCGGACCACCCCGAGGCATCGCCCCCAGCCGTCTCTGGTCCCGCTTCCTCAGGCGCGCCGCCGGTCGCCGTCCCCGGCCCACTGCCTCCGGCCGGCTCGTCGACGCCGGACCTCGACCAGGCCGGAGCCGCAGGCTGCACTGCCCCGAAGCCCTGCCCACTCTCCGTCGGCTCGGCGGCATCCGATCCCCGGACGTCAGCCCCAGCACCGAGGTCCGCATCACCCAGGCCCGCTCCCGACGCCCCAACGCCAGCCGCCCGCGCCGCCGTTGACTCCTTCGGTTCCGGAATCCCCGCGCCCGTCCCCGCACTCCCCCACGGCTCCACCGCCCCGAACCTCGGCGGCACCGCAGGAATCCCGCCCCCGTTCCCCCGCAGCGCGGCCGTGGGCAGATCCATCCCCGGCGCCTTCGCGACCCCCTCCAACAACTCCTGCGCGGCATCAGCCCCGGGCCGCAACTCCGGCCGCTTCTCCATCAGTTGCCGCAGCACAGGCCCAAGTCGCCCCGCCCGCCGGGGTTCCGGCAAGGGCTCGGAGACGATCGCCGTGAGGGTGGAGTACGTGGACGTGCGGCGGAACGGGGACGTGCCCTCGACCGCCGCGTACAAGGTCGCACCCAGGGCCCAGACATCCGATGCCGGCCCCGGATCCTCCCCCTGCGCCCGCTCGGGGGCCAAGTAGTCCAGGGAGCCGATGAGTTCGCCGCTGCGCGTGAGGTGCGTGGCGGAGCCGTCGCCCGGGTCGTCCATCGTCGCGATGCCGAAGTCCGTGAGGACGACCCGGCCCGAACGGTCCAGCAGGATGTTGCCGGGCTTCACATCGCGGTGCAGGACGCCCACGGAGTGGGCCGCGGCCAGCGCCTCCATGACCTTCGCGCCGATCCCGGCCGCCTCGCGCGGGTCGATCGGGCCGCGCTCGCCCAGTACGTCGTCCAGGGACGGCCCGTCGATCAACTCCATGACGATCAACGGGCGTCCGTCGACCTCGGCGATGTCGTGCACGGCGACCACGCCGGGATGGCGGACCCGCGCCGCCGCCCGTGCCTCGCGCTGCATCCGCAGGCGCAGATCGGCCAGTTCGGGGCCGTGGGCGTCGGTGAAGGTGCGCAGTTCCTTGACGGCGACCTCACGGCCGAGGACCTCGTCGACGGCCCGCCAGACGACACCCATGCCGCCCCGCCCGAGCCTGCCCACGACGCGATAACGCCCGACCAGCAACCGGTCGACCCCGTCCACGCGTCCGCTCTCCCCCGAAGGCACCGCCGCTCCGTCCCGTGGCACAACCATGAACGCCGTACAGCCTACGGGGCGGCAGTGACAACAGAAGCCGGCGCCAACACCTGTGACAGGTCCGCTACTTGGCGGACGCCGTGAGGTCACCCCGGCGCGGCGACGCGAAGCCCTCCAGGTCCATCCGGGTCAGCCCGGTCGCCCTGGCCACCTCGGCGATGTCGAGCGCGCCGCAGTCCAGGCCGCGCAGCAGATACCCGCTGAGGGCCTTGGCGGTGGCGGGCTCGTCCATGACGTCGCCGCCGGCGTGGTTGGCGTAGCGGGCGAGGCGCGCGGCGGCCTGTTCGAACCCCTCGCGGTAGAACGCGAAGACGGCCGCGTAGCGGGTGGGGATGTGGCCGGGGTGCATGTCCCAGCCCTGGTAGTACGCGCGGGACAGGGCCCGGCGGGTGAGGCCGTAGTGCAGCCGCCAGGCATCGTGCACCTTCGCCGTCGGGCCCACCGGCAGCACGTTCGTCGAGCCGTCCGAGACGCGTACCCCCGTCCCCGCCGCGGCGACCTGCATGACCGCCTTGGCGTGGTCGGCGGCCGGGTGGTCGCTGGCCTGGTAGGCGGCGGAGACGCCGAGGCAGGCGCTGTAGTCGAAGGTGCCGTAGTGCAGGCCGGTGGCGCGGCCCTCGGCGGCCTGGATCATGCGGGCGACGGTGGCGGTGCCGTCGGTGGCGAGGATGGACTGGCTGGTCTCGATCTGGATCTCGAAACCGATCCGCCCCTGCTCCAGCCCGCGCGCCTTCTCGAAGGCCTCCAGGAGGCGCACCATCGCGGTGACCTGCTCCGCGTACGTGACCTTGGGGAGCGTCAGGACCAGCCCGTCCGGCAGCCCGCGCGCCTCCATGAGCCCGGTCAGGAAGATGTCGAGGGTGCGGATGCCCCGGTCGCGCACCGGCGCCTCCATGCACTTCATACGGATGCCCATGTACGGCGCCGCCGTGCCCTGTTCGTACGCCTCGGCGATCAGGCGGGCCGCGCGGGCGGCGGCCGCGTCCTCCTCGGCGTCGGGGCGGGGGCCGTAGCCGTCCTCGAAGTCGACGCGCAGGTCCTCGATGGGCTCGCGTTCCAACTTGGCCCGCACGCGCGCGTGGACGGGCTCGGCGAGCTCGTCGGAGAGGCCGAGGACGGCGGCGAAGGAGGCCGCGTCGGGAGCGTGTTCGTCGAGGGCGGCCAGCGCGCGGTCGCCCCAGGAGCGGATGGTGTCGGCGGCGAAGACGTCACCAGGGACGTAGACCGTGTGGACGGGCTGGCGGGTGCCGGGGTCGCCGGGGTAGCGGCGCTCCAGTTCGGCGTCGACCGGTGCCAGGGAGGCGCTGATCTCCTCGCTGACCGCGCCGGCGAGGCTCGTCGCCACCTGCTCGTGCTCCTGGCCCATTCCCACACCCTCCAGTTTTCCGCTCTACGGAATCAACAATCCGTAGAACGAAGTTATCCATGGAGCTTCCCGCCGGTCAACACCCTGTCCACGCCGTGAACCAGTGCTGTTCACTGCCGTCCCGAGGCCCTCTTCCGTCCAGCGCCCCGCCCCTTCATCCTGACTCCCAAGGGGAGGGGACGCACATGTCGACTGCCAGGACGGTCACCCGTCGCGCCGGTCTGAGCGCGCTGGTGGCGGCCGCCATCGCCCTGCCACTCATCGGAACCGCACGCTCCGCCTCCGTCCGCAAGGAGATCCGCCTGCTGGACGTCATGACGTTCAACCTCCGCTACGCCGACACCGTCGAACCCAACAGCTGGAAGGTCCGCCGCCCGGTGATGCGCGACCTGCTGCTCCGCGCGGCCCCCGACATCATCGGCACCCAGGAGGGCCTCTACGCGCAGCTCCAGGACATCAAGCAGGACCTGGCGCCGCACTACGACTGGATCGGCGGCGGCCGCAAGGGCGGCAGCTTCGACGAGGAGACGGCGATCTTCTACGACACCCGTCGGCTCGCCCCCTTGGAGTACGACCAGTTCTGGCTCTCCGACACGCCCGCCGTGATCGGGTCGAACACCTGGGGCGGCGCCCATCCGCGCATCGCCACATGGATCCGCTTCCGCGATCTCGGGGACGACGGGCGGGAGTTCTACGTCCTCAACACCCATCTGGACAACGCGAGTCAGTACGCACGCGAGCGTGCCGCCACGCTCATCGCCGAACGCCTCGCCCGCCTGGACCGCTCCCTCCCGCTCGTGGTGACCGGCGACTTCAACACCGCCGCGTACACCACCTCGGTCTACTCCACGATGCTGGACGCGGGCCCCGGCCTCAGGGACACCTGGGACGCGGCGGCCGCGCGCGGGCAGCTCTACGGCAGCTTCCACGGCTACCGCGCGCTCGTGCCGGAGGGTCCCCGCATCGACTGGATCCTGGTCTCCCCGGGAGTCACCGTGCGTCGGACGGCCCTCAACACTTTCTCCGAGAACAGCCAGTTCCCGAGCGACCATCTGCCCGTGCAGTCCACGATCACCCTGGGATGAACGAAGGCTCCCGCGACCACAGGGGTCACGGGAGCCTCGTACAACCTCAAAGGCATCAGCCCTTGCGGGAGTTGACCTCTTCGGTGAGCTGCGGGACGACGTCGAAGAGGTCGCCGACGACGCCGTAGTCGACGAGGTCGAAGATCGGGGCCTCGGCGTCCTTGTTGACGGCGACGATCGTCTTCGAGGTCTGCATGCCCGCGCGGTGCTGGATCGCGCCGGAGATGCCGTTGGCGATGTAGAGCTGCGGGGAGACGCTCTTGCCGGTCTGGCCGACCTGGTTGGAGTGCGGGTACCAGCCGGCGTCCACAGCGGCGCGGGAGGCGCCGACGGCCGCGCCGAGGGAGTCGGCGAGGGCCTCGATGATCGCGAAGTTGTCCGCGCCGTTCACACCGCGGCCGCCGGAGACGACGATCGCGGCCTCGGTCAGCTCCGGGCGGCCGGTCGACTCGCGCGGGGTGCGCGCGGTGACCTTGGTGCCGGTGGCCTTGTCCGAGAAGGTGACCGCGAGGGCCTCGACGGTGCCGGCGGCCGGGGCGGCCTCCACGGCGGCCGAGTTGGGCTTCACGGTGATGACCGGGGTGCCCTTGGAGACACGGGTCTTGGTGGTGAAGGAGGCGGCGAACACCGACTGCGTGGCGACCGGGCCCTCGTCACCGGCCTCCAGGTCGGTGGCGTCGGTGATGATGCCGGAGCCGATGCGCACGGCCAGACGGGCGGCGATCTCCTTGCCCTCGGCGGAGGACGGCACCAGGACGGCGGCCGGGGAGACGGCGTCGTAGGCGGCCTGGAGGGCGTCCACCTTCGGTACGACGAGGTAGTCGGCGTACTCGGCGGCGTCGTGCGTGAGCACCTTCACCGCGCCGTGCTCGGCGAGCGCGGCGGCGGTGTTCTCCGCACCGGCGCCGAGGGCGATCGCGACGGGCTCGCCGATACGGCGGGCCAGGGTCAGCAGCTCCAGGGTGGGCTTGCGGACGGCGCCGTCCACGTGGTCGACGTAGACGAGAACTTCAGCCATTGCTACTCCTGCGCGGGAATCCCGAACTTCGTCCGGGGGAAGACTTGTTGACTGCTACGCTCGCGCCCGTGCCTTGGGGCACCGGGCAGGGCTTGTCCGTCATGAGGCCGTCTCGACAGGCGATTGAGAAGCCCCTTCGGGGGAGGAGTCACGGGAATGGTCTCCTGCGAAGGCAGAACCACTCCGAGAGGCGCGGGTCGTGTTGCAACCGGCCCGCGCCGCCATTCCCCTCAGATGAACTTCTGGCCCGCGAGGAACTCGGCGAGCTGCTTGCCGCCCTCGCCCTCGTCCTTGACGATCGTGCCGGCGGTGCGCGCGGGGCGCTGGGCCGCGGAGTCGACGGCGGTCCAGGCGCCTTCGAGGCCGACCTCGTCCGCGTCGATCTCCAGGTCGGAGAGGTCCCAGGCCTGAACCGGCTTCTTCTTGGCGGCCATGATGCCCTTGAAGGACGGGTAACGCGCCTCGCCCGACTGGTCGGTGACCGACACGACGGCCGGCAGGGAGGCCTCCAGCTGCTCGCTGGCGGTGTCGCCGTCACGGCGGCCCTTGACGACGCCGTCCGCCACGGAGACCTCGGAGAGCAGGGTGACCTGCGGGACGCCCAGGCGCTCGGCCAGCAGGGCGGGGATCACACCGGCGGTGCCGTCGGTGGAGGCCATGCCGGAGACGACCAGGTCGAAGCCGGCCTTCTCGATCGCCTTGGCGAGCACCAGGGAGGTGCCGATGGCGTCGGTGCCGTGCAGGTCGTCGTCCTCGACGTGGATCGCCTTGTCGGCGCCCATGGAGAGCGCCTTGCGCAGGGCGTCCTTGGCGTCCTCCGGGCCCACGGTCAGGACGGTGATCTCCACATCGTCGTCCGAGTTCTCGGAGATCTGCAGCGCCTGCTCGACCGCGTACTCGTCGAGCTCGGAGAGCAGACCGTCCACGTCGTCCCGGTCGACGGTCAGGTCATCGGCGAAGTGCCGGTCGCCAGTGGCGTCGGGCACGTACTTCACAGTGACAACGATCCTCAAGCTCACGCCGGCTCTCCTACTGCATCGTCATTTTCGGCTGCCTACTTCCAGGCAGCATAGGCGCCCTGAACGGCCGTTCCCGGTGGGGGCGACCGGTGCTCCGAGCGAAATATTACTCGCCAGTACGCACTCCTACGCTCCCCCAAGGGGTGCCCGCTAAGCAAGCGCTTTGAACTGTGACCTGTGCAACGCAGCGTAATCGGAACTCGACGCTTCCGCAGGGTGGCCCGTCACCCACCCGGAGTGGCCTCAGTCACGCAGCCCGTTGAAGCGCCCCTGGTGGTAGAGGAGCGGGCGGCCGGTGCCCGCGTGGTCGCCGAGGACGACCTCGGCCAGGACTATGCGGTGGTCCCCAGCGGGCACGCGCGCGGCGACGCGGCACACCAGCCAGGCGAGCACGCCGTCGAGGACCGGGACACCCTCGGGCCCCTCGTGCCAGACGGTGGGCGCCCCGAACCGGTCGGCGCCGCTGCGCGCGAAGGTGGCCGCCAAGTCCTCCTGGTGCTCGCCCAGGACGTGGACGCCGACATGGCCGGCCTCCGATATCGCGGGCCAGCTGGAGGCGCCGGTGCTGATCCCGAAGGACAGCATCGGGGGCTGCGCGGAGACGGAGCTGAGCGAGGTGGCGGTGAAGCCGACCGGGCCGTTCTCACCGCGCGCGGTGATCACCGCCACGCCGGCCGCGTGCTGCCGGAAGACGGAACGCAGCAGGTCGGGAGAGGCGTGCTGAGGGGTACGGGTGCCGAGGTCGGGCGTGGCCGTCATGGGACTGTCCTTCTGCCGGGGGGACGAGCGGGGTCCGTGGCTGCTCAACAGCCCGGACAGCGCGCGCTCGCGGTGCGGGCCAGGTCGACGTGCACCCGCCCGTAGAGAAGGAGTTCCGAAGGCATACGGTCAGGCTGACGATAGGTGGCACGCGCAGTCAAGTACGTTCCGGCATATGGGAGATGACTCACCGTCGTCCTCACGACCGTCAGACCGCCTCCCCCAGAGCCGCGATGACATCCGCCTTGCGGGGGAGGCCGGTGGCCCGCCGAACGACCCGCCCGTCGGCGTCGAGAACCAGCACGGTAGGGGTCTTCAGGATGTCGAGTTCGCGCACGAGGTCCAGATGGTCCTCCGCGTCGATCTCGATGTGGCTCACACCGGGGACCATGCCGGCCACCTCGCCCAGCACCCGGCGCGTGGCCCGGCAAGGTGCGCAGAAGGCGCTGGAGAACTGCACCAGGGTGGCCTTCTCGCCGAGGTCGCCGCCCAACTCGGCGACGCCGAGCCGTTTTCCGCCGTCGCGCCCACGCACGCGTACTCTCCCGCTCCGCCGCCGATGCAGCACTCCGTAGGCGCTCGCCGCTGCGAGCACCACCACGCACACCACAAGTCCGGTCATCGAGCCTTCCAGCGTTCACGAGACTGCAAAGATTCCCGGCACCACGAATCCTTTCCCTTGCGGAATCCTTGATTCATGGACATCGACGTAAGAGGACCGCGCTTCGGGGCGGCCCTGACGACCGTGGTGCTGGCGGTCGTGCTGATCACCGGCAGCTCCTGGCTGCTGGCCTGGCAGACCCTGGCGTTCGCGCTGGGCGCGGCGGGCGGCGTGGGCCGTTCGCCGTACGGCTGGCTGTTCCGGAAGGCCGTACGGCCGCGGATCGGGCCGCCGACCGAGTTCGAGTCGCCGGAGCCGCCGCGGTTCGCACAGGCGGTCGGACTGGTCTTCGCCGGGGTGGGACTGGCCGGTTTCGGCCTGGGTCCCGACTGGCTGGGACTCGCTGCGACCGGGGCCGCGCTGGCGGCCGCGTTCCTCAATGCCGCCTTCGGGTACTGCCTGGGGTGCGAGATGTACCTGCTCGTGCGTCGAGTGACAGTTCGCGCACAGTAAAGGAAACTTAAAAGGCCGAGGTGGATCAAGCGATGGACGTGACGAGGATCTCGCCGTTCTGCGGCACGAGGACTGGCCACTCGTCCGTTCTTGGGGCACGATCTGCGCAATGCCGTAAACCTACGGCTGCGTAACTTTCCCGCCCGGAGAACCCCTTCCAGGCAGAGAGAAGGGTCCACCCCGTCCATGGCTGAGCTTGTCTACCGCCCCGTCATCGGTCTCGCCCAAACGCTGTTCAAGGCCTGGGACCTCAAGATCGACTGCAAGGGGTCGGAGAACATTCCGCGCTCGGGCGGCGCTGTGCTGGTCAGCAACCACATCAGCTACCTGGACTTCATCTTCGACGGCCTCGCCGCCCTGCCGCAGAAGCGCCTCGTGCGCTTCATGGCGAAGGAGTCGGTGTTCCGGCACAAGATCTCGGGCCCGCTCATGCGCGGCATGAAGCACATCCCGGTGGACCGCAAGCAGGGCGAGACGGCCTACCAGCACGCACTGGAGTCGCTGCGGTCCGGTGAGATCGTCGGCGTCTTCCCCGAGGCGACGATCTCCCAGTCCTTCACCCTGAAGAGCTTCAAGTCGGGTGCCGCGCGCATGGCCCAGGAGGCCGGCGTCCCGCTGATCCCGATGGCACTGTGGGGCACCCAGCGCCTGTGGACCAAGGGTCACCCGAAGAACTTCAAGCGCAGCCACACCCCGATCACCATCCGGGTCGGCGAGCCGGTGGAGGCCCCGCAGGACCAGTACGCGGGCGCGATCACCCGCCGCCTGCGCGAGCGCATCCAGGAACTGCTCGAAGCCGCCCAACGCGCTTATCCGGTAAGGCCGAACGGCCCGGACGACACCTGGTGGATGCCGGCCCATCTCGGCGGTACGGCACCCACTCCCGAAGAGGTCAAGGCGGCCGAGGCTCGCTGAATCGTCACACCGGGGCGTGGACGGTGATCCGCGCCCCGGGGCTGAACTTCTCCAGCAGTTCGGCCAGTTCGGCACCCGCGCGCTCGACCTCGGCGACCGGCATCGGCGCCAGACTCTCCAACAGGAAGACGGCGGCGGTCGTTTGCTCCGTGAGCCTGGTGCGCGGCCCCTGCCGCCAGTTCCAGCGACGACACGTGACGCCAACCGCGTCGGTCCAGACCACCTCGCCCGCGTCGGGATGCTCGACGACCTCCTCGCCACCCGCGACGGTCACGAACTCCTCGTCCCCGGCGGCCCGTTGAAGGGTCATCGCACCCTGAATACGGTCGGTGTCCTCCCCGCCCACGGGGATCAAGTGGGCGACGCTGATGGCGTTGTAGAGGTCGACCAGCACATTGATCCGGGGCAACCCCCCGTCGGAAAGCGCCCTCTTGGCCAGCGCCTCCGCCGAGTTGCGGGTCCGCGACGGCTTCGACCCGAACGCCGTGTACACCTCGCGCCAGGCCACCATGTGCGGGTCCTCGTGCGGAGCGCGCCCGTCCAGCCGTACGGCGAGACGGCGGGCCGCGTCGTCGAGGAGCGCCGAACTCGCTTCGGTACTCGGCCCGTTGACGAGTCCGTCGGCCTCGATCGCGACATGGGTGAACCCGGGCGCGAGAGCGCGGACTTCGTCGGACACGGTGAGCGTGAGCGTCATGACTTGCCTCAGAGTGCGGTCGGGAGCGTCTGCCACAGGTGCGCCCGGTCGGGGGCGGCCTTGAGGGCGCTCAGTACAACCGGGTGTGGTTCAGCGTACAGGACTGGATAGTCCAGCTCATTGAACTCTGGATCGGGCACGAAGGCCAGCCGCTCCCCGTCGAGCGAGAACTGCGCGTCCACGCCCGGCTTGTTGCCGCGCGGGTCCTGCCGATGCCAGGCCCCGTTGAAGC
Source organism: Streptomyces sp. NPDC050528 (assembly GCF_044457795.1). NCBI lineage: Bacteria > Bacillati > Actinomycetota > Actinomycetes > Kitasatosporales > Streptomycetaceae > Streptomyces > Streptomyces sp. NPDC050528. Next base: position 43,062 of record NZ_JBITHH010000007.1, read on the forward strand.
GCACGGCGACCAGCCCGTGCACCACGTCGAACTTCTGGTAGCAGAGCGCCGTAGGAATGTCCTCGGCCCGCAGCAGCGCGGCCAGCGCGTGCGCCTTGGCGTAGCAGATACCGGTGCCCTGCTCCAGGACGTCGGAGGCCCGCCAGGTGACATGCGGATCGCCGGAGTCCTGCGAGTGGGGGATCTCGTCGCGCACGAACTCGAAGGCGAGGCGTGCATAGCCATACGAGTCGGCGGCGCTTTTGGCGAGACGCGCGGCCGTCTCCCGTACGAGGGGATGCTCATGGTCAATGGACTCATCAGCAGCCAAGTACGCGGACAGGTCGGGGGTGTTCTGGATCAGCTCCATGATGGCAGAGCATAGGAAAGCGATCACCCGAGAGTCAATGACTTTTCAGGCGACCGCATACCTATGCACAGTACAATCCGGCTCCGAGCCGTCGGACCTAGCGGGCCATCTCCTCCTTGAGCGCCGCCACGAACGCGTCCACGTCGTCCTCGGTCGTGTCGAAGCCGCACATCCAGCGGACGTCGCCGGCGGCCTCGTCCCAGAAGTAGAAGCGGAAGCGCTTCTGCAGGCGTTCGCTCACGTCGTGCGGGAGGCGGGCGAAGACGCCGTTGGCCTGCACCGGGTAGAGGATCTCTACGCCGTGCACCGCGCGGACGCCCTCGGCGAGGCGCTGGGCCATCTCGTTGGCGTGGCGGGCGTTGCGCAGCCACAGGTCCTTGGCGAACAGGGCCTCCAACTGCACTGAAACGAAGCGCATCTTGGAGGCGAGCTGCATGGACAGCTTGCGCAGGTGCTTCATGTGGCTGACGGCGTCCTGGTTGATGACGACGACCGCCTCGCCGAAGATCGCGCCGTTCTTCGTCCCGCCCAGGGAGAGGAGGTCGACGCCGACCGCGTTGGTGAACGTCCGCATCGGGACGTCGAGTGAGGCCGCCGCGTTGGCTATCCGGGAGCCGTCGAGGTGGACCTTCATGCCGTGCGCGTGGGCGTGGTCGCAGATCGCGCGGATCTCGTCCGGTGTGTAGAGGGTGCCGAGTTCGGTGCTCTGGGTGATCGAGACGACCTGCGGCATCGCGCGGTGCTCGTCGTCCCAGCCGTAGGCCTGCCTGTCGATCAGTTCGGGCGTGAGCTTGCCGTCGGGCGTGGGGACCGTGAGGAGCTTGAGGCCGCCCATGCGTTCGGGGGCGCCGCCCTCGTCGACGTTGATGTGCGCGCTCTCGGCGCAGATCACCGCGCCCCAGCGGTCGGTGACCGCCTGGAGGGCGACGACGTTCGCGCCGGTGCCGTTGAAGACCGGGAAGGCCTCGGCCGTGGCGCCGAAGTGGCTGCGGATGATGCCCTGGAGGTTCTCGGTGTAGTCGTCCTCGCCGTACGCGACCTGGTGGCCGCCGTTGGCGAGGGCGAGGGCGGCGAGGACCTCGGGGTGGGCGCCGGCGTAGTTGTCGCTGGCGAAGCCGCGGATCTCCGGGTCGTGGTGGCGACGGGCGTCGGTCTTCGGAGGGTTCACGGCTTCTCGGTCAGCCACAGACGGTTTCCGTTCACTTCGGTGGCGGGCTTGTCCCAGACGCCGGCGATGGCCTCGGCGAGGTCCTTGACGTCGGTGAAGCCCGCGAACTTCGCGTTGGGTCGCTCGGCGCGCATCGCGTCGTGCACCAGCGCCTTGACCACCATGACGGCGGCCGCGGAGCTGGGCCCGTCCTCGCCGCCGGCCTTGCGGTAGCCGTCGGCCATGGCGAGGGTCCAGGCCTCGGCGGCGGCCTTGGAGGCGGAGTACGCCGCGTTGCCGGCGGTGGGCTTGCTCGCGCCCGCCGCGCTGATCAGCAGATAGCGCCCGCGGTCGCTGCGCTCCAGGCCGTCGTAGAAGGCCAGGGAGGTGTGCTGGACGGTGCGGATGAGGAGTTTCTCCAGCAGGTCCCAGTCGGCGAGGTCGGTGTCGGTGAAGGACGCGCTGCCGCGCCAGCCGCCGACGAGGTGGACCAGGCCGTCGACGCGGCCGAAGTCCTTCTCGATGTGCTCGGCCCAGTCGCGGGTCGCCTGCGGGTCGAGCAGGTCGACGGTGTCCCCCACGACGGTCGCGCCGCCGTGCGCGTAGCGGGCCGCGTCCACGGCCTCCGCCAGGCGTTCGGGATGCGCGTCCGCGCCGACGACGGTCGCGCCGGCCTCGGCCAGCCGCAGCAGCACGGCACGGCCCGCGGGCCCGCCCGCTCCCGCCACCGCGATCACCGCGCCGTTGAGCGCCCCGTTCCCCATGGTCCTCGCCTCCTGAGCCACTTCGGTGCTGCGGTCGCTCACGCGGCGATCCGCTCGGCGTTCTCCGCGGTGATGCCCTTGGTCGAGGCGATCACGTTCTTGAGCTTCTTGGAGAGTGCCTCATAGAACATGCTCAGCGGAAACTCGTCCGGAAGCACGTCATCCACGAGTTTCCGCGGCGGCAGGCTCAGGTCCAGGGCGTCGGGGCCCTTGGCCCAGCGGGAGCCCGGGTGCGGGGCGAGGTAGGTCGCGACCAGGTCGTAGGCCTTGAACCAGTGGACGAGCTTGGGGCGGTCGATGCCCGCGCGGTAGAGGTCCTCGATCTCGGCGCAGAGCTGGTTGGTGACCTCGGGGGCGCGCTGCCAGTCGATGTGCAGCTTGTTGTCGGTCCAGCGGACGACGTCGTGCTTGTGCAGGTAGGCGAAGAGGAGCTGGCCGCCGAGTCCGTCGTAGTTGCGGACGCGCTCGCCGGTGACCGGGAAGCGGAACATGCGGTCGCACAGGACCGCGTACTGCACGTCACGGGCCTGCGGGACGCCGTCGGCCTCCAGCTTCACGGCCTCCTTGAAGGCGGTGAGGTCGCAGCGCAGCTCTTCGAGGCCGTACATCCAGAACGGCTGGCGCTGCTTGATCATGAACGGGTCGAAGGGGAGGTCGCCGTGGCTGTGGGTGCGGTCGTGGACCATGTCCCACAGGACGAAGGCCTCCTCGCAGCGCTTCTGGTCGTCGACCATCGTGGCGATGTCCTCGGGCAGTCGCATGCCCAGGATGTCGACGGCGGCCTCGGTGACCCGGCGGAAGCGGGCGGCCTCGCGGTCGCAGAAGATGCCACCCCAGGAGAATCGTTCCGGCGCCTGCCGTACGGCGATGGTCTCCGGGAAGAGCACGGCCGAGTTGGTGTCGTAGCCGGAGGTGAAGTCCTCGAAGGTGATGCCGCAGAACAGCGGGTTGTCGTAGCGGGTCGCCTCCAGCTCGGCCAGCCAGTCGGGCCAGACCATGCGCAGGACGACCGCTTCGAGGTTGCGGTCCGGGTTGCCGTTCTGCGTGTACATCGGGAAGACGACCAGGTGCTGGAGTCCGTCCCGGCGGTTCGCGGCGGGCTGGAAGGCCAGCAGCGAGTCGAGGAAGTCGGGCACCTGGAAGCCGTCGGCGGCCCACTGCCCCAGATCCCGGACGAGGGCCGCGTGGTAGGCGGCATCGTGCGGGAGCAGCGGGGAGAGCTCCTCGACGGCGCCGATCACCCGGCGCACGGCGGACTCGGCCTCCGCGCGGTCCGGGGCAGCCTCGGCCGCGAAGTCGATCGAGCCGTCCTTCGACTGCCATGGCCGGATCCGCTCCACGGCATCCTTGAGCACGGGCCACGCCGGATGCTCCACCACCCTGGCCGCGGGACGAACCCGCTCGTCAAAACCCACCTGCACAAGAATTTCCGTCATGTCCCATCCTCCACGGGAGAACCTCGCGTATGGACACCGTATGCGTTCGCGGTTTCCTCTAGCAAGGCAAGGCTCCGCAAATTATCCTGCACCCCCCGTTCGTCACCGCTCTTTTTCCTGCCGGACACAGAGAAGGCGATTACTTCCGCTGTGGCGGGGTAGGCGGTTCGGCGCCTGCGATCAAGGCCCATCGAGGAACACCGAGGGCCGGTTTCGGTCAACGCCCGTCGGACTCGCCCACGGCAGAGTGACGGCGGCACGCAGTACGCTCCGGATACACCCCGGTCGTCGCCCCCAATCCCCCGTGTACGCACGGGTACAACGCCGGGCCCGGCCGTTAGGCTGCGGCTCTGCCGCGTGGACGCCGGTGTCCGGCCGCGCTCACGCGCGCGTGCCGAGCCGCCGTCGACGGAAGCGAGTTGAACCTTGAACTTCCTTACCATCGGTCACCGCGGAGTCATGGGTCTCGAACCCGAGAACACTCTCCGTTCCTTCGTCGCCGCCGAGCAGGCCGGCCTCGATGTCATCGAACTCGATCTGCATCTGAGCAAGGACGGCGCGCTCGTCGTCATGCACGACGCCGACGTGGACCGTACGACCGACGGGACCGGTCCGATCGCCGAGCGGACCCTCGGCGAGCTGCGCACCCTGGACGCGGGCCGCGGCGAGCGCGTGCCGACCTTCGACGAGGTCCTGGACGCGGTCAGGTCGCCGGTCCAGGCCGAGATCAAGGACCTGGCGGCGGCACGGGCGCTGGCCGAGGTCATGCACCGGCGGAACCTCGTCGAGCGGGTGGAGGTGTCCTCGTTCCACGACGAGGCGATCGCCGAGATCGCCCGCCTGGTGCCCGGCGTACGGACCGCGCTGATCGCCAGCCGCTTCGGCCCCGACGTGGTGGAGCGCGCCACCGAGGCCGGCGCCGAAACGGTCTGCCTCAACATCCGCAGGCTGACCCTGGAGGTCGTCGAGGCGGCCCGCAAGGCGGACTTGAGGATCATCGGCTGGGTGGTGAACACACAGGACCAGCTGCGACTCGTCCGCGCCCTGGGCCTGGACGGCGCGACCACCGACTACCCGGAGATCAAACGCACGGGCCGCTTCACGGCGTAGCGGACCGAACGGCCGTAGGAATCAAGCGAGTTCCTTGACCAGCAGCTCGAACTGCAGGTCGTCGCGCTGCGGAATGCCGAACCGCTCGTCGCCGTACGGGAACGGAGTCATCCGGCCCGTACGGCGATAGCCGCGGCGCTCGTACCAGGCGATGAGGTCGTTCCGTACGGAGATCACGGTCATGTGCATCTCCCGCACACCCCAGGTCTCCCGGACCGTGCGCTCCGCCTCCGCGATGATGACCTTGCCGAGGCCACCGCCCTGGAGCTGCGGGCTGACGGCGAACATCCCGAAGTAGGCGTAGTCACCCCGGTGTTCGAGCTGACAACAGGCGACGATCTGCCCATCACGCTCGACGACGAGCAGTCGGCTGTCGGGCGACTTGATGACCGCCAGCACGCCCTCAGGATCGGTCCGCTGCCCTTCGAGGATGTCCGCCTCGGTGGTCCAGCCGGCCCGGCTGTCGTCCCCCCGGTAGGCCGACTCGATCAACACGACCAAGGCGTCCGCATCGGCGTCGGTGGCGTCGCGGAAGGTCAGTCCGGTGGCGGCGGTGTCCATGGGTGCACAACTCCGATCAGGGCGCGGCTCAGGGCAGAGACGAGGGTAACGCGGCCCCGAAGACTAGGCTCCGACCGCATGGTGCACGTACTGAGCAGCCGTATCCTCCTACGCCCCACCGACCCCGAACGCTCCCGAGCCTTCTACGGCGACCGACTCGCCCTGCCCGTCTATCGCGAGTTCGGCACGGGCGTCGAACGCGGAACCGTCTATTTCCTGGGCGGCGGCTTCCTGGAGGTTTCCGGCCGCTCCGACACCCCGCCCTCCCCCGCCGTACAGCTGTGGCTCCAGGTCGAGGACGCGGGCGCCGCGCACGAGGAACTGCGGGCGAAGGGGGTCGAAATCGTCCGGCCACCGGTGAAGGAGCCTTGGGGCCTGGTCGAGATGTGGATCGCGGACCCGGACGGGACACGGATCGTCCTGGTGGAGGTCCCGGCGGATCATCCGCTGAGATACCGGCCGGGGATGTAGGCCTACGGCGGTCAGGGCGCCCCTCCCCTGCCGGATGGCCGGGGTCGTGGCGCGGGCTTAGCGTGCTGGGAGGGGAGCTTTCTGCGGAAGGAACGCCATGAAGCTCGACAGGCCGGTGACCGGCGGGCCCTGCTGGACCGAACTCGGGACCAGCGATCTGGAGGCGGCCAAGGAGTTCTACTCGGCCGTGTTCGGCTGGCGCCCGGAGACCGATCCCCGGCCCGAGGCAGGCGGTTACACGGTCGCGCACATCGGGGACGCCGCGGTCGCCGCGCTGACCCCGCTGTTCCAGGAGTCGCAGCCGGTGGCGTGGAACGTGTCGTTCGCGGTCGCGGACTCCGACGCGACGGCGGAGACGGTGCGGGCGGCGGGCGGAACGCTGATCATGGAACCGATCGACGTGTTCGACATCGGGCGCTTCGCGGTCGCCCTCGACCCGGGTGGCGCGGCGTTCCAGATGTGGCAGGCGCGGAGCTTCCGGGGCGCCGGGTTGTTCAACGCGCCCGGCTCGCTGGGCTGGGTGGAGTTGCTGACGCGGGCGCCCGAGCGGGCCGAGAGCTTCTACACGACGGTGTTCGGCTGGACCGTCCGCCCCTCCGAGCACTACCCCCAATTCGGCATCGACGGCGCCGACTTCGGCGGCATGATGACGATGGACGCGAAGTTCCCACCGGAGGTACCGCCGCACTGGCTCCCGTACTTCGCGGTGTCGGACGTCGAGGCCGCTGCCGCCGTGGCGACGGAGGCGGGCGGCACCGTCCTCATGCAGCCCACGTCCATCGGCGACGTGCGGCGGATCGCGGTGCTGCGGGATCCGCAGGGGGCGATGTTCGGGGTGTACGCGGAGAGCGAGGAGAGCTGAGCGGGCGTCCTGCGACGACCGACGTCCTCCAGCACCCCCGCCCCCGCCCCACCCTCCGTCTCACGCCAGCGCGGTCACCGTCACCTGGTCGATCACCGGTGCGTACGCGGAGCGTTGGCCGTACTGGTTCCTGGACTGGCCGTCGTGGTCCGGGAGTTCGTCCGCCGTGAAGGTGAGGGTGTTGGTGCCCTCGTCGAGAGTCACGGGGACGGAGAGGTCGTGGAAGTTGTTGAAGTGGAAGGTGGTGGGGAACAACACGCGCTGCGGGACCGACCCGTTGATCGAGATGTCGGCGTGGCGGCAGACCGGGTCCGGGTTGTAGTGGGTGGCGGGTGCCTGCTCGCCGTTGGAGTAGCGGATCGTGAGCGCGTGCCGGCCGGCCCGCTCCGCCGTCACGGTGAGCGTGAGCGCGTTCGCGGGGCCGCCGCCGATGTCGTCGACCGCCTTGCCGCCCGTGGCGAAGGTGTGGGCGCCGGTGACGCGGGCACTGCCCGTCGTCGTGCCGTCCTCGGCCGGGTGCGTCGAGGTGGGGAGCAGGCTACGGGAAGGGCCTACCTGGAGGCGGTCCAGGACCAGATGGTCCGAGGTGGCTGTGACGGTGACCTTGTTGATGCCCGCCGCGAGGAACAGAGGAACGCCGGATCGTTCAACAATCCCCACGCCCTCTCCGCCCACCGTCCCCACGTTCTCGCCGTTGATCGTCAACTCGCCCTCCCCGGGCCCGATTCGATCGACGCTCACGGTCGCCTCCCCGTCGTCCGCCGCGTGCACCCAGAAGGTGGCGGTCCCGCCGCGAGGCAGTACGGCGACACCGGGACCCGGAGCTCCGGCTCGCCCGTAGTCGACACCCGCACCACCGCCCAGCACCGCGAACTCCGCGTCGTACAGCGCGGGCGCGGTCACGTGGTCGTCGCGCAGGGCGAGGTCGAGCCGGTCGACGACCGCGTCGCCGCGTGTGACACCGAGGTCGGGGTCTTCGGCGGCGAGGGTGATCGTGTGCGCGCCGGCGGTCAGCTGGACCTGGGTGTCGGTGTGGCCCCACACCGCCCACTTGTAGCCGAGCGGCAGCCGGAGCTCCCGCGGCTGGTCGCCGTCGACGCGGAGGAAGACGTTGGTGGGGCCCTGTTCGCGCACCGCGTCGGCCAGGTTGTAGGAGTTGGCGAAGACGCGCAGGTCGTACGTGCCGTCCTCCGGGACCTCGACGGAGAAGACGAGCACGCCGTCGGAACCGGTGCGGAGTCCGCCCACGTGGTAGCCGGTCGAGCCCGCGAACTTGTCGACGTCGGACGGGGATCCCTCGGGCCCGTTCAGGGAGTGACCGTCACCGATGTAGGCCGCGTCCTCCGCCTGGTACGAGCGCCGCCAGCCGACCGAGGGCGGTAGCGCTACGGCCCCGGTGCCGCCCGGGGACAGGATCACCTGGTACGCCGACATCTCGTCCAGGTCCGTCAGACGGAGCGTCACTTTGCCGTCCACGACGGGGAGTTCGTGATCGGCGAGCCTCAACGGCTGGGCGGAGGCGCCGACTTGGCCCGTCCAGGGGATCTCCAGGAGCCGCGCGTGGACGGTCGTACCGAAGACTTCGGGGTCGACGTGTTCGAAGACGACGTCCGCCGATCCGCCCGCGCCGCCGAGCAGGACCCGTGCTTGGCGCTTCGCGCGGTCGAGGGCGGCGACCCCCTGGAGTGTGTACTGGACGTTGGGGTGGGGCGCGGTGACCTGGACGGTGTTGCCCGTGAACTGCCCGTAGGCGTTGAAGAGCCACCACTGGCCGTTGCCCTTGTTGGCCTCCACCACCGAGTCGTTGAGGTTGCCGTCGATGTTCCAGTACGCCATGTCGGCGTCGACCTTGGACTCCTCGATCGCGGCGATCCACTGGATCATCTGGCCCGGGACGGACAAGTGGTAGTTGTGGGCGTACTCGTTGATGTTGACGGGCAGCGGGCCGATGCCCAACTCCCCTTCCAGCGCACGGTACTTGGCGACGTTCGTACGGATCTCGTCCGGCGAGGTCAGCTCGTGCCAGGTGATGACGTCGGGCAGGACGTCCTCGGCCTTGGCGAACTCCAGGAAGCCCCGGACCTCGTCGTACAGGAGGCAGGTGTTCGGGCCGGCGATGCGGGCGCCCGGGTCGAGTTCCTTGATCAGGCGGTAGATGTCGCGCCAGGCGGTGAAGTAGCGGTCCGGGGCGGTGCGCCAGGAGGTGCCGTCGTAGCTCCACTCCTCGTCGCCGAACATGTTGCCCTCGGGCTCGTTGAACGGGACGTACACGACATGGGACTTGTACGCGCCGAGCGTCAGCACCTGCTCCGCCTGCCGGCGGATGCGGGCGGTGAAGTCGGCGAGGCGTTCGGCGCCGGTGTCGCCGGGCCATTCGTAGGGGAAGCCGCGGTAGATGTCGCTCATGTAGACGTAGACGTCCTGGCCGCCGGCCTCGACGAAGGGGCGCAGGATCTCCAGGGCGTCGGCGCCCGGGTGCTGGATGCCGTCCTGGGCCTTGGTGGAGACCGTGCGGACGTACATGCCCTCGACGGCGTTGCGGCTGGGGACGCCGTCGCCGTACACGCCGTAGAGCGTGCCGCTCGCGCCTCCGTGGAAGGGGCCCGTGTCGGTGCCGAGGTCGATGGTGAGCTTCCCTGAAGCAGGAGCGGTGGAGGCTTCGGCTGCCACGACATCCATCCCTTGTTCGATATCTCGTACGTCAGTCGGCTTCCCGAACCGACCTGGTCGAACGTAGAGAGATCACCCGGTTCGCGTCAATGGTCCGCCGACGCCCGCACCGGCCGCTCAGACGCGCAGCGCGCCCAGCCGTCCTTCCAGCTGGACCAGCAACTCTCCGAGCAGGGAGGCGAGTTCGCCCTGTCCCGGGGTGTCCAGGCCGGAGAGCACGGTGGTCTCGTAGGCGAGCTGCTCGGGCAGGATCGCGTCGACGAGGTCGCGGCCGGTGTCCGTGAGGCGGACATGGGCGACGCGCCGGTCCCGGGTGTCGCCGCGCCGCTCCACCAGCCCGCGTTCGGTCAGCAGCTTGAGGCGTTTGGTGACGGCGGCGCCCGAGGAGAAGGTCTCGCGGGTCAGCTCGCTCGGCGTCAGTTCGTGCCCGGTGCGGCGGAGCGCGCCGAGCAGGTCGAACTCGGGGCGGCTGAGCCCGGCCCGGCGCAGTGGCGCGTCCTCGGCCTGCTGGAGGAGGGCGGCGCACCGGTTGATGCGGCCGATGATCTCCATCGGGCCGGTGTCGAGGTCGGGATGCACGGCCTGCCACTGCCCGACGACGGCGGCGACGGTGTCGCTCCGGGTCGCGCTCGGAGGGGTCGGGCGGGCCGCGCCGTCCCCGTCGACCGGCCGTCCGTTCATCGCCGTCATCCCCGTACACCCTCCGTCTTTCCGCCCGTACGCCGAACCTCGGTCGGCCGGGAGTGCGACTCCCGGCGTCGTACCGTCGCGGCGAGCGTACGGTGTCCGGACCGCTCGGCGAGCACGACCCGCTCCTGCGGCAGGGCGCGCTGCCACCACTCGCCGGAGGCCGCGTCGACGGTGGCGCGCAGGTCGACCAGCGCGGCGGCGAGCGCGCGGTGCGCGGAACGCAGGGCTCCGGGAGCGGGAGCCGGTTCCGCCAGGAGGCGCGCGGCCCGCTCACGGGCCCGTTCCACGGCGGCCAGCGCCTCCTCGATGCGGTCGGTCGCGCGCCGGTTGGTGACGACGGCCGCGGCGACGAGGCCGACCAGGGCACCGACGAGCGTGTCGACGACCCGCTCGGTGATCAGCTCACCGGGCCGCTGCGTCCGGGTGAACTCCGTGATGAGCAGCGCCATCGGGGTCACACAGACGCTGCCGAGCCAGTAGTTGCGGCCGATCAGCGCCTCGGCACCGAAGTTGAAGGCGAGGCAGCACAGTACGAGGGCGGCCGGGTGGGCATGCGCGAGCGGCACGACCGCGGCGAACACGAGCACGCCCGCGAGATTGCCGACGACCCGTTGCACACCCCGGCCCCAGGTGAGGGTGATGTTGGCCTGGTAGAGGGACGCGGCGGTGACCAACGCCCAGTAGGGGCGGCCGACACCGAGCGCGAGGGAGGCGTATCCGGCCAGCGCACAGCCGAGCGCCGTGCGCAGCATGAGCGGGGTCAGCGGACCGAGCCTGGTCCACAACGGCCGTGCGGGGGCGGCGAGTTCGGCGTCCACACCGAGGAGTTCGGCTACGGCGCCGGCCGGGGCGTCGGTCTGCGGGACCGGTCCCCTGCCGCGCAGTTCGCGGGCCCAGGTGCGGAGCAGTTCCGGGTCGGCGTCGGCGGGCGCGGCGAGCGCGACCTCGGCACGGACGACGAGGTGTTCGAGAGCGCGGCGGGGCGCGGTGCGGGCGCCGGTGGCGAGGAGGGCCTGCCAGGCCGCGTGGACGGCGGCTGCCGCGGCGGCACGCGCGCGTGCGTCACCGTCTCCGGCATCTCCGCTGCCGTGCCCGACGGCGTACGCGGCGGTGGCGTTGAGGGCCTGCGCGGTGGCGCGGCGCTCGGGGCCGTAGGGGCGGACGAGTGCGGGGGCCATGCCGACGAGCCAGGCCCAAGCGCCCGCGGCGGCGGCCAGCGCGAGGTGACCGGGGACCTGGCCGAGTGTCTGCGGCGCGAAGAGCGAGGCGGAGCTGATGAAGGCGAGGACCACGTTGCCGGGCGGACCGATCCGGGTCGCGTCGCACAGTCCCTTCTGTACGGCGGCCAGGGCGGCGCCGACCGTGACCAGCACCACGGCGTTGGTGGTGAGGGAGGCCGTGACCAGCGCGACGGCGAGTCCGGCGATCATCCCGAGCACCACCCAGACCAGGGCGCGGGCCCGGGCGGCGTAGGGCTTGTTGTGGGCGTAGAGCGCGCACAAGGAGCCCGCCATCGTGTACATCGCGAGGTCGAGGCGGCCGAGGGCCAGCAGGGTCAGGTTGGGCGGGGCGACCGAGACGACCGAGCTGAGCGCGGGCTTGAACCAGATGTCGGAGGGCCGGCCCAGGCGCAGCACGCCGGTGAGCGGGAGACGTCGGACGCGCGGGGTGGGGGCTGGGGTCGCACTGCTCATGGGAAACAAGTTTAGCAGGTGTTTTACTCGTGAAACATTTTCCCCCGGTCCGCCCCGGCGCGTCCCTGACCTGCGCGCTCCGTCCCGTGCTCCCCGTGCACTCCGTTGCGCTTGGTTGCGCCCCGTGCGGCACGGGCATCCTGTGACCGAACGTCGACGGGGAGCGATGTCCGGGGCGGAACGGGGGATGCGCGTGCACGGTGGAGCGGTTTCGCCGGGCTGGCTGCTGGTCGCGCTGTGCGCCGCGACCGGCGCCTACTGCCTGCTGCGGATGCGCAGCCCCGTCGAGGAACAGCGCCGGGCCGCGGGCGGCGAGGCACTGATGGGCTTCGGCATGGCCGCGATGGCCGTACCGGCCGCGGTGTTCACCCCGCCGTCGTGGACGTGGCCCGTCTACGCGGGGGTGTTCGGCGCGGCGGCGCTGCGCGCCCTGTGGGGCGCGCGCAGAAGCCCGCATCACCTGCATCACCTCCTGGGCACCGCGGCCATGGTCTACATGGCGCTCGCGATGGCCGCCTCGCCCGCCCACCACCACGAGCACGGCGACTCCGGAGTCCCGCTCATAACAGGCGTGTTGCTCCTCTACTTCGTGGGCTACGTGCTGCTGTCGGGCATACGGCTGGTGCCCGTCACCGGCGCGGCGGTCGGCGGCGGGAGCGTCGGTTGGGGCGACCGGCCGGAGTTGGCGCGGGCGTGCCGGCTGTCGATGGGGATCGGCATGGTCGCGATGCTGCTCACGCTCTAGGCAAACCCGGCGCGGCTGTACGGAATCGTGGTCTGCGTCACTTTGCCGCAACAAGCCGTACCCCTGATCACCGCGGCGCTCATAGGGTGCTCCCATGATGGTCCCCGCGGCACTGTTGCTGCTCGGCGCCTTGGCCGCCGTCGTCGCCCCCCGGCTGCTCGCCCGGGCCGACTGGCCGGACCATGAGCCGGTGCTCGCGCTGTGGGTGTGGCAGTGCGTGGTCGCGGCCGTCCTCCTGTGCTGCGCCCTGTCGATGACGCTCAGCGCCGCCGCCGCGTGGCAGGCGGTGCGCGGCCATGTGTTCGCCAACGCCCCGCACGCGGTCGTGGACGCGTATCCCCTTGTCACGACCGGGCCTTGGGCCGCCGCGACCGCCGTGGCCCTGGCGTGCGGCGGGGCGTGGACCGCGGCGATGCTGGTCCGTGAAGTCCTACGGGCCCGGTCGCGCCGTCGGCAGCGGAGGGCCGAACTCCTCGTGCGCGCCCCGGTGTTGCCCGGCGAGGAGCCCGGTGCCGAGCCGCTGGTCGTCCTGGAGGGAGAGCGCCCGGACGCCTGGTGGATGTCCGGCCCCGCGCCCCAACTGGTCATCACCACGGCCGCGTTGAGGCGGCTGAAGGGGCGGCAACTGGACTCGCTGCTCGCGCACGAACAGGGGCACGCGCAGGCCCGGCACGACTGGCTGCTGCACTGTTCGGGCGCGCTCGCGAACGGGTTTCCGCAGGTGCCGGTGTTCGCCGCGTTCCGGGACGAGATGCACCGGCTGGTCGAACTCGCCGCCGACGACATGGCATCGCGCCGCTTCGGCCGCCTGACGACCGCACTCGCACTGGTCGAACTCAACGAGGACCGTGGGGTGTTCGGGCCCTGCCCCACCCCGCACGCTCATGTCCCCCAGCGCGTGAACCGGCTGCTCACTCCCCCGGACCGCCTCACGGCGCTGCGTCGCCTGGGCTGGACCGCGACGGCGGCGCTGGTGCCGGCGGTTCCGGTACTGGTGGCGTTCGTGCCGGGGTTGCGGGCACTCGGCTGAGGAGGACGCCGGCCCGGGACCGGGTTGGCTCCGCACACCGTGAATCGGCGAGGATCGTTCCATGCACCACCCGCCCCGCCCGACCGTCCGGCAGACCAGCCTGGCCCTCGCCTTGTGCTCCGCGCTGCTCCTCACCCTGGTCGCGGTCGAGTGGCGCCCCCTGATCGACGTCGACGAGCGGATCGCCCGGACCACCCACCGCTGGGCGGTCGAGGACCACGGCCTGACCCATGCGTTCCGCATCCTGACGGACTGGATCTGGGACCCGCTGACCATGCGCCTGGTGTGCGCGGCCGCCATCGTATGGCTGGCGTGGCGACGCTCGGCGTGGTGGACGGCTCTCTGGCTGGCGGCCACCTGCGCCCTGGGCACACTGCTGCAACAGACCCTGAAAGCACTGGTCGACCGCCCCCGCCCGGTCTGGCCCGACCCCGTCGACTCGGCCCGCTACGCCGCCTTCCCCTCCGGCCACGCCATGACCGCCACGGTGGTCTGCGGCCTGCTCCTGTGGCTGCTCCACCACTACGGCGCCGGCCGCGCCGTGTGGCGTACGGCCGTGGTCGTGGCCGTGATCTCCGTGGTGGGCGTGGGGCTGACCCGCGTGTGGCTGGGCGTGCACTGGCCGTCGGACGTGGTGGGCGGGTGGGTACTGGGGGCGTTCGTGGTGGCGGTGGCCGTGGGGGCGTACGAGCGGTGGCGGGTGTGAGCGCGGCCGGGTGGCGGCACGGTTATGTCGGCCCGACGGAGTTGCTGGGGACGGTACGGCCGAGTGCGGAGGGCCGGATCGTACGGTCGGCCGGGGACCTGGACGGCTGGCTCGCCGGACGGGCGGGAGCCGAACTCGCCGAGCCCTTCACCTACGTCGTCGGGGTGGACGGGCTGCTGCGGTTGGCGCCGCGCCGGAGTGAGCATGTGGCGTGTGCCGGGGGCGCCGATGTGCTGGGCGCGGGCGAGATGGGGTTCGAGCGGGCGGCGGGGCCCTGGACCGTCCGGGAGGTCAGCAACCAGTCCACCGGGTACTGCCCGCGCCTCGACTCCTGGGACGCGGTGGCACGGGCGCTCGACGGGGCCGATATCGGACGCCCCGCCGGGTTCACGCACGCCGTGGTGTTCCGCCGCTGTGTGTCGTGCCGGGAGATCAACATCGTGCGCGAGGGCGATTTCGTCTGCGTGTTCTGCGGGAGCGATCTTCCCGCCGAGTGGAATGTCGCTGCGTAGGATCACCACATGAATGCCGTCCTCTTCGACTTCTCCGGAACCCTCTTCCGCGTCGAGTCCACCGAGTCCTGGCTGCGTGCCGTGTTGCGCGAGGCCGAAATAGCGCTCCCCGAACGGGAGTTGGCCGAGGCCGCCAGAGCGCTGGAGTCGGCGGGGGCGATGCCGGGTGGACCCCAACCCGAGCGGCTGCCCGAGGAGTTCGCGGAGATGTGGGCGATCCGGGACGAGAGCTCCGCGCTGCACCGGGCCGCGTACACCGGCGTCTCCCGCCAAGTCCCGCTGCCCGACCCGGCGTTGCACGACGCGCTGTACGAACGGCACATGACGCCGGCCGCGTGGACGCCGTACCCGGACACCGAGGACGTGCTGCGGACCCTGCACGAGCGCGGGATCGGGGTGGGCGTCGTCAGCAACATCGGCTGGGATCTGCGGCCGGTGTTCCGCGAGCACGGGCTCGACCCGTATGTGGACGCGTACGTCCTGTCGTACGAACACGGCATCCAGAAGCCGGACCCCCGGCTGTTCACCGTCGCCTGCGAGGCCCTCGGTGCCGACCCGGAGGACGTGCTGATGGTCGGCGACGACCGGCGGGCGGACGGTGGGGCGGCGGCTCTGGGGTGCGGGGTGCACTTCGTGGACCACCGCCCGGTGACGGAACGGCCGGACGCGCTGCGGCCGGTGCTCGAACTGGTCGGGCAGGGGCGAGGGTTGGGCGGGCTTCAGGACTGACCGATCACGGGGACCGCCGGGTCGTAGCTCCCCGGATCGCCACGGCCGAGCACCCTCGAACCAATCGTCAATTACAGGTTGACGATGAGGGATCGTCAATTTAAAGTTGACGCATGAGCCCACTCGACATCAGCCTCGCCGACCTGATCGCCCGGCTCGACGAGGAACTGCCCGAAGCCGACGAACTGGCCCGCATCAGCGAGGCCCGACTCCGCGCCCAGACCCTGTCCGACCTCGGCGACCAGCTCATCGACCACTACGTCAGCAAGGCCAAGCGGACCGGCGCGTCCTGGACCGAGATCGGCGACGCCATCGGGGTGTCCAAGCAGGCGGCCCAGCAGCGCCACGCACCGGGCCCCTTCGAGCGGTACACCAACCTGAACCGGCACAGCATCGTGCTCGCGCAGGAGGCCGCCCGCACGCACCGGCACGACTCCATCGGCACCGAACACCTCCTGCTCGGCCTGCTCGGCGAACCGCGGGGCCTGGCGTACGAGGTGCTGGTGGCGAAGACCGGGTCGGAGCAGCGCGTCCGCGACGCGATCGAGGAAGCGCTGCCGCCGGCCGGGGACAAGGTCCTGCGGGGTCACATCGCGTTCCGGCCGGAGACCAAGGAGGCCATCGGGCAGGCCCGCCGCGCGGCGGCCGACCTCGGTCACGACTGGGTCGGCACGGAACACACGCTGCTGGGCCTGATCCGCGTCGAGGAGAGCCCGGCCGCGCGGATCCTGCGCGGCCTGGGCTTCACATCGGACGAACTACAGGAGACGGTCACGACCGAGATCGCCAAGAGGCTCGCCGCGCGCGACAAGTAACGCGGCAACCGGCGACAGCACCATCGGCGACACAGACGATATCAGCGGCGACGAAACGATCGGTGGCCGCGTCAGACCGGTCCGACGCGGCCCGCTCGCCCGTCGGCCCACGTCACCTCACCCCTGATACCCCTCCACCTCGGACTCCGGCCGCACCCGCGCCTCGTCCGGGTTCTCCCCGAACTCCACCTTGGCGCGGCGCTGCCTCAACAGGTCCCAGCACTGGTCGAGTTCACGTTCCAGCTGCCCGAGGCGCTGATGCTCCGTGGCGCTGTCGATCGTGCCGGACGCGACGGCCTCACGGAGCTTGCGCTCGTCGTCGACCATCTCGTTGATCCGCGCGAAGATCTGCTGGTCCTGCTCCATGCCCGTGCGCCTCCTCGGCTCGACACCCGTGCCCACTCTAGGGACGGATCACGCGCCGTGCGACAGAAGTGCGAGAAGGCCGTGCCGGACGCCGGTTCAAAAGTCGCCCGAGGAAACCATGGGGGTGAAAAGGAGCCGCCCGCCTGAGACGATCCCCCGCGTCGCCCCAGACGGACGGCAGCATGCGCCAGGCCCCCTCGACGGGCGGCCCGGACGTCCTGAGTATAGTTGGCTGATAGCCAGTCAACGCAGGAGTTACAGCATGTCCCCGCGCAGCGCATCGGTCAATGAAGAGTTGCGACGGCGTTCCCGGGAGCGACTCCTCCAGGCGGCCGTGGAACTGGTCGGCGAGCACGGCTACGAGGCCACGACCTTGGGCGACATCGCGGACCGGGCCGGTTCGGCGCGCGGACTGGTGTCGTACTACTTCCCCGGAAAACGCCAGCTCGTCCAGTCCGCCGTACACCGTCTGATGCACCGCACGCTGGAAGAGGCCCTGGAGCGCGAGCCCCGCACCGACGACGGCCGGGAGCGGATGGCGCGGGCCATCGACGCGATCCTGGGTCTCGCGCACGACCGGCCCGTGCTGATGCGCCAGCACATGGCGGGCCTCCTCCAGGGCGAGGGCTTCGTGCAGTGCCCGGAGCAGCGGCGGCTGTCCGAGCTGCTCGGGCAGACGATCGCGCGGTACGGATCGGGGAACGTCCCCTCCGACTACCCCATGCTCCGCGCGCTGCTCATGGGCGCGGTCTACTCGGCACTCGTGCCGGGGGTGCCGATGCCGATTCCGGTGCTGCGCACCGAGTTGTTCGAACGGTACGGGCTGGACTGGGAGTTGGGGATCCCGCCGGGGTCCGGCGCACGGTCCGGGACGGCCGACACGGACCTGTCACGGTTCTTCGCGACGGACGACAGATCCGCCCTCCCTCCCATGTCCCCACCCGCGCCCGGGAGTTCGGCCGACGACCGGCCGACCGAGCCCTCGGACGCGTAACGGCCCTGCTCAGCGCCGGGCGTGACGCGGCGTCAGAAACCCCGCGTCCCGCGCCTGCGAGATGAGCCGGAGCGACCGGCGCCGACTGTGCCCCGTCGCGCACATCACCGCGAGGACGGGATCGGCTCCCTCCTCCTGTGCGGCGCGGTACTCCTGGGCGATCAGCCAGCGCCCCTCGATGCCACGCGGCCAGGCCGGCCGGGCCCGGCGCGCTCCGCCCGACTCCGCCTGTTCCTCCCCCACTTCGGCCGGCTCCAGCCCGCACGCCTCGAAGAGCGGCCCCTCGATCCAGTCGGCCAGCACCGTCAAGTCGTCGAGGGACAGGGCAGGTTGGGCCCGTACGTCCTCGACGGAGACGTTCCGCTCGCACACCACGGCGAGCGCGTCGACCCGGGCGCCGTCAGTGAAGGCCAGCCGGACGTGGAACCACGAGGTGGCGCCGTCGTGCTCCTGCACTTCCCACGCGGGCCACACGGACACCGCGCCGTCCTCCGGGCAGCGATCGGAAAGATTAACAAAGGATGCTTCTAGCACACACGCAACGTAACCGCATGATCACATTCCATACGAACGGACACGCACGCCCCCGGCGCGGACGGGTGCGTTCGGCACCCTGTCAGCGGAGCACCGGTGGTGCGATCCTGGACGTGTCAGTGGTCTGGCGAGTCCGCGATCTCCTGTGTGCCTGACGGGTGAGGAGTTCCGCCGTGCTGCGTGTCGCCGTCGTCGGCTCCGGACCGAGCGGGGTCTACACCGCCCAGAGTCTGGTCCAGTCGGAACCCGGGGTACTGGTCGACGTCCTGGACCGGCTGCCGTGCCCGTACGGCCTGGTGCGCTACGGCGTCGCACCCGACCACGAGAAGATCAAGTCGCTGCAGAACAACCTGCGGGCGATCCTGGAGCACGAGCGGGTGCGGTTCCTCGGCGGGGTGCTCGTCGGACCCGGCGGACTGCCGGCCACCCGCCTGCGGGAGCTCTACGACGCGGTCGTGTACTGCGTGGGCGCCGCCACCGACCGCCATCTGGGCATTCCCGGCGAGGAGTTGCCGGGCAGCTGGTCCGCGACCGAGTTCGTGTCCTGGTACAGCGCCCACCCGGACTCCACCGCCGCCGGTTTCGTGCGCGGCGCACGCTCGGCCGTCGTCATCGGCGTGGGCAACGTCGCGGTGGACGTCACGCGGATGCTGGCGCGCGGCGCGGCCGAGCTGAGCCGTACCGACATCCCCCAGGCCGCCCTCACCGCACTGGCCGCGAGCGGGATCACGGACGTCCACATGGTCGGCCGGCGCGGCCCTTCCCAAGCCCGCTTCACCACGAAGGAGCTACGTGAGCTGGGCGGGCTCCCGGACACCGAAGTGACCGTGGATCCGGCCGAGTTGGCGCTCGACCCGGATTGTCTCGACCCCGCCGCCCTGCCCGGCGCCCAGCGCCGCAACGTGGAGGCACTGCGCACCTGGGCCGCGCTCCCTCCCCGGGGCGCCCCACGCCGTATCCACCTCCGCTTCTTCCTCCGTCCCGTCCAATTCCTCGCCGACGCGGGGCGCGTGGGCTCGGTCCGCTTCGAACGCACCGCGCCGGACGGCCAGGGCGGTGTGGTCGGCACGGGCAGACTGGAGGACATCGAGGCGCAGTTGGTGCTGCGCTCGGTGGGCTATCGCGGGGTGCCGCTGGACGGGCTACCGTTCGACGCCGAGCACGGCACGGTGCCACACAGGGCGGGCCGTGTCGTACGCGAGGGACGGACCGTACCCGGCGAGTACGTGGCCGGCTGGATCAAGCGGGGCCCGACCGGCGTCATCGGCACCAACCGCCCGGACGCCAAGGAGACGGTGACGTCCCTGCTCGCGGACGCCCCCATGTTCGTAGCGAAGGAACGGACCGAAGATCCCCTCGCCGTGCTGCGCGCCGAGGGGATCGAGCCGGTCGAGTGGGGCGGGTGGGAGGCCATCGAGCGGGCCGAGGCGGAGTTGGGGGCCTCGCTCGGGCGGGGTGGTGTGGTGAAGCTGCCGGACTGGGCGGCCCTGCTGGCGGCGGTACGCGGGACGCACACCTAGCCGGTACGTGGGGCGCACCCTTACCAGAAAAGCAAGACACACGGCGGCAACAACCCAGAAATCAACAAACTGTTCAAGGCGCCTACGGTCTCGAACTGTTCGTACATTCCTCCTCCCTCCGCCGCTCAGGAGTGCCCATGGCCACGACCACCCCCGTGCATCCCGTCGACGAGGTCCCACCCGTCCGGCAACTGGCCGCCTTCGGGCTCCAGCACGTGCTCGCGATGTACGCGGGCGCGGTCGCGGTGCCGCTGATCGTGGGCGGGGCGATGAAGCTGTCGGCCGCGGATCTCGCGTACCTGATCACCGCGGACCTGCTGGTGTGCGGGATAGCCACGCTCATCCAGTGCATAGGTTTCTGGCGGTTCGGGGTACGGCTGCCGATCATGCAGGGCTGCACGTTCGCGGCCGTGTCGCCGATGGTGCTGATCGGTACGACGGGCGGCGGACTGCCCGCGATCTACGGCTCGGTGATCATCGCGGGGCTCGCGATCGCGCTCCTGGCCCCCGTCTTCGGCAGGCTGCTGCGCTTCTTCCCGCCGCTGGTCACCGGCACGGTGATCCTGATCATCGGTCTGTCGCTGCTCCCCGCGGCGGGCAACTGGGCGGCCGGCGGCCAGGGTGCGAAGGACTTCGGCGAACCGAAGAACATCGCGCTCGCCGCGTTCGTCCTCGCGGTCGTGCTCGGTGTGCAGCGGTTCGCGCCAGCGTTCCTCAGCCGCATCGCGGTGCTGATCGGCATGGCGGTGGGGCTGGTGGCCGCGGTGGTGTTCGGGTTCACGGACTTCAGCGGGGTCGGGGACGCCGACTGGGTCGGCATCAGCACGCCGTTCCACTTCGGTACGCCCACCTTCCACGCCTCGGCGATCGTGTCGATGCTGGTGGTGGCGCTGGTGACGATGACCGAGACGACCGGCGACCTGATCGCGGTCGGCGAGATGACCGACCGCAGGATAGAGCCGCGCTCGCTGGCCGACGGACTGCGCGCGGACGGCCTCTCCACCGTCCTCGGCGGCATCTTCAACACCTTCCCGTACACGGCGTACGCCCAGAACGTCGGCCTCGTCGGCATGACCCGCGTGCGCAGCCGCTGGGTCGTCGCCGTCGCCGGTGGCATCCTCGTCGTCCTCGGCCTGCTGCCCAAGCTGGGCGCGGTCGTCGCGGCGATTCCGGCGCCGGTGCTCGGCGGCGCGGGTCTGGTCATGTTCGGCACGGTCGCCGCGAGCGGCCTCCGCACCCTGACCCAGGTCGACTTCAAGGACAACCACAACCTCACCGTCGTCGCCGTCTCGGTCGCCGTGGGTGTCCTCCCGGTCGGGGTGCCGACGATCTACGCGCAGTTCCCTGACTGGTTCCAGACGGTCATGAACAGCGGCATCAGCGCGGGCTGCCTCACGGCGATCGTGCTGAACCTGCTCTTCAACCACCTTCCGACGAAGGGCAGTTCACCCGCCACCAGCACGGCGACTCCCGCCGGCGCTGTCGCGGAGGAGCCGGTCGTCTAGGGTCCGTCCGACTTCCTGACCCGATCCGCCGGCCAGGCCCTAACGCAACAGTCCGGCGGGGACCGTCGCTGCCAACACCGCGTACCCCGCCGGATTCAGATGCAGCCAGTCGCCGACCTGGAGCGACGGGAGCAGTCGGCGCGGGTCGGCGGGGTCGCGTACGGCGCGGTCGAAGTCGAGCACCGCGTCGAAGCAATTGGCCGTGCGGATCCAGGAGTTGACGACCCGGCGGGCGGACTCGCGTTCGCCTGCCGGGTCGTCGTAGGTGTTGCCGCCGAAGGGGAGCAGGGTCGCGCCGTAGACGCGGATGCCCTGCGCGTGGGCGCGGACGACGATCTGGGCGTAGGCGGCCAACAGGTCCTCGGTGAGCTGGTGTTGGGCGGTGGGGGTCGCGTCGGCCGTGCCGATGTCGTTGACGCCCTCGAAGACGATGAGGCGGGTGACTCCGCTGCGGGAGAGGACGTCGCGGTCGAGACGGGCGAGGACGTTGGGGCCGAGGCCGTCGTTGAGGACACGGTTGCCGCCGGCGGCCTGGTTCAGGATCGCCACGGACGCGGTGGCGGGGTGGGCGCGGAGGCGGTCGTAGAGCTGGTCGGGCCAGCGGTCGTTGGCGTTGGTCGTGGAGCCTCGGCCGTCGGTGAGCGAGTCGCCCAGGATCGCTACGGCCGTGGTGGCGCGCGGGGCCAGGACCTCCACGTCGCTCAGCAGATACCAATGGTCGACCGGGGTCGCCCCGGGCAGCAGGTCCTGGTCCTCGGTGTGGTCGCCGTTGCGGAGGTACGACGTCGTGCGCGAGCCCGGGTGCGAGGTGAGCGCGAGGGAGGGCTGGCCCGTCGCCAGGTACGTCGTGACGGTCAGGACGGACGCGGCACGCAGGTCCAAGTCCAGGGGGTCGGAGACCAGTTGGGCACCGACGGGGACGGTCGCCGATCCGCGCCCGGCGAAGGTGACGCGTCTGCCGCTGCCGGGGACGATCGCGCTCGCTCCCGCCTTGCCGTCCTGCGGGAGCGCCAGGGTCACCGCGGTGAGCGGGAGCGGGGTGTCGCCGTAGGCGTTGGAGAAGCGCAGGCGGAGCTTTCGGCCGCCGGTGGTGACGCGGAGTGTCTGGCGCAGGGTGGTGTCGACGAGGACCGAGGCGGTCCCGGCGAACGGCGCGGGTGGCAGGTTGCCGGGCTCCGTGAGCTGGGGCATCGCCGTCCAGGTGTTCACCCAGTGCGCGGCGGGCGGGGCCGAACTCCCCTCGGCGCGTGCGGGGTTGGTGGCGACCAGGGCCGACAGTGCCGTTGTGGTCGTGGCGACGATCGCGGTCCGTCTCGTGGGCTGCACAGAACCTGCCTTCCGCTGGCGGGAGTTGGGGCGCGAGGGTGCGCGCCGGAGGCGGCGGGCGCGCACCCGGGAGGGGGTCAACCGACCGTGCAGGCCGTCCCGTTGAGCGTGTAGGCCGTCGGTGCGGCGCTGTTGCCGGTGTGGTTCGCCTGGTAGCCGACGGTCACGCTCGCGTTCGGCGCGATGGTGCCGTCGTAGGAGGCGTTGGTGGCCGTCACCGTGCCGGAGGCCGGTGCGTAGGTCGCGCCCCAGCCGTTGGTGATGACCTGCCCGGTGGGCAGGGTGAAGCCCAACTGCCAGCCGTTGACGGCACTTGTGCCGGTGTTGGTGATGGTCACGGAGGCGGTGAGGCCGGTGTTCCAGGCGCTGATCGTGGCGGTCACCTTGCAGGGGCCGGTCGAGGGCGGGGGTGTGGTGCCGCCGCCGGTCAGGCCGAAGAAGGTGAGGACGCGGGCGCCCATGCCGTAGGTGTAGAGGTTGTGGGTGGCGCCTTGGAGGCTGATCGCCTCGACGGGGGCCTGGTCACCGGTGGCGCCGTAGCGGGTGCGGGTCCAGCCGGTCGCCGGGGTGTCGGTGGCGGCCGGGGTCTGGCTGACGCCCAGCACGTTGGTCCACTGTTTGATCTCCTCGCCGAAGTTGGGGTAGCGCAGCGTGTCGTCCGCCGTGCCGTGCCACACCTGCATGCGGGGGCGGTGGCCGGTGTAGCCGGGGTCGGCGCTCCGGACCAAGTCGCCCCATTGCTGCGGGGTTTGGATGACCGTGCCGTTCGCGCAGGCGGTGTTCCACTCGGAGCCGTCGGTGGTGGCGAAGCAGCCGAACGGCACACCGGCGAAGGCGGCGCCGGCCGCGAACACGTCGGGGTAGTCGCCGAGCAGGACGTTCGTCATCATCGCGCCGGAGGAGATGCCCAGGGCGTAGACGCGGGAGGTGTCGGCGGAGTAGGTGCTGGTCACCCAGTCGACCATGGACTTGATGCCGACGGGGTCACTGCCGCCGTCGCGGTGCAGGGCCTGGGGCGAGGAGACGTCGAAGCACTTGCTGGCGCGGGTGACCGACGGGTAGACGACGATGAACCCCAACTGGTCGGCCAGCGAGGCGTATTCGGTGCCGGAGTACATCGCCGGGCCCGATCCGCCGCAGTAGTGCACGGCCACGACGATCGCCGGGTGGGCGGTGACGGCGGCCGGGACGTACACGTACATCTGCAGGTTGCTGGGGTTGGTGCCGAAGCCGGTGACCTCGGTGAGGGTCGCGGTGGGAACGGCCTCGGTGCGGGCGGCGGCCGGGGGTGCGAGGAGGGTCAGGGCCGCGAGGAGCGGCACCAGCGCTCCGAAGACCGCGACGAGTACCGAACGCGGCGGTTTTCTCCAGGACTTGAGGGTGTTGTCGGCTGTGGGGCGCACGTCATCGTCCCTTCCTGATCGCGGCTCATGCGGCTCGTGCGGCATCGTTCGGAGGGGGAACCATCGGCATCGTGGCATGGACATGAGCCCCATGGAAGCGCTCCCACGCCTCGAATAGTTTCGCGCGGAGCGTTGACTAGAAAGCGCTTGCACCCTACCTTCCGTTCAGATGTGTGACCGCAGCGCCTCTCGTGGCACGCCTCGTTCATGTACGCGATCACCCGACCCCTCCGAAGGGACGCACCCGCATGCGTACTCGCTCCCGAAGGTCAGCCCTGACGGCTGTCGCATTAGCCACCGTCGCCGTGTTCGCGCTCCCCCAGTCCGCGTCGGCGGTCGACGCTTCGCCGGTCGGTTTCGGTGCCGGGACGACCGGGGGCGGCAGCGCCTCGGCGGTCACGGTGTCGACGCTGGACGCCTTCAAGTCGGCGGTCACCGGCAGCAGTTCGAAGGTGGTCAAGGTCAACGGACTGATCTCGCTGAGCGGTCAGGTCGACGTCGGGTCCAACACCACAGTCCTGGGCGTCGGTTCGGCGTCCGGATTCACCGGCGGCGGGCTGCGCCTGAAGAACGTGACGAACGTCGTCGTCCGCAATCTGAACATCAGCAAGTCGGTCGCGCCCGCCGACGGCATCACCGTGCAGGCCTCGACGAAGGTGTGGATCGACCACAACGCCTTCTCGTCCGACCTCGACCACGGCAAGGACTACTACGACGGCCTGGTCGACATCAGCCACGCCTCCGACTACGTCACCGTCTCCTGGAACACCTTCAAGAACCACTACAAGGGCTCGCTCGTCGGCCACAGCGACAACAACGCGAGCGAGGACACCGGGCATCTGCGGGTGACCTACCACCACAACTGGTTCGACCAGGTCAACTCCCGTATCCCCAGCCTGCGTTTCGGCACCGGGCACTTCTACGACAACTACGTCGTCGGCGCCGAGACGGCCGTGCACTCGCGCATGGGCGCCCAGATGTTCGTCCAGAACAACGTCTTCCGGGACACCGAGGTCGCCGTGACGACGAACCGGGACAGCGACGTGGACGGCTACGCCAACCTAAGCGGCAACGACCTCGGTGGAGCCGCCACCGAGATCTCGCAGGTCGGCACGTTCACCAGTCCGCCGTACAGCTACACCGCCGAGCCCGCCTCGACCGTCGTCGCCTCGGTGACGGCAGGCGCGGGCACCGGAAAGCTCTGACCACTCCCCCACTACCCCCACTCCCCCACCTCGGAGAAGGAATCGGGACATGACTTCTTCCGCACGATCACGTGTGCTGACCGGCGCACTGGCCGCCTTCAGCCTCTCCATTGGCATGATCATGGCATCCGGCACTCTCTCGCCGGCCAGCGCCGCCACCTGGCCCACCGCGAGCGGCAGTCAGGCGGTGACCTCGACGATCTCGGTCTCGGGCACCAAGGACTACGGCATGCTGCGCCTGTACGGCAGCGGCGACCTCGGCACGGACAACCAGGACGAGGACCAGGGCCCCATCCTGGAACTGGCCCCCGGCGCCGTCGTCAAGAACGTCATCATCGGCTCCCCCGCCGCCGACGGCATCCACTGCCTGGGCGCCTGCACGCTGCAGAACGTCTGGTGGGAGGACGTCGGCGAGGACGCGGCGACCTTCCTGGGCTCCTCGTCGTCCAACGTGTACACCGTCAACGGCGGCGGCGCGAAGGAGGCCAGCGACAAGGTGTTCCAGTTCAACGGCGCCGGGACGCTCAACGTCTCCAACTTCGCCGCGCAGACCTTCGGCACGTTCGTCCGCTCGTGCGGCAACTGCAAGACGCAGTACAAGCGCACGATCAACCTCAACACCATCGAGGCGACCTACAAGGGCAGCCGCATCGTCGGCATCAACACCAACTACGGCGACAGCGCGACCCTGAAGGCCATCACGATCGTCGGGGACACCAGCAAGAAGATGATCCCCTGCCAGAAGTACATCGGAAACAACACGGGCGCGGAGCCGACGACCAACGGCACGGGCGCGGACGGGACTTACTGCAAGTACGCGTCCTCGGACATCACGTACAAGTAAGCCCCCCACGGTTCCGGCGGCCGTACGAAGCGTCCCCGCACGGCGCTTCGCACGGCCGCCGTCATCGTGCGGGTCGGCCGGCGAGTACACCGGCTCGGGACTACGACCTGGCGATCTCTTGCCGGAGTCGGTGCGTGAAGCGACGCAGCAGGTCCAGCGTCTCCTGGAACTCGGCGCGGCGGTCGTCCCTGCCGTCGGTGGGCCGGGTGCTCCAGACCCGGCGCGCGAGAGCGTCGGCGAGATCGACGGTCCCGTCGGCACAGAGCAGGTAGAGGGCCGAGCGTGCTTCCTGCATACGGTTCGCCAACTCGTTGGCTCCGGGTCCATCGTCACTCAGCTGTGTTTCCTTCAGGTAGTCCAGTAGCTGAACCACGGCTGTGTTGAAGCCGATCCCGGCTCTGAGCTTCTGTTCGCGGAGCCACATGCGGTCCTGTCGGCGCGCGGTGAACCACGAACCGAACACCGCACCCATGAGGCCGATAGCAGCCCCGATGGCCACGGCCACGATGTTCTCCACGGTCAGCACCCCCCGACGTACAGCGCCGCCAGGCTACAGAGGCCGCCAGAGGCACCGCACGCGACGAGCCCGGCCACATACCGAGGGGTCCGGCCATCCGAACGAAACGGCCTACGCCGGGTTCCCCAGCGTGGTCGCGATCAACTCCCGCCGATGGCGCGTGTATTCGGTGCGCAGCGCGGGGCCCGGCCAGTCGGGGGGCAGGAGTTCGGGGGGCAGGACCGGGTCGGCGAGCAAGTGCCGTACGGCGGCGGCCAGTACGGTGAAGCGGTCGGCCGGGTGGTCCGCGGTGGCGGTGATCCGGTCGAGCAGTGCCTCGGCGGTCTTCGCCCAGGCTTCAAGTGGCCAGAGGACCGTGGCCAGTTGGCGGGCCGGCTCCTCGGGGCGGGTGGTGAAGTGCCGGGCCACCGCGCCGAGTTCGTCCGGTCGGGGGCGTAGGAGATTGGCCGGGCGGAGCCAGACTCCCTCGCGGAGTTCCGCGAGGCGGAGGGCGGTCAACTTGCCGCGCAGGTCGGCTCGTTCGGCGGGGCCGCGGCCGGTCGCGGTGACGACGGTCATCTCCCAGTCGCCGTTCCAGGGACGGGTCTCGGGGTGTACGGCGGCGTCCTGGCGGCGTTGGCGGTCCAGGAGGCGGTCGCTCAGGCGGTAGACCGCGTCCGTGGTTCGCAGGTCGCCGGCGGCCACCATCCGGCTCAGCGCGGCCCGTAGCGCCGAACCGGCGACACCGAGCGGTTCGACGGCCCGCAGCAGATCCCGTACGGCCAGCTCGGGCGGATGTGTGCCCAGCAGCAGACTGAGGACGACCGACCGCGCGGACAACGGGCGCAGGTCCACCTCGCCGGGCACTTCTGACACGTTCATCCGCATGGCCTCGTACTCTACGACGCGATTCTCTTGTTACATCATTGATGCGATCGCAGGAATAGTGCAACACTGCTCGCATGGCCCAGACACTCGCGCACATACCGCCGCAGCCGCGGAACGCCACGCACGACGTCACCAACCAGCCCCCGCCCCTGACCCCGTACGACGCCTCCGAGGACACGGCCCTGCTGGAGGGGCTGCGGCGGGAAGGCGCCGGGTGGGCCGAGGAGGACGTGCGGCGGCTCGGGCGGGCGGCGGGCAGCGAGGAGGCGCAGGAGTGGGGTGAGCAGGCGAACCGGCACGAGCCGGAGCTGCGCACGCACGACCGCTACGGCAACCGGATCGACGAGGTCGAGTTCCACCCGAGCTGGCACCGGCTGATGGGCGTCGCCGTGGCCGAAGGGCTGGCCGGCGCGCCCTGGGCGGACGAGCGCCCCGGCGCCCATGTGGCCCGTTCCGCAAGGGGGTTGGTGTGGGGACACACCGATGCCGGGCACGGTTGCCCGACATCGATGACGTACGCCGCCGTCCCCGCCCTGCGCGCGACACCCGAACTGGCCGCCGTCTACGAGCCGTTGCTGACCAGCCGCGTGTACGACCCGGCCCTGCGCGTCCCGACCGAGAAGCGCGGGCTGCTCGCCGGGATGGGGATGACCGAGAAGCAGGGCGGCTCCGACGTCCGGACCAACACCACAACAGCCACCCCCACTTCCGAACCCGGCGTGTACACCCTGCGCGGGCACAAATGGTTCACGTCGGCGCCGATGTGCGACGTGTTCCTCGTCCTGGCACAGGCGCCTGACGGACTGTCATGCTTCCTGGTACCGCGCGTACTTCCCGACGGCAGCCGCAACACGTTCCGTATCCAGCGGCTGAAGGACAAGCTGGGCAACCGGTCCAACGCGTCCTCGGAACCCGAGTTCGACGGGACCGTGGCGTGGCTGGTCGGGCCCGAGGGGCGTGGCGTCAAGACCATCATCGAGATGGTCAACTGCACGCGTCTGGACTGCGTGATGATGTCGGCAACGCTCATGCGCAAGACGCTCGTCGAGGCGGGTCACCATGTCCGGCACCGGTCCGCGTTCGGCGCGCGACTGCTCGAACAGCCGTTGATGCGCAACGTGTTGGCCGATCTGGCGCTGGAGTCCGAGGCCGCCACCACCCTCACGCTACGACTGGCGGGCGCGGCCGACCGTGCGGTGCGCGGGGACGACGCCGAGTCGGCGTTCCGTCGGATCGCCACCGCCGTGGGCAAGTTCTGGGTCACCAAGCGCGGACCGGCCTTCACGGCGGAGGCCCTGGAGTGCCTCGGCGGCAACGGCTATGTCGAGGACTCGGGCATGCCCCGCCACTACCGCGAGGCCCCGCTTCTCTCCATCTGGGAGGGCTCGGGGAACGTCAACGCCCTTGACGTCCTACGGGCGTTGACCCGCGAGCCCGGCACGGCGGACGCGCTGTTCGCCGAACTCGCCCTGGCCCAGGGCGCGGACGCCCGCCTGGACGCGGCCGTCAGCCGATTGCGGGACGGGTTGAGCAAGACCACCGAGAGGGGAGCCCGCCGTCTCGTCGAGCAGATGGCGTTGACTCTCCAGGCCTCCCTCCTGGTACGACACGCCCCGGCCGCCGTCGCCGACGCCTTCTGCGCGACCCGGCTGGCCGGCGACTGGGGGCACTCCTTCGGCACCCTCCCCGACTCCGCCGACCTCGACACGATCCTCGCCCGCGCTCTGCCCGCAGCGGACTGACCCTCGGTCACTCCCCGATTCCGCTTCGTTGTCAGTGGCGTGGTGCAGACTCGCGATCAGTTGGCACTGCGCCTGGGGAGGACAACGTGTTCACGGGGATCGACGAGGTCGGCTGGGCCTCACTGCGCCACGCGTACGGCACCGCCGAGGACGTGCCCGGACTGCTCCGGGGACTGGCCTCCACGGACCCCGTCGAGCGGGCGGCCGCGCTCGACGGGATGTACGACGCGGTGCACCACCAGGGGATCGTGTACGACTCGACGCTCGCGTGCGTTCCGTTTCTGTTCGAGCTGGCGGGCTGCGAACAGGTCGCGGATCGGGGTGAGTTGGTGGAGCTGCTGATCAGCATTGGGCGGGGGCGGGGGCCTGAGGGGGGTGCGGGAGTCGGCGGCGGGTCGGCGGACGCGGGCGGTGGAGACGTCGTGATGGATACCGGCGGCGGGGCGGCTGCGGGTATCGGCGTTGGAGGTACGGCTACAGGCACCGGCGTCGGAGGTGCAGCGGCGGATACCGGCGCTGGAAGTACGGCACCGAACGCAGGCGGCGAAGGTCCGTTGGCAGAAGCAGGCGGCCGAGGCGCGCCGGCGGACGCCGCTGTCCGTGCGCGGGCCGAGGACTTCGTCGTGCTCGTCGGGGACCGGGACTCCGACGTACGCCGGGCGGCGGCCGAAGCGCTCGTCCGGTTCCTCGACCAACCCGCCCGCGTACTGGGCCTGTTGCGGCAGCGGATCACGGTGGAACGCGACGACCGGGTCCTGCGCGCCCTCACCGAGAGCGTCGGCCTGTTCGTACGACGGCACCCGGCCCACGCGGCCGAGGCCCTGGACATCCTCCTGATGCTCGGCACTCCGCCCTACGACCCCGGTCTACGGCTCGCCGCGCTCGGCCAACTCGCGGGCTGCGCACCCGATCTGCTCCCCGCCGACCTGGTCCCGACCGTCGTCGAGCTGCTAGGGGAGCGGTCGGAGCAGCGACGGTCGGGCCGCTCGAAACTGATCGACCGGGACCACTCGGATCCCGACACGCTCGCGGGACGGTTACGGCGACTGCGGCCCTCGGACGAGGAAGGCGCACTGCTGCTACGCACGCTGCACACCGCGCTCGGCGGACGGGTGAGCGATCGAATCGCCCTGTTGGAGGGGCAGTTGAGCAGTACCGACCCGGCCGACCGGTGCAACGGGGTGTGGATGGCGGCGGGGTTGTTCCGCGAGTGGCGGGCCGACTACTCGGTGCCGGTCGAGCTGATCGGTGAGCAACTCGGCGTGGGGGCAGGTCCGTTGCCCGGTGGGGTGGAGTCGGATCGGTTGCGGGATGCGGCGGTGTCGGTCCTGGGCGATCTCTTCCACCTGGCCGCGCCTGCCGCCGACCACCTCCACACGCTGGTGACCGCACGCCCCGACCTCTGGGTCCACCGCTGGGAACGACGATCGCCGACCCTGGGCGGACCCCTCAAGTCCCTTGCCCGCAGCGGCGATCCACGGGCGACACCGGTACTGGCCCAGGTCCTCGCACAGCCGGTCGTACCCGACGATCTGGGACGCGTGATCATCCACCTCGGCCCGTCCGCCGCCCCACTCGCCCCGGCGCTACGGCACCGGCTCGGCCAAGTCCCTCTCGACTCCCCCGAGACCTACGACCGCGCGGTTCCGCTGCTGTCGGCACTGACCGCGCTCGCCGATCGGGAGGCCGTGCTGGAGGTGTTGCGGCTGCTGGGTGGGATGGCGGAGGGGGTGCGGCTGAGGCACCGGGTCGTGGAGTCGGCGGTCCGGGCGCTGGGGGTGTTCGGGGGCGGTGCGGAGGGGGTCGTACCCGCCCTGCGAGGGCTGCTCGAGTCCGAGTGCGCCGGTGTCGTCGCGGGTGCGCTGTGGTCGGTGGAGGGGGATGCCTCGGCCGTACTGCCTGTGCTGGTACGGGAGTTGGCGGGGTCGGACGCGTCGCGGCGCCGGGTTGCTGCGGACGTACTGGCTCGGCTGGGCCCGTTGGCGCGGGCTGCGGCGCCCGGGTTGGCGCGGCTGGTCGAGGCGGAGTGCGCGTGGGAGCGGGTGGCGGGCGCGTGTGCGCTGTGGCAGGTCAGCGGGGAGGTGGAGAGGGTGCTTCCGGTGCTGCGTGCGGCCTGGGTGGGGCATCCGGGGGTGCGGGGTGTCGTTGCCGCGTGTCTGGTCGACATGGGGGCGGCCGGGGTGCCTCTGCATGACCTGGTGGACGCTGAACTCGCGTCTCCGCGACGGCACTTGGTGCGGGCGGGCGGGCATGGGAGCCAGGACGTTCTGGAGGACGAGCGGCTGTTGGCGGTCTGCCGGGAGGTGCGGGTGGCTTGAGATCGGGTGAGGTGGGAGCCGGAGGTTCCAGGCGAAGAAGCGCGGGCGAGGCCGTCTGCCAGGAAGTACCCGCCGCTTGAGACCGGGCGGGGCCGGATGAGGAGAGGTGCTGAACGAGCGGGATCGGGCGGGTCCCTGTGCCGGGAAGTTCGGGTCGAGTAGGGCCAGCCAAGCCGCCCGTGCACCGGGAAGTACGCGCCGCTGGAAATCAGGCGGGTCCGAACAGACGGGCGTGACAAGGGCCCCTGCCTACGATCCGATCCGGTCCGATCCGTAGGTCAGGGGCGCGCACCGCCGGCCGGGCGCTCAGCCCGTCTTGCGGCCCCACAGGGGGCCGAAGCGGGCCCACTCCTCGTCCCACTGGTCCATGCGTCGGCGTTCCAGACGGCCGCGCAGGGCTCGGGCGCCGACGAAGGGGACGGCCGCCGCGCCGATTCCCAGGAGGGAGCCGATCATCACGGCGCGCAGCTGGGCCTGTGCGGCGGTGGCGGGCTTGGTGACGAGGTGGCCCTGCGGGTCGGTCCAGACGGTCACCGGTGTGCCTATGCCGCTGCCGGAGGGGACGCGGATCTGGCCGGTGTGCGAGGAGCCGTCCACGGCCGTCCAGCGGACCTTCGCCCAGACCGGTTCGCCGGTCGTTCTGCTGTTGGAATTGGCGGGGGCCGCGCCGGGGGCGTTCTGGGTCACCAGGGCCACCACCGGTTTCCAGTCGACGCGTTCCTGGGCCAGCTCGTGTTCGACGGACCGCGTCGCCGTCAGACCGGCGAGCACCCCGGCGAGGACGGTGATCAGCCAGGCGCCGAGCACGATCCACGATTCCACCGCATCGGCACGGCGCTTGAGCGGATTCCGCCGCCACCGCCACAGCCACACCTTCGGACCTCGGAACGCCATCGAAGGCATCCTCCTCATGAACGCACTGACATGCCGAACCGCCCTCCCATACGGGAGACGCCTCCTCGATGCTCACGACGAATACCCCGACTCGACGTTCCCATGGCTGCCGGGGCTTTCGCAGGCACTTCGCGAGAGGCCGCCGAAGATCTGCCGTCACGGGCCGGTACATCGGGCCTGAGCTGCGGTGATGCCGGTTCCGGGGGTGACTGTCAGTGGTGGGGTGCAGACTGGCTGGTGAGGGGGGCGAAATCGCCAAAAACGCAGCGGAGGTGATCGGCATGACAGAGGTTCTGCTGGCGGTGGGCACGCGAAAAGGCCTGTTCATCGGGCGCAGGCGGGGTGGGATCTGGGAGTTCGACGAGAGTCCGTACTTCAACGCGCAGGCGCTGTATTCGGTCGCCGTCGACACCCGCGGCCCCACACCGAGACTGCTGGCCGGAGGTGACAGCTCTCACTGGGGACCGTCCGTGTTCCACTCCGACGACCTGGGCCGGACCTGGGCCGAGCCGGCGCAACCGGCGGTCAAGTTCCCGAAGGACACGGGGGCTTCGCTGGAGCGGGTGTGGCAGCTGCACCCGGCGGCCGCGGAACCCGACGTGGTGTACGCGGGCACGGAGCCGGCCGCGCTGTTCCGCTCCGAGGACCGCGGCGAGAGTTTCGAACTCGTCCGTCCCCTCTGGGAACACCCCACGCGTTCGCGGTGGGTCCCGGGCGGCGGCGGAGAAGGGCTGCACACCGTCCTCACCGACGAGCGCGACCCGCTGGCGGTGACGGTCGCCGTCTCGACGGCCGGGGTGTTCCGCACCGGCGACGGCGGCGAGAGCTGGGAGCCGTCCAACTCCGGTGTCTCCGCGGTGTTCCTGCCGGATCCGAACCCGGAGTTCGGCCAGTGCGTGCACAAGATCGCCCAGGACGCGGCGACCCCGGACCGGCTGTATCTCCAGAACCACTGGGGTGTGTACCGCAGCGACGACGCGGGCGCCCACTGGACGGACATCGGCGAGGGCCTGCCCTCCACGTTCGGCTTCGCGGCGACGGCCCACCCCCATCGCGGCGACACGGCCTACGTGTTCCCGATCAACGCCGACGCGGACCGCGTGCCCGCCGAGCACCGGTGCCGGGTCTTCCGTACGGCGGACGCGGGCCGGAGCTGGGAGCCGCTGTCGGCGGGGCTGCCGACCGAGGACCACTACGGCACGGTGTTGCGCGACGCGATGTGCACGGACGGCGCGGACCCGGCCGGCGTGTACTTCGGCAATCGCAACGGCGAGGTGTTCGCGTCGGACGACGACGGGGACAGCTGGCGGCAGTTGGCGTCCCATCTCCCGGACGTGCTGTGCGTGCGCGCTGCGGTGGTCGCGTGAGGGCGGGGGCCTTCGGAAGGGCAACTCCCGGCAGGGCAGGCTTCGTTCAGACGCGTCGCCGATTCGGTCGTTCTCGGTCGGGCCGCGACCACCGGTTGATCGCCGGGCCCTGTACGGCAGTAGGGTGACGCCCGTGGCACCACGACCGTTGCATGAGATCGTCGAACCGGGCTGGGCGAAAGCCCTGGAACCCGTGGCCGGACGCGTCGCCGGGATGGGGGACTTCCTGCGCGCGGAGATCGCCGCCGGGCGCACCTATCTACCGGCCGGACCGAATGTCCTCCGGGCCTTCCAGCAGCCCTTCGACGACGTCCGCGTCCTGATCGTCGGACAGGACCCGTATCCGACTCCGGGGCACGCGGTGGGACTGTCGTTCTCGGTGGCCCCCGACGTACGCCCGCTCC
Organism: Streptomyces sp. NPDC050528; assembly: GCF_044457795.1. Taxonomy (NCBI): domain Bacteria; kingdom Bacillati; phylum Actinomycetota; class Actinomycetes; order Kitasatosporales; family Streptomycetaceae; genus Streptomyces; species Streptomyces sp. NPDC050528. The sequence continues at coordinate 77,159 of NZ_JBITHH010000007.1, forward strand.
CGCCGAGCCTGCTCAACATCTACCGGGAGCTGAACACGGACTTGGGACTCCCTCAGCCGTCCAACGGCGACCTCACCCCGTGGAGCCAGCAGGGGGTGCTCCTCCTCAACAGGGCGCTCACCACCGCCCCGCGCAGTCCGGCCGCCCATCGCGGCAAGGGCTGGGAAGAGGTCACCGAGCAGGCGATACGGGCGCTGGCGGCCCGTGGCAAGCCGCTGGTGTCGATCCTGTGGGGCCGCGACGCCCGCAACCTCCGGCCCCTCCTCGGCGACCTGCCCTCGGTGGAGTCCTCGCACCCCTCCCCGATGTCGGCCGACCGCGGCTTCTTCGGCTCCCGCCCCTTCAGCCGCGCCAACGACCTGCTGGTCCGGCAGGGAGGACAACCGGTGGACTGGCGTCTGCCGTGACGGTTCCGGGGGACGGTTCACCGGATGCCGTGGGCGGGTTCCTCGCCGTGGACTCGGGAGGCTCCGGGCTCCGGGTCGTCGTGGGCGAGGTCGGCAGTGGCCGAAGATCCGCGCCGCTCTCGTCCGGGGCACCTGTTCGGACCGGTGACCGCGGGATCGATGCCGGGCATTTCATGGAGCAACTGGCTCCCATGGTGCGCGAGTTGATCGATCACGCCGAGGTGTCCGAGGTGGGCACGGCTGTGATCGGGGCCGCCGGGCTCGCCACTCTCGGGGACGGATTGCGGGCCGAGTTGCCGGGGGCGTTGGCGCGTGAGTTCGGGGTGCGGACGGTCGCGCTCGTCGCCGATGCCGTCACCGCTTATGCGGGCGCTCTCGGGACGCGGCCCGGCGCCGTGGTCGCCGCCGGTACCGGGCTCATCGCGATCGGCACCGATCTCACCAGGTGGCGAAGAGCCGACGGTTGGGGGCATCTGCTCGGCGACTGCGGTGGCGGGGCCTGGATCGGGCGGGCGGGGCTGGAGGCGGCGCTGCGTGCGTACGACGGGCGGGACGGGGGTTCCGAGGCGCTGTTGAGCTGTGCCGAGGAGCAGTTCGGGGCGATGGCGGGGTTGCCCGGCAAGGTGTATCCGCGGTCGGACCGACCCGCCGTACTCGCGGCGTTCGCGCCCCGCGTCGCCGAGTGCGCGCCGGACGACCCGGTGGCCGCCGGCATCCTGCGGGCCGCCGCCCGACACATGGCCGAGTCCGCCGTCGCCGTCTGCCCGACCGCCGGTGAGCCTCAAGTCGCGCTCACCGGTGGCCTGTTCAAGATGGGTGACCCTCTCCTCGTACCGCTGCACGAGGAGTTGGCGAAACGGCTGCCGCATGCGCGGGTGGTTCCGGCTGAGGGTGATCCGCTGGACGGTGCCGTACGGATCGCGCGTGATCTTGCCGTGGGCGCGCTCGTGCTGCCGTGTGACGGCGTGATGGTGTCCGTGGTGAGTCCGGATGAGCCCAATGGGACAAGGTGATCACTTCTGATCCGTACGTAACTCATCAGACAAAACAGGACGGATACCGCTCACCTGCACCCTCCCCGAACAGGGGAGCCCAGGAAGCCAGTAACATGCCTCGCCATGAGCTCCCCCACTGGGCCCGCGTCCGGCCTGCCAGTACGAATGCCGCGACCTCGCCAGCCCGGGCGGCACCGCCGACCCGAGCAGCTGGCGGCTCCCGAGGGCGCGCCCGCGCTGGTGCTCGCCGTGCCGGGCACGCCCAGCGCCGCCACGCGCAGCCTCGCCGAGGAGGTCGTGAGCATCGCGCGCTCCGAGCTGCCCGGTCTCGACGGCCGCATCGGTTATCTCGACGGGGACGACTCCGAGTTCCCCACGCTGACGTCCGTGCTCGCGCACGCCGCTGAGGAGCGCACCGCCCGCTTCGAGCAGGCCAGGGCCGCCGGCGCCGACGTCAAGGAGCCCGACGGGCCGGTGGCCGTCGTCGTGCCGCTGCTCGCCGGTCCGGACAGCGCGCTGCTGCGTCAGGTCCGCCAGGCCGTCATGGACAGCCGGGTCGCGGCCGACCTGACCGATGTGCTCGGCCCGCACCCGTTGCTCGCCGAGGCGCTGCACGTCCGGCTGTCCGAGGCGGGTCTGGCCCGTGCCGACCGCGCGCGGCTGTTCACCGTGGCGACCGCCGCCGACGGCATCATCCTCGCCTCCGTGGGCGGCGAGGAGGCCGTGCAGGCGGCCGGGATCACCGGCATGCTGCTCGCCGCTCGTCTCGCCGTGCCGGTGATGGCGGCGGCACTTGACCAGGAAGGTTCGATCGCGGCCATCGCGGAACAGTTGCGCGGGTCGGGTTCGCAGCAACTGGCGCTGGCGCCCTACCTGATCGGTCCCGAGATCGACCCGGGTCTGCTCCAGGCGGCCGCCGCCGAGGCCGGCTGTGCCGCCGCCGAGGCGCTCGGCCCGTACCCGGCGATCGGCAAGCTCGCGCTCGCCAAGTACACGACGGCGCTGGGCATCGCCCCGCCCCAGCCGCAGGGCGCGCCGGTTCGCTGACTCCATCGGCACGTGTAACGCCGTAGCGCCGAAAGGGCCCCTCCCCACGCGGGAGTGGGCCCTTCGGCATGCGTGCCTGGTGAACGCGTCGGACTCAGTCGAACACCACGCAGGACGCGGCGGTCACCTTGATCGAGCCGTTGCGGCGCGGGACGCCCGTGGCGGGGTCGACGGTGAACCAAGTGACGTCACCGGAGCGCTCGTTCGCGACGTACAGGTGGCCGTCGGCCTCGGCGAGGGCGCGCGGCCAGTGGCCTTCGCAGGGGACCGTGCCGATCAGGCGCAGCCCGTCGCCCTCGACGGCGAGGACGGACAGGACGTCCTCGCCGCGGGTCGCCGTCCAGACGAAGCGGCCGTCTGGCGAGGTCACGATGCCGGATGGATAGGCGGCATCGCCGTCCGGCGGGCCCGGCAGGACCGCCACCTCGGTCAGCGGCTTCAGCGAGCCGCTCTCGGCGTCCCAGCGGCAGACGGTGACAGTCGGCGTGAGTTCGTTGAGGACGTAGGCGTGGACGCCGTCGGGGTGGAAGGCCAGGTGGCGGGGGCCCGAGCCGGGTCGGAGCGCGATCTCGCGGTGCGGTACGGGACGTCCGTCGTCCAGCGTGCACACCCGCACGGAGTCGGTGCCGAGGTCGACGCTGACCGCCCAACGGCCGCTCGGGTCGGGCTGGACCTGGTGGGCGTGCGGACCCTGCTGGCGCTGTTCGTGCGGGCCGGAGCCGGTGTGCCGGAGCTGTCCGGAGGGGCGGCCCGCGAGCGTGCCGTCCGGGCCGACCGGCACGGCGGTGACGGTGCCGGAGCCGTAGTCGGCGGTCAGCACGTGCCCCGCGAACAGGCTCAGGTGGGTCGGCCCGGAGCCACCCACACGCACCGGCGACCCCAGCGGCTCCGGCTTGTCACCGTTCACGCGATACGCGGCCACCGCGCCCTCGGCCGTCTCGCTGACGGCGTAGAGCGTGTCCCCGTCGGGAGCCAGGGCGAGATACGAGGGGTCGGGAACGCCGTCGACGCTGCTCAGGACGGTCAGCGCGCCGCTGTCCGCGTCCACCGCCGCCGTGACGACACCCGGGCCGCCCGCCGCCGTGAACGACCCGATGAAGGCCCGCCGTCCCCGCCTGCCGCCGTCTGCCACCGCTGTCCCCTCTCGGTCAGTGCTCCGGTCCGCACTCAGGTCGGCGCACCGGATCTGCGCGCCGGTTCCGTCCTGTCGGGGTGACGGTAGCAGTCGATCATGACCGGTCTAGACCAAAGTGCCGAGTCAGTTCACGAGGGGCACGCCGGACCGTGCGCGCAGCGGCTCGGCGAGTTCCGCGAGGGCGTGCTCCAGCCCGTGCAGGTGGGCCAGCGCGGGCTCCGCGGGTGCCCTGGTCGGCGTGGCCGCGAGCCGGGACGCGTCGCCGTCGGTGAGCGCCTCGACCGCGCTCTCCACGCGCCAGCAGGCGGCGGCGAGGCGGGCGTCGTGGGAGGCCTCCGGGTCGGCGGCCACCGCGACGAGGCCGCGGATCTCGCGGGCGCAGTCGTCGAGCAGGGCGAGCACCCGGCGGGCGCGGCGCTTGCGGCCGAGCATCGGGTTCAGCGGGTGGACGAGGGGGGCGACGGACAGCCGTACCCGGCCGAGGAGTTGCTCCAGTTCGGCGACGCGTCCGGCGGGGTCGGCCGTCACGGAGCCGGCGAGGCGGGCGGCTGCTTCGGCGGTGCAGGTGTGGACGCAGCGCAGGGCGCGTTGGATCCAGGCGTCGGTGGTGGTGTGGGTGGTCACCGGCAGGACGAGGAGGACGGCCAGTACGGCGCCGAGCGCGCCGACGCCGGTCTCCGTGAAGCGCAACGCCAGCAGCGCGGGATTCAGGACGCCGAGGAGGCCGTAGAGCAGTTCTGCCATCAAGGTCACCGAGAGCATCATCCAGGTGTAGGAGACGGCGGCCGAGTAGAAGATGCCGAAGACGCAGGCCGCTACCAGGATCGCGGTGGGGACGGGGGCGCCCTGGACCGGTACGGCGACGAGCAGGCCGAGGGCGATGCCGAGGACCGTGCCGAGGACGCGGCGGAAGCCGCGGACGACGGTCTCGCCGCGTGAGGCGGTGTTCACGAAGATCCACCAGGTGGCGCCTACGGCCCAGTACCAGCGCTGGCCGGACACCAACTGGCCGACGACCAGGGCGAATCCGGCGCCGGCGGTCGCCTGGACCGCCTGCCGGGTGGTCACACGGGCCAGGCCGCGAGCGGCAGTTGGGGCGGGTACGGCGGTCGGGGGCAACCGGCGTTCGTAGCACCAGAACCCGAAGCGGACCGTCGCGGCGGTGAGGACGGAGAGGACAACTGCCGCGTACAGCATGGGCAGTTGGTCCGTGGTCGCGTGCAGGAACTGGGCCACGAAGAAGGTCATGAACGCGAAGACGCCGAGGCTGTGGCCGCGCGGTCCCCAGCGGCGGGCGTAGACGCCGGCGCCGACCACGGCGAGGAAGGTGAGGTCGCGGGCGACGGCGTGGTCCTGCAGTTCGGCCGCGGCGGCGAGCACCGGCAGGCCCACGCAGGGCAGCAGCGCGGTGGTGACGGCCTGCCCGCGCACGGTCGCGTCCGTGACGGTGAACAGGGCGAGCAGCGCGGCGAGACCGCCCGTCACGGCGCCCGCGAGGGACTGCCCGGTCAGCCCGCAGACGACGGCCGCGAGGCCGATGCCGAGGACGGCCCGAGCCGCGAACCGCAGCCGTACGCGCCCCAGGTCCGGAGCCACGAACACCCTTTTCAGCACTGCTTCCCGCCCCCTGCGCATACCTCTGGACACCGGCATGAAAAAGGCGCCGCGGAGGTCCGCAGCGCCATCGACATGCCCATGAGAGCATCATCGAGCCGAGTGGCTCAAGTGGCCCTCGATCTACTGGACCAATGGCCCAGTCGCAATGCACTGGTCCGTTGGTACAGTCATGCATCATGAGCGTGGACGAACTCGACACCCGCATCCTGAAGCTGCTTCTGGAGCAGCCGCGCACCAGCCTGCGCGAGTACGCCCGGCTGCTCGGGGTCGCCCGGGGCACGCTCCAGGCGCGGCTCGACCGGCTGGAGCGGGACGGGGTGATCACCGGTACGGGTCCCTTCCTCTCCCCCGCCGCGCTCGGGCACCCGGTGCTCGCGTTCGTGCACATCGAGGTCACCCAGGGGCATCTCGACGAGGTCGGGGACGCGCTGGCCGCCGTACCGGAGATCGTCGAGGCGTTCTCGATCACCGGCGGCGGGGATCTGCTCACCCGGGTCGTGGCGCGGGACAACGGTCACCTGGAGGACGTGATCCAGCAGCTGATCAGCCTGCCGGGCGTGGTCCGCACCCGGACCGAGATGGCGTTGCGCGAGCGCGTCCCGCACCGCCTGCTGCCGCTGGTGGAGTCGATCGGCCGCGCGGCCGGGAAATGATCCTTGGCATCCTGAACCCATGAGCAACCTCGGCGGCCTCTCGGTCATCTTCGATCTCGACGGAACACTCGTGGACAGCGAGCCGAACTACTACGAAGCCACCCGGCAGACCCTCGCCGAGCACGGCGTCCCGGACTTCACGTGGGCCCAGCACGAGCGCTTCGTCGGCATCAGCACCCAGGAGACCCTCGCCCTCCTGAAGGAGCACCACGGCCTGAAGGCGCCGGTGGAGGAACTGCTCGCGGAGACGAACCGCCGTTATCTGGCGCTGGCCCGGGCCGCCACGCGCGTGTACCCGGAGATGCGGAAGTTCGTGGAGCTGCTGGCGGCCGAGGGGGTGCCGATGGCGGTGGCGTCGGGTTCGTCTCCGGAGGCCATCGAGGCGATCCTGACCGGTACCGGGCTCGACGCGTCGTTGCGGACCGTGGTCTCGGCGGACGAGGTGGCGCACGGCAAGCCCGCGCCTGACGTCTTCCTGGAGGCCGCGCGCCGGCTCGGGGCGGCTCCGGCCGACTGTGTCGTCCTGGAGGACGCGGCTCCGGGCGCGGCGGCGGCGCACGCGGCCGGGATGCGCTGCATCGCGATCCCGTACGTGGCGGCGCAGGCCGACGCCCCCGAGTTCGCCACGGCAGGGCTGCTGCTGCGGGGCGGGCAGGCGGAGTTCAGTGCGCAGGGGGCGTACGACTGGCTGGCCTGACATCCGGGACCGTGGAGACCGGGTACTCGGCACGGTGAAACCCGAATGCGCCCGCTTGTTCGGTTCTGGGACCATGCCGGAATGATCGACCGTCTCGAACCGCTGGTCCTCCGGCACACGTTCCGCGTCCCCCTCCCCGCGGGGCCGGGTGAGGGCTCGGACCTCTTGGGTGAAGGCACCGGCCCCTTGGGCGAAGCCACAGGTCCCGCGGGTGAAGCCACAGGTGCCGTGGGTGCCGTGGGTGCCGTGGGTGAAGGCGCCACCGCGGCGCGGCAGTTCGACGCCGTGCTGCTCTCCGTCGGCTTCAAGCTCTCCCCGGAGCTGCTGGAACGACTGGCGGGGCTGCCCGGGGAGACGGTCGTCCGCATCGCCGGACGCACGCTGCGGACCGTCCGCGAGCTGGTCGGCGATCACGTCCGGCACAACGCCTATTTCATCAATTTCCCGGCCAACGTGCCCGACACCGTGGACTTCTGGATGGCGTGCGTCACCGACGCGCTCCACGACGAGGAGACCTCGTCCTCGACGCTCAAGCAGCTGCGGACCGGTGTGGTGAATCTGCTCGGTCTGCCGAAGTACGGCAGGTACCAGCACACGTACGCCGAACTGCTCGCCGCGCAGGACGAGTTGATCGAGTCGGCGGGCGACCGGCTCACGATGCTGCACGCGGGCGGTGAGCTGGCCGATGAACTCACCGCCCTGTACCTGGCGTTGGCGGGCAGCGCCACTCCCCTGAGCGAGGAGCACCAGGGCGATCTGCGGGCGCTGGCCGAGCGGTGCGTGGACGGGCCGCAGCCCGAGACGTTTCCGGTCCGGGAGAACCGCGCGATCGTCAACCAGGCCCGGCTGAAGGCGGGTTCGGGGCTGTTGCTGGACACCGTGACCGATGTGCTGCGGCTGGCCTGCGCGCTGTCGGGCGGTGATGTGACGCTGGCGGAGCCGACGCGTTTTCGGTCGCCGTCGCGGCCGGTGCGGCGGGCGCTGCTCGCGGGGCTGGACTCGGTGGTCGCAGATTCCCCCGCCAAGCTCGCCGACGTGCACGCGCACCGCGAGGCGTGGAAGCGGCTGGGTGAGCGGCTGCACCCGCACGAGTACCCGCAACTGCCGCGTGCCGCCGAGGTGTTCGCGGTCGCGCGGGGTGAGCTGGAGGCCCGGTCGTTCGAAGGCCGGGTCGAGGAACTCCTCGCCCGGCACGATGTGCCGGGGGCGGCGAAGTTGCTGACGTCGGCGCCGGGCAAGCTGTTCCGCGCGCTGGACCGGCTGCTGCGCACGGCGCTCACGCAGGAGGAGCGGGACGCCGTGGTGGCCGCCGTCGAGCAGGTCGCGCCGGAGGTGTCGGGCCGGGTGCTGCTGTCGGTGCGCGAGCACCTGCACAACCGGGCCCGGGACACCGGGCAGTTGCGGGTCTTCGTGAACCGGCGCGGCCGCGCCTGGGTGACCGACGACGAGCGGTCGGTCGTAGGACCGGCGGAGCGTGACCGGTTGATCGCCGTGCTCGACGACGAGACGCGGCGGCGACTGCCTTCTCCTGAACGGCTGTTGATCGATCCGGACGTGCTGGACGTGGCGTTGCCGTTGAGCGGGAAGGCGACGGCGGCCGGGCTCGGAGTGCTGCCGCGTGGGTCGTTGTCGGCGGTCGAGGGCGAGTTGCTGCGCTTCTTCGTGTACTGGAAGGAGAGCGAGCGGCGCACCGACTTCGACCTGTCGGCGCTGATGCTCAACGCCGACTACTCGACGAACGCGTGGCTGTCGTACACCTCGCTCACCGAGGCCGAGGGCGAGCACTCCGGTGACATCACCGAAGCGCCGGACGGGGCCTCGGAGTTCATCAATCTGCGGCTCGGTGCCGTGCGCGGGGCATTCGTGGTGCCGCAGGTCAACATCTTCTCGGGCGAGGGCTTCGAGGAGGTCGAGGAGTCGTTCTTCGGGTTCATGCTGCGCGAGGGCGAGCAGCAGGGGCGGCCGTTCGAGCCCCGTACCGTGCGGATGAAGTCGGAGCTGCGTGGTGCGGGGCGGGTCGCCCTGCCGCTGGTGTTCCTGCGCGGGGAGGACGGTGCCTGGCGCGCGAAGTGGCTGCACCTGTACCTCAAGGGCAGCCCGTCGGCGAACCGGGTCGAGGAGAACCGCGTGACGGTGGCCAATCTGCTGCGCGGCATCGTCGAGCGCGAGCAGCTCACCGTGCGCCATCTCGTCGACCTGATGAGCGGGGAGACGACGACGGTGACGGTCTGGGACGGCGAGACGGTGCCGGACGGTCCGGTCACCTTCATCGGTCTGCGCCGCCCGGACGAGCTGCCCGCGGGATCCCGGATCGTGAGTCTCGAAAATCTGCGCGACCTGATCCCCGCCTGACTGATAGCGTCGGCCTCGGCGAGGCCATGAACGGGCTTCCTTCTCACCTTCCTGTAAAGAATCCAGCCTGTTCGCTTTCCTCGCCCTCGACGTCCCGTGAGGGGTGCCCCAGGGCGCCCCTCACGTTCTTTTTCCGCCGAAACCTCGCTTCACGGACTTGTGGGACAATCCTCATGCGCGGACGAAAGGCCACTTCAGTGAGCGGAACGAACGACGGGTCCGGCTACGACAGCCTTCGGCTCGACCGCACCGGTCAGGCCGAGGCCTTCGACGCCATCGGGGACCGCTACGACGAGGCCTTCCCGCACAAGGAGGGCCAGGTCGGCGCCGGTGAGTGGCTGATCGAGTCCCTGGATCCGGGCGCCCGCGTGCTGGACCTCGGCGCCGGCACGGGTGTGCCGACCGCCCGGCAGCTGGCCGACGCGGGCCTCGACGTCGTCGGCGTGGACTTCTCCGCGCGGATGGTGGCGCTGGCCCAGGAGTACGTCCCCGCCGCCACGTTCCACCAGCTCGACCTCGCGGACCTGCGCCCGGGCGGCCCTCGTGACCTGGGCCGTTTCGACGGGGTCACCGCGTTCTTCTCCCTGCTGATGCTTCCGCGCGCGGAGATCCCGCTCGCCCTGCGCACGATCCACCACCTGTTGCATCCGGGCGGGCTGCTCGCCCTGTCGATGGTGGAGGCCCATGTGGACGACTTCGAGATCCCCTTCCTCGGCCACACGATCAGGGTCTCCGGCTATCTCCTCGAAGACCTGCACAAGGTCCTCGACACGGCCGGCTTCGAGGTCGTGAAGGAGAACTCCTACACCTACGCCCCGGCGACCGCCGACGTCCCGCCCGAGGAACAGGTCTTCCTCTGCTGTCGACGGCGCGACTGAGGCCGTAGGACCGACACAGCGGCCGCTGCCGTACCAGTGACGGGACGAAGCGTGTGACGGAGCAACCCAGCCCCCGCGAAGGCCCCGCCGGAACCGCCCGGCGAGGCGCCTCGGCGAGCGGCCCGGCGCCCGTCGTACCGCTCGGCCGGACGCCCGTTCAGCAGATGGACCGGTTGCAGTACCTCGATGTCGCCACCCGGCGGATCGCCCGCGGGATGGACCTGGACGAGACGCTGCGGGAGCTGCGGTGGGCGGCGGTGCCCGCCTTCGCCGACGCGATCGTGATCCACCTGCACGATCCGCTGCCCGTCGGGGACGAGAAGTCGGCGGCGCCCGTCGTCCTCCAGTTGCACAGCATCGACCGGGCGCCCGAGGCCAGGTCCGCGCTGCTGATGCCGCACGCCGAGTACGCGAGCGTGGCCGAGCGGGTGCAGCCGATGCTCGCGGGACGGCTCGCGAAGCTGCTCCTGGCCGGGCGCCCGGCCTTCGGCGACGCCCCGGGCATCCACCCCGCCGTGGCCGAACTGCTCGGCCCCGCGGCGAGCGCGCACGGCACGCTGCCGCCGGGCCGCCGCCTGATCATCGCCCCGCTGCACGGCCGCCACCACGTCATGGGCACCGTCGTCCTGCTGCGCCGCCCCGACCGCTCCGCGTTCACCGCCGACGACCTGCTCGTCGCCTCCCAGCTGGCCACGCACACCGCGATCGGCGTCCAGAAGGCGGTGATGTACGGCCACGAGGCCTCCGTCGCGGACACGCTCCAGCACACCATGCTCCCGTCCTCGCTGCCCGAGTCGACCGGCATCCACCTCGCCAGCCGCTATCTGCCCGCCTCGAAGACCGCGCAGGTCGGCGGCGACTGGTACGACGCGATCCCGCTGCCCGGCAGCCGGGTCGCGCTGATCGTCGGTGACGTCATGGGCCACTCCATGACCTCCGCCGCGATCATGGGCCAGCTGCGCACGATCGTGCAGACCCTCGCCGGCCTCGACCTCCCCCCGCACGAGGTCCTCCACCACCTCGACGAACAGGCCCAGCGGCTCGGCAGCGACCACATCGCGACCTGCCTGTACGCGATCTACGACCCGATCTCGCACCGCCTCCTCATGGCCAACGCCGGCCACCCGCCCGCCGTACTGCTGCGCCCGAACGGCCACGCCGAGGTGCTCCAGGTCCCGCCGGGTGCGCCGATCGGCGTCGGCGGTGTCGTCTTCGAGTCCGTGGAGATGCCCGCGCCCACCGGCACCACGCTGGTCCTGTACACCGACGGCCTGGTCGAGTCCCGCGACACCGACGTGGGCACGGGCGTCGAGGCCCTGCGCACCCACCTCCAGTCCACCCCGCACAGGCATCGCCTGTCCTCGCTGGAGCGGCTGTGCGACCGCATCCTCACCGCACTGGCGCCGGGTCCCCGCGACGACGACATCGCCCTGCTCACCGCCCGCTTCGACGGCTTCCCGCCGGACAGCGTCGGCTACTGGCACCTCGACCCGCACCCCCTCACCGCGGGCCAGGCCCGCCGGCTGACCCGTAGGGTGCTGCGCCGCTGGGGCCTGGACGATCTGCTCGACTCCACGGAACTCATGGTCAGCGAGATCGTCACTAACGCCGTACGGTACGCCTCCCGCCCCATCTCCCTACGGCTGCTGCGCACCGACGTGCTGCGCTGCGAGGTCACCGACGACTCGCCCCAGGTGCCCCGCATGCGCCAGGCGGCGCCGGGCGACGAGGGCGGGCGCGGCCTGTTCCTGGTCGACCGGCTCGCCCAGCGCTGGGGGGCGACGCGACTGAGCACGGGCAAGGTCGTGTGGTTCGAGCAGCAGATCCCGAAGGACCAGATTCCTCAAGGGAGTTGACGGTCGGACACAAGGGAGTCGACGGTCGGACAAGGAAGTTGACGCTCACACCGGCCCAACACCCGTTCCGCCCTTGAGGCGTTCGAGGTCGGAGGGCCGAACCTGGATGACCACTACGGCGATCAAGGCAGCGACGACAGTGAAGATCGCCGCCATCACGAACGCGGCCGAGACCCCGGCGGTGAGGACGTGATCGCCCCAGGAGCCCGGGAGTTGACCGGTCCGCTGGAAGCGGAGGCGCTCGGCCGGGGTCGCCTGGGACAGGAACGCGGGGATCTGGTCCTTCGCCTCGTTGCGGCTGGCCGTGCCGAACATCGTGACCAGGATGGACAGTCCGAGCGAACCGCCCACCTGCTGTGTGACGTTGAGGAGTCCGGAGGCCGCGCCTGTCTCCTGGACGGGCACGTCGGACAGCGCCATCAGAGTCAGCGAGACGAACTCCATGCCCATGCCGAGGCTGAACACCAGCATCGGCCCGAGGACGCTGCCCAGGTACGTGGAGTGGACGTCCGTCAGCGTCAGCCAGGACAGACCGGCCGCCGCGAGGATCGCACCGACCACCATGAACGGCTTGGGCCCGTACGTCGGCAGGAACCGGGAGGCCAGCCCCGCGCCGACCGCGATGACGGCGCTGACCGGCAGGAAGGCGAAGCCGGCCATGAGCGGGCTGAAGCCCAGCACGTCCTGCACGAAGAGGGTGAGGAAGAAGAACATGCCGAAGATCGCGGCGGCGAGGCAGAGCATGATGCCGTACGTCCCGGCGCGGTTGCGGTCGCGGAACATGTGCAGCGGGGTGATCGGCTGCCGGGAGCGCCGCTCGACCAGCACGAACAGGGCGAGGACGACCACGGCCGCGGCGAACGAGCTCAGGGTGAGCCAGTCCCGCCACCCTTCCTGCGCGGCCCGGATGAAGCCGTAGACGAGGAACACCACGCCCACGGTGGAGGTCAGCGCGCCGGTGATGTCGAAGTGGCCCGGGTGGCGTTCGGACTCCTTGATCCAGCGCGGCGTGGCCAGGACGATGAGCAGTCCGATCGGGACGTTGACGAAGAGCACCCAGCGCCAGTTCAGCCACTCGACGAGGATCCCGCCCATCAGCAGCCCGATCGCGCCGCCGCCGGCCGAGACACCGGCGAAGACCCCGAACGCCCGGTTGCGTTCCGGGCCTTCGCGGAACGTCGTGCTGATCAGGGCGAGCGAGGTCGGCGAGGCGATGGCACCGCCGACGCCCTGGAGGGCACGGGCAGCGAGGAGTTCACCGGAGTTCTGCGACAACCCGCCCAGCAGGGAGGCGAGTACGAAGAGCAGCACCCCGAACACGAACACCCGCCGCCGCCCGAGGATGTCCCCGGCCCGCCCGCCGAGCAGCAGCAGACCGCCGAAGGTGAGGGTGTACGCGTTGACGACCCAGGCCAGGCTGGTGGTCGAGAACCCCAGCGAACTCTGGATGTGCGGAAGCGCGATGTTCACGATGGTGATGTCGAGAACCACCATCAGCTGACAGGACGCGATCACCAGCAGCGCCATCGTGCTGCCGCCACCGCCGGTGTCCCGGGTGGTGGTCTGCGCTGGGGAGGCGTGCTGAGGACTGCTGCTCATGACGGATCGCACTCACGAGAGGCCGGTGAACGGCTCCGTCCACCGGATACCCACCGTTCGACGGTACGCCCGCCCCCTGCTCCCCACCACTCGATCATCACAGGCCCAGGCGCTAGGTTCACACATGACAGGACATGGGGAGAAACCATTGGTGACCGAGGTCGTCGTCGACGGACGGACGCTGTCCTACGGCGATGTCGTCGCCGTCGCCCGCCACGGCGCCCAAGTCGCCCTGGCGGACGGGGTGTTGTCGCGTCTGGCGCGCGAACGGGCCGTCGTCGACGACGTGGTCGACCGCCGGATCCCGACCTACGGCCTGACGACAGGACTCGGCGCCCGCTCCTCCTACGCCCTCCCCCGCACGGAACTCGACGCCTTCAGCGTGCGCACGGTCCGGGGCCGGGCGAACGCGGTCGGCGATCCGCTGCCGACCCCCGTCGTACGCGCCGCCCTCCTCGCCCGGGTCAACGGCCTCGCGGGCGGCGGCAGCGGAGTCCGGCCGGAGATCGTACGGCTGCTCGTCGCCCTGCTCAACGCGCGGGTGCATCCGGTGATCCCCGAGGTGGGCTCGATCGGCGCGTCCGACCTGTGCCAGATGGCGCATGTCGGTCTGGTCGTCATCGGCGAGGGCAGCGCGGAGTACGGCGATGAGGTGCTCGACGGCGCCACGGCCCTGCGCCGGGCCGGTCTCACCCCAGCCGCGCTGGGCCCGAAGGACGGCCATGTCCTGTGCAGCGCAAGCCCGTTGGCGGCCGGCGTCAGTGCCCTCGCCCTGCACGAGGCGGGCGCGCTGCTCGCGCTGGCGCAGGCGGTCACGGCGTTGACCTACGAGGGTTTCCGGGCGAACACGAGCCCGCTCGACGCCCGAGTCCTGGCGCTGCGTCCCGCTCCCGGGCAGTCCCATGCGGCGGCCGGGCTCCTCGCCCTCCTGACCGACGGCGAGTTGACCGACCCCCGCAACGCCCGCCGGGTCCAGGACCCCGTCAGCCTGCGCTGCGCGGCCCAGGTGCACGGCGCCGCGTACGCGGCCCTGGACTTCGTGGACGCCGCGCTGGCACCGGAGTTGAACGGCTGCGGGGACAACCCGGTGGTACTGATCGGTGCCGGAGACGACCCGACGGGGCTGCCCGATACCGGCGTAGACCCTCAACTCCCGTTCAGCGCGGGCGAGATCGTCTCGACGGGCAACTTCCACACCCCCGCCCTGGCCCTCGCCTTCGACACCCTCGCGCTGGCCCTGACCCAGACCGCGGCGATCTCCGCCGAACGCATGCGCCGGCTCCTCGACCCGGCGGTCAGTGGACTGCCCGCGAACCTCTCTCCGTACGGTCCGGAGCGTTCGGGTTTCGCGCCGCTGGTGAAAACGGCGCAGGCGCTGGTCGCCGAGATCCGGATGCTGGCCGTGCCCGTGTGCGTCGATCCCCGGCAGGGCGCGGACGCCGTGGAGGACGACTCGACCAACGCGTCGCTCGGCGCCCGGCGGTTGACGACGATGCTCGGCCGGCTGCGCCAACTCCTCGCCGTGGAGGCGGTGGCGGCAGCGCAGGCGGTGGACCTGGCGGCGCCGGCGGCGCTGGGGCGGGGCCCGGAGTTCCTGCACCGCGCGATCCGCGAGCTCGTGCCCACCCTGACCGACGACCGGCCGCACGGCGTGGACGTGGAGACCGTGAGCCGCGACATCCTGGGGTCCGACGACGTCCGCAGCACACTGAACGCCTTGGCGGGAGAAGCGACATGACCAACGTCGACGTACACCAGCATCTGTGGACCCCCTCGCTGGTGACGGCTCTGCGCGCCCGCCGCGAACCGCCGTATCTGGACGGCTGGACGCTGTTCCTGGACGGCGAACCGCCCTTCGAGATACCGCCCGCCGACCACGACATCGCCCGGCGCGCGGAACTCGCCGCCAACGACGGCCTCGACCAGGTCCTCGTCTCGCTGTCCGCCCCGATCGGCGTGGAGTGGCTGCCCGAGGCCGACGCACGCCCCCTGCTCGACGCCTACCACGACGGCGCGGCCGCGCTGCCGGAACCCTTCGGGGCGTGGGCCGCGGCCTGCGTACGGGACATCGACGCGGAGGCGACCGCCAAGGACCTCGACCGGGGCTTCGTCGGGCTCCAGCTCCCCGCCAACTCCCTTGCCGACGCGGCCGGTTACGCCCGCTGCGCCCCACTCCTGGACCTCCTCGAAGAACGCGACCTCCCGCTCTTCGTCCACCCGGGACCTGCGGTCGGCTCATCAGCAGACCCGGCCTGGTGGCCCGCGCTGGTCCCGTACGTCCAGCAGATGCACGCCAGTTGGCACGCCTTCCGTGCCTTCGGCCGCCCCCGCCATCCACACCTCCGCGTGTGCTTCGCCCTCCTCGCCGGACTCGCCCCACTCCACGGCGAGCGCCTGGCGGCCCGTGGCGGGCGGCAACTGGACGGCGACCAGGGCGTGTTCGTCGAGACGTCCTCCTACGGCCCGACCGCTGTCGACGCGATCGTGCGCGCGCTGGGCGTGAACGCCGTCGTCCAGGGCTCGGACCGCCCGTACGCGGAGCCGCCCCGCCACCCGGGGTACGGGTTGGGCGGGGCGGCGGCCTACGCCTTTCGCATCGCCAATCCACGACGGCTGCTCACCGGCGAAGGCTAAAACCGGGGCGGGTGCGAACAGCAACTCCGTGAGTGCCCCAACGCGCGTCCACTCCAAAGGATCGCAAGCACCGGATCGCCAATTCGTCAATCCGGCTCATTTGTTCGAGATGCATCGCGCACGGGTTCGACACTTCTACGCGAAGATGCTGACCGGCAGCCTACTTTTTCCTAACCGGCATTCCTTCTAACCCGCATCATCGGAACGCAAGCTCGCCATCTTTCGACAGGAACAAAGATACGCCTCTTCACTCGAAGTGAGTATCTAACCAGATAAGCATGCCACCCCTCGACTTGCTGGTGCCAGCATTCTTACGGTTCCCAACCTGCCGATACTGGGCGTCTGTTGACCGCTGAGTCGACGTACGGCCCCGATTCCTGAAGGGCCTTACTCATGCCGTCACCTGCGGAATCCGACCACCCTGTCGACAAATCCGCCGAGGAGATCCGAAGCCAGGAACTGGCCGAGGCCGAGGCCAAGTTGGCACGCCACCAGCAGATCGTCAGGTGGCTGCGAACCCTGCAGATGGTCCTCTCCCTGGTCGCGCTCGCGACAGACAACCCGCCTTACCGGTGGGCAGTCAAGTGCGCCGAGTGGGCCATGGAACGTTTCCGAGACTCCGAATGACGCGAGGTAGATCATGAGTGAGGCCCATCCCAATGGACCGTTTCCGATCCCGGCATCCCGGGAGGCTCAAGAGGTATGGATCCAGGCCGTACTGGCAACATCGGGTGTGAATCTGCCTCGTGGCGCATTGGAGAACATCGCCCCCTTCATCGTCGACTCCGACGACATGCTGAGCGAGCCCGACGCCCATGGCATGCGCACGCTCAAGGCGAGCACAGTCCGGCGCGTCCGCACAGACGCTGGTGACATGGTCGTCGCCGTCGTCCGCATGCATGGCGTCGGCGGTGTGCAGTGGGGACACAACGAACGGATCAGTTCGATCTGGCGCTCCGCCGCGGACCCAACGGTCGGCCGGGAGACCGAGAGGACCCTGGCTCCGGTCCGACCATGGATGGATATCGGCGCCGATGGACACGAGACGTGTTTCGCCGCGCTGGAAAGCGTCGTGGCCAACCGAAGCACGTTGATCATGAATACCGAGGACGCGGCGGACGAACTGAAGAAGCGAGACCGTGTGCGCCCCTACGACCTTGAGGAGGACCTCGTCCTCAATGGTCAACAGGAGCCCGGGATGTACGTTCCTCAGCAGGTGAGGATCGAGGAGAACCCAGAGAGGGATCCTGACGGCAATCCTCTGTATCCGGACGCCTATTGGGGATGGATGGCAGTTCGAGGAAATAATCGCACACAGAAGCGACAGTCGATCTTCCGTTTGACATCCAGTGAAGTGCTGGCCGGCGTCCCGGCGGAAAAACTGGAGCGGGAAGGGGACGAGATCATCTGCGACCCCCGTGATTGGCTCCCTGAATTCTCTGCCGTACTGAACAGGGAGTTCACGGAAACCAGCGATGGCGAGCTGGATCCGACGATCGGCTCACGGGCACGACGCGCCGCAGCCATCGCCGTGGTGGACGCACATCTGGTGATCGGCACTCCCACACCGGAGCGGCTCTATCGCATCGTCCAGATGAACAACCGACGCGATCACGTCCACCCACCGCTGGAGTTCGACGCCCTCGACCGATCGCGCGCGCTGGGCCGAAGCGTTCTCGGGATGTACGTGGCGCAACAGGTCATGGACGGGAAAACGGCAGAGGTTCTCTCCGGGCTCGCGCCGATCCGTGAACTCGCGGACGCGTCGGCGGACATGACGGTCTCCGAGTTGCGAGACCTGCGTTCCATGAGGTTGTTGCAGGAGTTCTTTCCTGTGGATCCGCGAAAGCGCCATCTACTGCGGCGCGCGCTCAGCGAGAACCCACCGTCTCAGCTCAAGGCGGGGGAAATCAACCAACGAGCGCGCACGTGGTCCGCGCTGACCTCCGAGAGTTACCCGACGCCATGGAACCCACGTGTGGGCCAGGTCTTCTCAACCCGAGCCCGGGAGGGAATCGTTCTCTCCGGGCGCAGGCTGCCGGAACTTCTCGCTGTCGCGGACACCGATGACTCCGCTTTCGACGAGTTGGTGTCCTATAGGGCCGCGCACTGGCTGGCCTTCTTCGGCATCATCGAGGCTGACCGAGGTTCACTCGACGGCCAGGAGGCGATCGGCGACACAGGGGAACGGCTTCGCCGATCGCGCAGGACGGTCAATAACTGCCTGCAGGCCCTGAGGTACGAGAAGAGCCGGGCGATGGCAGTCGGCGTACTGAAGTCGCTGGCCGCAGCCATGGACGATGGCGACCGGCGACCCTGGCGCGTCGGCAGCTCTGGCTTGGAGAAGCCGGGACGAGAGATGACACCTCTCTGGTTCGACATCGAATTCCCCAAGGACACCGGCACCCGGCCTCGCAAGGGCGCGGATTCTCCGCCGCCATTGACCACGGCTGCGCCGGTGCCCACCCCTTTTCCCGCGCCCAAGCTGCCCGGTCTCTCACTCACGCCACCAGATTCCTCACCTGTGACGTCACCCTCTGTACACCGCCCCGCGCCAGCGGTCTCGGCCGAACCCGAAGCCCCGGCCGTCTACGAGACCGACGAAGCCGATGGCTCGGTGCCCTCCCCCGAGGTACCGCCCACCCTTGAGTCGCTGGTGACCCAGGTTGAGGATCGGATCCTTGGCCTGCACACGGCCTCCGCCGAAATCGCCGAAATCCTCGCCCAACTCGAGGACCAGAGCCGGGCGGCGTCCGTCACCCAACCCATCGGCCGGGGGCAAGCCGATAGGACCGTGCGCCTCCTGAACCAGACGCTGTCCAGGCTGCGCAAACTGCCGGAGGTGATGGAGGAGTTGACGGAATCCGGCTGACGCAGCGCGAGTGGAAGGTTCAGGGCCCCTGCGGACTTGTCCTGACTCACGTAACAGCCCGTCAATTCGCCGCGTTCATCAAGTCGAGCGCGCTCTGCTGCCGGGCCGCGTCGGTGGAGTCCAGCGGTCCGGCCCAGTGCAGGCCGTACGCGTCGAGGGAGTTGCGGTCGTTCGCGTAGGCCGTGTCCGCCTGGCGTTTGATGTAGGAGGTGTAAGGGCGGTCCGACAAGCGGGAGTTGAAGGCGCTCAGACCCCGGACGTACGCGCCCTTGAAGGACGGACCGTCCCCGCCGCAACCGCTCGTCTCGCACGGTTCCCGCAGGATTCCACCGGAGTTGAGGGCCGTTGAGGTGGTCGAGGCGTCACCGATCTGCCGGCCGGTGGTGAGCAGACCGGCGTCCCCCGTCGCTCGGTACAGCTCCGACAGGCCGCCGAGCAGTACGCCTTGGTTGTACGACCACGCCGTGTCGCCGTTGTTGCCGCAGGTCGCCAGGTTGATGCCGTCGTTGACGAGGTGGGAGCCGTTGATCATGCCGGTGCCCTTGAACCACGACCACTCGGCGTTGGCCCGGCCGAGATACGTCGTGTCGCCCGCGATGCGGTTGTGCAGGGCGGCGTTCAGCTCCAGGTAGAGGGAGTTGGCGATGGCGTTCTTGTAGGTCTTCGCCGTGCTCCACCACACCCCGCCGCCGCAGGTGGAGTCCCAGTAGCGGGCCATGTAATCGGCGTCCGCGCGGGCGGTGTTGAGGTAGCGGCTGTCGCCGGTGAGGTCGTACGCGTCGACCCAGGCCAGCCCCCACCAGCCCGTGTCGTCGATGTAGTCGTTGGTGAAGTTGCCGCCCTGGGCGGAGATATTGCGGTCGTAGGTATTGGCGATCGCGTACTTGTAGCTGCCCATGCCGGTGACGCGGATGTTGTCGATGAGGGCGGTCAGGGCGTTGGCCGAGTTCCACCAGCCGGTGGTGTCGAAGAGGCCGGTGCCCAGGTTGTACGACTGCATCAGCGCCGTGGCGGCGGCAGTTGCGCGGCTCCCCGCGTTCCATGTCGTGCGGGCCCAGGACGTACAGGCGATCTCGGCCCGGTCGCCGGCCTTGCCGCAGGCGCGCAGGGCGCCGACGCCGAGTGCGTTCCAGTCGTCGACGTTGTACATCAGGGTGCGCCAACCCCCTTGCCCAGTAGGGATGGTGGTGTCGCCGAGCTTGCTGCCGGAGGACCAGGTGCGGCCGCCGTCGAAGGACCGGTCGAGCCAGACCTCGTCGCCTGGGCTGCCGTTGGTGATCGAGGCCCAGCCCATCGCGTCGGTGTCGTCGAAGTGCAGGGCGATGGTGCGGGAGTAGATCGTGGCCGTCACCGGTTGCCTGTCACCCGGGGACAGGGCCGGGTCGCGGGCGTCGCAGTACTTGTTGCAGATCGACGCCTCGGCGGCGGCGGTCGCGACGCCGGTGGAGACCGGCATGAACAGGGCCAGGACGGCGATCAGACCGGTCCCAACTCTCGCGATGCGTAGTGCTGTTGAGGTCATGCCGGCTCCATCGAGGTGGGGGGGAGAGTACGGGAGGTCAGCCCAGGCGCCACTGCTGGTTGGCGCCGCCGTTGCAGGACCAGAGTTCCAGCGCGGTGCCGTTGACGTTGCCGGCGGGCTGGTCGCCGCCCGTGACGTCCAGGCAGAGGCCCGACTGGGTGCCCGTGATCGTGCCGTTGGGGTTGACGCTCCACTTCTGGTTGGCGCCGCCGTTGCAGCCGTAGAGCTGGACCTTGGTGCCGTTGCTGGTCTGGTTGTTGTAGGCGTCCAGGCACTGGGTGCCGCCGTAGAGCCGGAGTTCACCGGCGGCGGTGATGGTCACGGCCTGGTTGGTGCCGCCGCCGCAGTCCCAGATCTCGATCTTGGTGCCGGGGGTGGTCTCGCCGTTGTAGGCGTCGAGGCAGCGGTTGGAGGAGGCGCCGATCAGCGGGTGGGTGGTGCCGACGCTGGTGCCGCTGCCGACGGAGACCCTGTACATCACCGAGCCGTGGCCGGGGACGCTGGCCGAGATGCTGCCGCTCGTGCTGCTGACGACGTGGGACCAGAGGTTGTTGAGCTTGTACGAGGACGCCGAGGGGAGGCCGGCCGCCGTCGCGGAGGTGGTGATGGTGGCGGCGGAGGAGTTCTCGTTGAAGAGGACCACCGACACGTCACCGTTGGCGAGGGGCTTGGAAAGGACGTGCAGGCCACCGGAGTTGGAGATCTCGGTGCCCTGCTTGCCCAGGGAGTCCTGGTCCACGGCGATGACGTCCTTGTTGCCGTAGAGGGAGAGGGTGGCGGCGGTCGCCTTGCGCAGGTCGGTGCCGGCGATCAGGGGCGCTGCCATCTCCGACCAGAGGCTGAAGTGGGAGCGGTCCTCGGTGAACGACATGCCGTTGCCGACTTCGAGCATGTCGGGGTCGTTCCAGGCGCCCGGCTTGGCGTACGCGGCGAGTTTCACGTTGGCCTTGTAAATCGACGTCACCGTCGAGAAGTTGACGTTGATGTCGTCGGTCGTGCGCCAGCTGTTGCCGACGCCCGCGCCCCAGGTCCACACGTCGGCGAGGCCCCAGTTGCAGAGGCTGTAGACGATCGGGCGGCCGGTAGCCGCGAGGGCGTCGCGCATCGCGGTGTAGCGCTGCTGGTCGGGCACGTTCTGGTGGTTGCAGTTGTCGTACTTGAGGTAGTCGACGCCCCACGCGGCGAAGCTGTTGGCGTCCGTCTGCTCATGGCCGAGGCTCCCGGGGTAGCCCGCGCAGGTCGCGGTGCCGGCGCTCTCGTAGATGCCGAGTTTGAGGCCCTTGCCGTGCACGTAGGCGGCGGTGCCGCTGATGCCGTTCGGGAACTTGACCGGATCCGGGACGAGTTGACCGGCGGAGTTGCGGGCCGAGGTCATCCAGCAGTCGTCGATGTTGACGTACTGGTACCCGGCGTCCTTCAGCCCGGAGGAGACGAGGTAGTCGGCGGTCTGCTCGACCAGTTGCTCCGTCACGTTGCAGCCGAAGGCGTTCCAGTCGTTCCAGCCCATCGGAGGCGTCTTCGCGAGGCCGTTGTCGAGGGCCTGCGCGGGCGGCGCGGCACGCAGCACCAGCAGGGCCGGGACGAGAGCGAGCAGCAGCACCATCGTGAGGGCGGCGCTCAGACGTCTCGTGAAGATCAGACGTCTCTTGAAGAACGGTGACGGGACGGTCATGTCGAGGTCTCCTGCTTCGCCGTGTGGGGCCGGACGAACTCACCTGTGGAAACGTAACCATCGTGCAGGTTCCAACAGCGCAGCCGCATCGTCAATGGTCCGGACCAAAATGTCCCGGGAGTGAACTACCCGTGTCGTCCGATGCGTTGACGACCTCTTGAGTCGATGACAACGTTTCCATCATCGGCACCAACCCGCACCCTTGGAGGCCTCCATGTCGCTGCGTCCCTCCCGGCGAATGATGATCGGCTCCGGCCTGGCCGCCGCCCTGACGGCGACGGCCGCCACCCCCTCCTTCGCCGCCGAACGCCCAAGCCCCGCACGGGCGTTGTCCCGCGCCAAGACCACGTACGCCGCACTGAGAAGACACTTCGACGCGACCGACGGCTCGGGGCTGGTCCGCGAACAGATCCCGGCAGCGGCCGGCGACAACCCGTACTCGTACGAATGGCCCTTCTCGCAGGTGCACATCGCCGCGCTCGATCTCACCGTCGTGGCACCGGAGTTGGAGCCCGAGCTGGCTCGGCGGGCGGCGGCGCAGGAGCACCACTGGAACGCGGGCGGCGGGACGACGAAGCTGCCTGGTTACGCCTCCTACCCGGTCGCGCCGTACGGGGCGGGCGGGGACATGTTCTACGACGACAACGAGTGGGTCGGGCTGGCGAAGGTCCAGCGGTACCTCCAGACCGGGGATACCGCCGCGCTGGCCCGCGCGAAGGAGATCTTCGCCCTGGTCAAGTCCGGTTGGGACACCGACAGCAGCCATGCCGCGCCCGGCGGGGTCTTCTGGACGCAGGCCGACTGGAGCCACGACCGCAACACCGTCTCGAACATGCCGGGCGCCCAACTCGCCCTGCGCCTGCACCAGATCACCGGCGAGGCCGACTACCTGGACTGGGCCAAGCGCTTCTACGAATGGACGAACGCGCACCTCCAGAGCCCAACCGGCCTGTACTGGGACCACCTTGACCTGCAAGGGACGATTGAGAAGACCGTCTGGTCCTACAACCAGGGCGTGCCGGTGGGCGTGGCCGTGCTGCTGTACCAAGTCACCCGCGACCGCGCCTACTTGCGCGAGGCGGAGCGTGTTGCCGCCGCCGCGTACGCCTACTACGTCACCCAGGGGCGGCTGTTCACGCAGCCCGTGTTCTTCAACTCGATCTTCTTCAAGAACCTGTTGCTCCTGGAGTCGGTGACCGGGAAGGACACCTACCACCGGGCGATGGCCGACTACGCCGACCAGGTGTGGGACACGATGCGTGATCCTTCCACCGGCCTCGTGCACTTCGACTCGGCCGGTGGCACGCAGGCGATCCAGCAGGCGGCCCTCGTGCAGCTCTACGCCGTGCTCGCCTGGCCGCGTGCCAAGTGGCGGATTCTGTACTGACGTTACGGGTGTCCGATCTCCCCGGTGCCGCGTGCGATCAGCTGCACCGGGAGGACGGTCCGGTGGGAGGGGCTGTCGTCGCCGTCGATGCGGTCCAGCAGGATGTGGGCGGCTCGGCGGCCGAGTTCCTCGGTGTCGGAGGTGACGACGGTGACCGGGGTGGGGAGCATGTCGGCGAGCTTGAAGTCGTCGAACCCCACGACGGCGATGGAGACGTGGAGGTCGCGGCAGGCCCGCAGCACGCCCTCGGTGAGGAAGCCCGTGGTGGAGAAGACGGCGGTGGGCGGGTTCGCGGAGGTGAGCAGGGTGCGGGTGGCGGCCTCGGCTTCCTCGGTGGTGCCGCGGCGCAGGGTGACGACCAGGTCGTTGTCGGGCTCGATGCCGCTGCGGCGCAGGGCCTTGCGGTAGCCGCGCAGCCGTCGGCCGGTGCTGTAGTACGAGGGCGCGACGAGGATCGCGATGCGGTGGTGGCCCTGGTCGACGAGGTGCTGGGTGGCCTTGTGTCCGCCGTCCTCGTTGTCGACCAGGACGACATCGGCCTCGGCGCCGGTGGCCGGCCGGTCCACGAAGACGATGGGCACGTGGTCGTGGCCGTTGATCTCGTTGAGGAAGGCGTGGTCGCCCTGGTCGGGGACGATGATGAGCCCGGCGACCCGGCGGCCGATCAGCTCGCCGACGGCCCGGCGTTCGACCTCGGGGTCCTCGTCGGCGGTGCTCAACAGGACTGCGTAGCCTGCCTCGTTGGCGACTTCCACGGCGGCCTTGGCGAGGGAGGCGTAGAACGGGTTGGTGAGGTCGCCCAGGAGCAGCCCGATGGTCATGGAGTTCTGGCCGGGGCGCAGGGAGCGCGCGATCTCGTTGCGCTGGTAGCCGATCGCGGTGATCGCCGCGTTCACGCGCTCGGCCGTCTCCTCGCGGACCGTGCCGATGCCGTTGACGACGCGGGAGACGGTGACGACGGCGACTCCGGCCCGCTCCGCGACGTCGCGCATCGTGGGCCTGGTGTTCTGGCGGTGCGGGGGACGACTGCTCACGTGAGTTGAAGACCAACCTTCCATCGCGTACCGGGGGCCGGGACCGCTCTCAGGATACGTATCGGGTCCCGGCCCGCCGCTCGGCCCGGGACGCTAACTGTTGTTCTTGATCACATCGTTGATCTTGTCGGTCATCGTCTGGAGGTCGGAGAGCGGCTTCTTGCCGTTGAGGATGTCCGGCCAGTAGGCGGTGATCAAGTCGTTCGACTGACTTGCCCACTGGGTGGTGAAGCGCACGCCGATGGTGGTCGGCGTGTTCAGTCCCGCCTTGACGGTCGCCGCGACGGACGTCTGACCGGCCTTGTCGAGGGCGCCGAAGTAGGCGTTCTGGGAGGCGAGATAGGCCGGGGCCGCGACCGGCGAGTCGGGCAGCACCTTGCTCCACACCGTGGAGTCGAGGTACTTGAGGACCTTGAAGGTGGCGTCCGCGTTCTGGGTGTACGACGGGGTGCAGATGCCCACGGCGTCGTAGAGGGTGGCGGGCTTGGTGACCTGGGGCAGGGGCGCGAAGCCGTACTTGATCTTCGGCTTGTCGGTGAGGAACCCTGCGGCCAGCCACTGGCCGCTCCACAGCATCGGGATCTGTCCGGCGGCGAACAGGCCCTGCTGGTTGCTGATGTCGTAGCCGGGCGGCGCGATCGCTCCACTCTTGATTCCGGCGACGACCTTGCTGACGCCTTCGGTGTACGTCGGGTCGATGGTCGTCTTGGTGGGCTGGTGCACGTTGTCCGCGAAGGGCTTGCCGCCTGCCGACAGGGCGTACGTGCTGAGGGAGAACGGGCCGTCCGTGGAGGTCAGCGCGTCGGCGACCAGGCCGTACTTGGCACCCTTGGCATGCAGCTTGGCGGCCGCGTCGAACATCTGGTCCCAGGTCCAGCCCGCGGCGGGCACGGTGATGCCGGCGGCCTTGAAGGCGTCGATGTCGTACCAGATGCCGTAGGTGTTCAGCAGGGAGGGGACGCCGCCTATCTTGCCGTCGGCGGTCTTCCAGTTCTTCATCGTGGACGAGACGAAGCTGCTCGCGCCGAAGTCGCTGGAGCCGGAGAGCCGGGAGGACCAGTCGGTGAGCAGGCCCTGGCTGGTGTACTGCTGCTCGGTGTCGTTGCCGCACCAGAACAGGTCGGGGAGTTTCTTGGCCTGGGTGAGGGCCGCGAGCTTGTCGCTGTAGTTGCCGTTCGGGGTGTCGACCCGCTTGACCGTGATGTTCGGGTCGTGGAAGCCGGTCAGGGCCTGGTCGATGGCCTTGTTGGTGACGGCGGTCTCCCAGGTCATGATGGTGACCGTCGTCCTGCCGTCCGACTGCTTCCCGGACGAGCCGCCGCAGGCCGCCGTAGCGAGCAGTCCTCCCGCCGACAGCAACACTCCGGCGCAACGGATCCATCGTTTCATCGTGGCCTCCTGATACCTGGCTGGCATACGGCTCGCTGGCATACGGCTCGTAGGTGGGTCGGGGTCCAACTCGGCGCCGGTCAGCGCTGGTTGACGGTGCCCAGGGCGCTCAGGCCCTGGATGAAGTAGCGCTGGGCGACGAAGAACACGATCAGCGGCGGGAGCATGTAGAGCAGGTTGGTGGCCATGTAGAGGTTCCAGTCCGGGCTCTGTCCCGCGAACTGGTTGACGAAGGAGGCCATGCCCACGCTCAGCGGCCACTTCTGGGACGAGTACAGGTAGATCAGCGGGTTGAGGTAGTCGTTCCAGGACATCTGGAAGGCCAGGATTGACATCGTTATCCAGGCGGGCTTCGTGATCGGCAGCATCACGCTGAAGAAGATCCGGACGTGCCCCGCCCCGTCGACCTTGGCCGCCTCGTCGATGGAGTGCGGGATCGACAGGAAGTACTGCCGGGCCAGGAAGATGAAGAGCGGATTGCCGCCGAGGAAGGCCGGGACGATCAGCGGCAGCCAGGTGTCGTACCAGCCGATGTCCTTGAAGAGCTGGAACAGCGGGATGATGCCGACCACCGGGGGCAGCAGCATGCTCCCGACGAAGACGTAGAACCACACCTTGCGGCCGGGGAAGCGCAGCCGGGCCAGGGCGTAGCCCGCCATCATCGACGTCATCACGCCGCCGATCACCGAAAGCCCGGTGATGACAACGGAGTTGAGCAGCAGACGCGGGAAGTGGATGACCTTCGGGCCGTCGATGAAGTTCTTGAAGTGGAACTCGTGCGGCAGCAGTTTCGGCGGGACCTCGAAGACCGCCGAGGGGCCCTTCAGCGCGACGGTGAGCATCCACAGGATGGGCAGGATCATCACCGAGCTGATCAGCAGCGCGGTCGCGTACCAGGTTGCTTTGCGTACGGCCCTGCCGGGCGGCTTCGTCGGTGGGGCGGCCGGTGTCGGCGCGGTCGTCGGCGCCCTGGTGACGTCAGGAGACGTGGTCACTGTAGGTCCAAATCGACGAGAAGCGGGCGGTGGCGGCGATCACGACGACGATGACCAGGAACAACACCCACACCTGGGCGGAGGCGTAGCCGAACTGGGAGACCTGCCCGAGCCGGGGGAAGCCGTTGTC
This sequence comes from Streptomyces sp. NPDC050528, assembly GCF_044457795.1. Lineage (NCBI taxonomy): Bacteria > Bacillati > Actinomycetota > Actinomycetes > Kitasatosporales > Streptomycetaceae > Streptomyces > Streptomyces sp. NPDC050528. The sequence continues at coordinate 104,030 of NZ_JBITHH010000007.1, forward strand.
GTAGATCGACAGCATCAGGGTCCTGGTGCTGAACCCGGGGCCGCCCTGGTTGTCCGGCGAGAGGATCTTCGGCTGGTTGAACGCCTGGAGGGCCGTCACCATCTGGAGGACCACCTGAAGGATCATGATCGGGCTGATCAGCGGCAGGGTGATCCGGAAGAACACCGTGCGGGGGCCCGCGCCGTCGAGCCTGGCCGCCTCGTACAGCTCGGTGGGGACCGCCTGGAGCGCGGCGAGGAAGATGATCATCGTGGAGCCGACACTCCACAGCATGACGATCACGATCGACGGCATCGCCGAGTTGTCGCCGGACAGCCACTCACTGGTGGGCAGATGGAACCACTTCAACACCTGGTTGGCCAGGCCGACTTGGGGGTTGAACACGAACTTCCAGAGCGTGATCGTCGCCACCACGGGCAGCACGACCGGCAGGTAGCACAGGGTGCGCAGCAGGCCGACGCCCCGCATCCGCTGGTTGCAGAACACCGCCAGGGCGAGCCCGATGATCAGCGACAGCGGCACGTACAGCACGACGAGCAGCAGCGTGGCGCGCACCGAGGGCCAGAAAGACGGGTCGGTGGTGAACATGCGGTGGAAGTTGTCCAGGCCGACGAACTTCGGGTCCGTCAGGCCGTTGTAGGTGGTCAGCGCGAAGTAGCCGGACCGGAACAGCGGATAGACGACGAACGCCGTGAAGCCGATGAGCGCCGGCGCCAGGAACACGTACGCGGCCAGGGTGTCCGAGGACCGCTTCGGCGATCGCCGCCACGGGCGTCCGAGTCGGCCGGGACTCCCTCTGCCGGGCGGCCTGTCCACGGGCGGTACGGCGGTTCGCGTCTCTTGGTGCGGAGCGGCTGTCACACGCGCTCACCTTCTTCCTCCGAGGAGTTGACGATCACTCGGATCACGCGGACCCGACCGTCTGGTGGTCGTCGGCCCGCTCAAGGTAACGTTTCCATTCCCTGGCGATCACACGGTGGCGCACGCCACATGAGGGAGTCAAGAGGCGCGATGGTAACGTTTCCCGGATCAACATCCGGAACAGTGTGGGCAGTTCCGGAGTCGCTGAGCATGCTGGGGCGGCGGCTGGCCGGTGAGTTGCGGGGTGGTCCGGCGGGGGCGATTGTCGAGCGGTGTCTGAGTAATACGTGGGCTACGGCGATGAGTTGGGGGGCGGGGTCGGGCGGGGTGCCGGGCGGTTCGGCGGGCGGGGTCGTACGCGGCCCGGCGCGCGGATTGTCGAGCGATCTGTCGGGTGGGTTGGCGGGCGGAGTGTCGAGCAGTCCGGTGGGCGGGGTGCCGGAGGGGCTGTCGGACGCGTTGTCTGCGGGCCTGTCGGCCGGGCATTCGGGTACGTTGCCGGGGGCCCCGTCAGTCGGAATGTCGGACGTGTTGCCGCAGGGTCTGTCGGCCGGCGCGTCGGACGCGTCGGCGGAGGTCTTCGTGAAGACCGGCGACATTCCGGCGATGTGGCTGCGGGACAGCACGGCGCAGGTCCGCCCCTATCTCGCCGTGGCCACGGACCCGGAGGTCGGTGACGTCCTGGTCGGGGTCTCGCGCCGCCAGATCCGCTGCGTGCTGCTCGACCCGTACGCCAACGCCTTCAACGACGGCCCCACCGGCGCGCACGGCGAACCCGGCGATCTGCCCACGCCGGGTGACTGGGTGTGGGAGCGCAAGTACGAACTCGACTCCCTCTGCGCGCCGTTGCAGCTCGCGTACGCGATCCGGCGGGCGACCGGCCGCGAGGATCATCTCGACGAGGCGTTCCACCGCGCGGCCCGGCAGATCGTACGGCTGTGGCGGGTGGAACAGTCCCACCACACGCGGTCGCCCTATCGGTTCGTCCGGCCGTCCGGGCCCTTCGCCGGAGACAGCCTGCCTCTCAACGGCCATGGTGCGGCGGTCGGTTGGACCGGGATGACATGGTCCGGCTTCCGGCCGAGCGACGACGCGTGCGCCCACGGCTACCTGGTCCCGGCGAACGCGCTGGCGTCGGCGACCCTGCACGGGTTGGCCGAGCTGGCGGCGGCGGTTCTCGACGACACCGAACTCGCCCATGAGTGCTGGCAGTTGGCCGATGAGATCGACGCAGGGATTCTGGCGCATGCGGTGACCGAGGTCGACAGCGACTCCGTCCTCGCCTACGAGGTCGACGGCCTCGGCGCGACGCTGATGTGCGACGACGCGAACCTTCCGAGTCTGCTGAGCCTTCCGCTGAGCGGCTGGTGCGCGTCGGAGGATCCGCTGTACCGGGCCACCCGGCGCTTCGCGCTCTCTGAGTTGAACCCCTCTTATTTCAGCGGGAGTTACGCGTCCGGGATCGGCAGTACGCACACGCCGGATCGGCACATCTGGCCGCTGGCGATCGCCACGGCGGGCCTGACCGGCAGCGCGGACGAGGCGGCTCGCGCCCTGGAGACCCTGGCCGCCACCACCGCCGGTACCGGTCTGATGCACGAGAGTTTCCATGTCGACTCGCCTGGTCGATTCACCCGGGACTGGTTCGGGTGGGCGAATGCGATGTTCTGCGAGCTTGCGCTGGAGGTGTGCGGGGGCGGGGTGCGGCATTTCTTTCCGGTGCATCCACGGGCGTTGCCTGGTGGGGCGGGGGCGGGTGGCGGCCTTGCGTGACACTGCGTCAGTCACCTGCCGGTGGGCGAGCGTTGGCCGCGTGCGTTTGAAAGAGCACGCACTGGGCGGCGACTTCGACCGCCGAAGGCGACTGTGCGGTACGGGGCTCAACTCATCGCCGGGCGCAAGACCGGTGGACCAGGGCCGGCGCTCTCTACTCCTGGACGTTCGACGAGGGCGGCGAACCCAGCCGTTCCGGCCTCCTTGGCGGCGAACCTGGTCGTACGAGGTGACGCTGGGGGTGCTGGGCGACCCTACCGGCGGAAGTGATGTCGCCCCTCCGTGTCCAGCCCGGGCGTACTGCACGCATGCTCGTGCCGGCCACGCGAACTGTCGCGGGCGACGACTCGCCCGCGACAGTTCGGGACTCCGGGTGGCGGGGTCAGAACTGGTTCTCGCCGCCGTTGACGTGCAGGGTGGTGCCGAGCACGAAGCTGCTGTCCGCGGAGGCGAGGAAGGCCACCGCGGCGGCGACCTCCTCCGGGCGCCCCCTGCGGCCGATCGGCACTCCCGCAGCGAGCTCCGCCTTGACTGCGGCCGCGTTCTCCTCGCCGATGGCGAGGTCGACTCCGGGGGTGTCGATCGCGCCCGGCGCGACCGTGTTGACGCGGATGCCCCTGCCCTTCAGTTCGTTGGCCCAGGTCCGCGCGAGAGACCGCATCGCGGCCTTCGACGCCGCGTACAGGCCGAAGGCCTCCCGGCCGTCGTCGGCGCGGATGGAGTCGTTGAAGATCACCGAGGCGCCGTCGTTGAGGAGCGGCAGCGCCTTCTGCACGGTGAGCAGTGTGCCCCGGACGTTGACATCGAACATTTGGTCGAACTGTTCCCCGGTGGCCTGCTCCAACGGTGCGAGCGTGGCCATGCCCGCGTTGGCGAAGAGCACGTCCAGACCCCGGCCGCGTTCACGGACCGCGTCGTACAGCCGGTCCAGGTCAGCCGGCTCCGCTACGTCGCCCGGCACCCCAGTGACCGCGGAACCGATCGACTCCACGGCCCGGTCGAGCACGTCCTTGCGTCGGCCGGTGATGAACACATGGGCACCCTCGGACGCCAGCCGCGCGGCGGTGGCCAGGCCGATTCCCGTACTTCCGCCGGTGACAACGGCGGTCTTGCCTTCCAGCTGTCCCATCGCTTGAACTCCCGAAACTTAGATACCGATCGGTGCAGAATGGAACCGTAGCACTTCTGCACCGATCGGTATCCAGGACGTAGGATGGGGTCATGGAGATCACCCCGAAAGCGCCGATCGGTCGGCCGAGAGGCTTCGACGCCGACGAGGCCCTGGAGCGAGCGATGACGGTCTTCTGGGAGCAGGGCTACGAAGGCGCCAGCCTGACCGACCTGACCCGCGCCATGGGCATCACCCGCAAGAGCATGTACGCGGCCTTCGGCAACAAGGAGGAGCTGTTCCGCAAGGCCCTGGAGCGCTACACCGACGGTCCCGCCGCCTATGCGGCCCGCGCGCTGGAGAAGCCGAGCGCCCGTGAGGTGGCCACGGCGTTCCTCGCCGGCGCGGTCAACACGACCACCCGCCCCGACTGCCCCGCCGGGTGCCTGGGTGTGCAGGGCTCGCTGGCCGCCGGCGACTCCGGACGGGCGGCCCAGGATGCCCTGATCGCCTGGCGCGACGACGGCCGTACTCGCCTCCGGCACCGGTTCCAGCAGGCCGTCGACGAGGGTGATCTGCCCCCGGGCGCGGACCCGGAACTGCTCGCCCGATACCTCATGACCGTCGGGAACGGCATCGCCGTCCAGGCTGTCGGCGGTGCCACCCGTTGCGAACTCCAGCGGGTGGCCGACGCGGCACTGCGGAACTGGCCACCCGTCTGACAGCAGGTGCCCGTGGGAGCGTGCCGCGCCACCCGAAGCGAGGAACCGCGCCCACATTCTGAACTCAGGGCGTGATGGTCAAACTGCCGTAGTCCGAAAGGTTGGTGAGGTTGGCCTGGCCGAGGGTGGTCGCGCCGGTCGTGCTGCCCGGCATCACGATGTGGCTCAGGGCCACGCCCGAAATGGGCGCGCCGGGAAGGCCGTTGACGCGTGCGGCGGTCGTACCGGCGTTGCGGACACGGACGTTGGAGATCGTGACGCCCGTAACCGGGCCGATGCCCGCCGTGCTGCCGGTCATCATGGCGAGCCAGGTCCGGTTGCCGTCGTTGCTGAAGCTGAGCCGCTCGATGTCGATGTCGTCGAACTTGAGGTTCGTCGCGGCCGCCGTCCCGTACTTGTGGTGGACGCCGATGCCGACGGCCGCGTCGTAGACGACGACATGCTGGAAGGTGACCTTGTTCTGCGACTCGTAGACGCCCTGGCCGACCTTGACGCCGTAGCAATAGGTCCAGGAGACAAGGTCGTTGAAGGTGACGTTGTCGAGCGGGCGCGGGGTGCCGGGGACCGAGCTGTAGATGTCGGCGCCGGCCGGCCAGGTCTTGGTGCTGAACGGATCGTCGAGGCCGATGCCGATCGCGTGGTCGACGGTGACGTTCGTGGACTCCATGACGTCGATGCCGTCGTTCTCGCCCATGTCGAACCTGTTGAACAGCTTGATGTCGCGGAAGGTCAGGTCCGAGGAGCGCAGCGGGATGACCGCCCAACTGCTGGACTCCCGGAAGGTGATGCCGTCGACCGTGAAGCCGCTCGTGTAGATCGGGGCCAGGAGGTTCACGCCGAGGATGGAGGGCGCGAGCGCGGCCTGGCCGTTGCCGTCGATGATGCCTCGGCCGTAGATCTTGATGTTCGTCGAGGAGTAGCGGGTGGAGATGAACCACGTGAGGTCGCGGCCCTGCGAGGTCTTGTGGCCGGTCACCACGTAGTGGCTCACCTCTCCCGTGTAGCGGAGCACCGCGCCGGGGGCGAGGTAGAACGCAAGGTTGCTGCGCAGGTAGAGGTTGCCGAGGGTGTAGACGCCGGCCGGGACGTACACGATGCCCTGCGTGCCGTTTGCGGATCCGTACGCGGCGGCGTCATTCAGAGCATTCTGGAAGGGAGTTGTGGTGTAAGCGCCGGTGTTCGGCTGGGCCGAGTAGGGCGCGCTCTGTACGTTGAAGATGCCGGTGCCGCTGGTCGCGGGGCGGTTGGTCTCGGCCGGGTCGGCGGCGATGACCAGGTTGGGGCGGCCGTCGAGCTTGACGATCAGGTACTCGTCGTTCTGGACGGTGAAGGTCAAGGTCGGGCCACTGACCGTTCCCGTGATGCCCAGCTTCTGCGGGCTGATGCTGTACGCGCCGATGTCCGTGTTGTTGAGCTTGGTCACGGAGATGGTGGCCGTGCCTGCGCCGAGGGCGAGTTGGGCGATGTCGTACCCGGTGTACTTGGTGACCGGCACCGAAGTGCCGTTGACGGTCAACTTGTAGTCGGTGGACGCCGGGTAGATGGAGGGGACCGGGTACGCCGACACGGTGCCCGCCGCGGCCCGTGCGGGCTGCGGGGTGCCGAAAAGTGCCGCGACGGCGAGCAGGAGGGCCGTCAACACGAGGGCCAGCGCGCGCAGTTCACGCCTCTCGGTTCCGTCGGCCGCGGTCAACAGCCGTCGGTCGGCCGCGATCAACGGCCGTCTCATCGACGATCTCATCCGGGGTCCTCCTGTGGTCACATCGGTGGGGGCACGTAAGACGGGATGGAAACGTTGCCAGTGACATGACCACACTAATGGTCTGGACCGCAGACGCCTACGTGCTGTACTCGCCGACCCTCACTCCCTTGTCACCACAGGACGAACCTCCGTCGCCCGGGACTCAACTCCCGCAAACAGAACGGCGATCCCTCGGTCCGCTCCCGAATCGCTGCCATATTCGAGAACCACTTCGGAGGTGGCTGTGACGCTAGAGGCGACAACATCCCTGACGGCAGTGACAGATACGGCGGCGGACCGCACCGCCGGACGCATCGCCGACCTGGACCACCGGCGGACACAGGCGGTCGCCACCGCCGCGCCGAGAAGACAGGGCGCTCTCGGTGCGCGGGAACGCATCGAACGGCTGCTGGACCCGGGCTCGTTCGCGGAGACGGGCGCCTTCGTGCGGGCCCGAGCCGTCGGCGACGGCGCCCAACGCCCTTACGGCGACGGGGTCGTGACCGGGTACGGCACGGTCGACGGGCGGCCGGTCTGCGCCTTCGCCCAGGACTCCACAGTCTTCGGCGGCAGCATGGGCGAGGCCTTCGGCGAGAAGACCGTGGCCCTCATGGAGCTGGCCCTGAAGACCGGCTGCCCGGTCGTCGGCCTCAACGACTCAGGCGGCGCCCGCATCCAGGAAGGCGTCAACTCCCTCGCTCTCTACGCCGAGTTGGTGCGCCGGAACGTGAAGGCGTCCGGGGTGATCCCGCAGATCTCGGTCGTCCTGGGCCCGTGTGCGGGCGGTGCCGCGTACTCCCCCGCGATCACCGACTTCACCGTGATGGTCGACGGCGCGTCGCACATGTTCGTCACCGGGCCCGACGTCATCGAAGCGGTCACCGGCGAACGCACCACCGCCGAGGAGCTGGGCGGCGCCCGCACCAGCAACTCCGTGAACGGCAACGCCCACTTCCTCGCCGCCGACGAGGGGGACGCGCTCGACACCGTGCGCGATCTGCTGTCGTACCTTCCCGCCAACAACCTTGAACGGCCGCCGGAGTTCGCGCCCGGTTCGGTCGCCGACGGGGCACCGCTCGACGAGGTCGTGCCCGACCGGCTCGGGCAGGCCTACGACATGCGGGACATCCTGCACGCGGTCGTCGACGACGGTGAACTCCTGTACGTGCAGGAGCTGTTCGCGCCGAACATCATCTGTGCCTTGGCCCGGATCGAGGGGGCGAGTGTCGGGGTCGTCGCCAATCAGCCGCTGCACTTCGCCGGTGTCCTCGACATCGACGCCTCGGAGAAGGCCGCGCGGTTCGTGCGGTTCTGCGACGCGTTCGGCATCCCGCTCCTGACCTTCGCCGACGTGCCCGGTTATCTGTCCGGCGTCCACCAGGAGCGGGGCGGCATCATCCGGCGCGGCGCCAAACTCCTCTACGCGTACGCCGAGGCAACCGTCCCGAAGGTCACCGTGGTGGTGCGCAAGGCGTACGGCGGCGGGTACGCGGTGATGGGTTCCAAGCATCTCGGCGCGGACCTCAACCTCGCGTGGCCCACGGCCCGGATCGCCGTCATGGGTGCCGAGGGTGCCGTGGGTGTGCTGCACCGGCGTCAACTCGCCGCAGCGGCCGACCCGGAGGCGCTGCGGGCCGACCTGGTCGCCGCGTACGAGTCGACGCACGGGACGCCGTACCTGGCCGCCGAGCGCGGGTACGTCGACGACGTGATCGCTCCGCGCGACACCCGCGCCCATGTCAGCCGCGCGCTGCGTGCCCTGCGCGGCAAACGCGCCCCGATGCCGGAGCGCCGGCACGGCAACATCCCGCTCTGACCGCCCTGTTCACCCTCTCCAGCTGACACCGCGTTGTTCCGCGATGTGAGGAGTCACGCCCGATGGACAGCCGCCGCCCCCCGCTCGCGCCCGCGTACCGGACTCTGCCCGAGTACGTGCGGCACTGGGCCGAAGTCACCCCGGAACGCCGGGCGTTCACGTTCGTCGACCACCCGGCCCCCAACTCCCGTGGTGTGCACCGCACTCTGACCTGGCAGCGCCTGGATCTGCGGGTGCGGGCACTGGCCGCCCGGCTCACCGAGCACGCCGAACCCGGTTCGCGGGTCGCCCTGTTGTGCCCGCAGGGGACGGACTACATCACCGGTTTCCTCGCGGCGCTGACGGCCGGGATGGTCGCCGTACCGCTGTATCCGCCCGGTCTGCCGGGGCAAGGCGACCGGCTCGTAGGGGTGTTGGGGGACGCGCGCCCGTCGGTCGTGGTGACCACCGGACGTGCCCTGCCGGAGGTGGCGGACTTCTGCGAGCGGGCCTATGTGCCGGTGCTCGCGGCGGACCGGGTCCCGGACTCCGCTGCCCTCAACTGGCAGGCGCCCGCGCCGGATTCGGCCGCGACCGCCTACTTGCAGTACACCTCCGGCTCGACCCGCGCTCCGGCCGGTGTGGAGATCACGCACGGGAACGTCGTCGCCAACGCCCGCCAGGCGCTTGCCGCTTACGGTGCCGACGCGCATCCGATGACCTGCGTGGGCTGGCTGCCGCTCTACCACGACATGGGGCTGGTGCTGAGCGTCGCGGCACCGGTCGTACGGGGCCTGCTGTCGGTGCTCATGGACCCGGCTGCCTTCCTGCACGAACCGGTGCGCTGGCTAAGGCTGTTGGCCGCGCATCCGCAGGCGCTGAGCGCCGCGCCCAACTTCGCCTACGACTACTGCGCCTCCGCCGTCACCGGGGCGCAGAAGGAGGGGCTGCGGCTGGACGGGGTCGCCGCGCTGATCAACGGCAGCGAACCCGTCCGGCCCGGCACCGCCGATCGTTTCCACGCCGCGTTCGCCGCGCAGGGGCTCGCGGCGGGGGTGCACTGTCCGTCGTACGGGCTCGCCGAGGCCACGGTCTTCGTCAGCGCCGCCCGGCCCGGCCGCCCGCTCGGCCGCTTCGCCCTCGACCGCGACGCGCTCGCCGCCGGGAAGGCCCTGCCGGCACGGCCCGAAGACCCGCGAGCCGTGCTACTGGCCGCCTGTGGAACGCCAGTTGGGCAGCGGGTGCGCATCGTCGATCCGGTCGCCCATGCCGTGCTGGCCGAAGGGGAGGTCGGGGAGATCTGGGTGCAGGGTCCGAATGTGGGGCGCGGTTACTGGAACAACTCCGCGCAGACCGAGCGCGTCTTCGGCGCCACGCTCGGCGAGGAGGCGCCGGGCAGTTGGCTGCGCACCGGGGACCTCGGGACCGTGCTGGAGGAGCAGTTGGTCGTCACCGGCCGGCTCAAGGACCTCATCGTGATCGACGGCCGCAACCACTATCCGCAGGACGTGGAGGCCACCGCGCAGGACGCGCATCACGCCGTACGACGCGACCGACTCGCCGCGTTCGGGGTACCGGGCGGCGCGGGTGAGCGGGTGGTGGTCGTCGCCGAGCACGCGCGTACGGCCGCCCTCGCCGACATCGACATACCGGCTCTGACGCAGGCCGTTCGCGCGGCCGTCTCCGCCCGGCACGGACTGCGGCTCGCCGACGTCGTCCTCGTCGCACCCGGCACGGTCCCCCGCACCTCCAGCGGCAAGGTGTCCCGGGCCCTGACCCGCACCCGCTATCTGGAGGGCGCCTACGCGGCGGAGACCGCGGAATGACGGCCGCCGACGCCAGAGCACTGCTGCGCCGCCGGATCGCGGAACGGGTCGCCGAGTGGAACAACACCCCCGTCGAAGAAGTCCCGTTGGACCGACCGCTGGCCGACCTCGGCATGTCCTCGCGCCAAGCGATCGTGCTGGCCGGTGAGTTGTCCGCGCTGACCGGGCACGAGTTGCCGACGACCCTGTTGTGGGAGGCACCGACCGTGGACGCGCTGGTGGAGCGGGTGTGCGGTACGAGAACGCGAACTGCCGTGCGGCAAGCCCCTGTTGCCACGGCCCCGGGCGAGCCCGTGGCGGTCATCGGGGTCGGCTGCCGACTCCCCGGCGGGGTGCACGGCCCGGCCGACTACTGGCACTTGCTCATCAACGGCGTCGACGGGATCAGACGCGTCCCCGAGGACAGATGGGCCGACTTCACGGCGTTCCCGCCTCCCGAAACGCCCTTGTACGGCGGCTACTTGGACGACATCGCCGGGTTCGACGCGGACTTCTTCCGCATCACCCCGCGCGAGGCCGCGGTGATGGACCCCCAGCAGCGCATCCTCCTGGAGGTCGTCCGCGAGACCCTCGACCACGCCGCCGTCCCCGCAACCTCCTTGGCGGGCACGGCCACCGGCATCTACGTCGGCGTCTCGGCCCCGGAGTACGGACACCTCACCGGCGCCGACATCAACGCCGTCGACCCATGGGCCCCGGCGGGCGCGGCGCTGAGCGTGACGGCCGGCCGACTGGCCTACGTGTTGGACACCCACGGCCCCAACATGGCGGTGGACACGGCCTGTTCGTCCTCACTGGTCGCCGTGCACCAGGCCTGCGTCAGCCTCCGCACCGGCGAGTGCGACACGGCGATCGCCGCCGGGGTCAACGTCCTCCTCTCCCCCGCCATCGGCGTCGCCTTCCAACGAGCGGGCGCCCTCGCCCCGGACGGCCACTGCAAACCCTTCTCCACGGCGGCCGACGGCATCGGACGCGGTGAGGGCTGCGCGGCGGTGCTGCTGAAGCGGCTGTCCGACGCGGAACGGGACGGCGACCGCATCCTCGCGGTCATCCGCGCGACCGCCGTCAACTCCGACGGCCGTTCCAACGGTCTCCTCGCCCCCAACCCGGCAGCCCAGCAAGCCCTGTTGGCCACGGCCTACGCCCGCGCCGGGCTCGCCCCGGCCCACGTCGACTACGTCGAGGCGCACGGCACCGGCACCCCGCTCGGCGACCCGATCGAGGCAGGCGCCCTCGGCGCGGTGCTGGGCGCGGGCCGCGACCCCGAACAGCCGTTGCTCCTCGGCTCGGTGAAGGGGAACCTCGGCCATCTGGAGTCCGCGTCGGGCATCACCGGCCTGGTGAAGACGGTCCTCGCCCTCCACCACGACCTCGTGCCACCGTCGCTGCACGGCAACTCCCTCGATGACGCCCGGCTGCGCGTCGTGACCGAGCCCGAACCCTGGCCGCGCTACGGCGGTACGGCCACCGCCGGCGTCTCGGGCTTCGGGTTCGGCGGCACCAACGCCCATGCGGTGGTGGAGGAATGGCGGCCCGCCGTGCTCCGGGGCGAGGAACCCATCGCCCGCCTCCATCTCCTCTCCGACGTCGACACCGAACGGGTCCGCGACACCGCGTCCCGTCTCGCCGCGTGGCTCCGTACGCCCGAGGGGCGCGCCGCCCGTCCCGCCGACGTGGCGCGCACGCTCGCCGGACGCGTGGGACGCGGGCCTGTCCGCGCCGCGGTCGTCGCGCGCGACGGGGACGAACTGACCGCCGCGCTGCATGCGTTGACACAAGGCGGCAGCCCGGATGCGCGAGTGGTGACCGGTGACCGTGATCTCGTCGGGCGGGGCCCAATCTGGGTGTTCTCCGGGTACGGCAGCCAGTGGACCGGCATGGGCCGCCAACTACTCCTGGAGGAACCGGCTTTCGCGGCCGCAGTGGAGAAGCTCGACGCGCAGGCAGCTGACGTGTTCGGCTTCTCCCTCCACGAACACCTGACCTCCGCCGGGGATCTCGACCGGCTGGAGGTCGCCCAACCTGTGTTGTTCGGCGTCCAGTTGGCGCTCGCCGAGCTGTGGCGGTCCTACGGCGTCGAGCCGGTCGCCGTGATCGGTCACTCCCTGGGCGAGGTGGCCGCCGCCGTGTGCGCGGGCGCGCTGGATGTGGCGGACGCGGCACGGGTCGTCGCCGTACGGGCACGCTTGCTCAGCGGACTGCACGGCGGCGCGATGGCCGTCGTCGACGTGAAGGACGGTGAACTGCCCGACCTGGAACGGGACTTCCCCGGTGTCCGGGTCGCCGTCCACTCCTCGCCCCGGCAGAAGGTCGTCACCGGTGACGAGATGGCGGTCGCCCGGTTGGTGCGTCGGCTGGAGGAGCGAGGGCGGGCCGCGCGGGCCATGCGGGTCGTCGGCGCCGGACACTCGCCGCAGGTGGACCCGCTGTTGCCGGAACTGATCGAGGCCCTCGCGGACGTCAAGGGCCGACCGCCACGCATCCCCGTGTACTCCACCGTCCTCGAAGACCCGCGTGGCGTCGGCGAGTTCGACGCCGAGCACTGGGCCGCCAATCTGCGTCGGCCGGTGCGCCTGGACCGTGCCCTCGCAGCGGCCGCGGCGGATGGTCACACCGCGTTCGTGGAGATCTCACCGCATCCGGTGCTGGCCAGGTCCATCGCCGACAACGTGCCCGGCGCCCTCACCGTGGGGACGCTGCGGCGCGACGCGGACGGATCGGCAGCGTTCCTGCGGGAGTTGGGCACCTTGTACGCGGCGGGACTGGACCTCCCGTTGCCGGGCGGCCGGGTCATCGACCTCCCGCCACCGCGCTGGCGGCACGTCCGGTACTGGTGGACCGACGGCCGAACTCCCGTCGCCACAGCGCCTGTTGTCCACCGTTGGGCCGAGCCGGCACCGGCTGCGGAGAACTCGGTGACCGCCCGCCTGAGCCACCATATCGCCTCCGTCACCGGCCACCCGGCGGCCCGCATCACCCCGACCACGCCACTGACCGACCTCGGCCTGGACTCCCTCATGGCCGTCCGTATCCGTACCGCCGTGGAACGCGACTTCGGAGTCGAGCTGCACCTGCGCGACCTGTTCGACGCGGTCACGGTCGCCGAAGTGGCGGACCGAGTTAGCCAGTTGATCGAGGCACCGTCCCACCCCTCCCCGCTCTTCCTGTTCCACGCCGCCGGCGGGACCAGCGACGTCTACCGCGCACTCGCCGAACGCCTCGGCGAAGACCGGCCGGTGCACGGACTGGACCGGATCGAGGACGCCCACACCGTTGCCGAGAAGGCCCGCCGTTACGCCGAGAAGATCACCGCCGCCCATCCCAACGGGCCCTGTGTGCTTGCCGGTTGGTCCTTCGGGGGTTTCGTGGCCCAGGAGACGGCACGCCACCTCACCGCCGCCGGACGGGAGGTCGAACTCGTCGTACTCATCGACTCCGTACGGCCCCTCCGTCGACCCGACGGCGTGCGCACACAGCTCACGGGCTTCGCCCACCACATCGCCGACGCCTACGGCGTCCAACTCCCCCTCCCCTACGACGAACTCGTGGCGATGGACGACGACCACGAGCGCATCGACGCCGTGCTGGGCATCCTGCGCGGGGCGGTGAAGGTGCCGTCCGCCGCGTTGGAGCACCAGCGTGCCTCGTACCTGGACCTGCGGATCGGCGAGGCGCATCAACCGGGCCGGTACGAGGGGCGGGTGGTGCTGTACCGGGCCACCGAGCCGGCGCCGCGCACCGTGCGTGACCCGGCGTACGAACGGGACGACGACGCGCTCGGCTGGGACGAGGTGTGCCCGCGTCTGACGGTCGTACCGGTGTCGGGGCATCACCTGTCGCTGCTCGATCCGCCGCACGTCGACGAGATCGCCGCCCATCTGCGGCGGGTGCTGACCCAGTTGGGCAGACCCGCCGAACCTGACTGAGGAGCCGCCATGCCGCACCACCACCCCAGCGGAATGTCCCGACGCGCCGTCACGAGGGCAACCGCGGCCACGGGACTGGCCGTTCTGTTCGGTACCACGGCCTCCGTGGGCCGGGCCCGGGCCGCGACGCAGATCTCGGCGCGGACGTTCGACGTGTCCGTGTCGTCGCCCGCGCTGGGCCGCAGTGGCCCGGTGCGGCTGATCCTGCCGTCGGGCTTCGCCGCGCAGCCCGGTCGGACGTATCCCGTGCTGTATCTGCTGCACGGGGCGCACGACGACTACACGTCGTGGACACGGGAGACGGACATCGAGGCGTTCACCGAGGGCCGCGATCTGATCGTGGCTATGCCGGACGCGGGGCCCACCGGTATCCCCAGTGCGTGGCGGGACGGTCCCGACTACGAGACCTTCCAACTCACCGAGGTTCCGGCGCTGTTGGCCCGTGACTATCGGGCGTCCGGGGTGCGGGCCGTCGCCGGGGTGTCCACCGGGGGCTACGGTGCGATGGCGCACGCGGCTCGTCACCCGGGGGCGTTCACCGCCGCCGCGTCCTACAGCGGCATCCTCGACACGACGGCTCCCGGGATGCCCTCGCTGGTGGACGCGATCGTGGCCCGCGAGAACCTGGCGCCGCGCTCCCTGTGGGGCAACCCCCTTCTGGACCTGCTGACTTGGCAGGCGGCCAATCCGCGGGCCCGGGCCGGCGGGCTGCGCGGTACTCCCTTGTACGTGTCCAACGGCAGTGGTGTGGCCGGGGGTTCGGGCGACTGGCTGCCCGAGGCGTTGGAGAGTCTGCTGTGGCCGTCCGCGCACAGTTTCACCGGTGTCCTCGCGCTGCTCGGGATCCCGGTCACCGCGCACTTCTACTCGGGCGGAGGGCACAGCTGGGCTTACTGGAAAGGGGAGTTCACGGCCTCGTGGCCGATGCTCGCCGGTGCGCTGGGGCTGCCGGAGTGATGTCGGTGCAGCCGGGGCACGGAACGGAGCGCAGGGGACGACCGTCCAACACGGGACGTCCCCCTCGTCCCACGGGCACCAGTCCGTGGGCGAGCCGCCTCCGGGGGAAAGGAGTGTCCGTCGTGGCTGTCCCCACCCCGCGCGGAGTACCCACGGAACCCGGAACCGCGCTGGTTCCGCCCGACCTGGCCGAGCTGCTGCGCGCCCAACTCCCCGCCGTCTCCGACGAGGTGGAGGACGTGGTGCGCAGGCAGGTCCCCGAGTACGCGCGGCCGGCCGACGGGACGTACCGCGAGAACCTCAGGTCCGGGGTGGTGCAGGCGCTCACGCTGTTCGTCGACCACATCGCGGACCCGCACGGCCAGAACGCCGCGATGGCGGCGGCGTACTACGAGGAACTCGGGCGCGGCGAGGCCCTGGAGGGCCGGAGCCTGGAGGCGCTGCAGTCGGCGATCCGGGTGGGCGGGCTGCACGCGTGGCGGCTGATGGGCCGTACGGCGGAGGAACTCGGCCTGGATTCGGCGGTGGTGGCCGCGCTGGGCGAGCTGGCGTTCCGGACCGTGCACGAGGTCGCGGAGGCGGCCGCCGCCGGGTACGCGGAGGCGCAGTCGCGCAGCACGGACGAGGTGGAGCGGCGGCGCCGACGGCTGCTCGAACTCCTGCTGGGCGACGGGCCGGTGGCCCCGGAGGCGTTGCAGGACCTGGCGCACGGGGCACGGTGGCGAGTGCCGTCGCGGGTCGCCGTCATCGCGCTGGCGGGCCCGGCGGACCCGCGCGCGGAGGACCGGCCGCCGGCGATGCCGGGCGCGCTGGCGGACATGGAGTCGCGGCCGCCGCGCGTGCTGGTGCCGGACCCGGAGGGCTACGGCCGGTTCGGCGGGCGGTCGTTCGTGCTCGGCCTGGGTGGCCGTCCGGCGGCGATCGGGCCTACGGTCCCGGTCGTCGAGGCCGCGCGGTCGTTGCGCTGGGCCACGCGGGCGCTGGGGTTGATGGGGCGCGGGGTGCTGCCCCGGCAGGGCGTGGTGCTGTGCGCCGACCATCTGTCGACGCTGTTGCTGCACAGCGACGAACCGCTGCTCGCCCAGCTGGAGTCACGGGCCCTCGCGCCGCTCGACGCCGCCTCCGAGGGTCAACGCCCGCGGCTGGCCGAGACGTTGCTCGCCTGGCTGCTCTCCGGCAGCAACGTCCCCGATGTCGCCGCCCGGCTCCACATCCACCCGCAGACGGTCCGCTATCGCCTGCGCCAGCTGGAGAAACTCTTCGGCTCTTCCCTGCACGATCCCGGCACTCGCCTGGATCTGATCCTCGCGCTGCGTTCGGCGGCATTGCGGGAGGGTGTCCCCGACGCACGGAGTGAACGCGACTCACGAGGTGACCGCGACTCACGAGCCGACAAAAACAGAGAGAGTTTCTGAATTCCCGTCCATAACACCGGGTACGGGAACGCGAATACCTTCGGGACAGTCCTTTCCACAGGCGCCGCAAGCGCCCCACCCTCAAAGGATTCCCATGCGTATTCGCTTATGCCTCGCCGCGCTCTCATTGGTGGGCGGGGCCGGGCTCACCACCCTCACCGCACCCGCCGCGACGGCTGCCACCTGCTCCGAACTCGACGTCGTGGCGGCACGCGGCACCTTCGAGCCGGGCACCCTCGGCCTGATCGTCGGCGACCCGGTGTTCTCCGCGCTCCAGAAGAAAATCACCGGAAAGACGCTCTCCAGCTATGCGGTGAACTATCCCGCCGACCTTTCCCTGACGTCCGCCGCGACGGGAAACGCCGATGTGGTGAACCACATCAACGCACAATCCACCGCGTGCCCGAATCAGCGTTTCATTCTCGTCGGTTATTCGCAGGGCGCGAACGTCGTCGACAACTCCATCGGAATCAGCAGCGCCGGCGCGGTGGTCGGCAGCCCGATCGTGGCGACGATCCCCGACGCGCTGGCACCGCGAGTCGCCGCGATCCTGCTGTTCGGCAACCCGATCCGGGCCCTCGGCAAGAGCGTCACCGGCACGTACCAGAGCCGCACCATCGACTTCTGCGCCAACGGTGACCCCATCTGCCAGAACGGCGGAACCGACGCCCTCGCCCACCTCGGCTACACCTCCGACGCGGACGCGGCGGCCACGTTCGCCGCGGGCAAGATCTGAGCCGTAGCAATGCACTGATCGCGCTGATGAGGACCGGGAGTTGATCCTCCCGGTCCTCGTCATGTTCTGGAACGACCGTGCGGGGACGGCTACTTGGCGGCTACTTGGGTGCGGCTGCGAACGCCGCGAGGCTGCTGGAGACGATCTCGGGGCGGCCGGTGTTCTGGGCGGGCGCGGCGGTCAGTACGTCGAGGTGCTGGTAGCCGGGGGCGATCACGGGGTGCAGGCCGGCCGGGATGTGACCGGCGAGCAGGCCGTCGCCCGCGAGGACGGTGAGCGTCGGATTGGCGGTCAACCCGCTCGGGTGCACGAGGAGTTGCTTCACCTGCGGAGAGGTGGACAGCTCGATGTCGGTGACCAGCTTCGTCGGGAAGTACTGCTCCGTGAAGTCCAACGGCTGCTCCCCCATGCTGCGGGCCAGTTCGTGGATGTCGGTGACCTCCTTGGAGGCATTGGTGAACGGGGTGCCGTCGGCCGACCGGTACCCGGGGTCGTCGGCGGCGCCGACACGGTCGTAATTGCGCCAGGTGTAGAGCGGCCCGTGCGGCACGGCCGGGATGGCCTTGTACTCGACGCCGAAGAGCTGCGACTGGTCCGAACTCCCGTTGGTGGCGGGGAAGTTCTTGTCGACGATCGGCCCGCCGTCGAAGAAGCCGACGCTGCTCTGCAGGAAGGCGAGCGGTACGGAGTTGTCGTCCATGAGTGACCCGAGCACGGCGTCGTTCGTGAGCCGGAAGTCCTTCACCGCGGGTGAGCCGGTGAGGAAGGTGGCCGCGTCCTTGGAGAACAGGAAGCGGTTCGTGGCCTCGATGTTGACGTTGGAGGGAAGGTAGGACGGCAGGTCCGACTCACCGCTCGGGTCCTTTGCGGCGCCCAG
Source organism: Streptomyces sp. NPDC050528 (assembly GCF_044457795.1). Lineage (NCBI taxonomy): Bacteria > Bacillati > Actinomycetota > Actinomycetes > Kitasatosporales > Streptomycetaceae > Streptomyces > Streptomyces sp. NPDC050528. The sequence goes on from NZ_JBITHH010000007.1 coordinate 121,767, forward strand.
GCCGGCGATGGCGAGCAGGGTCATCGTCTCGGGGTTGAGCAGCACGGGCGCGGACAGGGAACGCGACAGCACCCCGCTGTCGAGCCCGGCCTGGACGACCGCGTAACCGAGCCCGATATCAGGCAAGTTGGTGTCGTCCGGGATGCTGCCGTTGAGGTCGGAGAGGTCGGTGGAGATCGTCGTGTCGAGGGCGAAGTACCCGGCGCACTGGTTCTGTCCGGCGTCCGCCGTGGTCGCGGGGTTGCCGTCGAAGTCGGCGGCCGCGAAATAGCCGGTGATGACACCGCCGAGCGAGTGTCCGCCGCACAGCACCTTGTTCTTGCGCAGGGTCGGATCGGGCAACTCGGCGACGAGCAGGTCGTATTCGTCGCGCACGGTCTGCTGGATGCCGAGCTTGGCCATCCAGCCGAGCTGGTCGTTGCCGACGAACCCGGCGAAGGTCCGGCCGGCGACGGACTTGCCCCGGTAGTAGTAGTCGACGGCCGTGTGCTGGTCGCCCGAGGCGATACCGGTGGGATCCTCAAGGCAGTTGGAGCGCCGGTCCAGGGCCCAGAACTCGATGTGCCGTCCCTGCGCGGCGGCTTGGGCGACCGTGTCACGGGCGACGCTGTCGAAGGCGCCGGCCCCTTCCAGGATGCCGGGCTGGGCGACGAGGATCCGGTCTGCGTCGGCGGAAGCGCTCGGCCCGTCGGCGGAGCGGTACCGCAGATACGACAGCCAGTCGCACGCCGCCGGACGCGCGCCGAACGACTGCGGTAACGGCACTTTGACCCGCACCAACGACTCGACCACACCGTCGGCGGGATGCGTCGACGCGACCGGAGTCTCGGTACGCGCACCGTCTCCCTGCGCCTGTGGTGCGGCGGCGGTGAGCGCGCCCGCGGTCAACAACACCGCGAGCGCGGCTCCGCGCCAGGTACGTCCTGCGCTCGCGGCTCCGCGCCACGAAGCGGCTCCGCGCCACGAACTTCCTTTGCTGCGACTCGTGTTCATGGCCGGACCGTAGGACGGCATGGACCACGGGATCAGGCGGTGCTCACAAGAACGCAGCGCACGCCGACGCCCTTGTCACCTGCTCGCAGAGAACCCCGCGGAGAACGGAAGGCTCAGGCGTCCTTGATCGTCGCCGTGACGGGCGTGCCGGTCTCGACGGTACGGCTGACCGTGCACAGCCGCTCGTGCGAGACGGTGACCGCCCGGGGCAGGATCGCGCGGGCCCGGTCCCCGGCCTCCCCCTCCGGGAAGGTCACGGCGAAGGTGACCGCCAGGTCGGTCATCCGGTTGCCGAGGTCGTCGCTGACCTTGTTGCCGGTCACGGTGACGGTGAACCCGTCCGGCTCCGCGTGCCGGGTCGTGGCCACGTCGACGTCGGCGGCGGTGCAGCCCCCGATCGCGGCGAGCAGCAGCTCGACCGGGGTGAATTCGGTGCCGCCACCGACGGCGGTACCGAAGTCGATCGTGCCGCCGCGGGCGTTGGTCGCGGTGAAGCGGCCGGGGGCGGTGCGGTCGACGGTGACGTGGCGCAGGGGGTTATCGGTCATGGGGAGATCCTTCCAGAGAGACGCTCGCCATCGCCGAGTTGAGCCGCGCGGCCGACGGCAGGTCTCCGCAAGGTTTCCTCAAGGCTCGTGCAAGCCTTCCGTCCGCCGCCGGGGGCAGGACGCACGGCAGGAGGGTCCGTCCGGGCCCTTACGGACAACGGGGGAACATCATGTCGGCGTTGAATCCAGGGACAGATCCATCGGTTGCCGAACGCGAGTGGCTCACCTTGGTCGACCGCAAGACGATCCTGGTCGTCGTCCACACCTTGGCCTATGGAAAGCGGCTGGTCGACGTCCTGTCGCTGTTCGAGGCCGACTTCAGGATCCAGGTGGTGTTCACCGCGCCGCCGCACGTCTTCGGTGACGAAGTCCCGCCGTTTCTGCGGAAGTTGGGAGGTGCCGTACTGCCGTGGAGTGAGGCCGTGCGGATGACGTTCGACCTCGCGCTGGCCGCCGGTCCGCGGGGAGTGGAGGAGATCTCCGCTCCGTTGCTGACGCTGCCGCACGGGGCCGGGTATCTCAAGCGGTGGGCCACGGGACCCCAGAAGGGTGTCGCCGGGCTGCGCAGACAGGACCTGGCCCCCGGTGGCAAGTTGCCTGCCGCCGTGGCCGTGCCCCATCACGCGGAGCTGTCCGTGCTGGAGCGGTACTGCCCCGAGGCGCTGCCGCTCACGCACGTGGTCGGAGATCCCGCCCATGACCGGATCGTGGCGAGCCTGCCGCTCCGCAACCTCTACCGGCAGGCGTTGGGTCTCACGCACGGGCAGGAACTGGTGGTCGTGGCCTCCACCTGGGGGGCGCGATCGTCCTTCGGCCGGTTCGAGGCACTGCTTCCGCGCCTCATGGCCGAGTTGCCGGCCGGACGATTCCGTTCGGTCATCCTCGTCCATCCCAACGTCTGGTCGGGGCACGGCTCATGGCAGGTGCGCGCGTGGTTGGCGCGCTGTGCCGACCTGGGCGTCGCACTCCTCGCACCCGAGGCCGACTGGCGGCCGCTGCTCATCGCCGCGGACCACATCATCGGCGACCACGGCTCCGTGACGCTGTACGGCACTCTCACCAAGGCCCCCATTCTGCTGGCGAGTTCGCCGGAGAAAGAGATCAACCCCTTCTCTCCCGCCGCCGCTCTCGCCCTGACCGCGCCCGCCCTCTCGCCCACACACCCGCTGGTCGCCCAACTCGACTACGCCACCGCCGAATACCGGGCCGAGGAGTACGCGGGGATCGCCGCGCGCATCACCTCCGAACCGGGCCGGTTCAACCGGAACATGCGTCGGCTGATGTACCGGCTGCTGGAACTGGGCCAGCCCGCCCACGAACCGGAAACCGTCCCCCTGCCGGAACCGCCCGCCCTGGACACCTGGATCGCCGGCCGACGAGAGGTTCCGGCATGAGGCATCTCGTCACCGTCGCGCTGCGCCGAGCCACGGCACCGTCACCGTCCCGGCCGGAGGCCCCACCGCGACGGACGGACACGGCCTCCGTCCTGACGCTCCACGGCAGCTCGGCGGGACGCGTCTACACCTTCACGGCCAGGGCCGTTCGCGTGGAGACCGCCGAGGCGTCCGACACCGACGCGCACTTCGCGGCCGACGCCGACGCCTGCCGCGAACGCGACTGGCTGAGCTGCGCGGACGTACTGTACGCAAGCCGGATACGGCCCTCGGCCGACGCGGTGTGTTGGCTGCGGGGCGTCACGGCCGCGTTTCCCGGCTGTCGGCTCGCGGCGGCGCCCTTGGCCGAAGGCGGCTGGGCAGTCCTCGACAGCGCGAGCCGGGAAGGCGTCGTCGTGGCCCTCGATGTTCCCGGGGATCAGCCGCTGCTGGCGTCTTGTCTGTACACCTGGTGGGTGACGGGACACGACGTGCGGGTCCTTCGGGATCTCCGTGTGGTGCGGGGGACGTAGGACTCCCGTCGCATCACGACCGGCCCGGCGCGCCGGCCGTCATCGCAGTCTGCGGGCGTCGGCCGGGCTGGTGGCCTCGTACAGGGCGAGGGCCCGGGCGAGGAGGACCCCGGCCTCCGCCTCGTCCCCTCGCTCCCGGGCGCTGTCGCCGAGCATCTCCAGGGTGCGGGCCTGCCAGTGCGTGGCGCCCGAGGCGGTGAACGTCTCAAGAGCCTCGCGCATCTGGGCCGTGCCTGTGGTGTGGTCTCCGTCGCGGGCCCGGGCCAGGCCGAGGAAGGCGAGGGCCCTGGCCGCGTCGTGCGTGTCGGACACCGCCAGCAGACCGTCCCGGGCAAGGGTGAAAGAGGCGATGGCCCGGTCGAGGTCGTGCTCGGCGAGTGCGACCTCGCCGAGCAGAATCCTCGCGAGAGCCACCCCGCGTGGGTATCCGCACTCCGTCCACGTCCGCACCGCACGGTCGAGGTCGGCCACCGCTTCGGCGAGCCGCCCCATTTCGAAGTGGCATCCGCCCAGACCCAGCCGTGCCTGCCCCTCGTCCCGTCGGTCACCGGCCTCGCGGGCCGCCCGCAGAGATGCCGTGTACCACTCGACGGCCTCTTCGGTTCGGTGCGCCGCGGCCAGGCCGATGGCTCCGGAGTTGAGCATCTGCCGTTCGGCTTCGCGGTGTCCGTCGCTCCGGGCGGCCGCCAGCCCGATGCGGTGCGCCTCGATCCACAGGTCGTAGTGGCGCAGGCGGAGGAACAACGGCCACATCGCGTCGACGAGTTGCCAGGCCGTGGCGTGCCAGTCGCGCTCGGCGGCCAGGCGCAGAACCGCCATCAGGTGGGTCCGCCGGCTGTCCAGCCAGGTGAGGGCACCGATGTCGTCGTTGAAGGGCACGGCCAGTCGGGCCGGGTACGCGTAGGTGCGCGGCAGGGTCAACTGGATGGGGGTGATCCGGCGTTGGGCCTCGGTGGCCGTCCGCAGGTACCAGTCGGTGACCCGGCGTTCGATGCGTTCGCAGTCCGTCGCGGTCTGCGTCGTTGTCGCGCTGTCGTGGGCGTGCACCCGGACGAGGTCGTGGAAGCGGTAGGTGTCCGGTCCGATGTCCTCCAGCATGTTGGCCTCGACGAGTTCGCCCAGCCGTCGCTCCGCCCAGGTCAGCGGCTCCGCGCAGGCCGCGGCGGCGGTCCGCACGTCGAAGGTGGGCACCGGCAGCACGCCGAGTGCGCGATAGAGCCGGGCGGGCTCGGGCCCGAGCACCGCGTACGAAGCGTCCAGCGCGTTCTGCACTGTCCCTTCCCCTTCCACCTCCAGCACGGCCAGTCGGTCCCGGTCCGGGGTGAGCGCGGCGGCGAGAGCGGCGACCGGCTGCCCCGGACGGGCGGCGAGCCGTGCGGAGGCAAGGCACACCGCGAGCGGCAGACCCGCGCAGAGGGCGACGACCTCGCGCACCGCGGACAGTTCACCGGCGACGCGGTCCTCGCCGGCGCCCCGGATGAACAACTCCGTCCCGGCGGCGGCGCCGAGTGAGCGAAGGCGGTGGAAATCGGCGCCGTCCATGCCCAGCCCGGTCAGTCGGTGGCGGCTCGTGACCACGACGAGCCCACCGCTTCCGCCCGGTAACAACGGCCGGATCTGTGCCGCGGTGAAGGCGTTGTCCAGCATGACCGCGATCCGCAGGTTGGCGGTGACGGAACGCCACAGAGACGCCTGTTCGGCCAGATCTCCGGGGACCGATGCCGTGCCGAACGCCCGCAGGAACTGGCCGAGGATCTCGCCCGGGTTCGCCGGACCGCTCGCGACATGCCCACGCAGGTCCGCGTACAACTGCCCGTCGGGAAAGGCCTCTTCGTGCGTGCGCAGCCAGCGCGAGGCGAACGTCGTCTTGCCGATGCCGGCGGGCCCGTTGACCACGATCAACGACTGCCCCACCCCGCCCTCCGCACCGGCCCTGAACAGCCGGTCCAAAGCGGCGTGTTCCTCCAGCCGGTCGGTGAAGTGAGCGGGTATCGGCAGGAGTTGACGGGGCTTCGGTGGTCGCGGGGGTGGCGATGGGGGCGCCTGGAAATGGACGCCGCCATGGACATCGCGCGCTTGGACGGTGGGTCCGTACAAGTGGGCGCCGCCACCGATGACGTTGCCGCCCCGGCCCCGGTCGTCCTCCCCTGCCGCAGCCATACGTCCGTCCCCCCCGGCCGTGTCTCCGCTGTGCCGATCAGCAGCGTCCTACCCCTGTCCACGAGCGGACGATGCGGGCGGCCGACGGCGAACACCAGGGACAGAAACGATTCAGCCAGCACGCGGGCACATATGGAAACACCCTCCCCTTCCTGTCATGCTCATTCATCCGTTACCAAGTCCGTTACCCCGCCGCCATGGTCGTCGATGGCTCTGAACCGCGGGAGGCACTGGTGGAATTCGAAGTACTGGGCCCGGTGGGCCTCCGAGTGAACGGTCGACGCGTCGAACTCGGCTCCGACAAGGGCCGAGTTCTCCTGGCCTCGATGGCGTTGACGGCGGGACGTCCGGTCTCGTTGGACGCGCTCATAGACCGGCTGTGGGACGACGAACCGCCGCCGCATGCCCGAGAGAGCGTCCACACCTATGTCTCCAGGATCCGTCGGCACCTGCGTCTCGTCGACCCCTCGTCCACGGGGACGGCCCGCATCATCAACCGCGCCCACACCTACACGCTGGAGACCGCTCACGTATCGGTGGACTGGCACCGGTTCCAGCACCAAGTGGCCCAGGCGGGCAGCCTCGTGGCCGACGGCGCCCACGAGCAGGCGGCCGCCCTCCTCGACCGGGCCGAACAGCTCTGGCGGGGCGAGGCGTTGGCCGGTCTGCCCGGACTCTGGGCCGAGACCGTACGCAGGACGCTGACAGAACGACGGCTCAGCGCCACCGTCTCCCGGATCGCCGCCCTGCTGCGGCTGGGCCGGTTCACGGGCCTCACCGCCGAGTTGACCGCCCTCGTCGAGCGGTACCCCGGCGACGAGACGCTCGCCGGCCAGCTGATGCTGGCGTACTACGGCACCAACCGCTACACGGAGGCCCTCCGTGTCCATCAGGAGATCTGCCAGCTCCTGATGACACAGTTCGGGTCGCGTCCGGGCGTCGAGCTGAAGCGCATCCACAGCGGAATCCTCGATCGCGTCCCGGCCACCGATCTCGTCCGGGACCTCGGCACACCGGCCCGCGCGACCGCGGCATCACGGCCCGCGCCCGCCCGGACCGCGCCGGCGCCCCCGCGACCGCCCCGGAATCTGCCCCATCAGCCCCCGCTCGTGGGGCGTCACGCGGAATTACAGGCATTGCGGGCGGTGGTCGAGACGGCACCCGAGGACGGCGCGGTCGTCAGCCTGGAGTCCGTCAGCACGGTGACCGGCATGGCCGGCATCGGGAAGACCGCCGTCGCGGTGACCGGCGCGGGCCGACTCGCCGAGAGGTTCCCCGACGCACAGCTGTATCTGGACCTCCGCGGCCACTCGCCGATCGGCGAACCCCTGGATCCCGACACCGCCCTGGCCACGCTCCTCCGCCTGCTCGGCGCTCCCGCCGAGACCATTCCCCTCGAACTGGAGAGCCGCAGCGCCCTGTGGCGGACGATGCTGGCGGAGCGGCGGGCCGTCATCGTCCTCGACGACGCGGTGAGCGCCCATCAGATCCGGCCGCTGCTGCCGGGCGGCTCCCCCTCCTTGACCATCGTCACCAGTCGGCGTCATCTCACCGGCCTTCCTCATGCCAGGCACATCGCGCTCGACGTACTGCCCGACGAGGACGCCGTCGCCCTGTTCTGCGCGTTCGCGGGCGTACCGCGGACACACGACGTCGGCGAAATCACCCGGATCATCCGGCAATGCGCTGGTCTGCCGCTCGCGATAGAACTGGTGGCGAGCCGCTTCCGCGCCCACCCGTCGTGGACGCTCACCACACTGGCCGACCGCCTCGCCCGTCCGGAAGGCCGGCTGGACGAGATCAGAGACGCGGACCACGACGTGGTGCGCGTCTTCGACCTCATGCACCAGACCCTGTCCGAGGACGACCGGACCGCGTTCCGCCGCCTCAGCCTGCACCCCGGCCAGGACTTCACCGCGGAGGAGGCCGCGGCCATGCTGGACCTGCGCCCGGTCGCCGCGGAACGCACCCTTGAGTCGCTGCTCGCCTCCCATATCCTGAGCGAGCCGACGCCCGACCGATACCGGTACCACGACCTCCTGCGGGAGTACGGCCGTTCGCGGTCCGCCGTCGACGACAGCGAACAGGAGCGGTCCGACGCCCTGCGCCGCCTGATCGATTTCTACGCGGCCGCCACCGACCGCGCCGACCGCCTCGCCTACCCCCGCCGCACAAGACCCGACCTGCCGTGCGGCCCGCCCCGAAGCAGTACGCCAGACTGGTCCGACGCCGACGCCGCACGATCGTGGCTCGCCGCCGAACACACCAACCTTTTGGCCGTCGAGGCCTGCGCCCGGGACCACGGGCAACCGGAGACCGCGGCACAACTCGCCTACGCCATGGCAGGTTTCCTCAACGCGGAGTGCCACTGGCACGACGCGCACACCGTGCTCCGCCCCGCAGCGGACCACTGGTCCCGGACCGGCAACTCGGCCGCCCTGTGTCGCACCCTGTCGCACCTCAGCGCCCTGTACGCACACACCGGCCGCTACCCGGAAGCCACCGAGACCGGAGAGCGCGCCCTGGAAATCGCCCGCAGGACCGAGGATGTGGCCGCGGAAGCGGAGGCCCTACGGACACTCGGCACCCTCAACTGGCACCTGAGCGAATACCGGACCGCACTCGTCCTCTTTCAAAAGTCGTTCAGCCTTACGGCTTTGTCCGGCGACCCCTGGGACAGAGCCCGCGGATACAACAACACCGCGGTTTCCCTCCTCTTCCTGGGCGAGCACGACCGAGCGCGAGAACACTTCGAGAAAGCACTTACGGGATTCACGGAATCAGACGACCGCACAGCGCTGGGGAAAACCCTAAATAACCTCGGCGACTTACATATGCGAGCCGGCGACCTCGCGTCCGCTCGCCAATCGTTCGAAAAGTCGCTCTTCTTCTTGGAGCAATCCGGGAATCGCTACGACCGGGCGACCGTACGCGGGAGCCTGGCCGACGCGCTCACCGAGTCGGGCGACACGAATGCCGCAACGGCACTCTATCAGGAAACCCTCAGAGAATTCAGGGCACTTGGCGATCAGAAGAGCCAGGCGGACACGCTCATCGGACTGGGTGAAGCCCGCCGCAGAGCGGGCGACACGACAGAAGCGGTCCGGCACCTCACCGACGGACTCGACCTCGCCCGACGCATCGGCGCGATCCACCAGCAGGCACAGGCCGAACGACGCCTGGGCCAGACCTATTTGACCGCAGAGCACCTCACCTCCGCGAGTCGCCATCTGGAGGCCGCCGTCGCCCTGGCCGAACGCACGCATGACATGGACGAGACAATTCAAGCGCAACAGGCTCTGGCCGAAGTGCGGTTGGCCTCCGGCGATCCAGGTGCCGCGCGGGCACTCCTTAAACAGGCGTTCGAAATTACACGGAATCACACACCCGAAGAAGCGCATGTAATAAGCGATCGCTTGGCGGACATCGACGGCGGCGTAAAAGTAGTGGAATAGAAAACCATCTCGCTCTGACCGTATTCGTACCGCTGCATCCCATACGCGCGTTAGAGATAGTGATCAAAGCTCGCTATGCTCCTGATCGTAAGTCGACAGGAACTAGCAAGAAGGACTTCTGCACGTGCACAAAACGTTTCGTCACATGTCCGGGGTGGTCCTCGTCGCCGCAATGGGTCTCGGCTTGACGGCACCCAGCGCCACGGCCGCTGAATCCATATCGACCGTTACCTCGGTCACCGTCGTCACCACCGTGGCCATGGACGCCCCGGATCGCTGCATCATCATCTAGCTACCCGGAGAGCAGGCCGGCTCATCCCGCCGGTCTGCTCTCCCTTCGGGGCGTACCAGCCGGTTCAGGAAACCTGCGAGCCATCCACCAGCACGACCCGGTGGTTGTACTGAATGGTGAAGTACTTGGCCGCCCCGGTGACATACGTGTCGCCCGAGACGAAGAAGTCGTCGGCGCTCACCGCGGGTTGGGTGGCGACGTAGGCCTGGCCCGCCGGGAAGGTGTATACGGTCAGGGGCTTCTGGGTGGACGGGGACAGGCCCGAGGGGTACTCCGAGGCCTGGGGGTAGCCGGAGCCGTAGAGGGTCGCGGGCTGGTCGCCGGAGTGGAGGATCTTCGCGCCCGGTGCGGCGCAGGTGTTGATGCCGCCGGGGTTGTAGAACCACACCTTCGATCCGCTGAACCAGATGGCGGTCCAGTCGCCGTCGACGGCGGCGACCACGAACTCCTGGCCGGCCTGGACGGTGCTGCCCCAGTCGTGGATCGAGTCGGTGCCGGCGCTCGCGCCGGGGTGGATGGCCGGGTCGGCGAACAGGGGCGCGTCCGCGCTCGGACTGGTGCGTACGGGAAGGAAGTTGGCGGGTGCCGTGCTGTCCGTGCACGCGGTGGTGGCGCCCGTGGGGTCGTCGGCCGGGCAGACCTGGACGGTCTGGTCGTTGGTCGCGAACCTGGGGCTGATGGTGACCGCCGAACCCACCCTCGGGGTGTGCCGGGAGGCGCTCTGCGCCTGGGCCTCCTTCGACGGGGCAACCATGTTCATGAACGCCGTCCAGTCCCAGTAGGGGCCGGGGTCCCAGTGCATGGACGGCACGTAACTGTCCTGCGGGCCGGGCACGTTGTCGTGGCCGATGATGTGCTCGCGGTCGAGCGGGATGTCGTACTGGGCGGCGAGGTACTTCACCAAGTCGGCCGTCGCCTGGTACTGGGCCTGTGAGTACCAGGTGGCGCCGTGCGCGGCGTAGCCCTCGTGCTCGATGCCGATCGAGTGCATGTTGAACCAGTAGTTGCCGGCGTGGAACGCGATGTCCTTGGTGTGCGTCATCTGCGTGACGGCCGCGTCCGAGGCCCGCATGACGTAGTGCGCCGAGTCGCCGGAGCCCACCGTCTGGAACGTCTTGATCGCGGCGTCGTAGGACGACTCGGTGTCGTGCAGGACGATGTACTTGATCTGCACGCCGTCGCCCGGGCGGCCCGCGACCTGCCCGTTGGAGGCGGCCGCGGCGAGGAACGTGCAGTCCACCGTGGGCGGGCACTCCGTGTCGGTGGCCGTCGCGGCGGACTTCAGCTTCAGTGCGGACAGTTGTTGAGTCTCGGGGCGGATCGCTTTCTGCGCCGCGAGGCTGACGTGCTGTCCGTCGACCGTCGTCCGCGAGGCGCCCGAGGACACCGTCCTGAACACTCGGTCGGCGAAGAGCTGCGCCGCCTTCCGGTCCGACGACTGGCTGTACTTGGCCACCGCGCCGTACCAGTCGGCCGGGTCGGTCGAGCTCTCGCCCGTCAACTGCCGCTGGTACGAGGCGAGTAGGGCGGCACCGGCCCGGATGTTCGCACGGTCGTCGGTGCGCAGTTTCGCCGCCGGGGTGCCGGTGAGCTTCGCCGCCGCGTCGAGGGTGTGCAGGGCCGGGTCCGACGTCAGCTCGGCGAGGTCACCGCGGCCCGCGGCGCCCGTCGCGCCGCCGGAGACCATCTTCGCGGTGACGTCCGTCAGGTTCATCGGGCCGTATCCGCCCGAGGTGTTGTAGTGCCCGTCGTGGTCGTCCCACTGCGACTCCTGGTACGAGACGGCGAGGAGCACGGGCAGCGGGACGCCGAACTCCTTTGCCGCGTCGGTGAAGGACGACTGCCGGTCGGCGGCGGCCGGGGTCTGGGCGGCCTGCGCCGTCGACGGCAGAACGGCGAAGCAGCCCGCGGCCACGGCGCCGCCGGCCAGGATCCCGGCGAGCAGCTTCCGGGCGGATCTTTTGCGCGAGGACGGTTGCCAAGATTGCTGCGGCGATTGCTGCAAGGCGCTTCCCTTGTACGTGTTGCCCTGATGCAGACGTACGGGGCGACGCCTGCCCGAACCACTGTGCGGAAGCCTCCAGCATCACCCATCGGACGTCACAACTCCCGCACTGGGCAGGCGAGTCGGCGTGTCCATCAGAGCAACACCGGTTCAACGTGCGCCCCGTCGACCACTCCCGCCGCCGTGGTCACGGCATGGTGGATCGAAGTCCGTCGCCGCGAAGTACCGTGCCCATTCCGCCCCGGTGATCCTCGGGTACGCGCGCTCGCAGATGCGGGCGACCACCCTGTCCGGGTCGGTGTCCCACAGCCGGATGGTGAAGTCGTTGCCGCCGGAGGCCAGGGTGTCGCCGTGCGGGCCGAACGCCACGGCCGGTACCGGGTTCGCGTGGCCGGCGAGGACGATGGGAGGAGTCGTAGCGCGTACGTCCCACAGCAGGACCTTGCCGTCCGCCGCGCCGGCCGCCAGTCGGCCGCCGTCCGGGGAGAAGGCGAGCGCGTAGAGCCAGGAGCCGGACGGCCCCAACTGCGCCGTCTTTCGCGGACGTTCGATGTCGCCTACGTCCATCAGCCACACCGTCCGGTCCGATCGGTGGACCGCGGCCAGGCTCCGGTTGTCGGGGCTGAAGATGCCGTCGGTCAGCGGCTCGGACCGGAACGGGCACGGACGTTCGCGGGGGCTGCGCGGATCGCTGATGTCCCAGAACCGCAGCGAGCCGGTCTCGCCCGTGCTCGTCACGAGCGTGCGGCCGTCGGGGCGGAACGACACCATCGTCACCTCCCGGCCGCCCCCGTCGATCCGGCTCAGTTGTCGCGGTCTGTGCGGATCCGTCAAGTCCCAGAGTCCGGTGCCGTGTTCGGCCCATACGGCCAGCAGGTGGCCGTCGGGCCCGAAGCCTGCGCCCGCGACTTCACCTGCGTCGCAGCGGAGGACCGACGTGAGGCGCGGCCTGCGAGGTTCGGTCACGTCCCAGATGCGTACGGTGGTGTCCTCGCTCGCGGTGACGAGGGTGCGCCCGTCCGGGCTGAAGGCCACGGAGCGGACGAACCTGGTGTGCCCGCGCAGAACCGCCAGTGGCCACAGCGCCCGGCCGCGCGTGACCTGCCACAGCCGTGCGGTGCCGTCCCAACTCGCGCTGGCGAGCACGCGACCGCCGGGGGCGAACGCGAGGGACGTGACCACGTCGTCGTGGGTCCCGGTCGACAGGTCCCGCAGGTCCAACAACCGGTCGGAGTCGGCGAGTACGCGGCCGTCCGGGCTGAACGCGGCCTGGTAGGCACCGCCGGGAATCATGCTGACGCGCTGGGGGTGCGCCGGGTCGGTGACGTCCCAGAACAGGGTGGAACCGCCGACCGAGACAAGGGTCCGGCCGTCGGGAGCGAACGCCACCGACCAGACGATGGCGGGGTGCCCGAGCAGGACGGCCGGAGGTTGCGGCCGCAATCCGTGCAGTACGGCCGGTACTTGCGTGCGTAGGTCCGCGCCCAGGCGCCAGACCCGGGCGGTGTGGTCCCAGCTGCCGGTCGCCACGGTCCGGCCGTCCGGGCTGAACGCCACCGAGGTCACCGTGTCGGTGTGGCCGCGCAGCACGTCGAGCGGGCGCGGGCGTACGGGATCGGTGACGTCCCACAGCCTGGCGGTGGTGTCGCCGGTGGTCGCCAGCGTGTGGCCGTCCGGGGCGAACGCCGCCGAAGTGACCGCGGCCGTATGGCCGTTGAGGGTGGCCAGCCGTCGCGGATGCCGGGGATCCGTCACGTTCCACAGCCGCGTCGTACCGTCGGTGTGGCCGGTGGCGACGACAGCGCCGTCGGGCCGGAACGCCACCCACGTCGGCGCGACGCGCAGCTGCGGCAGCGTGCTCAGCGCGACGGGCGCCCGCCGGTCCGTCACGTCCCACAGCCGTACCGATCCCTCGCTCGCCGCCGCCAGGACGCGCCCGCCCTGGCCGAACGCGACCGACAGCAGCCTCAACGGCTCGTACAGGACGGCCAGTTGGGCTGGACGGTGGGTGTTCCCGACGTCCCACAGGCGGACCGTGTGGTCCCAACTGGCGCTCGCCAGGACCCTGTCGCGCGGCGCGAAGGAGATCGCGACCACGTCGGAGGTGTGGCCGGTGAGCCGGCTCGTGTACGGCGTCGCGCCGCTGCTCATGAGCTGATCGCGGACGTCGGACGTGGCCGCCAGCCGGTACGCCGCGAGGTTCAACTGCGCGGCGAGCGCGGGGTTGTGGCTCCGCACCTCGGCCGCGTCCGCGGCGACCTTCCGGGCGATGGCCACGTTGCGCTGCCGGACGGCCGAGTCGCGCGAACCGACGGCCAGCACACCCGCGCCGATCGCGGTGACCATCAACACCGAGAGCAGCGCGACGAGTTGCCGCAGGCGGACCGTCCGTCGTCGGATCGCCGCCGTCTCACCGGCCTCCGCGTCGCTGCTCGCGTCGAGGAAACTCCGTTCCCTGGACGTCAGTCGGCCGCCGTCCGCAGCGGCCAGGTCCAGTGCCGCGGCGAGGCGGGCTCCCCGCCACACGGCGTGCGGGTCGCGGCCCTGCGCCTCCCAGCCGGCGGTCGCGTCGGTGAGCTGGCGGTGCAGGAGCAGCCGCTCCCGGTCCTCGGTCAGCCAGCCGCGCAGCCTCGGCCAGCAGCGGATGATCGCCTCGTGGGTGATCTCGACACAGCTCTCGTCCAGCGTCACCAGCCGTTGCCGGGCGAGGGATTCGAGCACGAACGCGGTGTCGGGGCCCGGGTCCAGCTCGTCCGGGGTGATACGGCGTCTGGTGTCCTCCGTACCGTCACCGAGCGCGGTCAGCCGTAGGAACAGCGATCTGGCGATGGTCTGTTGCGCCGGTGACAAGTCCCGGTAGGCGGTCTCGGCGGTCTGTGCGAGGGCGTGCTGGATGCCGCCGGCCGCCAAGTACCCGTCCAGGGTCAGGCGGTTGCCGCTGCGGCGGCGCCAGGTCTCCACCATCGCGTGCGAGACGAGGGGCAACGCGCCCGGCTGGCCGGTCGCGTCCGCGACCACGGCCGCCAGCAGTGGGCCGGTCACCGTGCAGCCGGCGAGCCGGGCCGGCCGGGTGACGGCCTCACGCAACTCCTGGCTGCTCATCGGGCCGACGGCGAGCTGCGCGTCGCGCATCGCCTCGACCAGCCGGGGATCCTGGACGCAGTGGCCGTAGAAATCGGCGCGTACGCCCAGCACCACCCGGGTGCGGCTCGTCGGCGCGGTGGTGGCGGTGGTCAACAGGCCGATGAACGCGTCCCGTTCGGCCCGGTCCCGGCAGAGGGTGAAGACCTCCTCGAACTGGTCGGCCACGATCAGGGTGTCGCCGTCCGGTGCGCGGTCGATCGTGGCCTGCCGGATCCGCAGGTGCAACGCCTCGGGGTTATCGCGCAGTTCGGTGAGCAGCGGGCCGGGGGCTTCTCCCGTCATGGCGGACAGTCGTACCGCGAGCTCTTCCACCGGATGGGGGCCCGGCGTGAGGAGCATCGCCGGCCACTCCGCCGCCCGCGCGCGGGCGACGAGCCCGGCCCGCAGCAGCGAGGACTTCCCCGATCCGGACGGCCCGAAGACCGCCAGGAACCGGCGCTCCCGCACGTGCGCGAGCACCTCGTCGGTCAGCCGCTCGCGCCCGAAGAACCGGTCGGCGTCCTCGGGTTGGAACGCCGACAGTCCGGCGTACGGCGTGGTCGACCCGCCGGACTCTCCGCTCTGCGCGCCCGCGGCGAGTTCGGCGGCGACCGCGTGCCAACGGGACTCCCATACGCAACGGTCGCCGTCGCACGCCTCGACGTACGCGAGCGTGACGCTCAGGCTCGGGAACGCGCGTCCGCCGGCGGCATCGGACAGGGTCGTGGAGGAGTAGTGCGCCCTCTTGGCCATGGTCCGGTACGGCGGCAGTCCCGCCGCCTCGCGCAGCTTCCGCAGGTCGGCCGCGAAGCGGGTCAGCGGACCGGCGTCCAGGTCGAGCGGCCGTTCGGCACGTGGCATGCGCGTCCTTTCCCGAGCATCGACGCAGCCGCGCTGCGCGGTGGTTGTCCGGCAGTTGATGTCCGGCGTCGACGTCCCGGCGCCGGACAACCCGCGGCCGATAGCCATGAGTCAGCGCAACCGCGCACCGGCTACGTGGAGGGACGACATGAAGGCTGCGAAGCGACTGGTACCGCTGCTGGCGGCGATCGGGCTCACGATCGGGGGTGCCGTGACGGCACTGCCGGCCCAGGCGGCGGCACCGCTGCTCAGGTCCAACCTGAACGGGAGGTGTGCCGACGTCTTCATGTTCCACAACGAGAACGGCGCCTCCACCGTGACGTGGGACTGCACCGGCAACACCAACCAGCAGTGGAGCTGGGACGGCGAGCAGATCCGGTCCGGCATGAACGGCAAGTGCCTGGAGATCTACGGTGCCAATCCCGGAGACCAGGGGTCGGTGGACCTGTGGGACTGCAACGGGGGCAGCAACCAGAAGTGGTTCTGGAACGGCAGCGAGATCCGCAGCCGGCTGAACGGCAAGTGCCTCGACATCCTGGGCGGCCGGTCCGACAACGGCCAGCTCCTGGTGAGCTGGAGCTGCAACGGGGCGAGGAGTCAGAGCTGGAACTTCTGAACGACGGCCCGGCCCGGCACTCGATGTGCCGGGCCGGGCCACGGTCGTCCGCGCACGGCACTCGCGTCGATCGCACACGGGACGAGACTCGCGCACCGCTCATGAGGCGGTGGCGAAACGGCCCGCTGTCACTCGGACGAGATCACGGATTCACAGCATCGCGCTCTTGTCGCCATCGTAAAAAAACGTCAATATTCATGGAGAAGAGTCCTCCGCTTCCACCGTGGCGACCCGACCTCGAAGGACTGCGGGAAGACCAGGACCAGTACGGGACGAGGCGGTCATGCACCACGTAGTCGCCAAACTGGACGCCCTCGACCCGGAGGCGGGCGCGGCCATCAGGGTCATCAGCCGGTTCGACGAACTCGTCGAAGGGCACGCGGGGTTGGGGCCCATTCTGTGCGCGGTGGCGACGCTGAGCGGCTCACCGGCCCGGTTGATCGACGAACGGTTCGCCGTCGCCCTCCGCGCCGACCTCGACGGCCGGGTCGAGCGCGACGGCGGCCCGGTCGATCCGCGCTGGATCGGCGCGCCCCTCGTCCCGGGTGGCCGGCCGGCGCTCTGGCTGGAGCGGGTGGGCCGGCACTCGCTGATCGAGGCGATGGTGCTCGACCGGGCCGCGTTCGCCGCCCGCGAGGTCCTCCACCGCACCCGCGACGCGGCCGGACGGAGCGCGGGCCCGTTCTCGGACGACCCGGCCGCGGTCGAGGTACTGCTGGACGGCACCGCGAGTGAGAACGACCGCCTGCACGCGGCCCGGCTGCTGCACCTGCCTGAGCAGGGAAGTCTTCGGGCAATCGCGTCAGCCGACAGCGCCGGCCGGATCGTGGCCGCCACGAAGGGCGACGGTGACCGCACCGCCCGGGCGCGACGCTGGGAAGGTCTCGGCCGGACGGGCATCGGACCCGCCGTACCCCTGCTGGACCTCCCCCGGTCCTGGGACCGGGCCCGCACCGCGCTGCGCTACGCCGCCGAGGGCACCGACGAGGACCCGGGACCCGGCGTCGTCCTGTACGACGAGCTCGGCACGCTGGGGCTGCTCGCCGACGCCCTCGACCCCGCTTCGCCGCCGGACGACGTCCGCGCCCTGGAGAGGGCGGCCCGTTCCGGTCCGTGGGTGCTGCGCACGCTGGTCGAGTTCACCTCGCACACGAGTCTGCGGCTCGCGGCGGCGGCCCTGTACGTCCATCACTCGACGCTCAAGGGCCGGATCACCCTGATCGAGCAGGACCTGGGGTTCCCGGTGTGCGACCCCCAGGGCCGGCTACGGGTCCAACTGGCGCTCGCCGCGCGCCGGTTGCTGCTCCACCCGGCCGTTCCTACCGCTGGAGGACGGGCAGCACGATCCGGCTGGGGTACTCCGCCCCACGGTGAATCCGGTTGACCGCGGACACCATGTCGGAGAGGTGCTCCCGCGCGATGACCCCGCCGGTGTTGGAATTCCGGTCGTAGCGCGGGAAGTTGGAGCTGGAGATCTCCAGCATGATCCGGTGTCCGGCCAGGAAGACGTTGGCGGTGGCGATGAGGTCGACCTCGATCTCGTACACCTCGCCGGGCGTCATCAACCGCGGGGCGTCCAGGCCCTTTCGGTAGCGCATGCGCAGGATGCCGTCGCACAGGACGATGGCCCGCCCGTCCGGGTGGACGTCGACGAGCTTCGCGGTGAAGTCGGTGTCCACGGCCGACGAGCTGACGAACAGCCGCGCCGACACCGGGCCCGTCACCTCGACGGGCTCCTCCAGCACCTCGGTGGTGAAGACCAGCACGTCGTCGCGGTCGTGCAGCGGGCGCTGGTCGGCCGGACCGTCGTATCCGGTCAGGCTCATGAGGGTGCCGCCGAGTGAGGGCACCGGTCGACGCGGGTCGTAGAGGTAGGTGTCGACGAAGTCGCCGGCCGGTTCGGTCGTCGACAGGCGTCCCGCGCCCGCGGCGCTGTTCGCCGGGCCGTCGCCCTCCAGGTAGTAGGCCCGGTAGTCGGTGTCGGGCAGCGGCCAGTCCGGTTCGTCGCGCCACTGGTCGATCCCCATGACGAACAACCGCACGGGCAGGCGCCCCTCCGGTTCGTCCCGCTTCCGCTTCAGGCAACGGTCGAAGAAGGCGATCTGCCGCTCGCCCAGCGCGGCGGCGTCCATGCTCGCCGCCATTCCGAAGTCACGGTCGGGAAAGTAGCCGACGAACCCGACGAGCGAATGGGACCACGGCCCGACGATCAGCCGCTGCCCCTCCCGCGCCTCCGCCGTACCGGCCCCCGCCCGCATCTCCGTGAAGTCGCGCAGCGTCTCCCCGATGAACAGGTCGTACCACCCGCCGATGTGCAGCGCGGGCGTCGTGAGCGAGGCGATGTCCTCCCGCGCCGACAGGTCCCGCCAGGTCTGGTCGCGGTCGGGCCGGCCGATCGCAACGTCGACCATCCAGGGCAGGTGGGCGGAGATCAGCGGCTGGTCGGCCACCGGGGTCGCGTCGTTGCGCAGCGAGCGGTCCGCCGCCACACGCGCCGCGAGGGCGGTGACGTCCTCGGCGTCGGCGCGCCCCTGGGCGAGAGCGCGCTGAGCCTCGCCCAGCGCCATGAGCGTGGCCCAGCCGAGCACGGTGTCCAGCGACAGTGCCCCGCCCCGGGAACGCCAGGGCGTCGCATAGAGGTCGGCCGACGCCATCATCGGAGCGATCGCCTTCAGCGCCGGTGCCTTGGACGTGGCGGCCCGCAACTGCACCATGCCCAGGTAGGAGGGGCCGAACATGCCCACGCTGCCGTCGCACCACTCCTGCTCGGCCAGCCAGGCAATCGTGTCGGCGCCGTCCGAGGCGTCGTCCACGTGCGGCACGAAGACACCGTCCGATCCGTAGGTGCCCCGGCAGTCCTGGACGACGACCGCATAGCCGGCGCGCAGCATGCCGTGCAGCCCCGGCATCAGGGCGGTGCCCAGGCCCACCTTCTCCTTGCCGTAGGGAGTACGGGTGAGCAGTGCGGGCATCGGCTCGTCCGTCTCCGGTCGCCAGATGTCGGTCGACAGCTCCGTGCCGTCCCGCATGGGGATCCGTACGTCGAATTCGGCTCCGTATGTCATCGCGCACCTGCCTGTCCGGAGGGAGATCGTCTCCCGAGTGTGCGGCCGGACCCGGCGGGAGACGGCTAGCCGGATGGCGGATGTTTCCCGCCATCCGGCAGCCCGCCACCCGCCTGACCTGGCCGCACACTCGGGACACGATCTCCCTGCTCACCATGAGAGGCAGTCATGAGCCCTGTCGCGTCGCATGCCGACTCCGCGAGCGAACCCATCGGTCCGCTGCCTCCTTTCGACCCCGGGCTGGCCGCCGTCGCGACCGCGTACGAGGAGCAACTGGCCGGATTCGTCGAGGTGTTCGGAGCCGACGGCGGCGAGGCGGCGGTCGCGGCCATGCGCGAGGGCGCGGCAGCGAGCCTGGAATCGGCCGGTGACCTGACCCGGAACGGCGCGCTCGCGGTGTCCGAACGTCTTGTGCCCGGCCCGCCCGGCGCACCCGACGTCGAGCTGCTCATCTGCCTACCGACCAGCACACCGGCGCCGTACGGAGCGGTCTACCGCATCCACGGCGGCGGCATGATCGGCGGCGACCGTTACCTGAACATGCCCATGTACACAGGTATCGCCGAGGAGTTGGGACTCGCCGTGATCTCGGTGGAGTACCTCCTCGCACCGGAACACCCCCATCCCGCGCCGGTCGAGGACTGCTACGCCGGTCTCGCGTGGACGGTGAAGAACGCGGCCGAACTCGGCATCGACCCGGATCGGATCGTGGTCGCGGGAGAGAGCGCGGGCGCCAACTTGGCCGCAGCGACGGTGCTGTTGGTGAGAGACCGAGGCGAACTCACCCTGTTCGGCCAGGTGTTGCTCGGCCCCATGCTGGACGATCGCGACGGCAGTTGCTCGGCCCGGCAGATGGCCGAGGCTGGACTCGGCGACACCGGCGTCATCGACCTGTGCTGGACCGCGTTCCTCGGCACCGCGCGCGGCGGCCCGGAGGTGTCGCCGTACGCCGCTCCAGCGCGGGCCGTCGAACTGTCCGGTCTGCCGCCCACGTTCATCGACACGGGCTCGGCGGAGATCTTCCGGGACGAGGCCGTCGAGTACGCCCGACGGATCTGGCGGGCCGGTGGATCGGCCGAACTGCACGTCTGGCCCGGCGGCTTCCACTCGTTCAACATCATCGCGCCTGAGGCCCCGTTGTCCCGGGCCGCGAACCGAGCACCGATCGCCTGGCTAGGCCGACTGTTCGCCGCCTGACACACCTTCTCCGTACCGACCAAGGAAAGGGAGCCACCCATGACAGCCGAAGTGTCAGAACAATCCCCCGCAGCCGAAGCCCACACAACCACCGGACGAATACAGGGCCGTTGGGAGAACGGCCTGGCCGTCTTCCGGGGAATTCCGTTCGCCGCGCCCCCTGTTGGCGATGCGCGATTCGCCGCTCCCCGACGAGTACCCCGCTGGGACGGAGTGCGCGAGGCGTTCGCCTTCGGCACGTGCGCACCGCAGGACTACGCCGTCTTCCGGGACCAAGGAGGCCCCCTGCCAGCGCAGTCGACGGGCACCGACTGGCTGACGCTCAACGTGTGGACACCGGCCCCGGACCGCGCGGCGCTGCGTCCGGTGATGGTGTGGATTCACGGCGGGGCCTACAAACTGGGTTCGAGCAACGACAGCGCCTACGACCCTCAACAGATCGTCCGGGAGGGCGAGTTGGTGGTGGTCAGCTGCAACTACCGCCTCGGTGTGGAGGGCTTCGCGGCGATCGGGGGCGCCCCGGCCAACCGGGGTCTGCTCGATCAGGTGGCCGCGCTGGAGTGGGTGCGCGAGAACATCGCCGAGTTCGGCGGCGACCCCGATCAGGTCACGGTGTTCGGCGAGTCGGCCGGTGCCGGTTCGGTGGCCGCGCTGCTGGCCATGCCCTCGGCGGCGAGGCTGTTCCACAGGGCCGTGGCCCAGAGCTTCGGAGGCCCGTTCCTCTCCCCCGAGCTGGCCGCCGACGTGTCCGCGGTCATCGCCGCCCGGCGCGGTCTACGTCCCACGGCGACCGACCTCTCCACCGTCGAGCCGGTCGACCTCGCGATGGCCGGCGAGGAAGCGACCGTGGGCCAGCGCGAGCGCGTCGACCGATGGGGTCAACTGGCCGATCACCCCAGCCTGTTCGGCCCGGTCGTGGACGGCGACGTACTGCCCACCACGCCCTGGCAGGCCCTCGCCGCCGGCGCGGGACGCGGCATCGAGCTGATCGCCGGGCACACCCGCGACGAGTACCGGCTGTTCCTGCCCCCGCGCCCGGGTGCGATCGACGCACAGGAGGTGTCGCGCGCGTTCGCCGTCCAAGGTCCCGTCCCGGACGCCGAGGCCGCCTACCGCGCCGCGTTCCCGAACGCCTCCGCCGAACAGCTCTGGGTGCTGGTCCGCTCCGACTGGCTGTTCCGCATGCCCTCGCTCCGGCTGGCCGAAAGTCAGGCGCTGGGCGGCGGACAGGCCTACCTCTACGAACTGACCTGGCCCGCGCCGAGCGCCGTCACCCCCTTCGGCGCCTGCCACGGGCTGGATCTCCCCCTGCTGTTCGGCGACTTCACCACCGGCTTCGGCCAGATGCTGGGCACGCCGACCCCGGCCGAAGCCCTGGAATTGTCGGCGCGCTTCCGCACGTCATGGACAGCCTTCGCCGCCACCGGAGACCCGGGCTGGCCCGCGTTCGCCCCCGAACACCGGCTCACCCAGGTGTTCGGCGCACCGCCGACCGTCGCCGCCTATCCCGAGGAGAACGCGCGCCGGCTGTGGCAGGACTACGAGTTCAGGGCGCTGCCGCTCAGGGCGTGACACGCGGTTGTCCGCGAGACGGTTCACGACAGGTCGATGGGAGCCGGGTTCCACTTGTACTGCACGTCCTCGTCGTTCTTGAGCAGAACCCCGGCCTCCGCCATCCGGTCGAGCATGTCCACCAGCATGTCGCCCAGCGGATATCCGTCCACCCAGAACATCCGCTTCACCGAGGAGAACGTCTGGTCACGCGGAAGGACTCCCAGGAACACCCCGAGCCGAAACGCCGC
Source organism: Streptomyces sp. NPDC050528 (assembly GCF_044457795.1). Lineage (NCBI taxonomy): Bacteria > Bacillati > Actinomycetota > Actinomycetes > Kitasatosporales > Streptomycetaceae > Streptomyces > Streptomyces sp. NPDC050528. Next base: position 143,790 of record NZ_JBITHH010000007.1, read on the forward strand.
GTCGTCGTAGTCCCGCCAGTCGGCCAGGATCTCCTTGAGCTCCACGCTGTCCTCCACCTTCATCAGGGTTCCTCACCTGGCACTCCGGCCGCAGTCCGCGGTGACCCGTGGGGCAGAGTAGACGCATGTCTACGCACGGGACGATGCCGTTCCACCTTGAGACCGAGCGGCTGATCCTGCGGCCGTGGGCCGAGTCGGACGCCGCCGACTTCTGCGCCCTCCTCGCCGAACGCGGCAAGGGGACCCCCACGGTCGAGCGCATCCGCACGTCCATCGCGGAACTGCTCGCCGCGACGGCGACCACGGGGATCGCCCTGTTGCCCATCCAGCGCCGTGCCGAGGGCGATTTCATCGGCTACTGCGGGCTGATCATCGGCCGCTCCACCCTGGAGGAGCCGGAAATCGCGTACGAGCTGTTCCAGCGCGCGCATGGGCACGGCTACGCCACCGAAGCGGCCGGCGCGGTGCTCGACGCCGCTGCCGTGACCGGACGGAAACGGCTCTGGGCGACCGTCGGCACGTGGAACGCGCCCTCGCTTCGTGTCCTTGAGAAGCTCGGGTTCGAGCGCGATCACGTCTCCACGGAAGACAACGGTGAAGTGGTGTGGCTCGCCCGCTCGTTGCCGTGAGGCGGGGGCACGCCCGTGGGGTTCGGCTCAAGTGTCCGCAGGCCTCATTGAAACCGTTCAATACCCTCGCGTCCGCCCCGCGCACCGACTCGGCCCGGATCGATCCCGAACTAGCCGTGTCACGAAAACAGTTGCACGCTGATTGACCCCGACCCCACCAGGCTCTACGTTACCCACGCCTCTCAAATCTGAATCGATTCATCCATTCCGTGCGAGTGAGGAGTCGTAGTGATCAGCAGGAGGAACATACTCGCGGGCGCGGTCGCCACGGTCGCGGCAGTGACCGTCGACAGCGTGCCGGCGATAGCCGCACCGACATCCGGACAGACTCAGGCACAGCGCGACGGGCTGCGCGTCACCGCGCCGACCGTGGAGTACGTCCGGCACCCGCTGGGGCTCGATGCCCAACGCCCCCGTCTGAGCTGGCCGTTGGCCTCCGACCGGACGGGCGCCCACCAGAGCGCCTATCAGATCCGCGTCGCCACCACCCCGTCACGTCTGTCCCACCCGGACGTCTGGGACAGCGGGAAGGTCACGTCCGGCGAGTCGGTCCTCGTGTCCTACGGAGGTCCAGGACTCAAGCCCCGGACGCGCTACCACTGGTCCGTGCGCGTATGGGACGGCGACGGCCATGTCTCCGGCTGGAGCGCACCCTCGTGGTGGGAGACCGGACTGATGGATGCCGGACAGTGGACCGCCGACTGGATCTCCGCACCGGCGGCCCTCGTGGACGCGCCGTCCTTCGAGGGCGCTTCCTGGATCTGGTTCCCCGAGGGCGATCCGACCAACAGCGTTCCTGCGGCCACCCGTTGGTTCCGCCGCACCGCCCACCTGCCCGACGGGATCACGTCGGCCACGCTCGCCATCACCGCCGACAACGTATATGCCGTCTCCCTGAACGGAGTCGAGGTCGCCCACACCGACCTCGACACCGACAACGAGGACTGGAAACGCCCGGCGGTGATCGACGTACTGGAGCGCGTGCGGGCCGGTGACAACGTTATCGCCGTCGCCGCCACCAACGCGACGGAAGGCCCGGCGGGACTCGTCGCCACCCTTGTCGTGCGGACCGCCTCCGGTGAGCAGAAGGTGTTCACCGACGCCTCCTGGAAGACCACGGACCAGGAACCGGCCGACGGATGGCGGGAGTTGGGGTTCGACGACTCGGGCTGGCCGGCGGTCCGGGTGGCGGCGGTCTGGGGTGGCGGGCCGTGGGGACGCGTCGTCCCGGTGTCGTACGCCGTCACCCAACTGCGGCACGAATTCCGGCTGCCGCGCCGGAAGGTGGCCCGCGCGCGCCTGTACGCCACGGCGCTCGGCCTGTACGAGAGCCACCTCAACGGCAGCCGGGTGGGCCTCGATCAGCTCGCTCCCGGCTGGACGGACTACCGCACCCGCGTCCAGTACCAGACGTACGACGTCACCGACCTCCTGCGGCCCGGCGCCAACGCCATCGGCACGTATCTGGCACCCGGCTGGTACGCCGGCAACGTGGGCATGTTCGGGCCCGGCCAGTACGGCCAAGTCCCGGCGCTTCTGGCCCAGTTGGAGGTGGAGTACGCGGACGGGACCAGCGAGCGCATCGAGTCGGGCACCGACTGGCGGGCCGCCGCCGGACCGATCGTCGCCGCCGATCTGCTGAACGGCGAGACGTACGACGCCCGCAAGGAGACCCCGGGTTGGGCCTCGCCCGGCTTCGACGACACGGGCTGGCTCGGCGTGCGAAGCATGGGCGGCGTCGGCGACCTCGGTCCCGACCTGATCGTCGCGCAGGTGGACGGGCCGGTGCGGGTGGAGCAAGAACTGACACCGCATCAGATCACCCAACCCAAGCCCGGCGTCTACGTGTTGGACCTGGGCCAGAACATGGTCGGCTCGGTCCGGCTGCGCGTGTCGGGCGACGCGGGGACGACCGTCCGGCTCAGACACGCCGAGGTGCTCAACCCCGACGGCACCGTCTACACCGCGAACCTGCGCACGGCGGCGGCGACCGACACGTACACCCTCAAGGGCGGCGGGAAGGAGGAGATCTACGAACCCCGGTTCACCTTCCACGGGTTCCGGTACGTCGAGGTGACCGGTTTCCCAGGCACTCCCACCGCCAGGGCCGTCACCGGGCGCGTGATGCATACGTCCGCCCCCTTCACCCTCGACTTCGAGACCGACGTACCGATGCTCAACCAGCTGCACCACAACATCACTTGGGGCCAGCGCGGCAACTTCCTCTCCGTTCCGACCGACACACCCGCGCGCGACGAGCGCCTGGGCTGGACGGGAGACATCAACGTCTTCGCGCCCACGGCCGCGTACACGATGGAGTCGGCGCGCTTCCTGTCCAAGTGGCTCGTCGACCTCCGGGACTCCCGGACGGCGGAGGGCGCGTTCACGGACGTGGCGCCGATGGTCGGCACGGTCGGCAACGGAACGGCCGGCTGGGGCGACGCGGGGGTCACGGTCCCCTGGTCCCTCTACCAGGCGTACGGCGACCGTCAAGTCCTCGTGGACGCCTGGCCGTCCGTCCGGACCTGGCTGGCGTATCTGGAGAAGAACAGCGACCAACTGCTGCGCCCGGCCCAGGGATACGGCGACTGGCTGAACGTCGAGGACGAGACCCCGAAGGACGTCATCGCCACCGCGTACTTCGCGCACGGCGCCGACCTCGCGGCCCGGATGGCCGGCGAACTCGGCGAGGACACCGCCGCGTACCGCGATCTCTTCGAGCGGATCCGGGCGGCCTTCCAGAACGCCTACGTCACCTCCGACGGCCGTATCAAGGGCGATACGCAGACGGCGTACGTCCTGGCCCTGTCGATGAACCTGCTGGCGGACGCGTCGCGGAAGGCCGCGGCCGACCGGCTCGTCGCCCTGATCGAGGCGAAGGACTGGCATCTGTCGACAGGTTTCCTCGGCACTCCCCGCCTGCTCCCCGTCCTGACCGACACGGGCCACACCGACGTCGCCTACCGCCTCCTGCAACAGCGCTCCTTCCCCAGTTGGGGCTACCAGATCGACCGGGGCTCCACCACGATGTGGGAACGCTGGGACTCCATCCGGCCCGACGGCAGCTTCCAGGACGCGGGCATGAACTCCTTCAACCACTACGCCTACGGCTCGGTGGGGGAATGGATGTACACGAACATCGCCGGCATCGCGGCGGGCGGGCCCGGCTACCGCGAGATCGTCATCCGCCCCCGCCCCGGCGGATCCGTCAACACCGCCCGCGCGACGTTCACTTCGGTCTACGGCCCGGTCTCCACCCAGTGGCGACAGCGGTCCGGCCGGTTCACGCTGACCTGCGCGGTGCCGCCCAACACGACCGCCGAGGTGTGGATCCCGGCGTCCACCCCGGACGCGGTGACCCACACGCACGGGACGTATCTGCGCCAGGAGGACGACTGCGCGGTGTTCGGGGTCGGCTCCGGCACCCACCGCTTCGCCACCTGATCAAGACGGCGCGGCTGCCCGGGACGGTCACCGGACCGGTCACCGGATCGGGCAGCCGAGGGGCTCGTACCCGTTCGTCGACGGCGCGGATGCTCTCGTACCGCTCCACGGCGGCCTGATCGCCCGACCGCGCACCCGCCCCTCGAACTCCCGGCCGACCTCTTCGGCCGAAGTCGGCCTACCCCCGCCGGGCGCGGCTGGGCACACTGACCGCACCACAACACCCGTACCCAGCACGCCCGTTGACCCATCCGACATGCTCCGACCTGACCCACCGACCTCGGGGAGACCGGCCGATGAGAGCACCCCGTACCACCATCAGGCGTTCACGACTGATCGCCTCGGTGGTGAGCCTGCTCGTCGTGAGCGCCCTCGCGGTGTCCGACACCGGCGCCTCAGCGGCGCCCACGGTCGGCGCCGCGCCGTCCGCCGCCTCGGTGACCGGCGCGACCTCGGCCGTAGAGTCCCTGGCCATCGCCGGGACGGCCTGGGCCGTGGACGGGCGCACCGGGAAGCTGCGGGTGCTGGCCGATGCCACGGTTTCGGACTCGGATCTGGTCCAACTGCGGGAAGCCGCGCGCCAGTTCTCGGGTGCCGTGTCCCTCGACCGACTCGGCGGCACGCTGCGCACCCTCCTGTCGGGCGGTGACGGCATCTACACGTCCACCGGGCGCTGCTCGGCCGGAGTCAACGTACAGAGCGGCTCCACGTACTACTTCGTCACCGCCGGCCACTGCACCGACGGCGTGTCCACCTGGTACACCAGTTCCGCCATGGCCACGGCGATCGGCACCACGACCGCGACCAGTTACCCCGGCAACGACTTCGGAGTCGTCCGCTACACCAACACGGCCGTCCCACACCCCGGAACCATCGGATCCGTCGACATCACCGGCACCGCTACCGCGTACATCGGCCAGAGCGTCTGCCGCCGGGGAGCGACCACCGGTGTCCACTGCGGCGTGGTCACCGCGCTCAACGCGACCGTCAACTACGGGAGCGGAGCAGTCGTCCACGGCCTGATCCAGACCAATATCTGCGCCGAGCCGGGCGACAGCGGCGGCCCGCTCTACGCCGGGGACAAGGTCATCGGCATCCTGTCCGGAGGCTCCGGGAACTGCACGACGGGAGGGAACACGTACTACCAGCCGATCCAGGAAGCACTCAACACGTACGGACTGTCCGTCTACTGACGAAGGCGCGCGCGGACAACAGGCCGACCAGCGGTGCGTGCCGTGTCGCGGGTCCGCCCGGCGGGTTGTCGCAGGTTCAGCCCGGCCGGCGGAACGCTCCGTACCACTGGTTGGCGGCCAGCTCGCGAGCCACTGTCGCGTCGCGATCGGGATCGCCCGTCAGAACCTGATGCGCGATCACCCGGAAGCCGCCGTGCACGATGACCTGACTTGCGGTGGCCGGGTCCACGCCGGCGGCTGTCTGCCCTGCCGCTTGTGCCTGCCTGATCCAGCGCCGACTCAGTTCCTCGAAGGGATCGAGCTCGTCGGCCCAGAGTTGGCCCACTGTCGAGTCACGGTCCGCCGACTCCAGCATGGCGCGCAGTACATGGCGCCGCTGCCGGTAGTAGCCGATGACCTCTTCCAGGGTGTCGCCCAGACGGTCGAGCGCGTCCGGCCGGTCCGGCGACCAGGTGCTCATCAGCTGGTACGAGCCGCTCTTGAGGCCACTGGCCAGACGGATCAGCAGGGCGCTCTTTTCCTTGAAGTACAGGTACAGCGTGGACCTGGCGACGCCGGCTTCGTCCGCGATGCGCTGCATCGACAGGGCGGAGAACGAGGTGCCCTCGGCCAACAGCCGTTCGGCGGCGGCCAACACACCCGCCTCGATGGCCGCCGCCCGTTCGTCGGCGCCCCGGTCGTCGATCATCTCCCCAGTCTAGGTGGGGCAGTTGTGATCTCGGTGACGACCTGCCCCGGCGGATCGTCACCGGTGCTAGCGTTGCGGATCTCGTCGGACGCTGCGTCCGAAACAGCTAAATACCAAGGAAAGCCGCATGACTACGTATGTGATGATCCCGGGAGCCTGGCACGGCGGATGGTCGTGGACGCCCGTCGCACAACGTCTGCGAGCCGCGGGCCACCAGGCGGTCACCGTGACCCTGCCGGGCCTGGGCGACGGCGATGATCCGCGTGATCGCCGGCTCAGCGCCGCGGTCGATCACATCGTCCGGTTCGTCGTCGACCATGACCTGCGGGACGTGGTCCTGGTCGCCCACAGCTGGGGCGGCTACCCGGTCAACGGCGCGGCCGGCCGGCTCGGCGACAGGCTCGCCGGCATCGTGTACTACGGCGCCCAGATACCGGTCGCGGGACGGTCCCTCGTCGACGACAATCCGGCCGAGGCCGGGGCCATGCTCTGCGGCCTGATCGACGCCTCGCCGACCCGGTCCATCGCACCCACGCTTGAGTTCGTCCGGCACATCTTCATGCAGGACGCCGCACCCGAGGTTCAGCGCCTGGTCGCCGACCTCCTGACGCCCATGCCCGGGGACTACTTCCTCGACCCGGCCGAAGGGCCTGCCGTGACCACCCTCGGCGTCCCGCTGCACTACCTGCTCGGCGACGAGGACCACGCACTGCCCCACCCGGGCGAAGTCTTCGCCCAGCGCGTCGGGTTGACGCCCATCGCCGTACCCGGGACGCACGAGGGCCTGCTCACACACCCCGAGGAACTCGCCAAGGCCATCCTCGCCGTCAACTGAACGAGGGCTTACGCCTGCGGGTGGTTCGCTGGGTCGGCGATGTGTCGGGCCCAGAAGTCGCTCATGGCGCGGGCGGGCGGCTAGGCGGAGGCGATGTCCTGCCACGCCTCGAAGGCGCGGGGCGTCCTCGTGCCCCGGGACTACCGGGAACTCGCAGCCCCGGCCGTCGACTTGCCCGTAGTCCCACCAGGCCTCGACGTCCGGACGAGAAAACATGTTGGCCGACCGCCGGCGAACTGCGAAGATGCGTCCATTTCCGAGGTGGAGGACATTTGTTCGTTTTCGTGTGTGCGGGCTGCGGTGCCGAGTTGACCACCCCGCTGTCCCAGGTCGCACTGCCGGTCCACGCCCGTCAGACGTACGGGAACGGGGCCCAGCTTCCGGTGCTCATGCAGTCGGGGACGTTCGCCGTGGACCCGGATCCCTGGGGAGGACCGTGGCGGTTGTGGGACGAGCTCGACCCGGGCGAGGCGGAGGCACGCGGCATCTACGCGCCGGTCCACGCCCTGTCCGACAGCGCGCCCGGGGCGAGCGTGATCGCGCCCGGTGACATCCGCGGCACCCGGCTGCTTCCCGACAAGACCGCCAGTGCCTGCTGCGGACTCGACGGAGCCGACGGGCCCAACATGGCCTGCGAGACGTGCGACCTCCCCGTGGCGACCAGAGTCGACGACTGCTCGCTCTGGCAGGCAGTACGGCTCAGTTCGGACGCCGTGCACCGCGTCCCCGTCGGCGGCGCCCACGCCAAGCCCATCTCCTGGGCGGAGCTGATAGAGGAGGGGGAGAGAACTCCCCTGTTCGAGCCGGTCGGTACGTGGGGAGGACGGTCGGGGTCGAGTCACTACTGGTCGTGGAGTCCGCGGTGGGAGGCGGCCGCCGGCCAGGCACTCGCCCACCTGCTGGCCGCCTCCCAGGAGCAGCCGGTGAAGGTCCCGGACGGTCTGGCAGCGGACGTCTTCCAACGCACGCTCGACGCCCTGCTGCCCGCGGGCTCCCCGAAGCGGCGCGCCGCCCTGGCTGGACCGGGACAGCCCTCCCCGGACGCGGGCGTCGACATTCTCCTCGTACCGATCCATCCCCGGACGGGTCGGACCTGGACCCCCGCCGACCCGACCACGTCGGCGTACCTGGTGCCCCTGCCGCTGGGGGTGTGGCTGTGGCTGGTCTCTCCCCAGCCCTACCTGCCGGTTCCCGCGTCGGGCCGCCTCCCCCAGGACGTCCTCCGCGACGACCCGCTCCCACCGCTCCCCAACTACCTGTTCCGGGCCGACTGGGGAACCTTCCAGCACACCTTGGTCCGACTACCGGCCGTGCGCAGCCCGTGGCTGCGCACGATCCTCACGAACCTCGCGCAGGGCACCTGGACCGAGTTCTTCTAGCAGGCCTCACCCAAGGAACGACAACCGAACCACCCGGTCCGGGTTGTCGCGGTTCGTATCGACCAGGCACACCGACTGCCACGTCCCCAACTCCAACCGCCCGCCCAGCACCGGCAACGTCGCATGCGGCGGTACGAAGGCCGGGAGGACGTGGTCGCGGCCGTGCCCGGGGCTGCCGTGGCGGTGCTGCCAGCGGTCGTCGGCGGGGAGGAGGGTGTGCAGGGCGGCGAGGAGGTCGTCGTCGCTGCCGGCGCCCGTTTCGAGGATCGCGACGCCCGCCGTGGCGTGCGGGACGAAGATGTTGAGGAGACCGTCGCGGCCGGCCGCCGCGTCCCGGAGGAAGGCCTCGCAGTCGCGGGTCAGGTCCATGATCCGCTCCCTCGAACCGGTGGTGACGTTCAGGACTCGGGTGGTGAAGGCAGCTGGCATGTCTTCCATCCTGAACCATCCGCCGGGCTCCACGCTCGATACCCGCCTGTCGAGCTCCTCGCCCGCTCGACCGCCCGGCCCGTGATACGAGGGGTCCAGTCCGCGAGACACCGTTGACCGTGGCACGCCATCTGACCTATTTTCGGCCGCATGTTGCGTTCAGTTCTGCTCACCACGCGCGGTCACATCGACCTGCTGCGGGTGGCCTCCGCCGCGTGTTGCCGCGGCTGCTGACGTCTTCTTCCGCCTCACCCCTTCCTTTCTCCCGCACTCCGTCGCGCCCGTTCACATCGTCGTGACGCGGCGGCGTTGAGGCGTACCCCTCCTCACCGGACGCTCTCCCCACCCGTGGAGCACCCATGAGCATCAGTCATGCACCGCCCGGCTCCTCCGGGCCCGACATTTCTCCTATGTCAACATCCAAGGCCGACGCGGACGATCCCGCTCCCCTCGATCTCGTCCCCCTCGTCCCCACCTCCTCGCGCCGCACCCGCGTCCCTCGCTGGCTGCGCCGCACGACCGGCCCACTCGTACTGCTCGCGCTGTGGCAACTCCTCAACAGCACAGGCGTGTTGACCTCCGACGTGCTCGCCTCGCCCGGGCGGATCGCCCAGGTCGGGTGGGACCTGATCGACAGCGGTTCACTGCCCTCGGCCATGGCCACCTCGCTCCAGCGGGTCGCCGTCGGACTGCTCCTCGGTACGGTCATCGGCACCGGACTCGCCCTGATCTCCGGCCTGTTCAGGATCGGCGAGGACCTGGTCGACGCCCCCGTGCAGATGCTGCGGACCGTGCCCTTCGTCGGGCTGATCCCGCTGTTCATCATCTGGTTCGGCATCGGCGAGGCTCCCAAGGTCGCCATCATCACGCTCGGCGTGACCTTCCCGCTCTACCTCAACGTCTACGCCGGAATCCGGGGCGTGGACAGCCAGTTGATCGAGGCCGGCGAGTCCCTCGGGCTGTCCCGCTGGGGGCTCGTACGGCATGTGGTGCTGCCGGGCGCGTTGCCCAACGCGATGACCGGGCTGCGCTACTCCCTCGGCATCGCCTGGCTGGCCCTCGTCTTCGCCGAGCAGATCAACGCGGACGCCGGCATCGGCTTCCTCATGGTGCAGGCCCGCGACTTCCTGCAGACCGACGTGATCGTGGTCTGTCTGATCGTCTACGCCTTCCTCGGCCTGCTGGCCGACTTCGTCGTCCGCACCCTCGAAAGGCTGTTGCTGCAATGGCGACCGACGTTCACGGGCCGGTGAGCACGCAGACGGCGACCTCCTCGCCGACGACCGCGCAGGCGGTACGGGTCGAGGGGCTGACCCGCTCCTTCGACGGCCGTGCCGTCATCGACAAGCTCCAACTCGACGTACGGCAGGGCGAGTTCGTGGCACTGCTGGGCCGCAGCGGCTGCGGCAAGTCCACGCTGCTGCGCATCCTCGCCGGGCTCGACCGGGACATCGAGGGCACCGTCCTCGTGCCGCGCCGCAAGGCCGTCGCGTTCCAGGCGCCCCGGCTGATGCCGTGGAAGAAGGTGTGGCGCAACGTCCTGCTCGGGTTGCCCGGAAAGCCCGAACGGGCCGTGGCGGAGCAGGCGTTGGCGGAGGTGGGGCTCGCGGACCATGCCGATGCCTGGCCCAAGACGCTGTCCGGTGGTGAGGCTCAGCGGGCCTCGTTGGCGCGTGCTCTGGTGCGTGAGCCCGATCTGCTGCTGCTCGACGAGCCGTTCGGCGCGCTGGACGCGCTGACCCGGATCAAGGCCCAGCGGTTGGTGGGCGAGTTGTGGCAACGGCGGGGCTGCGCCGTCCTGTTGGTGACGCACGACGTCGAGGAGGCCGTGCTGCTCGCCGACCGGGTCCTGGTGATGGACGAGGGCGTCATCGCGCACGAACAGCACATCGACCTGGACCGGCCGCGCGACATCACCGACCCCCGGTTCGCCGAACTGCGCGCCGGACTCCTGGAACGCCTCGGCGTCGACACCGCCGCCGAAGCCGCCTGAACTCCCCCACACCTCAACCCAGTTACCGAGAACGGATCATCCGTCATGCGACGAAGCCTCGTCCCCGCCGCCCTGCTGCTCCCCCTCGCCCTCCTGCTCACCGCCTGCGGCGGGAACTCGGCCGCCGAGACCTCGACGGGCACCGACGGCAAGGGCTCCCTCACGCTCAACGTCGGTGACCAGAAAGGCGGTTCGGAGGCGGTGCTGCGGGCCGCCGGTGAACTCAAGAACCTGGACTACAAGATCAAGTGGTCCACGTTCACCTCCGGCCCGCCGCTCCTGGAAGCCGTCAACGCCAAGGCCGTCGACATCGGCGGCGTCGGCAACACCCCGCCGGTGTTCGCGGCGGGCGCGGGCTCGAAGATCAAGGTAGTGGCCGCCTGGCACGGCACGTCCGAGGGCGACGCCATCCTCGTGCCGAAGGACTCCAAGCTCAGCAAGCCGCAGCAGCTCAAGGGCAAGTCCATCGCCGTGGCGCAGGGTTCGTCCGCGCACTTCCAGCTGGTCGCCTCCCTCAAGGCGGCCGGGCTCGGCATCGGCGACGTCAAGGTGAAGTACCTCCAACCGGCCGACGCGCTGGCCGCGTTCACCTCCGGCAAGATCGACGCGTGGGCGGTGTGGGACCCGTACACCTCGCAGATCCTCCAGGCCAAGCAGGGCCGCGTCCTCACCACCGGACAGGGCGTGACCAACGGCCTCACCTTCCAGGTGGCGGCGCCCGGCGCGCTGGCGGACAAGAAGAAGGCCGCCGCCATCAAGGACTACCTCGACCGGCTGCGCCGCGCCCAGACCTGGGTGTTCTCGCATCAGGAGGAGTGGGCCAAGGTGTGGTCGAAGGACACCGGGCTGCCGTACGAGGTGGCGCTGGCCTCGGTGAAGCGGACCAACTCCACCCGGGTCTCGGTCGCCGTCGACAAGCCGCTCATCGCCTCCGAGCAGCGGATCGCCGACACCTTCACCCAACTCAAGCTGATCCCAAGGAAGGTGGACTTCGCCGACTTCGTGGACACGCGCTACAACGGCACCCTGCCGGCCTCGACCTCCGCCCCGCGCACCACGGGAGGTTCGTGACATGAGCGTGCACCTGCACTGGTTCCTGCCGACCGGCGGCGACGGCCGTACGCTCGTCGACCGGCACGCCTACGGCCCCAACCGCGCGGGCGCGGTCCGCGGGGTGCGTCCGCCGGACATCGAGTACCTCGCCCAAATCGCCAAGGCCGCCGAGCAGTTGGGCTTCGAGGCGGTGCTCACGCCGACCGGCACGTGGTGCGAGGACGCCTGGCTGACGACTGTCGCGCTCGCACAGCACACCGAACGGCTGAAGTTCCTGGTGGCGTTCCGGCCCGGAGTGATCTCGCCGACGCTCGCCGCGCAGATGGCGGCGACCTATCAACGCCTCACGCGAGGGCGGCTGTTGCTCAACGTCGTCACCGGCGGCGACTCCGCCGAGCAGCGCCGCTTCGGCGACCATCTCGGCCACGATCAGCGGTACGCGCGTACGGACGAGTTCCTGTCGGTCGTACGAGGGGTGTGGCGCGGGGAGCCGTACGACTTCGACGGTCTCCACTACCAGGTCGAGGGCGGGCTGACGGCGCTGCCGCCCGATCCGGTGCCGCAGGTGTTCTTCGGCGGGTCGTCGGCGGCGGCCGGACCGGTGGCCGCCCGGCATGCGGACGTGTATCTCACCTGGGGAGAACCGCCGGCGCAGGTCAAGGAGAAGATCGACTGGATCCGCGGGCTCGCCGAGCGGGAGGGGCGGGACGTGCGGTTCGGGGTACGGCTGCACACCATCTCGCGGGACTCGTCGGCGGAGGCGTGGGCGACCGCGAACCGGCTGCTCGACGACCTCGACGCGGACACGATCGCGGCCGCGCAGACGGCACTCGGGCGCAGTGAATCGGTGGGCCAGCAGCGGATGTTGGCCCTGCACGGCGGTTCGCGGGCCGACCTGGAGATCCACCCGAACCTGTGGGCGGGCGTCGGTCTCGTCCGGGGTGGCGCGGGCACGGCGCTCGTAGGCAGTCATGCCGAGGTGGCCGACCTGATCGAGGAGTACCACGCGCTGGGCGTCGAGCACTTCGTGCTGTCCGGGTATCCGCATCTGGAGGAGGCGTACTGGTTCGGGGAGGGCGTGATTCCCGAGCTGGCGGCGCGCGGGCTGGTCGAGGGGAGGACGACGAAGGCCGGTCTGCCGTTGCTCGTGAGCGGCGGGCGCTGAACGGGCGCCAAGCGGGCGGGAAGATCGGCGACCCCGGTGCTGTTCGTACAAACGTGAACAACACGCGTGAGGTCGACGTGGTCGTCATAGGCGCCGGGCAGGCTGGACTGGCCGGCGCCTATCACCTGCGGCGCACCGGATTCGAGCCGGAGCGCGACTTCGTGGTCCTGGACCACGCGCCCGCGCCGGGCGGCGCCTGGCAGTTCCGGTGGCCGTCGTTGACGTACGGCAAGGTGCACGGGATGCACGCGCTGCCGGGCATGGAACTCACGGACGCCGACCCGGCCCGCCCGTCCGCCGAGGTGATCGCCGAGTACTTCGCGGCGTATGAGCGCGCCTTCGACCTGCGGGTGCGGCGGCCGGTGGATGTGAGGGCGGTGCGGGAGGGCGTGGACGGGCGGCTGCTCGTCGAGACGTCGGACGGGGCGGAGGGGTCGGACGTTACGTGGTCGACGCGGGCGCTGATCAATGCGACCGGGACGTGGGACCGACCGTTCTGGCCGCGCTATCCGGGTCAAGAGACCTTCCGGGGGCGGCAGTTGCACACCGCGCAGTACCCGGGGCCGGAGGAGTTCGCCGGGTTGCGGGTGGTCGTGGTGGGCGGGGGCGCGTCGGGCACGCAGCATCTGATGGAGCTGGCCCCGTACGCGGCCGCGACCACCTGGGTGACCCGGCGTCCGCCCGTGTTCCGCGACGAGCCCTTCACCGAGGACGTGGGCCGGGCGGCCGTCGCGCTGGTGGAGGAGCGGGTGCGGCAGGGGCTGCCCCCGAAGAGTGTCGTCTCCGTGACCGGGCTGCCGTTGAACGACGCGATCCGGCAGGCGATCGCCGACGGCGTCCTGGACCGCCAGCCGATGTTCGACCGGATCACACCGGATGGGGTGGCCTGGGACGACGGTCGCCATGTGGACGCCGATGTCATCCTGTGGGCAACCGGGTTCCGGCCCGCGATCGACCACCTGGCACCACTGAAGCTGCGCGGCCCGGGTGGCGGCATCCGCCTCGATGGAACCCGTGTGGTCGCGGACCCACGCGTGCACCTGGTCGGCTACGGCCCGTCGGCAAGCACCATCGGCGCGAACCGGGCGGGGCGTGCGGCTGTGCGGGACATCAGGCGATTGCTGGCCGGGGAGCCGGTGACGGTCTGAGGTTGTTCTGGCGGGATCGCGTCCTGGGCGGACGGAGGGCGCCGCATCGGGTGCACGCGCGACTGGACAGTACCGGCCGACCAACGGCCTTTTAAGGGGCGCGGGGAACTGCGCGCCCAGCCACAACGAACCCGCACCCGCCAACGAAACACAAGTCACCCACCCCGAAACGCGCACACGAGCCTGGCACCGCCCCGCCCCGCCCACCGAACAGACCGCCCGCGGCCAACTCCGCGCACTCCCGCGACACATCAGGCGGCGCGCCGGCCGAAACACCGAGCGCCGCCCCACCTCGCCCCGCCCGATTCACTTCGTGGGCGACGCGCCACTCTTCTGGGCCGCGTTGAACTCCGCGACGTTCCGCTGGTGTTCCTCATACGTGGCCGCGAAGCGCGTGTCGCCGGGCTTGACCGTGACGAAGTAGAGCCAGTCGCCCGGGGGCGGGTTGATCGCGGCGCGCATCGCGTCCTCGCCCGGGTTGTCGATCGGGGTGGGCGGCAGGCCCATGCGCTGGTAGGAGTTGTAGGGGCTGTCGAGCCGGGTGTCGCTGCTGGTGGTCTTCAACGTGGCGCGGTTCAGCGCGTAGTTGATGGTGGAGTCCATCTGCAGCGGCATACCGCGCTCCAGGCGGTTGAAGATGACCCGGGCCACCTTCCCCATGTCCGCCTTGGAGGCCGCCTCGGCCTGCACGATGCTCGCGATGGTGACCGCCTGATAGACGTTCATCGCGTTGCGCTGGGCGCCGGCGGCAACCGGGGCGCCGTTGAACTTCTTGTTCGCGGTGTTGACCATGAACGACAGCAGCGACGCGGGCGTCGACTTCTTCTCCAGCGGATACGTCGCCGGGAAGAGATAGCCCTCGGGGTTGCCCTCCGCGTCGTTCGGCAGCTTCAGGCCGGCTTTCGCGATCGACTTCTTCGTGGTCCCGACCGGCAGCGCGAGGACCTTGTCCACCGCTTCGTAGATCTGGCCCGAGCGCCAGCCCTCCGGGATCACCAAGGACGTGGGGCGTGTGTCCCCCTCGCTCTCCAGGCTCAGCAGCGGCACCGCCACGGCGGTACCGGCCACGACGGCCCCCGTCGCGATGAGGGCGACCCGGCCCCTGCGGGTCAGTCGAATCGTGCTCCGTGGCGGAGTGTTCATCTGCATGCGGGCACGGTAACCCGCATATCGCCACAAACCCGGCATATCTTCAGCTTGTCGGTTCCAGTTGGGCATCCCGGCGTACGAGCGCCGCGTACCGCCCGTCCTGATCGAGCAGTTCCTCGTGCGTGCCCCGCTCCGCGACGTGCCCGGAGTCGAGGACCACTATCTGGTCGGCACTCCGGATGGTGGACAGCCGGTGGGCGATGGTGAGCGTCGTGCGGTTGGCCGACAGGGCGTCGATGGCGTCCTGGACGGCGGCTTCGGTGCGGTTGTCCAGCGCGCTGGTCGCCTCGTCCAGGATGAGGACCGGCGGGTCGCGCAGGATGGTGCGGGCGATGGCCAGGCGCTGCTTCTCGCCGCCGGAGAACCGGTGGCCGCGCTCGCCGACGACCGTGTCGTACCCGTCGGGCAGGCCCGCGATGTGCTCGTGGATCTGCGCCGCGCGCGCCGCCGTGTACAGCTCCTCGTCGGTGGCGTCCGGCTTCGCGAAGCGGAGGTTGTCGGCGACCGTCGCATGGAAGAGGTACGTCTCCTGGGAGACGACGCCGACGGCACGCGCGAGCGTGTCGAAGTCCAGGTCGCGGACGTCGACCCCGTCGAGGGTGACCCGGCCGCCGGTCACGTCGTAGAGCCGGGGCACGAGATAGCCGAGGGTCGACTTTCCGGCGCCGGTCGGGCCGACGATCGCGAGGCTGTTGCCTGCCGGGACGGTGATGTCGATGCCGTCAAGGATCGGGCCGCTTTTGTCGTCGTAGTGGAACTCGACGTCCTCGAAGGCGACTTCGCCCTTGATGGTGTCGAGGTGGACCGGGTTCTCGCGCTCGGTGATGTCGATCGGCAGGTCGAGGTACTCGAAGATGCGGGCGAAGAGCGCCAGCGAGGTCTGGATCTGGACGCCGGTCGACAACAGGCTGACGGCCGGGCGGAACAGGCCCTGCTGGAGCGAGACGAACGCGACGATCGTGCCGATCGAGACGTCCGGGCCGCCCATCTGGAGGGCGATGCCTGCGGTCCAGTAGATGACGGCGGGCATCGCGGCCATGACGATCGAGATGACGGCCATGCGCCAGCGCCCTGCCATGTTCGACCGGACTTCGAGGTCGACCAAACCCTCGGACTCCTCGGAGAAGGACCGGGTGAGAGAGTCGGAACGGCCCATGGTGCGACCGAGCAGGATGCCGCTGACGGACAGCGACTCGGTGACCGTGGCGGCCATCTCGGCCATCTGCCGCTGGCGCTGGGTGGCGATCTTCTTTCGTTCGTTGCCGACGCGGCGGCTGATCCACACGAAGACCGGGAGCAGCAGCAGCGAGACGACGGTGAGCCGCCAGTCCAGGGCGATCATCGCGATGATCGTGGCGACCACGCTGGTGAGGTTCGAGACCAGGGAGGTGGCCGTGGAGGTGACGGTGGCCTGCATGCCGCCGATGTCGTTGGCTATGCGGGACTGGACCTCGCCGGTCCGGGTCCGGGTGAAGAAGGCGAGCGACATGCGCTGCAGCCGGCCGTAGACCGCTGTGCGCAGGTCGTGCATGACGCGCTGGCCGACCGTCGTGGAGATCAGGGTCTGCAGCACGCCGAAGATGCTGGTCAGGACGGCGCTCAGGATCATGCCGAGCGCGAGCAGGCTCAACAGGCCCGTGCGGCCCTGTGGGATGGCGGTGTCGAGCGTCGCCTTCAGCAGGAACGGGGTCGCCACGGTGACCAGGGACGCGGCACCGACCAGGAGGCCGACGACCGCGAGCCGGCCACGGTAGGGCTTGAAGAGCTTGAGGATGCGGCGCACCTGCCGAGGCTGGTCGGTCGAGGTGCCGGGGGACGGTGTCCAGTTGATGTCGTCGCGGGGCATGGTCTCCTACGGATGGTGAGGCGATCAGGACGGGTCGAGCGCTCACAGCTCGTGGAGCGATGAGACTCGATGGAGCATAGCTCATTGTTACCTATACTCACAATGAACCAGGTCCTGATATTGTTCCCGTATGACCACCCCCGATTCCGACGGCCTGCTCGCGGAGCAGTTGCTGCGGCTCACCCGCCGGGTGCACCGCATCCAGAAGCGCCATCTGGAGCAGCGCGACCTCGGCATCACCCCCGCCCAGTCCCGGCTGCTGCGCACCCTCGCCCACTTCGACTCCCCACCGCGCATGGCCGACCTCGCCGAGCGCCTCGAGGTGGTGCCGCGTGCCGTGACGACGCTGGTCGACGGCCTGGAGACGAGCGGCAAGGTGCGGCGCGTGCCCGATCCGTCCAACCGGCGGGTCATCCGGATCGAGATCACCGACGACGGCCGCAAGGCGCTGAGCGAGCTGCGGGGCGCGCGACGGGGGGCGGCGGACGAGATCCTGGCGCCGCTCACGGATGTGGAGCGCGAGGTGTTGCGGGCGTTGCTGGACACGTTGGTGGACGGGGCGCCCGGTGCGCATGAAGGGCATGACGCCCACGGGGCGCACGAGGGGCATGGGGCGCACGAGGGACATGGGCACGGGCGGTCCTGCTGACCTGCTGGCCCGCTGCCCGGTCACCCGCGCCCCGTTCACCCGTCGACCCGCTGTCCGCTGTCCGCTGCCGCGCTGACCCACTGACCCGGGCCGCCGCCGAAGGCCGGGCTCGCGTCACTCCGCCCAGTTCGAGGCCTTGATGCGCTCGACGAAGTCGCCGCGCACGAAGCCCGGCACGAAGTGCTCCAGCACATCCGCCTTGATGTTGCCGAACGTGGTCTCGGGGCGGTCCTTGATGCCCTCGGTGAAGGCGGCGAGGATCCCGTTCTTGAAGTCGGGGCGGGGGTGCGCCGCCACGACGGCCGCGCGCTGCTCGGCGGAGACGGCGTCGTAGCCGATGCCCACGACGTCGAGCCCCACGCCCCGGTTGACCAGGGCGATCTCGGCCGACATGTGCAAGGGGATCTCCTGCGTGGTGTGCAGGGCGCTGCTCGCCCAGACCCGGTCGGCCGGCTCACCGGTGATGCCGTGGGTGTGCAGGAACCGGCGGGCCTCGTCCGCGCCGTCGATCTCGAAGCGCTGGTCGGTGCGGCGGAACTTCTCGGTGAGCCCGAGGTCGTGGAACATCGCGGCCACGTAGAGCAGTTCGGGGTCGTAGTCGAGCCCCTGCTCCCGGCCGCGCAGGGCGCCCCACAGGAACACCCGCCGGGAGTGGTCGAACAGCAACGGCGACGCGGCCTCGCGCACCAGCTCGGTCGCCTCCCGCGCCAGGGCGGTGTCCGGGATCTCCACGCCTGCGATCACTTCACTCATCGTTCTTGCCTCTCCTCGATGCCGTGCGACTCGATGTCCTGTGCCTCCAGGTTCGTCGGCGGCGTACGCTGGGGCCATGTCCTCACAGCCAGGAAAACCACAGATTCGGACATGGCTTCAGACGCGGCTCCAGACCTGGCTTCCGGCATGACGCACCGGGTCGGATTCCTCGTCTTCGACGGCGTGACCATGCTCGACGTCAGCGGCCCCGCCGAGGTACTGCACCAGTCGGGCAAGCTCGGCCACCCCTACGAACTGGTGCTGGCCTCACCCCAGGGCGGCACGGTGACCGCGTCCAACGGGTTGACGCTGACCGGCACGGTGACCGCGACCGACGCCGGACCGGTCGACACGGTCATGGTCGCCGGGAGCGACCGGCTGGCCCAACAGCCCGCCGAGGAAGGGCTGTTGACCGCGACCCGCACCCTCACCGATCACGCCACCCGGGTCACGTCCGTCTGCACGGGCGCCTTCGTCCTCGCCCAACTCGGCCTGCTGGACGGCCGGTCGGCCACGACCCACTGGCGGCACGCCGAGACACTGGCCCGCCGCCACCCCCTCGTACGCGTCGAACCGGACGCCATCCACGTCCGCGACGGGCGCTTCGTCACCTCGGCCGGCATCAGCGCCGGCATCGACCTGGCACTCGCCCTCGTCGAGGACGACCACGGCGCGGAGGTGGCCCGGGACATCGCGCGCGAACTGGTCGTCTTCATGCAACGCCCGGGCGGCCAGTCGCAGTTCAGCGCCGCGACCGCCACCCCGCCGCCGCGCACGGATCCGCTACGGTCGCTGATCGCCTCGGTGTTCGCCGACCCGGCCGCCGACCACAGCCTGCCCGCCATGGCGGCGACCGTGGCCGTCAGCCCCCGCCACCTGACCCGGCTCTTCCGCACCGAACTCGGCACCACGCCCGCCCGTTGGGTCGAGCGCGTCCGCCTCGACCGAGCCCGGCACCTCCTCCTCGAAGGACACAGCGTCACCTCCGCGGCACACCACAGCGGCCTGGGCACCGACGAGACCCTCCGCCGCGCCTTCGCCCGCCACTTGGACACGACACCGACGCACTATCGGAGCCGGTTCGCCAGCACGCGCGGCCAGACGACTGCGCCGTGAGCCATGACCTACGGGCTTCAACTCACGCTTGCGCGGAAGGCAGGGTTGGCGTCGCGGTAGCGCGCAGCCCTGCCAGCAACGCGGTCAGGATGCGCGTCAGTTGGGGTTCGACGTCGACCAGCGCGTGCGCCAACTCGGGGTGGCTTTCGTAGAGCGTTCGGAGGCGGGTGCCGGGGGCGGCCATCTGCAGCAGCGCCCCGGCCATGCTCGTCGCCGTGGCGATCACGTCGATCGCCGAGCGCTCGGAGATCGCGAGGATGCGGCACAACTCGGTTGCCACGGACGCGACTTCGCCGAGGACAACCGTCTTGAACTCGTACACCGAGTCGAGTGAGACGTTGCGCTCCAGGTTCAACGGCGCCTGGGCCAACAGGTCGCAGAAGAACGGCCGCGCGACGAGCGACCGCGCGACGACGGCGGCGACCGCGTCGACGTCGGTGCCGGAGTCCCCGTCGGTGAGTTCGCCCAACCGCGCGCGGAGCTCCGCCGACCAGTCCTCCCAGCCTTCGGCGGTCAGCGCCAGGAAGATCTGCTCGCGGGTCTCGAAGTACCGCAGCATCGCGGACTTGTGCATGCCCACGGCGGCGGCGATGTCCGTGAGCGTGACCTCGCGCACGCTGCGTTCGGTGCCGAGCGTTCGCGCGGCGTCGAGGATCGCCCTCTCACGCTGCTGTTTGGCGGCCGCACTGCGGGCGCGTTGGGGACCGGGCGTGCTCATGACCCAGAGCATAGCGCAACCGTGTTGCACTAATAACGAAACAGTATTTTGCTAGAGGTATGACTCAGACATGGTTCATCACCGGCTCGTCCCGCGGCTTCGGCCGCAACCTCACCGTCGCGGCCCTGGAGGCCGGCGACCGGGTCGTCGCCACGGCACGCAACCCGGAGCAGTTGGACGACCTCGTGGAGAAGTACGGCGACCGCGTACTCCCCGTGGCACTCGACGTCACCGACCGGACGGCAGCAACGGCCGCACTACAGGCTGGAGTCGACCGCTTCGGCGGGATCGACGTGGTCGTCAACAACGCCGGGTACGCCAACCTCTCCCCGGTCGAGACGACCCCCGAGGACGACTTCCGCCGACAGTTCGACACCAACTTCTGGGGCGTCTACAACGTCTCGACGGCCGCGATCCCGTTCCTGAGGGCGCGGGGCGCGGGCACGGTCGTACAGTTCTCGTCCATCGGCGGCCGGGTCGGCGGGAATCCCGGGCTCGGGTCGTACCAGGCGGCGAAGTTCGCGGTCGACGGCTTCACGCGCGTGCTCGCGGCCGAGACCGCGCCGTTCGGCATCAGGTACCTCGTCGTGGAACCGGGCGGGTTCGCGACCGACTGGGCCGGCTCCTCGATGCGGATCCCGGACGTGGCACCGGAGTACGACGAGACCGTCGGCGCGATGATCCGCCTCTTCGACGGTCCGGTGGTCGCCGCGGGCGACCCGAAGCGCGCCGGGGAGATCCTGGTCCGCATCGTCAAGCAGCCGAACCTCCCCTCCCACCTCGTCCTGGGCGCCGGCGCCGTAGAAATGGCGCAGAACTACTCACGCGACCAGATAGCCGAGGCAGCCACCTGGGAGCCGGTGAGCCGCTCGGCCGACTTCGACCAGGACTACCCGGTCGACCTCCCGTAGCCAAAGACAACGGGCCGCGACTCCCCCACCGTAGAGATGAAGCAGGAGCCGCAGCCCGCGAAGACGAACCGACGCGACCTCAACTGGCCTCGGGGGCAGTCTCCTTGACGCGCTGCGCGGGAATCTCCGCGTCTTCCGACACGGCTTCTTCCACGGCCTCTTCCGGTACAGCTGCTTCTTCGTCCAGGTCTTCTTCTACGACCGCGATCTCGCCGTCGAGGACCCTCTTGGCCTTCTCGATGTCCAGGGCGCCCTCCCAGCGGGAGACGGCGAAGACGGCGACGCAGTTGCCGAGGAGGTTGGTGACGACGCGCATCGAGTCCATGATGCGGTCGACGCCGAGGAGCAGGGCGACCGCGCCGGCCGGGATCGCACCCAGCGAGGAGGCGGTCGCGGACAGGGCGAGGAAGGCCGAACCAGGGATGCCGGCCATACCCTTGCTGGTGAGCATGAGCACCAGGATCACGGTGATCTGCTGGCCGAGGCCGAGGTCGACGCCGACGGCCTGGGCGATGAACAGCGTGCCGATGGAGAGGTAGAGGGAGGCGCCGTCGAGGTTGAAGGAGTAGCCGGTGGGCAGCACCAGGCCGACCGCGTCGTCCCGGGCGCCGGCCTTGCGCAGCTTCTGCATCACGCGCGGCATGACGGACTCGGTGGAGGCGGTGCCGAGCGCGAGGAGCATCTCCTCGCGGATGTAGCGGAGGAACTTCCAGAGGCTGAGCCCGGTGACCATGCGCAGGGCGACGGCGAGCACCACGAGGAAGAGCGCGGCGGCGACGTAGCAGAGGATGATCAGCTTGGCGTAGGTCTTCATGACGCCGAGCCCGTACTGGCCGACCAGGACGGCCATCGCGCCGAACACGGCGAGCGGGGCGAGTCGCATGACGAAGCCGACGATCGCGAAGATGATCTCCTGCGCCTGCTCGATCGCGGGGAGGACCTGCGGCACCTTGGTGTGGCCGAGGTGGAGCAGCGCGGCGCCCACCAGGCAGGCCAGGATGAGGACTTGGAGGAGCGAGTTCTCGGCGAAGGCGCCGATGAAGCTGGTGGGGAGCGCGTTGACGATGAACTCGGTCGTCGAGGGCAGCGCGGCGCCGCCCGTCTTCGCGTCCACCGCCGAGGTGTTGAGCGTCGACGGGTCGACGTGCATCCCGGAACCGGGCTGGACGACGTTGGCGAGGACAAGGCCGATGATCAGCGCCGCGGTGCTGGCGACCTCGAACCAGATCAGCGCCTTGAGGCCGATGCGGCCGAAGGCCTTGAGGTCACCGGCCTTGGCGATGCCGACGACGACCACGCAGAACACGAGCGGCGAGATGATCGTCTTGATGAGCCGGGTGAATCCGTCGCCGAGGGGCTGAAGGTCCGTGGCCACGTCGGGCCACAGCTTTCCGACGAGGATGCCGAGGACGAGCGCGCAGGCGACCTGCGCGAAGAGTGAGGTACGCAGTATGCGTGCGACGCGTCGCGGCAGGGGCGGGACGGACGGCGGCACGGGCACTCCTTGAGGGGGACGGTCGTTCGCGGGAGTCGATGGGGGGCGACTTCTGCGATACGGAAAGCGGCTTCCGAGTGGACACTTTGAAGCCGTTGTTGATCGCCCGGAAAACCTCCGTGTGACGGCCGTGTAAATCACGCATCTGAGTGACGCATCGCACGCGTACCAGGTCAGCAGCCGCTGCGGTCCTCGGTGAGCACCCCCTGCGCGGTCGCCAGCGAGCGGTCGTAGCAGCCGCCCGAGCCGTACAGCCGGTAGCGCTCACTCGACGTCCCGACCGCGCGCCGCTGGTCGCGGGGCACGTTCAGGGTGTACGTCGCGTCTCCGCTGTAGGTGTCGTCGAGCCGCGACCACCCGGTCCGCCGCCCGCCCCGCGTGTCGACGACCGCCGCCCGGTCGCCCAGCGTGAGTACGGTCCGCAGCCGGTCGTCCGTCCCGATCGTCGTCGCGCCGTTCATCGTGTACGTCCGGTGCGTGGCCGTCGTCCGGGCCGGTCCCCGCCCGTCCACGGTCACCGACTCGTCGTCCGTCCAGGTCGCGTCGAGCCCGTCCATGTTCTCGCCGTCGATCCAGCGGTGCACGGAGGTGTTCGCGAGCGTCCGGTCGACGCTGGTCCGCACCCGGCCGTGCGAGGTGTCGACATACCCGGCCGTGGTCAGCCGGTGGCCCGCGTCGGTGTCCACGCGCTCCTCCGAACCGGGCGTGTACACCGAGGAGTTGGCGAGCTCGCCGGCCTTGTCGAGGGTGAGCTTCCCGGTGACGTGGGCGCGCTGCGCGTCCTGCCAGACGAGCACGTTCACCGGCGCGCTCCACCCGCTCTGCCCCTCGGGCACGCCCACGACGGAGACGTCGACGCGGTGCGGGCGACCGTCGTTGAGCAGCCCGGCGAAGGGTGTCAGGTCGTATTCGATCGGCTTGACGTCGAAGGCGCGCGGGCCGGGAATGACGTACCAGAGGAAGGGGTCGGACCAGCCGCCGGTCCACACGTTCGGGAACGGGGCCGCGATTCCCGCGAGTTGGCCGTCGACCTTGATCTGCACCTCGCGGTAGGGGCCCTTGTCGGCCTGGCAGGAGTACGGCGCCGAGCCGGGCACCGCGAGATACCAGAACTCCTCGCAGCCGCCGCCGGATCCGGTGGCGTAGACCTCGGCGACGATGCGTTCGGTGTTGCGCGGGGTGGTGAGGGTCGAGTCGGCGGCGAGGGTGAGGACGCGGTCGGGGGTCTGCGCCGCCGCCGGTCTGCCCTCGTAGAACGTCAGCGTGGCCTTGACGCCGATGACGCCGGTGTACGTGTCGTCGACGACGTTGCCGATGAGCATCTCGACGTCCTGGGCGCTGCGGAAGGTGGCGCTGTAGCGCGTGACGTCCTTCTCGACCGACCACTTGATGCCGTCGGGCGAGGGTTCCGGTGTGGAGGTACGGAGGATCTCGACTCCGCCGACGTGCAGATAGCCGAGTCGGTCGTACTGCCGTCCGGCGACCGTTCCGTCCAGTCTCAGGACGACCTTGCTCCAGTGGTCACCGCAGGCCTTGGGCGGTGTGTAAGTGCCCTTGTACGGGGTGAAGTCGCGGAACTCGGTGTCGGCGAGGGTGACTTGGCAGGACTTCGTCGCGGGTTTGGCGATGGGCGGGGCGGCGGTGAGGGGGTCGTGCCAGTCGGTGCCGAACTCGGCGGGGACGTCGGCGACTTGGGGTTTCGCGGCGGCTGTCTGCGCTGCCGAGGCGGCCAAGTGGGCTTGCGCGGCGGGCACTTGGGCCTGATCGGCGGGCAGTTGGGCTTTCGCTTCGGCCGCTTGGGCGGGGCTCGCTCCGAGGAGGGCGCTCGCCAGGAGGGTCGCCCCGGCGAGCATGGACATGACTATCCGGCTTCTCATGGGCGGTGTTCTACCCCTTGAGGTCCACCCTGTCCCCCATCAGCACCACGGGATGCCGGTTCGGGTCGAGCGTGCGCAGCAGGTACTCCATCGCCTCCTTGGGCAGGCTGACGCAGGCCGACGTACCGCTGCCGTGGTCCAGGTGCAGCCAGATCCCGCCACCCTTGTCCTCGCCCTCGGGCTGCTCCGCGTCGTCGGGCGGGGTGCCGGGGACGCGGTTGTAGTCGATGGCGATGACGTAGTCGAAGTCGTGCCAGTGGGACTCGTCCCAGTCGCGCGGCGCCTCGTACGACTCGTCCTGGGAGTACGGGAGTGCCGTGCCCGGGTCGTCGAGGACACCACCCGCGGCGGTCAGCGTGAACACGCCGACGGGGCTGCGTTTGTCGCCGAGGTGGTGGTCGGTGGTCCAGCCCAGCTTGCCGTTGTGCGCGGACCAACTGGCGGTCCGGGCCCAGGTGTTGCCGTTCTTGGTGAACAGGACGGCGGTGGAGTCCGGGGAGTCCTTGCCGTCGCCGTAGACCGTGAGGACCTGGCTCGTGTCGGTGGGGATGGCGCGCTGGAGCCGCTCGCCCACGTCCGGGATGCGGGTCGGGTCCGGGGCAGCGGTGGTGACGGCCGGTCTCGGGTGGGTCGCCTGTGCGCCGGGTCTCCCTTCCGTGCCGCCGGGGTGTCCGGTGTGCGCGCTGCCGCACGCGGACAGGGTCGTCATCGTCAGGAGGGAACCGAGAGCCGCCATTGCGACCGTCGCACGCCGTGTGCCGCCACTCTGCATCGGGCCATGGTCACATCGCATTCGGCGGCATAGCGTGAGGTCACGGACATCTCGCCCCTGATGGGTGAACGCCGGTTTTGACCCCCGGCGGGGAAAACCGCTTGCTTCCGACCACGCTGCGACGCGAACCTTTCACGGTTTGTTGCCGTACTCCGTTCGCGGTTCGTCGCCGCGCTCCGCGGTTCCTTCCTCCCCCTTCCCGCCAGACAAGAGCCACTGGGACGTCATGCAGATTCAAGACCTTCCGTATCCCGACCCGGGTGTGCCGGACGCGCGCTCGGGGCCCCGATTCCTGTGGTGGCTCGGCCGGAATCAGCTCGGTGGCCAGCTCAAGTCCCTGGCCTGGGGGCTGCTGCACTTTGTGTCGGTCTCCGCGCTGCCGTTCTGTGTGGGGTTCGCCGTGCAGGCCGTGGTCGACCGCTCCGGGAGCCGGCTGGCCCTGACCGGCGAGCTGATGGTGCTGTGCGGGGCGGGCATCGCTGTGGGCGACACGTTCCTGCACCGGGCCGCCGTCACCAACTGGATCACGGCCGCCGCCCGCGTCCAGCAACTGCTGGCCCGCCAGGCGGCCCACCTCGGCTCCGCGCTGACCCGGCGGGTCGCGGCCGGTGAGGTCGTGGCCGTGTCGACGGGTGACGTCGAGAAGATCGGCTGGTTCGTGGAGGCGCTGTCCCGCTTCCTGGCCGCCGCGCTGACGATCGTCGTCGTGTGCGTCGGGCTGTTCGTGTACCAGCCCGCGCTCGGTGTCGTCGTCGCCGTGGGCGTGCCCGTGCTGGCGATCTCGGTGCTGCCGTTGCTGCCTCGCGCCACCCGGCGTGCCGACGTGCAGCGCGAGAAGGCGGGCCGCGCCACCGAACTCGCCTCCGACACCGTCGCCGGACTGCGGGTGCTGCGCGGGATCGGCGGTGAGGAACTGTTCCTCGACCGCTATCGCCGTGCCTCGCAGGAGGTGCGCCACGCGGCCGTGCGCAGTGCCCGGATGTGGGCGGTCATCTCCGCGATCCAGGTGCTGATGCCGGGTCTGCTGCTGATCGCGATCGTCTGGCACGGCGTGCAGCTGGCCCGCCAGGGCCGGATCACCGTGGGCGAACTGGTCACCGTCTACAGCGCGGTGATGGTCATGTCCTATCCGCTGCGGCACTTCGAGGAGATCGCCATGGCGTACTCCTTCTCCCGGCCCTCGGCCAAACGCGCCGCGCGGGTGCTGTCCCTGGAGCGGGTCACCGACACCGTGGGGACGCGAGCGGCGGAGGTGCCGGCCGGGGATCTCTACGACCCGGACACCGGTCTGCTCGCCCCCTCGGGCCTGCTCACCGCCGTGGTGTGCGGAGACCCGGACGCGGCCGGGCGGCTGGCGGAACGGCTCGGCGGACACCCCGCCGAGGCCGGCACCTCCGTGCTCCTGGACGGCGTACCGCTCGACGAACTCCCCCTCGACTCGGCGCGCACCGCCGTCCTCGTCCAGGACAAGGACCCGGTGCTGCTGTCCGGTTCGCTGCGCGAGCTGCTCGACGTGCCCGCCTCGGGTGCCGTCGGCGCCAAGGAGGCGCTGGCCGCCGCGCAGTGCGGGGACGTGCTGGTGGCGCTCGCGCAGGGCTCGCTCGACACCGAGGACCCGATGGACGCCCGCATCACCGAACGCGGACGCTCCCTCTCCGGCGGCCAGCGCCAACGGCTCGCCCTGGCACGGTCGTTGATCACCGATCCGGAGGTCCTCGTCCTGGACGAGCCGACCTCCGCCGTCGACTCCCACACCGAGGCCCGGATCGCCGACGGCGTACGGGAGTTGAGGACCGGCCGGACCACTGTGGTGTTCACCTCCTCGCCCCTGCTCCTGGACCACGCGGACCGGGTCGCGCTCGTGCACGACGGCGAGGTAGTGGCGGTCGGCACCCACCGCGACCTGCTCCGGAACGAGTCCCGGTACCGGGCGGTGGTGACGCGGGAGACCGAGGAGGAGTTCGCGTCCCGGGAGGCGTCGGCTTCGCGGGAGGCGTCGGACGACGAACAGGCCTCCCTGCTGGGCGAGTTGAATCATGGCGAGGCTCCTCTCCCGGGTGCCGAGGACGACGACGGGGGCTCGCTGCGGGCCGCCCTGGACGACGACGAAGCCGCTCTGCGGAGCGCATTGGAAGAAATCGAGGAGAGCGCATGATCGGCGTGGCGCCCCCGGCCTACGACCCGGCGGCCCCGACCACGGCCAACACCCTGCCGGTCGGTGCCCCCGCGACCGTACGGGCCTACGTGTCCGAGCTGTTCCACCGGCACCGCCGTGCCTTCCTCCTCCTCGTCACCGTGAACACGGTCGCCGTGATCGCCTCGATGGTCGGCCCCTATCTGCTCGGCGATCTCGTCGAGCGGGTGTCGGACGGCGCGCGGGAACTCCATCTCGGCCTGACCATCGGGGTGTTCGTGGTCGCGCTCGCCGTCCAGGCCCTGTTCATCCGGCAGGTGCGGTTGCGCGGCGCGATGCTCGGCGAGCGGATGCTGGCCGACCTGCGCGAGGACTTCCTCGTCCGGTCGGTCGGACTGCCGCCGGGTGTCCTGGAACGGGCGGGCACCGGCGACCTCCTGTCCCGCATCACCACCGACATCGACCGGCTCGCCAACGCGATGCGGGAAGCCGTGCCGCAACTGGCGATCGGTGTGGTGTGGGCGGTGCTGCTGCTCGGCGGTCTGGTCGTCACCGTGCCGCCGCTGGCCCCTGCCGTGCTGATCGCGGTGCCGGTGCTGGTGATCGGCTGCCGCTGGTACTTCAAGCGGGCACCGGCCGGCTACCGCTCCGAGGCCGCCGGGTACGCCGCCGTGGCCGCGGCCCTCGCCGAGACCGTGGACGCCGGCCGCACCGTCGAGTCGCACCGCCTCGGCGACCGGCGCATCGCCCTCTCGGAGCGCCGTGTCAAGGAGTGGACCGCCTGGGAGAACTACACGCTCTGGCTGCGGTCGGTGCTCTTCCCCGTCATCAACGTCACCCACGTCACCGTGCTCTGCTCGGTGCTGATGCTCGGCGGGGTGTTCGTCCTCCAGGGCTGGATCGGGGTGGGCGAACTGACGACGGGTGCGCTCATCGCACAGATGCTCGTCGACCCGGTGAACCTGATCCTGCGCTGGTACGACGAGCTCCAGGTCGCCCAGGTCTCGCTGGCCCGGCTGGTCGGCGTCCGTGACATCGAGCCCGACGCCGGGGACGCCGGGCTGTCCCCCGAGGGCCGAGACGTGCACGCGGACCGGGTGCACTTCGGCTACCGCGAGGGCGTCGACGTGCTCCGCAAGGTGTCCCTTGAGGTCGCGCCCGGCACCCGGCTGGCCCTGGTCGGCCCCTCCGGCGCGGGCAAGTCCACCCTGGGCAGGCTGCTCGCCGGCATCTACGCGCCCCGGGACGGCCGGATCACCCTCGGCGGCGCGGAACTCGCCCGGATGACCGCGGAACACGTCCGCTCCCATGTGGCCCTCGTCAACCAGGAGCACCACGTCTTCGTGGGCTCCCTGCGCGACAACCTCCTGCTCGCCCGGACCGACGCGGGGGACGCCGAGCTGTGGGCGGCGCTGGGCGCGGTCGACGCGGACGGGTGGGCGCGGGCGCTGGACGAGGGCCTCGACACCGAGGTCGGCTCGGGCGGGCTCGCGCTCACCCCGGCCCAGGCCCAGCAGATCGCGCTGGCGCGGCTGGTGCTGGCCGATCCGCACACGCTGGTCCTGGACGAGGCGACCTCGCTTCTCGACCCGCGTGCGGCCCGGCACCTCGAACGGTCCCTGGCCCGCGTCCTCGATGGTCGCACGGTCGTCGCGATCGCCCATCGCCTGCACACCGCGCATGACGCGGATGTCATCGCCGTCGTCGAGGACGGGCGGATCAGCGAGCTGGGGAGCCACGACGAGTTGGTGGCGGCGGAGGGGGCGTACGCGGCGCTTTGGCGGTCCTGGCACGGGTAGCTCCGCTGGTTGAGCGGTGACTAGGGTGCGGGGCGGTGAGGGGCTGGTCGGGGAGAGTGTGGCCGGCCTGCGGGCCGGTGAGTATCCGCGGGTCGGTGGGGGCTGATCGGCGTGGGAGGTGACTGACGTGCGGGCCGGTGGGGGCTGGTCGCGCCCACGCGGCGGAGCCGCACATGTCACAGCCCCGCGCCCCTTTCGGGGCGCTGTGCCGCGCCGGAACCGAACGGCCCCGCCCACCCCGGCCCGGGCCCTTGCCGTTGCGCGCGGGGAAGAAGGGGTGGAAGGCTGGGGAGCGGCACCGGTTCGGGGAGTGCCCGGGGACCATGTGGTTCGTGCCGGGCGCCGACTGTGCCCCGCACAGCGGCGACCCGCCGCCGACCGCGGTGAGAACGGGCCGGTCCCCACCACCTGGAGGTACCCGTGAACAGCGTCGACGGATGGGGAGACGACGTCTACCAGCCCGACGGATCCGAGGTGCAGGACGACGCGGGTCTGCTGGACGCGGAGGACACCCTGGTGGCCGACGGCGTCGAGGACCCCCTCGACCGCGGCTGGTCCCCGCCGGAACGCCCCTGGGCGGTGGAACGCGACGACGTGACGGCCGCCGGCCGCGAGCACGGCGAGACGCTCGACCAGCGCCTCGCCGAGGAGATCCCGGATCTCGCCGCGTCCGACGGCGACGGTCTCGGCGACTCCGAGGACACCGACGGCGAACTCCTCGACATCGAGGTCGGCGACATCCGCTCGGGCCGGCTCGTGGCACCCGACGAAGGAGCGCACGAGGACGAGGAGAGCGGTCTGATCGCCACGGACGTGGGCATCGACGGTGCCGCCGCCTCCGCCGAGGAGGCCGCGATGCACATCGTCGACGAGGACCAGGACTCCCTCTACGGCTGACCTCGCCGCCCTCTCGCCGTCACCCGCACCATCGCCGCAGGAGGAGCAGTCATGCAGCAGGACAAGCAGCCCGACTACCACCCCGTGGTCTTCCGCGACCGCGCCGCCGGATACGCCTTCCTCACCCGGTCCACCGCGACCAGCGACCGGACCATCGAGTGGGACGACGGCGAGACCTACCCGGTCGTGGACGTGGAGATCTCCTCGGAGAGCCACCCGTTCTACACCGGCAAGGCGCGGACGGTGGACACGGAGGGCCGCATCGCCCAGTTCGAGCGACGCTACGGCGGCGGTGAGGCGGGCCAGGGTCCCGGCGGTTCCGGCGGGGCGTGAGGCGGCACGGCGCTGTGCACCGGCCTGGGGGTGTGCACGGGAGCCGGCGCCGGAACTGGGGCCGGGCGTCAGATCACGTTGAGCGCCGCCGCGCAGCCCACTCCCCCGAGGAGTATGAACACCGGCATCAGCACCTTGAGCTCGATCCAGCTGCCCGCGCGGAACCGCATCACCTTCGGCGGCCCGATCGGGTACCAGCGCTTGCGGCCCAACGGGATCGGCCACAGGATCGGGCAGCCGGAGACGGTCAGC
The DNA here is from genome assembly GCF_044457795.1 of Streptomyces sp. NPDC050528. NCBI lineage: Bacteria > Bacillati > Actinomycetota > Actinomycetes > Kitasatosporales > Streptomycetaceae > Streptomyces > Streptomyces sp. NPDC050528. The sequence continues at coordinate 174,447 of NZ_JBITHH010000007.1, forward strand.
GCGTCCCCGATGTCGTGCACCAGCGCACCCAGCACGACCGGCAGACCGAGCCACAGGTACTGGTGCTGATCCGTGAACAGCCAGTCCGAACCGTTGCCCGGCTTGTCCAGCACTCCGGCGAGGATCCACGCGCTGGTCGCCGCCAGCAGCCACACCAGGATGTCGCTGCTGGAGCCGCGGGCCGCCCGCCACAGCAGACCTTCGATGGCCAGCACCATGTGCACGAAGAGGATCGCCAGCACTCCCCAGCGACCGCCCAGGATCGCCACACCCGCACTCCCCGCCCCGATCAGGACCGCCCACAGCCAGGTGTGAGTGAGCGTGCGGTGCCCGCCGGAGCGACGCGGGTCGCCCTGCTTCCTGGTCCCCTTGTAGACGGCGTACGAGAGTTTGTCGACGACCTCGCACACGGTCCGGGAGACGGGGCCGAAGGCCCGGGAGATGGTCGCCGCCTTGTGATCGAGGTCCGGGGCGAGCGCGGCGCCGGCACAGATCAGGGCACCGACCAGGATCACCGGCCAGGGCATCGGATGCCCGGCCGCGGCAGTCGCCGCTCCGACGCCGAGCCAGGCCGCCGCTCCCGACAGTGAGTGTGCTGGTCCCATCATGGCCGTTCCCCGCCCCATTCCTCTTACGCCGCCGGTCAGTTGCTCGGGCGCCCTGACACTCTGTCGGCGACACAGCGTAGCGGTAGCGATCTTCGTCCCCGCAGCCGATTCCCCCATCGGTCACGACGCCAGGCAAGATGGGGTCGTGACCCTCATCGACCAGTTGCCGCCGACCGCAGATCCCGACGCCCTCTACGAAGCCTTCGAGTCGTGGGCCCAGGAGCGCGGTCTCACGCTCTACCCCCATCAGGAGGAGGCGCTGATCGAGGTGGTCTCCGGTGCGAACGTGATCGTGTCGACGCCCACCGGCTCCGGCAAGAGCATGATCGCCGCCGGTGCACACTTCGCCGCGCTGGCCCGGGACGAGGTCACCTTCTACACCGCCCCGATCAAGGCGCTGGTCTCGGAGAAGTTCTTCGAGCTGTGCAAGATGTTCGGCACCGAGAACGTCGGCATGCTGACCGGCGACGCGTCCGTCAACTCCGACGCCCCGATCATCTGCTGCACCGCCGAGGTCCTCGCGTCGATCGCGCTGCGGGACGGCAAGCACGCGGACGTCGGCCAGGTCGTCATGGACGAGTTCCACTTCTACGCGGAGGCGGACCGGGGCTGGGCCTGGCAGATCCCGATCCTGGAACTGCCGCAGGCGCAGTTCATCCTGATGTCGGCCACGCTCGGCGACGTCGCGATGTTCGAGAAGGACCTCACCCGCCGCACCGGGCGCCCCACGTCGGTGGTCCGCTCGGCGACCCGGCCGGTGCCGCTGTCCTACGAGTACAAACTGACCCCGCTCACCGAGACGCTGACCGAGCTGCTGGAGACCCGGCAGGCACCGGTCTACATCGTGCACTTCACGCAGGCGCAGGCCGTGGAGCGGGCACAGGCGCTGATGAGCATCAACATGTCCTCGCGCGAGGAGAAGGACCAGATCGCCGAGCTGATCGGCAACTTCCGCTTCACCACCAAGTTCGGCCGCAATCTCTCCCGTTACGTGCGGCACGGCATCGGTGTGCACCACGCCGGCATGCTGCCCAAGTACCGGCGCCTGGTGGAAAAGCTCGCGCAGGCGGGCCTGTTGAAGGTGATCTGCGGTACGGACACGCTCGGGGTGGGTGTCAACGTGCCCATCCGCACCGTGCTGTTCACGGCACTGGCCAAATACGACGGCATCCGGGTGCGCACGCTGCGTGCCCGTGAGTTCCACCAGATCGCGGGCCGCGCCGGACGTGCCGGCTTCGACACTGCGGGGCTGGTGGTCGCGCAGGCCCCCGAGCACGTCGTCGAGAACGAGAAGGCGCTCGCCAAGGCGGGCGACGACCCGAAGAAGCGCCGGAAGGTCGTCCGCAAGAAGGCGCCCGAGGGCTTCGTCGGCTGGTCGGAGGGCACCTTCGAGAAGCTCATCACCTCCGAGCCGGAGCCCCTCACGTCCCGCTTCCGGGTCACGCACACGATGCTGCTGTCGGTGATCGCCCGCCCCGGCAACGCCTTCGACGCGATGCGGCATCTCCTGGAGGACAACCACGAGCCGCGCAAGCAGCAGTTGCGGCACATTCGGCGTGCGATCGCCATCTACCGCTCGCTCCTGGACGGCGGCATCGTCGAGAAGCTCGACACCCCGGACGCCGAGGGCCGCATCGTGCGTCTCACGGTCGACCTGCAGCAGGACTTCGCCCTCAACCAGCCGCTGTCCACCTTCGCTCTCGCCGCGTTCGAGCTGCTGGACCCCGAATCGCCGTCGTACGCGCTGGACATGGTGTCCGTCGTCGAGTCCACGCTGGACGATCCGCGGCAGATCCTCGCCGCGCAGCAGAACAAGGCGCGTGGTGAGGCCGTGGCCGCGATGAAGGCGGACGGCGTCGAGTACGAGGACCGCATGGAGCGCCTCCAGGACGTCAGCTACCCCAAGCCGCTGGAGGAGTTGCTCTTCCACGCGTACAACACGTACCGCAAGAGCCACCCGTGGGTCGGCGACCACCCGCTGTCCCCGAAGTCCGTGATCCGCGACATGTACGAACGGGCCATGTCCTTCACGGAGTTGACCTCCTACTACGAGCTGGCCCGCACCGAGGGCATCGTGCTGCGCTACCTCGCCGGCGCCTTCAAGGCCCTCGACCACACCGTCCCGGACGACCTCAAGTCCGAGGACCTGGAGGATCTGATCGCCTGGCTCGGCGAGATGGTGCGCCAGGTCGACTCCAGCCTGCTGGACGAGTGGGAGCAGCTGGCCAACCCGGCGGAGATGACCGCCGAGGAGGCGCAGGAGAAGGCCGACCAGGTCAAGCCGGTCACCGCCAACGCGCGGGCGTTCCGGGTCCTCGTCCGCAACGCGATGTTCCGCCGCGTCGAACTGGCCGCCCTCGACCATGTCGACGAGCTGGGCGAGTTGGACGCCGAGGCGGGCTGGGACGCGGACGCCTGGGGCGAGGCGATGGACAAGTACTGGGACGAGTACGAGGACCTCGGCACCGGCCCCGACGCCCGCGGGCCCAAGCTCCTGCTCATCGAGGAGGAGCCCCAGCACAACCTGTGGCGCGTTCGGCAGATTTTCGCCGACCCGAACGGCGATCATGACTGGGGCATCAGCGCGGAGATCGATCTCGCGGCCTCCGACGCGGAGGGCCGTGCGGTCGTCCGTGTCACCGACGTCGGCCAGCTGTGAGCACAGGAGAATCCCACCCATGACGAACCCGGCAGAGCGGCTCGTCGACCTGCTCGACCTGGAGCAGATCGAGGTCAACATCTTCCGCGGCCGCAGCCCGCACGAGTCCCTGCAGCGGGTCTTCGGCGGCCAGGTCGCGGGCCAGGCGCTGGTCGCCGCGGGGCGCACCACGGAGGGCGACCGGCCCGTGCACTCGCTGCACGCGTACTTCCTGCGCCCGGGCCGGCCGGGCGTGCCGATCGTGTACCAGGTCGAGCGGGTGCGGGACGGGCGGTCGTTCACCACCCGTCGGGTCACCGGCGTACAGCAGGGCCGCACGATCTTCAATCTCACCGCCTCCTTTCACAAGCCTGAGCAAGGTCCCTTCGAGCACCAGCTGCCGCCCCGCGAGGTCCCGGACCCGGAGTCCCTGCCGACGGTGTCGGAGGAGGTCCGGGCCCATCTGGGCGTGCTGCCCGAGCAGTTGGAGCGGATGGCACGCCGTCAGCCGTTCGACATCCGGTACGCGGACGGGCTGCGCTGGAGCGCCGAGGAGATCAAGGACGCCGAGCCGCGCAGCGCGGTGTGGATGCGCGCGGTCGGACCGCTCGGCGACGATCCGCTGGTGCACACCTGCGCGCTGACGTACGCCAGCGACATGACGCTCCTGGACGCCGTCCGCATCCCCGTCGAACCCCTGTGGGGACCGCGGAACTTCGACATGGCGTCGCTGGACCACGCCATGTGGTTCCACCGGCCGTTCCGCGCGGACGAGTGGTTCCTGTACGACCAGGAGTCCCCGATCGCGACGGGCGGCCTCGGTCTGGCCCGCGGCCGCATCTACGACCTGGAGGGACGCCTGCTCGTCTCGGTCGTCCAGGAAGGGCTGTTCCGAGCGCTGTAGCCGACGGATGTGCGCCGCGGCTCACGCGTGCCGCTGCGGCCGCTGCGTCAATGCCGTACCGCTCACGCGCTTCTGCGGCGCAGCCAGCCCAACATACCGCGTGATCGCTCGGGTTCCGGCGCCGGCTCGGGCGGGTGCTCGCTCAGAGAGGGCGGTCGTCCGGCCCGTTTGGTGGCCGGTCGTGGTCCGGCCGGTTCGTCGCTCGGTGGTGGTCCGGCCGCTTCAGCGGACGCCGGTGGTCGGGCCGCTTCGGCGGTCGGCCATGGTGCGGCCGGTTCGTTGGTCGGCCGTGGTGCGGGGCGATGGTGGCGTGCCTCGTCCAGAACCTGGGTCAGATCCGCCCGCAGCCAGCTGATCTCGTCCGGGTCCTCCGCCGTCATGATCCGCTCGGCGAGGTGCGCGGCAGGCGAGCCGGGAGCCCCGTGGGCGGGCCGTTCCGGCCGGAAGCGGTTCAAGTAGGCCCGCTCGTAAGGATCTTGGACGATTTCCGCGATCTGGACGGGGTCGAGCAGTGCGGCCAGAGCGCCGGCGCGCTCCCACGGGTCGTCGGCCTGGCGCAGCAGGAACCCGAGATGTCGTCCGCGCCAGTTGCGAGGTCGTAGATCCAGACCCTCTTGCAGTTGGTCCCTCATTCCCTCGGGCGTACGGCCGTTCAGCAGTGAGGTGTGGTTCTTGTCTGCCGCGAACTGCCGTAGTTCTTCGGCCAGATAGAGCCAGACCACGGCTCGATAACGGTTGAGGTAGAACTTCACCGGCACCACGAGTCCCAGCCGGGCGAGGCGGGTGAACCGGGCGGAGGTGACCTCCATGAGGGCGGCGCCGTCCGTGGTGCCCACGGTCCTGACGCTTTCCAGGAGGGTGTCGGGGAACCCGTCCGCCGAGCGCAGTCGGTCGATCTCGGCGTGGGCGACGCGTCGGCCGCCGCCTCCTCCTTCGTCGGGCGCGGTGCGGATGCGTCCGAGATGGACCGCGAGGTCGAACTCGCCTCGTTTGAGCCCCAGTTCCCGTGCCGCGCGACTGGGCGTGCACGTGAGGTCGGACGGTTTGGTGATGGTGTTTCCTGCCATGGTCGATCTCCCCCGCGGAGTCCAATGCTCACGCTCTGTGCGCTTGCGATGAACAAACCGTAACCGGTCCGGAAGATCTCGTGGCAGGCCTGTGGATAACTCTGCGAAAGTCGATGAACCAGCAGGTCAGAGGTCTGTGACAGGGGTTCGCTCGGGCTGTCGGGCGTCCACGCCGAGGTGCTCGCCGACGCGGTTGACGAGGAGTGTCATCTCGTAGGCGATCTGGCCGATGTCCGCATCGGCGCCGCTGAGGACGCACAGGCAACTGCCGCTGCCCGCGGCGGTGACGAACAGGACGGCGTCGTCGAACTCGATCATCGTCTGCCGCACCCCGCCCGCGCCGAAGTGGCGTCCCGAGCCCTTGGCCAGGCTGTGCAGTCCGGACGAGACGGCGGCGAGGTGTTCGGCGTCCTCGCGGCGCAGCCCTGTGCTCGCGCCCGTCACGAGTCCGTCGTTGGACAGGACCAGGGCGTGGCGTACGTGCTCGACACGCTCGGTCAGATCGTCCAGCAGCCAGCTCAGTCCCTGGTTCTGTGCCATGTTCCGGCCTCCCCGTGTCGCCTCTCCCCCTGGCCGGAGGATCTCCTGTCAGCCTTCCCCACCACTGTCGCCCGGGCAAGGAGGATGGGGGCATGGCACAGAAGATGACCGACGAGGAGTGGCGGGCGTTCGTCTCACACGACACGCGCACCGGCAAGCTGTCGACCGTCCGCGCCGATGGGAGCCCACATGTGGCGCCGATCTGGTTCCTGCTGGACGGAGACGATGTGGTGTTCAACACTGCGAAGGAAACGGTAAAAGGGCGCAATCTGGCCCGTGACGGGCGAGTCGCCCTGTGCGTGGACGACGATCGGCCGCCGTTCGACTTCGTGGTGCTGCAGGGACGCGCCGAGTTGTCGGAGGAACCGGGCGAACTCCGGTACTGGGCCGCCCGGATCGGGGCCCGCTACATGGGCGAGGAGCGCGCCGAGGAGTTCGGTGCCCGCAACGGGGTCCCGGGCGAACTCCTCGTCCGCGTCACGATCGAGAAGGTCCTGGCGCAGAAGGGCATTTCGGAGTGAGATGCCCCCGTCAGCCCACCGAGTCGAGCATCCGGGCGGTGTGCATCCGCCCGGCGTACTCGACGAGCCGGATCAGCACCTCCTTCCCCGAGTCGCGGTCGCGGGCGTCGCAGAGGACCACGGGTGTTCCCTGGTCGAGGTCCAGCGCGCGGGAGACGTCGCGGGCGCCGTAACTGCGGGCGCCCGTGAAGCAGTTGACGGCCACCACGAACGGGATGTGCCGGTGCTCGAAGTAGTCGACCGCGGGGAAGCAGTCCTCAAGTCGCCTGGTGTCCGCGAGGACCACGGCCCCCAGGGCGCCCTGCGACAGTTCGTCCCATAGGAACCAGAAGCGGTCCTGGCCCGGTGTGCCGAACAGGTAGAGGGAGAGGCCGGACCTGATGGTGATGCGGCCGAAGTCCATGGCGACGGTCGTCGTGACCTTCTGGTCCACGCCGTCGGTGTCGTCCACCAACTGACCGGCCTCGCTGAGCAGTTCCTCGGTGCGCAGCGGCCTGATCTCGCTGACCGCGCCCACCATGGTGGTCTTGCCCACGCCGAATCCGCCTGCGACCAGGATCTTCAACGCCAGGGCGGTGTTCTCGCCGTCCTCGGCGTCGGAGTGCTCGGAGACCATCGATCACTTCTCTCGGGAGTGCCGGCAACGCTCGACGTCCGTAGGTGTGCATCGTGGCAAGTGCGGCCTCGTCCTGGAGGATTGGACCGCTATTTGCCCGATGTGACCGCCTCGCACCCGTTCGGTGTGCGAAAGGGTGCACAGGTCGGTGCCGTACGCGTTCGGGTGCTTCTGAAGTTTCATCACAGTGCCCGTAGTCCCTCGATCACCTCGCGCAGAATCCGTTCGTCGGGCAGCTGCGCGGGCGGCACCGGACGGCTGACGGTGACGCAGCCGAGCTCAAGGAGGTCGCCCAGGAGCACCCGGACCACACCCAGAGGAAGGTCCGCTCCGGCGGCGAGTTCGGCGACGGACTGTGTTTCCGTGCGGCACAGGTCGATGAGTGCCCGGTGTTCCGGTCCGAGCCCGGTGTCGTCGTCGAAGTCGGGCGCGCCCGTGTCCAGCGTGACGAGTGCGATCAGGTCGAAACGCACTCCCGTAGGGCCCGGTTTGGTACGTCCGCCCGTCATGGCGTAGGGACGGACGAGAGGCCCGGCTTCCTGGTCGTACCACTGGCTGCCCGGCTCGTGCCGGTCGCCGGTCGTGTCCTCGGTCATCGGAGCGGATCGCCTTCTCGCCTCATCCGGCTGCGGGCGGCCGCGCACCGGCGCGCGGCGGCGTGTAGAGGTGCTCGCCGACACGCTTGACGAGCCGTGCCATCTCGTACGCCACCAGGCCTATGTCGGCCGTGACGGCGGTGAGAACGGCCAGGCAGGAGCCGTCCCCGGCCGCGGCGACGAACAGGAACCCGTCGTCCATCTCCACCATGGTCTGGCGCACTCCGCCGGCACCGAAGTGCCGCCCCGCACCCTTGGCCAGGCTGTGGAATCCGGAGGCCACGGCGGCGAGGTGTTCCGCGTCCTCGCGCTTGAGGTCGGTCGACGCGCCGACGGCGAGGCCGTCGTTGGACAGCACCACGACATGCCGTACTTCGCTCACGCGGAGCACCAAGTCGTCCAGCAACCAGTCGAGTTCGCCGGACCGCTGGGCGGCCCTCATGCTCGGGTCCTGGATCACGCGGGGTCTCCTTCTCTGCTGTCACTGCCCGTTGCGGGGCCTGGGGTGGCACCACGGCCCGGTTGCCTGCCGCCGCCGCGCGTCCAACCTTCGCGGTAGGCCGCCATCCGGTCCCGTACGACCTCCGGTGTGCGGTGCTCGTCGCGCGGGGCGGCCGGCGCCTGTTCCCGTTCCGGGGTGGGCTGTTCGCGGAGTTGGGGGGCGAGGTTCGCCTGGCGGACGCGGCGCGGGAGGTCGTCGCTCTCGTCGGTCCCTTCGGTGTCCTCGGGGGGACGGTGCAGTCGCAAGGTGGTGACTCCGGGGGGCGGGGCGTCGTTCGCCGGCTCCGCCGCGGCCCGTACGGAGGCCGCCAGCGCGGGCCGGTCGGCCGAGGCCGGGACGGACTCCTGGTGCTGGGTCGCGGTGGGCACACGCGCGTACTCGCGTTCCACGGCCCGCTCCCCGTCCTCGACCGCCGCGCGCGGGGAGCGTTCCGCCGCGCCGCCGTGCAGCAGCGCCGTCGGCAGCAGGACGACCGCCGTCGTTCCACCGTAGGGCGAGGTCCGCAGGTGCACCTTGATGCCGTGGCGGGCGGCCAGCCGGCTGACCACGAAAAGGCCCAGCCGGTCGCTGTCGAAGAGGTCGAGGGCCTCGGACTGCTCGATACGGCGGTTGGCGTCGCCCAGGGACTCCTTGCCCATGCCGAGGCCCCGGTCCTCGACCTCGACGGCGTAGCCGTTGCCGACGGGCTCGCCGGTGACCCGCACGCGTGTGTGCGGCGGCGAGAACTGGGCGGCGTTCTCCACGATCTCGGCGAGCAGATGCGTGAGGTCGGCGACGGCCGCGCCGACGACGGACGCCTCGGGGAGCTGGCGTACCTCCACGCGCGCGTAGTCCTCGACTTCGGAGACGGCCGCGCGGACGACGTTGGTCAGGGAGACCGGCATGCGCCATGCCCGGCCGGGTGCCGCTCCGGAGAGGATGATCAGGCTCTCGGCATGCCGTCGCATGCGGGTGGTGAGGTGGTCGAGGCGGAACAGGTCGCTCAGTTCGTTCGGGTCCTCGGAGCGCCGTTCCATGTTGTCCAGAAGGCTGAGTTGACGGTGCACCAGGACCTGGCTGCGGCGGGCGAGGTTGACGAAGACCCCGGAGATGCCGCTGGCGAGTTCGGCGCGTTCGACGGCGGCGCGCAGGGCGGAACGGTGCACGGTGCCCAAGGCCTCGGCGACCTGTCCGATCTCGTCCTCCGCCGGCGACCCGGGCGGTGCCTCCGCCCTGATGTCGATCTCCTCCCCCGCGCGCAGTCTCCGCATGGCCTCGGGGAGCTTGTGGCGGGCGATCCCCAGGGCGTCGTTGCGCAGACTCACGAGTTCGACGACGAGACCGCGTCCGATGCGTACCGAGATGACGAGCGAGGCGATGACAGCGGCGAGGCCGAGCAGGACCGCGGCCCCGGCGGAGGTGAGCAGTCCGCGGGTGAACGGGTCGGCGCGGTCGGCGACGCCACCGCCCGCGTCCGCTTCGATGGTGCGCATACCGTCCTGCACGCGTGCGTGCGCGTTGTTCCAGGTGGTCTCCGGAGCCGCGGCGATCGCTCGAGTACCCGAGTCGGTGGCGAGGACCTTGTCCTCGACGGTGCCGATGGCGGCATAGGCGTTGGTGTCGGCGAGGTTCTGCCAGGCGGCGCGTTCGGAGCCGCGCAGGTCCTCGACGGCGGAGTCGGTGAGGGTGCGTCGGGTGTCGACGGCTCCCGTGAACAGCCTCAGCCGCTCCCCGTCGAGCCTGCCGTCGAGACGCGCGCCGGCGAGCATGACGTCCTCCTGGGACAACGATTCGCCGGCCCGGGAAAATTCGAGGAGCACGCGCGCGTCGGATCCGAGGTCGGCGTCCTGGATTCCGGTGAGCGCCCCGCCCACGGAGAAGGCCGTCGCGATGGTCTTCGTGTACTGCCCGTACGTCTCGTCCCATCCCGCGCGGTGACCGAGCACATCACCCCGCAGGGAGCGCAGTTGCTCGGCTCCGGTGACGAAGGCCTCCAGGCGTCGGGCGACTCCGGCCGGCAACTCCTCGCCGTCGGCAACGGTGTTGTCGTCGCCGAGCCGCAACCGGGCGACCGCCCGGTCCGTGCTCGCCGCCAGCTTCTTCAGATCCCCGCTCTGCTCGGCGTCGGGGTCGGTCGCGTAGCGCACGGCGGCCGACCGCTCGGCCTGCAGCGCGGCTACGGCCGCCGCGACGGGGCTGCGCACTTCGGAGTCCACACGCTGCAACTGCCGTAGCCGGGAGACGTCCTGGGCGGTGCTGACGGTGGCGTACGCCCACAGGGCGAGCAGCGAGACGACCGGCACCATCAGGAGGCAGACGATCTTGGCCCGTACGGTACGGGGGCGTATCCGCCAGCGTCCCGCGCGCGGGGACATGTCCTCCGGCGGGGCGTCCAGGGGCTCGTCGAAGAGTTCGTCGGCGGGTGGTCCGGCGTGCGCGCGACGACCGCGCACGGGCGGCGTCTCGGCGCCGGCTCTCGGGGTCCTACGGGGGGTACGCATGGCCTCCTCGCTCGGAAGTGGTTCTCAGGGGCGTGCTGCGCGGGCCGGACTAGCGGGCGACGCTCTCGACCGGCCGCTGGGCGGAGGCGGTGGCCTCGCGTTCTCCTGTCGTCGGCGACAGTGCGACGAACGCCGAGGTCAGGAACAGGTAGGACCCGAGGCCCACGGCGAGCGGGAAGATGAACTGCATCGCCGTGGCACCGGGCAGGACCGTCCCGGAGGGGGTGACGTGCACGCGCACCGCGAACATCCCGGTGTAGTGCATGCTGCTGACGGCCGCTCCCATGACGAGGGAGGCGGCGGTGACGGCTACGGGCGACTTGATGTTGAGGGCCGCCCACAGGGCCGCGGTCGCCGCGACGACGGCGATGAGCACGGAGAGCCCGACGAGCATCGGGTCGTAACTCACGTCACCGTGCAGCCGCATCGCCGCCATGCCCAGGTAGTGCATGCTCGCGACACCCAGTCCGGTGGTGAGACCGCCGAGGAAGAGTGCGCGGCTCCGGTCGCGGCCGTAGCCGACCGCGAAGACGCCCGCGCAGACGACGACCATGGCGACGAGGAGGCTGAGCATGGTCAGGGGTACGTCGTAGCGGATGTCGGTGCCGCTGACGCCGAAGCCGAGCATGGCCACGAAGTGCATGGTCCAGATGCCGGTGCCGAGCGCGGAGGCCGCGGTGATGAGCCAGTTGCGGCGCGACCGGCCGGTGGCGCCGAGCGCGCGGACGGTGCAGCGCAGCCCGAGTGCGGCGCCCATACAGGCCATCACGTATGACAGCACGGGGGTCAGCCAGCCGAAGGTGGCGTGGTCCAGGTGTCCCATGACCAGGGGACGCTAGTAGGGGCACGGGTGCACAAAGGGGGCGCATTTCGAAAGGTGTTGCAATCTGACACAGAGGGACACCTGAACGACCGCGTCACGCTCGAACATGCGCGCCGAAGCGTCATCCGTGTCGGTGAGGGATCATGCGGAACATGAGCGACGACCACACACATGTCCAGGAGTTCTTCGGTGCTCGCGCCGCCGACTGGGACAGCCGCTTCCCCGACGACGGCCCCGCATACGCCGCCGCGGTCGCCGAACTCGGGCTGCGCGTAGGAGACCGGGTGCTCGACGCGGGCTGCGGGACGGGACGGGCACTGCCGCCGCTCCGTGCGGCCGTGGGGCGCTCCGGAGTGGTGCTCGGGGCCGATCTCACCCCGGCCATGCTGGAGGCCGCCGTACGGGCCGGACGGGGCCGTGAGGGGCAGTTGCTGCTCGCCGACGTGGCCGCGCTGCCGCTGCGGTCGGAGTCGCTCAATGCCGTGTTCGCGGCGGGACTGATCGCTCACCTGCCCCAACCCGAGGAGAATCTGCGGGAGTTGGCGCGCGTGGTGCGTCCCGGCGGCACGCTGGCCCTGTTCCACCCGATCGGCCGGGCCGCACTCGCGGCCCGTCAGGGGCGGCAGATCACTCCGGACGACCTGCGCGCGGAGCCCAATCTCCGTCCGCTGCTGGCCGGTTCGGGGTGGCGCATGACGTCGTACGCCGACGAGGACGCCCGCTTCCTGGCGCTGGCCGTGCGCGAGAGCTGAGCCCGCGCGGGGCGTCCGATGCGCTTCACCGCACCGTCCCCCTTCTGTCGCCGCAACTCCAACTCTACGTTGGGTAGCAGTAGATGAACGGTCAGCGACAGAGAACCACGCAGGGGGAAGGTGGTCAGCATGTTCGACAGGCCCCGCAAGACCTTCACCAGATTTCTCACCTCCACGCGCGCGGCGGCGGCCAGCGGCCCGCAACGGCGTCCGCACAATCTCTTCGAGGCCGCGGCCGTCTATGTCTCGGCCCGCGCGGAGGACGACCAGGAACGGATCGACGAGGCCGCGGGCTGGGTGTCGCCGGAGGCACTGTCCTTCGGGGTCAGCGAGTTGGCGTGCCGGGCCGTCGTCGCCCTCGCGAGGGAGCGTGACGAGTCGCCACGGACGGTGGCCCGTGCCCTTCTTGGGCTCCCCGCAGCCTGACAGTTCGGGTTACCGGTGGTCATTTCGCCCTGTCCAGACGGAAAACTGCAGCTCCGGGTGTACTTGGGAGTCGTGACAAGGAGCTTCCGCGCACACTAGGGTGCGCGCGGTTGGACGAACGATGGGGAGGCTGGGATGGCCGACACGGATGAAGAGGCCGTCGCCGCCGAGGACGATGCGCTCTATGTGCTCACGGCGGTGCTGCTGACGCCGGCGAAGTTCCCGAGTGTGCTGGGCGACGACTACCCGGAGGCATGTGCGGCACTCGGCATGGCGCCGCTCGCCGACGGGTACGGCCTGGTGCTCGGCCAGGACGGCGACGGGGCACGGTGGACGGTGGTCATCGACGACGTGTCGCTGGTCGCGGTCGCCATCGCGTCCTGGGACTGCGGCATGGAGTACGACCTGTCGCCGAGCGAGCGCACGGTGGTCGCCGCGCTGCCGGGCTGGCCGCTCGCCGTCGCCGTCGCGGCTCCCAACGTGCCCGCGCCGCACGATCCGGATCCCGACCTCGTGGACCGGCCGCCACTGGCTCCGCCGGACACCGCCACCTGGGGTCCGGCACAGCGGCGCCTGGGTGCCGACGAGATCGCGCTGCAATGGGCGCTGTGGCGGGAGCAGATCGACGACTCGACCTTCTCGACGCAGGAGGCCGAGGAAGCCGAGGGGGCTCAGGAGGCTCAGGACACCGCGGGCGACGCTTCGAAGACGGACAAGGCCGCCTCGGACACCACCCTCGATGCCGCCGCCCCTGACGCCACGTCCGAGGCGGACGGGACGCCGTCGGGGGACACCCCGGCGGACAGCACCGGGGAGGGCGCTCAGGCGGGCCACAGCGGGGTCCGTCGGGTACTGACGGAGGTTCGCGCGTACGTCGACACCCCGCCGCCCCTCGGCCGCGTCAGATCGTCCTTCGCACCGGGTGACGCGCGCACGCTGCGCGCCGACGGCCCCGGCTGGTCGTTGGTGGCCCGGACCGACGACATAGCGTTCGTCCTGCTCGACGACGAACCCGGCGAGGTCCTGCCGGTGGGCCGGGGCCCCGAACTGCCCGGTCTCCTGGAAGCACTCGACAAGCTGGCCGTACGGCCGAGTTGAGCCCTTGGGGCCCCGTTCCGTAGGTCAGCGGGCGGGTCACACTCGCTCGATCGTCTGGGTCTGGGTCGACGAAGAAGGATCCCGTGACCGCGCGCTGTCCACGGGCGAACGTGCCCTTCACCGGCAACCGTCCTGGAACCCCGCGGAACTCAACTCCCGCCGGTGGGCGGCCCGTTCCCGGCCGAACACCGTCCGCAGGGCTGTTGTCCGCAGTCCCGTGGACGGTGCCGTGCTCCGCTCCTGCGCCCCGGGCGGGAATGCCGTAGGGCATCGGTAGTGCGTCAGCGGCCGATCTCCTTGCCTGCCACGCGGCGCAGCCGACGCCGCTGCGAGGGGTCCAGCGTGAGGTATGCGGCCGTCGGCACTCCCACGACGATCAGGAATGAGACCCACCAGGGCAGCCAGAGCCACCACAGGATCAGGCCGACCGCCACACCTCCTACGGCGATCTTCGCGTTCTTCGACATGTGTCGCCTCCTCCGCGGCCGCAGCCGCTCTCTGATCTGAGAACGGGTCCGCGCTCCGCACAGTTCCGGATCGCGACCCTGAGACATCCCTGAGGCGCTTCCCCTACTGGTACCCGCGTCGTCGGCTGTTCCGTCACTCCGTCCACTCCATCCGCAGCGGCTCCCCCACCTCGTGGAGGTGGCGCAGGGCCTGCCGGTAGGAGTCGACGAGTCCTGTCTCCACATAGGGGATACCCACATCCTGACAGTGGGCGCGCACCAGGGGTTGTGCGAGCCGCAGATTGGGCCGCGGCATGCTCGGGAAGAGGTGGTGTTCGATCTGGTAGTTGAGGCCGCCGAGGAACCAGTCGGTGAGGGCGCTGCCGCGGATGTTCCGCGAGGTGAGGACCTGGCGGCGGAGATGGCCCCATCGGTCGCCGTTCGGGTCCGGCATCTCCATGCCCTTGTGGTTGGGTGCGAAGGCGAGGCCCAGGTGCAGGCCGAACAGGGCCTGGTGCAGCACGGCGAACGCGAGTGCCTTCCCCGGGGACATCGAGATGAGCAGCAGCGTCGCGTAGGCCACGATATGGCCCACCAGAAGGGCACCTTCGACGACCCGCTCACGACGGGGCTGACGCCGCAGGTCCTGGAAACCGTGGACCTTGAGGGCGATGCCTTCGAGCAGGGTGAGCGGGAAGAAAAGCCACGCCTGGTTGCGGGTGAGCCAGCGCCGGAAACCTGACCGGTCCTTGGCCTGTTCGCCGGTGAACACGAGGATGTCGGCGACGACGTCCGGGTCCTTGTGGATGTGGTTGGGGTTGGCATGGTGACGGTTGTGCTTGTCGTTCCACCAGGAATAGCTCATCCCCAGCAGCAGGTTGCCGTGGACCAGGCCGATGAGGCGGTTGACGGCCTTGTCGCCGGCGACCTGGGAGTGGCCCGCGTCATGGCCTATGAAGGCGGTGCGGGCGCCGAACACGGCGAGCAGCGGGGCCAGGAGCAGGGTCAGCCAGGAGTCGCCGATCAGGACGATGCCGGTGCCGATGGCGGCCAGCGCGAGGGCGTTGGCGGCGATACAGCGCGCGTACCAGGCGTACCGCCGCTCCAGCAGGCCTCTGCCCTTGACCGTGCGCAGGAGGGGCGCGAACCCGCTTCCCTGGGGCGCCGCGACGGCATCCCCCGGATCAGGTGCGCCGACGACTGCGGTGGTCTGGGACATGTCCGGTCTCCGGCTCTCTCAGGCAACGGGCTGACCTGAGCAAACGTACGAATCGGTGACCGGTCGCGACCATGGCGGCACCCCCCGTGTCCGTACGGGGGTCAGCCGGGTCGGCACAGGGGGGTTGACGACACCCTCACCGGCCCGGCCCCCAGGAGTCACGAGTTCGCGGAGAAGTACCCGGAAACAGGAAATGGCAAGGAGTTCGTCCACTCCTCGCCACACCCAAGGTATAGCGCGGCGGGGGGCTTGCGGCAAGGCCCAGGGGGTCCCGCACAATGGCCGACCGAGGCCGGGACCTGCGGAAACGAAAGATTCGCGAGCACAGCTCCACGGATCGGCGGGCCGGAAACCAATCGCGTTGGACGGGCGTTCTGATGATTGACGTGATCGTGGTCGGCGGCGGACCGACCGGCTTGATGCTGGCCTGCGAGTTGCGGCTGCACGGCGTGCATGTGGTCGTACTGGAGAAGTTGGCCGAGCCGACCGGGGAGTCGCGCGGGCAGGGTCTGCACGCGCGCAGCGTGGAGATCATGGACCAGCGCGGCCTCCTCGACCGGTTCCTCGCGGTCAGCGAGAAGTTCCAGACGGGTGGCCTCTTCGGAGGCATCGTCAAACCATGGCCCGACCGGTCGGACACGGCTCACCCGTACGGTGTCGCCACCCCGCAGCCTGTCACCGAGCGGCTGCTCGAAGAGCACGCCGTCGAACTCGGTACCGAGATCCGGCGCGGCTGCGAGGTGATCGGGTTGAGTCAGGCCGAGGACGGGGTGACCGTCGAGTTGGCTGACGGCTCGCAGCTGGGCTCGCGCCATGTCGTCGGATGCGACGGCGGTCGCAGCACGGTACGCAAGGTGCTCGGTGTCGGTTTCCCCGGCGAGCCCGCGACGGTCGAGACGTTGCTGGGCGAAATGGAGGCGACCCAGGATCCGGCGACCATTGCCGCCGCCGTCGAGGAAGTCCGCAGGACTCAACTGCGGTTCGGCGTCAGCCCCGGCGAGAACGGCGTGTACCGCGTCGTGGTGCCCGCCGACGGCGTTGCCGAGGACCGTGCGACAGCGCCGACCCTCGGCGACTTCAAGCAGCGGCTACGGGCCGTCGCGGGCACCGATTTCGGCGTGCACTCGCCGCGCTGGCTGTCCCGCTTCGGCGACGCCACCCGGCAGGCCGAGCGCTACCGGGTCGACCGGGTCCTGCTGGCCGGCGACGCGGCACACATCCATCCGCCGACCGGCGGGCAGGGGCTCAACCTGGGTGTGCAGGACGCGTTCAACCTCGGCTGGAAGCTCGCCGCCGAGGTCAACGGCTGGGCTCCGGAAGGCTTGTTGGACAGCTACCACCTCGAACGACACCCCGTAGGCGCCCGAGTCATCGCCAACACGCGCGCGCAGATCACGCTCCTGGGGACCGATCCCGGTCCGACCGCACTACGGGAACTGTTCTCGACGCTGATGGACTTCGAGGGGGTGAACCGGTACGTGACCGAGATGATCACCGCGGTCGGGATCCGCTACGACTTCGGCGAGGGCCACGAACTGCTCGGCCGGCGACTACGGGACGTGCAGCTGAAGCACGGTCGCCTCTACGAGTTGATGCACACCGGCCGAGGCCTCCTCCTCGACCGGACCGGCCGACTCTCGGTCACGGGTTGGGCGGATCGCGTCGACTACGTAGTCGACGTCAGCGAGGAACTGGACGCACCCGCGGTGCTCCTACGGCCGGACGGTCACGTGGCGTGGGTCGGCGACGACCAGGAGGACCTGTTGAGCCGACTGCCCAAGTGGTTCGGTGCGGCCCACTAGGTGCTCGCCTCGTCCGCCGCTGTGATCGGTACGCCGGGAACGCCTGGCCTCCCAGGCAGAAAGACCACGGGCCGCGATCGGATCACGGCCGCCCCGTCGCAGGCGCCACGCCCGCCCGACAAGCTGTCGACACTCCGGATTAACCCCACCGTCGAGCACCGTTCCTCATGACGCCCAACTCTGGCCGCTGTCAACGAACTTGTCTTCAGGAGGCCCGATGTCCCCGCACGCCATCGTCCGGCGCCGCGTCCGTCGTCCCGTAGCGGCGGGTGTTCCACTCGCCGTCGTCGTCGCCCTCGTGGCGGCCGGTACGGCCGTGGGAGCCCCCGCGAAGGCCGAGGCCGCCCATGTCACGCGGACGGCGACGCTGGGCGACATCCCGCTCGGCGCGTTCAGCAACGCGCTGTTGCCCGGGACCGTGGACAACGACCGGGGCGTGGACCTCGGAGGCATCGGCAGCGACATCTACCCGGCAGGCCGCAAGGGCGAGTACTGGACGGTCACCGATCGCGGGCCCAACGGCCAGATCAAGGTGAGCGGAACGAAGCGCCGTACGTTCCCCGTGCCCGGTTTCGACCCGGCGATCGTGAAGATCCGTGTCTCCGGGGACAAGGTGAAGGTCCTGGACGCGCTCCCGATCACCACGTCCTCCGGGAAGGCCGTCACCGGGCTGTCGAACCAGCAGGGACGCGACGAGGCGCCGTACTCCTACGACGCCCAGACGGCACTGTCGTTCAACCCGAACGGGCTGGACACGGAGGGCATCGTGCGGGCCGGCGACGGGTCGTTCTGGCTCGTCGACGAGTACGGGCCCTCCCTGGTGCATGTCTCCGCGCGCGGGAAGGTACTCACGCGGTACGTGCCCAAGGGGCTGCATCTGACGGGTACCGACTACCCGGTGGTGGAGTCGCTGCCGGCCGTCCTGCTGCACCGGAAGATCAACCGCGGCTTCGAGGGGCTGGCCCAACTGCCCGGCGGTGACCTGGTGATGGCCCTCCAGAGCCCACTGTCGCTGCCGGACGGGGATGCCGGGGACGCGTCGCTCAACACCCGGCTGCTGCGCTTCTCCACGAAGAAGAAGGCGGTCACGGCGGAGTACCCGTACCGCTTCGACCCGGTCAACGTGGTCGACCCCAGCGAGGACGACACCTCCGAACTCAAGATCTCCTCCGTGGTCGCCGTAGGAGGTGACCGGCTCCTGGTCGAGGAGCGCACCGACAAGGCGGCCAGGCTCCAACTGGTCACGTTGGACCGCAAGTCGAACATCCTCGGCGGTCGCTACGACGACGACACGACGTCCCCGTCGCTGGAGCAGCTCGACAACCCGACCGCCTCGGGTGTCCCGGTGCTGGCCAAGAAGCTGGTCGTCGACCTGGGGACCGTCTCCGGGGTGCCGCAGAAGATCGAGGGCATCGCGCGCGTGGATCACGACACGCTCGTCCTCGTGAATGACAACGACTTCGGGATGACGGACGGCGCGGGCGCGTTCGACGCACAGGGACGGTTGGTGGACAGCGGTATCAAGACGACCGTGGTGTACCTGAAGCTGCCGCACGGCATCTGAACGTCCGTCGGCTTCCGAGGCGACTAGCCGAACAGGGACGGGAGCAGGGACTCGATGTCGCTGGGGACCTCGCTCGGCAGTTCCGAGGGGAGGTTCGACGGGAGCGACGTCGGGAGCTTGGTCGGCAGGCTGGTGGGGAGTTTCGTCGGGAGGGTGAGGGACGGGCTGCGGCTCGTGCTCGAACTGCTCTCCGCGGGCGTCTTCTTGTCCGGTGAGTCGTGTCCTCCGGAGGCCATCAACGCGATGGCGACGACCGCTCCGGCAGCGACGATCACGGCGAGCAGGATGAACAGCGGTCGGGGGCGTCGGCGCGGAGGCGGGTCGTAGTCCCCATAGCCCCCTCCTGATGCGTGGTCGAAGTCTCCGGGAGGCGGTGGTCCGAAGCCGCCTCCCGGAGGCGGCACAGAGCCGGGTGGCCCGGGCGGTCGAGGCGGTACGGGCGGCATGGCCATACCGACCAGAGTCGCCGGGCAGAGGTCATGGCGCGACCCCCGCGCGGTGGTTGATACGGGCTCATGCCGTGGATCGCATGATTCCGGAGCATTCCGCGCGAGGGTCGGTCACGAACAGGCGGTCACGTACACCAACGGGCTCGCGAGTGACGTGACGCACGCGTGCGTGCGGTCAGCCGCGTGCTCCCAGGAGGTGGTCCATGGCGAGCTGGTCGAGCTGCTCGAAGGCCATCCCGCGCTGGGCGGCCGCCTCGATGTCGAAGTCCTCGAAGGCCGAGCGGTCCGCGAGCAGCGACTTGAGGCCGTCCGCCGCGGTCTGCTGCGCCAGTTCGTCCAGCCGCGAGGCGCGCAGCGCCTCCTGGACCACCGGGTCGGCGCGGAACGCGGCCGAACGCTCCTTGAGGATCAGGTAGTTACGCATGCAGCCGGCGGCCGACGCCCACACACCGTCGAGGTCCTCGGTGCGCGGCGGCTTGAAGTCGAAGTGCTTCGGGCCGGCGTAACCGGCGCTCTCCAGGAGGTCGACCAGCCAGAAGGCGGCACGCAGGTCGCCGTTGCCGAAGCGCAGGTCCTGGTCGTACTTGATGCCGGACTGGCCGTTGAGGTCGATGTGGAAGAGCTTGCCCGCCCACAGGGCCTGGGCGATGCCGTGCGGGAAGTTGAGCCCGGCCATCTGCTCGTGGCCGACCTCGGGGTTGACGCCGTAGAGCTCCGGGCGCTCCAGGCGCTCGATGAACGCCAGGGCGTGGCCGACGGTGGGGAGCAGGATGTCGCCGCGGGGCTCGTTCGGCTTGGGCTCGATCGCGAACTTGATGCTGTAGCCCTGGTCGGTGACGTACTCGCCGAGGAGGTCGAAGGCCTCCTTCATGCGGTCGAGGGCGACACGCACGTCCTTGGCGGCGCCGGACTCGGCGCCCTCGCGGCCGCCCCAGGCGACGTAGGTCTCGGCGCCCAGCTCGACCGCGAGGTCGATGTTGCGGATCGTCTTGCGCAGGGCGTAGCGGCGCACGTCACGGTCGTTGGCGGTGAACGCGCCGTCCTTGAAGACCGGGTGCGTGAAGAGGTTGGTGGTCGCCATCGGCACCTTCATGCCGGTCGCGTCGAGGGCCTCACGGAAGCGCTTGATGTGCGACTCGCGCTCGGTGTCCGAGGACCCGAAGGGGATCAGGTCGTCGTCGTGGAAGGTCACACCGTGGGCGCCGAGCTCGGACAGGCGCTGCACCGTCTCGACGGGGTCGAGGGCACGGCGGGTGGCGTCGCCGAACGGGTCCCGTCCCTGCCAGCCGACGGTCCAAAGGCCGAAGGTGAACCTGTCCTCGGGGGTGGGCTGGTAGTTCATGACGCGGCTCCTTGTTGCTTCGCTGCGACTATTTCGTCATGGCGGTTTACAAATTAGTATGCACACGCAGCTCTGGGAAGGGACAACGTGTCCCTGAAGGAGTGGGGTACGGGTCACCGCACCCCGGACAGCCTTGAGAACACCAGGTCAGAGCCCCGCAGAGCCGCGGAAAAAACAGGGAGAGCCCGATGTCAGCAGCCGAGGGTCCGCTCGTCGTCGGCGTGGACACGTCCACCCAGTCCACGAAGGCACTGGTCGTCGATGTGTCCACCGGACGGATCGTCGCGAGCGGCCAGGCGCCGCACACCGTCTCCTCGGGGGCGGGCCGCGAGAGCGATCCCCGCCAGTGGTGGGACGCGCTGTGCGAGGCCCTGCGCCAGTGCGGAGACGCGGCCCACGAGGCGGCGGCCGTGTCGATCGGCGGCCAGCAGCACGGCCTGGTCACTCTGGACGCCCAGGGCGAGCCGGTACGCCCGGCGATGTTGTGGAACGACGTGCGCTCCGCTCCGCAGGCCCGCCGCCTGATCGAGGAACTGGGCGGTCCGAAGGCCTGGGCGGAGCGCACCGGCAGCGTGCCCGGCGCCTCCTTCACGGTCACGAAGTGGGCCTGGCTCGCCGAGCACGAGCCGGAGTCGCTGCGCGCCACGGCGGCCGTACGCCTCCCCCACGACTACCTCACCGAGCGGCTCACCGGACAGGGCACCACCGACCGGGGCGATGCCTCCGGCACGGGTTGGTGGGCCTCGGGGACCGAGTCGTACGACGAGGAGATCCTCCGGCATGTCGGGCTCGATCCGGCGATGCTGCCCCGGGTGGTGCGGCCGGGCGAGGTGGCGGGGACGGTGCGCGACTGCCACGACCTGCCGTTCTCCAAGGGCACGCTGGTCGCCCCGGGCACCGGCGACAACGCGGCCGCAGCGCTCGGTCTCGGGCTGCGCGCCGGCCACCCCGTGCTCAGCCTCGGTACGTCGGGCACGGTGTACGCGGTGTCGAAGCACCGCCCCGCCGACCCGTCCGGCACGGTCGCGGGCTTCGCCGACGCGCACGGCGACTGGCTGCCCCTGGCCTGCACGCTGAACTGCACCCTCGCCGTCGACCGGGTCGCGGCCCTGCTGGGCCTGGACCGGGAAGCCGTTGAGCCCGGCACTTCGGTCACGCTGCTGCCCTACCTGGACGGCGAGCGCACCCCGAACCTGCCCAACGCTTCCGGCCTGCTGCACGGCCTGCGCCACGACACCACCGGCGGACAGCTCCTCCAGGCCGCCTACGACGGTGCCGTACACGCCCTGCTGGGCGCGCTCGACCTGGTCCTGGACGAGGACGCGGACCGCACGACGCCGCTGCTGCTGATCGGCGGGGGCGCCCGGGGCACGGCCTGGCAGGAGACCGTACGACGGCTGTCGGGGCGTCCGGTCCAGGTGCCCGAGGCGAAGGAGCTGGTCGCGCTCGGTGCCGCAGCGCAGGCCGCAGGGCTGCTGACCGGCGAGGATCCGGCCGCGGTGGCCCGGCGCTGGAACACCGCCGCGGGGCCGGTGCTGGACGCCGTGGAGCGTGACGAGGCGACGCTGGCCAGGATCTCCGGGGTACTCTCCGACGCGGCTCCGCTGCTCGAACGGGGGACGGACGCCCGCTGACCCGCAACCGACCGAGGACTGACGGAGGCATGACCGCACCGCTGCACGAGGCGCATCCCGCCGGGCCCGGCCGCGCGCTGCCCGACACTCAGCAGGGCATGCGCCGCCGCAACCTCGCGCGCGTGCTGCACACGGTCAGCGCCGAGGGCCCGCTCTCGCGTGCGGCGGTGGCCTCACGCATCGGGCTGACCCGTGCGGCGGTGTCGACGCTGGTGGACGAACTGATCCGGTCGGGGCTCCTCGAAGAGCTGGGCCCCGAGCGGCCCGGCCGGGTGGGCCGCCCCGGATCGGCGCTCGCCGTCAGCGGGCGCGGTCCGGCCGGGATCGGCGCGGAGATCGGCGTCGACCACCTCGCGGTCTGCGCGGTCGATCTGCGCGGCGAGATACGCGCGCGTGCCGTGCGACACGGCGTGAACCGCGGCCGCTCCCCCGAGCCTGTACTCGCCGAACTCACCGCGCTGGTACGGCAGGTCGTCGCCGAGGCGGACGCGGAGGGCCTGTGGCCGGCCGGGCTCGCGGTCGCCGTACCCGGTCTGGTGGCACGCGACGGCCGTACGGTCGTCCGCGCCCCGAACCTCGACTGGCACGACACGGACCTCGGCGCCCTGCTGCCCGCCGAACTCCCGCCGACTGTGGACAACGAAGCCAACTTCGGCGGGCTCGCCGAACTCTGGCTGGGCGGGACCACTCCGCGCGACTTCCTGCATGTGTCGGCCGAGATCGGCATCGGCGCCGCGGTCGTGGTGGACGGCGGACTGCTGCGCGGAACACGGGGATTCGCGGGCGAGTTGGGGCATGTCCCGGTGCGTCCGGACGGGCCGGAGTGCGCGTGCGGCGGGCGCGGCTGCCTCGAACAGTACGCGGGCGAGGAGGCCGTGCTGCGCGCCGCAGGGCTGGAGCCCGGCGCGGACCGGGTCGGCCTGCTCGCGTCCCGCGCCGCCGACGGCGACGAGGCGGTACGCCGTGCCCTGCACGACGCCGGCACGGCGCTCGGCATCGCGCTGACCGGCGCGGTCAACCTCCTCGATCCGCAGCTGGTGGTACTGGGCGGCGCACTGTCCGGACTCGCGCCCTGGCTACTGCCGTCGCTGGAGGCCGAGTTGGCGCGCCGCACGGCCGGGCCCGCCTGTCCGGTCTCGGTGTCGCGGCTGGGGCCCGAGGGTCCGCTGCTGGGCGCCGCGCACTCGATCGTGCGGGCCGTCCTCGACGACCCGGCCTCGGTGGCCGAACGGGCTGGGGACAACCTGGCCGAACAGGCCTGAAACAGGGCCGAGTTCACCCATTCGAGTGATCGAGTTGTCCACAACTCCGCCGCCGTCCACGGAACCACGCCACGCCCTACTGCCCAACCCGCAAGCGCCGTACCGTGATTCACGCGAGGCACAGCCGTCGTGTCGTGACGACGGGGTGCGGGTGTGGTTGCGAACGCGGGTGGACGAGGGGGGATTCACGTGTCGGCGGAGACAGTTCAAGGGCTGCGACGGGATGCCGTCGGGCTGCGCGAGGTCCTCTTCCAGAGCATCACGGCGATGGCGCCGGCCGCCGCGGTCGCCGCGTCGATCCCGTCGGGCGCGGCCTTCGCGGGCGGCAGTCTGCCGCTGTCGGTGTTGATCGCCCTGGTGGCCTGCCTGTTCACCGCGTCCTGCGTGGCCGAGCTGGCCCGCGAACTGCCCGCCGCCGGCTCGGTGGCCACCTACGCGGCGCAGGGACTGCATCCGGCCGTCGGCTTCCTGGTCGGCTGGGGCTACGTCTTCGTGGAGGCGCTGGTCCCGCCGCTGCTGCTCCTGCAGCTCGGGTTCACCACGGCGGGCACCCTGCACCAGGAGTGGAACTCGTATCCGGAGAACCTGTGGTGGCCGTGGGCACTCGCGGGCGCCGCGATCATCGCCGTGGCGGGCTGGTTCGGGGCGCGCGCCTCGGCCCGCTTCGGGACGATTCTCGGGGTCTTCGAGATCCTCGTCTTCCTGGTGTTCGCCGTCTGGCTGATCGGCAAGGCCGGTAGCGCCAACACGCTGTCGGTGTTCGGCACTTCGCACGTCGGCAAGGACTACTCGGGGCTCGGCGGGGTCTTCGCCGGCTCGGTCTACACGGTGCTCGCGTTCGCCGGGTTCGAGGCCGCTGCACCGCTCGCCGAGGAGACACGGGACCCGCGCCGGACGATGCACCGCGCGGTGCTCGGCGCGGCCCTGGGGATCGGCCTGTTCTACGTGCTGACGACCTACGCCATGACCGTGTACTTCGGGCCGGACCGCTTCAGCGGATTCGGCGCCTCCGGAGCGGCGTCCTGGGAGGGCGTGGCCCGCGCGTCGTTCGGACTGTTCTGGGTGCTGGTGTTCCTGGCCGTGGTCAACTCGACGATCGCCAATGCCAACGCGTGCGCCACCGTCTCGACCCGCACCGCCTTCGCCCTGGCCCGCATCCGGGTACTCCCCCGCGTCCTGGCCACCCTGCACCCACGCCACCGCTCCCCCGTCGCCGGCATCGCCGTGCAGACCGTCGTCGCGGTGGGAGCCGTACTGGGCCTCGGTTTCGCCTACGACCCGGTGACCGCGTTCCTCCTCCTGGCCACGGTGATCGTCACGGTCGTCATCGCCGTCTACATCGTCGTGAACCTGGCCTGCGCGGGCTACTTCCTGCGCCGCAGGCGCGAGTTGCTCAAGCCTGCACGCCACCTGTTGGTCCCGCTCCTCGGGATCGTCGCGTTCGTCCCCGCCCTGCTCACCGCGGCAGGCCTCCCGGTCTTCGACTTCGTGACCGAGCTGACCGCGCCCGTGTCCTACGCAGGACCGGTCGTCGGCGTCTGGATGGCGGCAGGGCTCGTGGTCCTGCTCGTTCTGCTACGACGCCACCCCGAGCGAATAGCCGAAACCGCCCGTGTCCATCTCGACGAACCCGCCTCCACCGGTCATCCGCAGAACGGAGCAGTACAGCCATGAACGACCCCCGGATCCTGACGGTGCGGCCCGAACCGGGCGAGTACGCCTGGACGTTCGGCGGCGCCCCGCCCGTGGCACGCATCACGCCCGGCACAGTCCTCGACCTGTATACGGAGGACTGCTTCGCCGGACGGGTACGGTCCGAGAAGGACCTGGTGTCCGAGGTATGTGAGTTCCCTTTTTTGAACCCTCAAACCGGCCCCTTCCATGTGGAGGGCGCGGAGCCGGGCGACACGGTCGCCGTGCACTTCGTGTCGATCGAACCGGCGCGGGACTGGGCCGCCTCCACCACGGTCCCCCTCTTCGGCGCGCTCACCTCGACGCACACCACGGCGACGCTGCAGCCGCCGCTTCCGGAGACCGTCTGGATCTGGCAGTTGGACCGGACCCGCCGTACGGCGTTGTTCCGCGCGCGGGACAGTGACATCGAGGTCGAGCTGCCTCTCGACCCGATGCACGGCACCGTGGGTGTGGCTCC
The DNA here is from genome assembly GCF_044457795.1 of Streptomyces sp. NPDC050528. Lineage (NCBI taxonomy): Bacteria > Bacillati > Actinomycetota > Actinomycetes > Kitasatosporales > Streptomycetaceae > Streptomyces > Streptomyces sp. NPDC050528. The sequence goes on from NZ_JBITHH010000007.1 coordinate 199,888, forward strand.
CGCCAATCTGGAAGTGCGTTCGGCGCTGGTCCCGGACGCGCACGGCGGCAACATGGACACGCCCGAGATGCGGGCCGGGGTCACCTGCTACCTCGGGGTGAACGTGGAGGGCGCGCTGCTCAGTCTCGGCGACGGGCACGCCCGGCAGGGCGAGGGCGAGACCTGTGGAGTCGCGGTCGAGTGCGCGATGAACACCGTGGTGATCGTGGAGTTGCTCAAGGGGGTCGCCACGCCCTGGCCGCGCATCGAGTCGGACACGCACATCATCTCGACGGGTTCGGCACGCCCGTTGGAGGACGCGTTCCGGATCTCCCAGCTCGACCTGGTGCGCTGGCTGGTGCGCGACTACGGGTTCAGTGAACTGGACGCCTACCAATTCGCAACCCAGGCGGTCGAATCGCCGTTGGCCAACGTGTGCGACACCAACTACACCTGCGTGGCGAAGATCCGGAAGGAATGGCTGCCCGCGCGCGAGACGCATCGCGGACTGCACGCACGGCTGCGTGAGACCGCGAAGGCACTCCAGCACTGAGCCCGCCGCTCACCCCGAACACTCAGAAGAACCCGACATACCCGACGTACCCGAAGACCCCTGAAAGGCACCCGCAGTGGACCGTTCAAGACCGCTTCCGAGCAGGCGGCGCATCCTCAAGGGTGCCGCGCTGGCCGCCGTACCCTATGCGTTACTTCCCGACGCGCAGGCCGGTGCGCAGACGCAGGCCGTCGACTATCCGCCGGCCGAGTGGCAGCCGGCGAGCACCTCCAACTACACGGCGTCCAGCCGCCCCGGCACCTATCCCCTCGACTACGTGATCATCCACGTCACGCAGGAGACGTATGCCAACACCCTGTCCATCTTCCAGAATCCGCAGAAGAAGGTGTCCGCGCACTACCTCGTGCGATCGGCCGACGGGCATGTGGCGCAGTGCGTGCGGGAGGCCGACATCGCCTGGCACGCGGGGAACTGGGACTACAACACCCGCAGCATCGGTATCGAGCACGAGGGCTGGGTGGACCAACCCCAGTGGTTCACCGACGCGTTGTACGAGCAGTCGGCCAGGCTGACGGCGGCGATCTGCACGAAGTACGGACTCCCGAAGGACCGGGCGCACATCATCGGGCACTACGAAGTGCCGGGCACGGACCACACCGATCCGGGGCCGAACTGGGACTGGACGCGCTACATAAGGCTGGTCAACTTCGCCTGAGCCGGGGCGGATCAGGGCGGGTTGCGAGCCGGATCCGGGAGCGTCGCGGTTCGTTCGGGGCGTAGCTGGTCGAAACGGTTGTCCGGATCCGTCTGCGGAGTGACGATGTCCGCATCCGTTGCGGCGCCGTGTCACTGTCGTGTCGTCGCCGTATCGCCGTTGTACCGCCACTGCACTGCCGTCGTATCGACTTCAGGGGAGGCCGAGTTGACCGATCCGTGGGTGGCCCTGGAGCCGGGGGCCGACCCTGCCGAGCGGGTGCGGGTGCTGCGCCGGGCGCACGAGACGTTCGCCGTGGCGGGTACGGTGCCGCAGCCGGTGCGGTCGGTGGTGGCCGATTCCTGGCGGCGTTCCGCGCGGGCCGGTGTCGGTCCCGAGGGCACGGCGCGCGTGGAGCTGACGGACGGTGACCTGGGTGTCTATCGCGCTGAGCATCCGCTGGCGCGGGTGATGCCGTTGATCCGGGAGTTGGTGGGTACGTTCGCCGCGGACGGCGAGCATCTGCTGGCGGTGTGCGATGCGCAGGGCAGGTTGTTGTGGGTCGAGGGTGATCCGGTGACCCGGCGGAAGGCGGGCCGGATGAACTTCGTGCCGGGTGCGCGCTGGGCGGAGAGCGCGGTCGGGACGAACGCGCCGGGTACGGCGGTCGCCGTGGACCGGCCGGTGCAGGTGTTCGCGGCCGAGCACTTCATCCGGCGGGTGCAGCCGTGGACGTGCGCGGCGGCTCCGGTGCACGATCCGCGCACGGGACGGGTACTCGGTGCCGTGGACATCACCGGCGGGAACGGGCTGGCGCATCCGCACAGCCTCGGCTTCGTGCAGGCGGTGGCGCGGGCCGCCGAGTCCCAACTGGCGCTGCTCGCACCGGAGCAGACCTCCGTCGACGGGCCCGAACTGACGGCGCTGGGCCGGGACGAGGCCCAACTGTGCGTCCACGGACGCAAGATGAGGCTGAGCCGCCGGCACAGCGAGATCCTGGTGCTGCTGGCCCGGCATCCCGAGGGGCTGACCGGCGACGAGTTGCTGTGCGCGCTGTACGAGGACGAGTCGGTACCGCCGGTGACGTTGCGGGCCGAACTGGCCAGGCTGCGGCGGCTGTTGGGCCCGGGCCTGCTCGCCTCGCGTCCGTACCGGCTCACCTCGCCGGTCGAGTCCGACGTGGCGATCGTCGAGCGGCGGCTGGAAGGGGGCGCGGTCACGGGAGCGGCGACGGCGTACACGGGTCCGCTGCTGCCCGGTTCGCAGGCACCGGCGGTGGTCCGGCTCAGGACCCGCCTCGCGGACGGCCTCCGCACGGCACTGATCGCCCGCCGCGACCCCGACCTGCTGGCGGACTGGGCGCACGCACCGTGGGGCGAGGACGACCTCGACGTCTGGCGGGCCCTCGCGGCGATACGGCCGACGGCACCGGTGCGTTCGCGACTCGCCGCACTGGAGTCCGAGCTGGCGGCTCCGGTCGGGTGGGCACGGCAGGGGGGTCACTGACGTAACTCGCGCTCGGCGCGGGGTACTTGCCGCCCCGCCCGCCGCCCGCCGTCCGCCTCTGCGCCCTCCGGCTTCCGCCCTCCGGCTTCCGGCTTCCGGCTTCCGGCTTCCGGCTTCCGGCTTCCGGCTTCCGGGACGTCCCGTCTCCAACACCTCCGTCGGCCACTCCCGCCAGGACGACGGCTCCCAGCTACCGGTCCCGCCCCCACCCACCGCTTCAACGCCCCGCCCGCACCCACCACTTCCCCGCAACGTACATGCAACGTCCCGCTCCCTAGCCTCGCGCCAAAAGCTGCCCAACGGCGGGCAGCGCTGTTCCGGGAGGCAGACCAGGATGACCCGTTACACGGCACCCGGCACCGAGGGCGCGATCGTCTCCTACCAGGCGCGCTACGACCACTTCATCGGCGGCGAGTACGTGCCGCCGGCTCGCGGGCAGTACTTCGAGAACCCGTCCCCGGTGAACGGGCAGCCGTTCACGGAGATCGCGCGCGGCACCGCGGAGGACGTGGAGCGGGCGCTGGACGCGGCGCACGCGGCGGCGCCGGGGTGGGGACGGACGTCGGTGACCGAGCGTTCCGACATCCTGCTCAAGATCGCCGACCGGATGGAGGCGAATCTGGAACAGCTCGCGGTCGCGGAGAGCTGGGAGAACGGCAAGCCGGTCCGCGAGACGCTCGCCGCCGACATCCCGCTGGCCATCGACCACTTCCGCTACTTCGCGGGGGCGATCCGGGCGCAGGAGGGTTCGCTGGGCGAGGTCGACGACGACACCGTGGCGTACCACTTCCACGAGCCGCTCGGGGTCGTGGCGCAGATCATCCCGTGGAACTTCCCGATCCTGATGGCGACTTGGAAGCTGGCGCCGGCGCTCGCGGCGGGCAACGCGGTCGTCATCAAGCCGGCCGAGCAGACCCCGGCGTCCATCCACTACTGGATGAGCCTGATCGCGGACCTGTTGCCGCCGGGCGTGGTGAACATCGTCAACGGCTTCGGCGTAGAGGCGGGCAAGCCGCTCGCGTCCAGCCCGCGCGTCGCGAAGGTCGCCTTCACCGGCGAGACCACGACAGGGCGGCTGATCATGCAGTACGCCTCCGAGAACATCAAGCCGGTCACGCTGGAGCTCGGCGGCAAGTCGCCGAACATCTTCTTCGACGACGTGTCGTCGGCGAACGACGACTTCCTCGACAAGGCGCTCGAAGGCTTCACGATGTTCGCGCTCAACCAGGGCGAGGTGTGCACCTGCCCGTCCCGGGCGCTCATCCAGCGCGGCCACTACGCGGACTTCCTCCAAGCGGCCGTCGCCCGCACCGAGTTGATCAAGCCGGGCCATCCGCTCGACACGGACACGATGATCGGCGCGCAGGCGTCCAACGACCAGTTGGAGAAGATCCTCTCCTACCTGGACATCGGCCGGCAGGAAGGCGCGAAGATCCTCACGGGCGGCGAACGCCTCGACTACGACGGCGAGTTGAAGGGCGGCTACTACGTCCAGCCGACCATCTTCGAGGGCGACAACAGGATGCGGATCTTCCAGGAGGAGATCTTCGGACCGGTGGTCTCGGTGACGTCGTTCGACGACTTCGACGACGCGATCAAGGTCGCCAACGACACGCTGTACGGTCTCGGCGCCGGTGTGTGGACCCGGGACATCAACACGGCGTACCGCGCGGGCCGGGCGATCCAGGCGGGCCGGGTGTGGACGAACTGCTACCACGCGTACCCCGCGCACGCGGCGTTCGGCGGCTACAAGCAGTCCGGCATCGGCCGCGAGAACCACAAGATGATGCTGGACCACTATCAGCAGACCAAGAACCTCTTGGTGTCGTACTCGCCGAAGAAGCTGGGCTTCTTCTAAAGGCAAACGAAAGGGTGCCTGAACTGGGAAAACTCCCGTCAGGCACCCTTCCGAGCCATCATTCAGACAGCAAGGCGAAATGCTTCCTTAGGGCATGCAGACAAATAACTTGCGGGTTTTGAGACTTGACCTCGCAGGTCAGCGCGTTTTCCATCGACGGGTTGTTCTTCTGCGGGTCCTTAGAGCTCGTAACACAATCTTGTTGAAGTGTACGTGCTCCACAACGACATAGCCTGGCAACTCCTGCCGCTGGAGTTGGGGTTCGGCTCGGGACAGACCTGTTGGCGGCGTCTGGACCGCTGGCAGCAGGCCGACGTCTTCGACCAGTTGCACCGTGTTTTGCTTGCCGAGCTGAACGCGGCCGGCGAACTCGACTGGTCCCGCGCGTGTGTGGACGGCTCCCACATCCGCGCGAAAAAATGGGGAGCCGACACCGGTCCGTCGCCGGTCGACCGACGGAAGACGGGCAGCAAGCATCATTTGATCTGTGACGGACGCGGTACCCCGTTCAGGTATCACCACAGCGGCCAACGTAAACGACGTCACCCAGACCCTTGCCCTGGTCGACGGCATCCCTCCCGTGGCCGGACGGCCCGGGCGCCCGCGGACAAGGGCTACGACTCCAACCCCAACCGCGAAGAGCTGCGCAAGCGGCAAATCCTGCCGGTGATTTCACGCAAGGGTGCACCGAACATCAAGGGCCTGGGCAAGCTCCGTTACGTCGTGGAGCAGACCTTCGCCCTGCTCCACCAGTTCAAACGCCTCGCCGTCCGATGGGAACATCGGACCGAACTCCACGACGCCTTCATGTCGTTGGCCTGTGGCCTCATCTGCTGGAGGCGACTGAGGAACCACCGATCATGATCGTGTTACGAGCCCTTAGCCGACCAGCCAGCGGTAGAGCCACTCCGCGAACGAGAATGAGTAGTCAAGGAATTCATAGTCGCCGTTCTCGATGAACAGCGAGCCCCGGCCCGAGGCTCCCCTGGGAGCGTAGAAGATCACCTCGGCCCGGTCGGTGCTCGCGATCGGAATCAGGCCGTCCGGGGTACCGGAGACCAGCTCAGGGACGCCGAGCGAGATGCGGGGATCGCCCTCGGGTTCCCCTTCGTCCCACTCGACCTGCGACCAGGACTCGGAGGTACGACGAATGTCCTCGGCGTCCCTGAGCTGGTCTTCGGTACCCCGGAATGAGACGGAGAGGTGACTACCCGGGAATTCATATCCAGGGGATAATTTCTTCCCCCCATCGCGAGTGGACATCATCTCGACACCGGCGAATCATGGTGCGTGGACCGCCGATTGGCGGATCGCGGCCGACAAAGGGACAGGCGCCATGGTCGAGACTGTTTCATTCAGGAACAAGGCCGTAGAGATCGCGGGACACCTCCACCTGCCGGACAATTTCGACGAAGATAAAAAATACCCGGCCCTTGTCGGAATTCATCCGGCCGGCGGTGTAAAGGAACAGACCATCGGCCAGTACGCGAAGCGGCTGGCTTCCGAGGGATTCGTCACCGTGGTCTACGACTCCTCCTACCAGGGAGAGAGTGGCGGCGAACCGCGCCTTCTGGAAGACCCGACGACCAGAGTGGAGGACGCCCGCTGCGCGGCGGACTTCCTCACCACTCTCCCGTACGTGGACACCGAGCGGATGGGCGTCTTCGGTATCTGCGCCGGTGGCGGTTACGCGATCAGCGTGGCGCAGACCGAACGCCGTTTCAAGGCGGTCGCCACCGTCAGCGCGGCTCCGATGGGCGAAGGTTCCAGGGGCTTCCTGGGGCATCTGTCTCCGGTGTCCGAGCAGATCAAGACCCTGGAGACGGTCGCTCAGCAGCGCACAGCGGAGGCGAGGGGAGCAGAGCCCGTCTACGCCCCGTTCGTCCCGGAAACGCTGGAGGAGATCGACGACAACACGCCGGATCTCCTCCGCGAGGGATACGACTACTACCGGACTCCGCGTGGTCAGCATCCCCGTTCAAAGGGCCGTTTTCTACTGACCAGCATGGACAGGATGTACGCGTTCTCGGCGTTCGATCAAATTCCGGAACTGCTGACCCAGCCGCTGCTCCTCATCGCGGGGAGCAAGGCGGACACAAAGGTATTCAGCGACCAGGCTTACGAGCTTTCCAAGGGCCCGAAGGAGCTGTTCGTCGTCGACGGGGCGACCCACATCGCCATGTACGACGTTCCCGAGTACATGGATCAGGCGCTCACCAAGATGGTGAAGTTCTTCGCCGTCCTTCAGTAGCAGGCCCCCAGGGCAAACGCCCGGAGAACCGAGCCCACCGTAGAAATCATTTGAGGAGCACGTTCACCATGTCCCATCCCGGCCGCCCCACCGTCGGCATCGCCTTTCATTCGGGCTACGGCCACACGGCCGTCATCGCCGAAGCCGTGGCGCGTGGTGCGGCGGGAGCGGGCGTCGAGGTCGTCTCGATCTCCGTCGACACCATCACGGACGAGCAGTGGGCACAGCTGGACGGCGCTGACGCGATCGTCTTCGGCGCCCCCACATACATGGGTACCGCCTCCGCGGCCTTCCACGCGTTCGCCGAGGCCAGCAGCAGGCGCTGGTTCTCCCAGGCCTGGGTGGACAAGCTCGCCGCGGGTTTCACCAACTCCGGTGCCAAGAACGGCGACAAGTCGTCCACCCTGGGCTACTTCGCCACGATGGCGGCCCAGCACGGCATGCACTGGATCAGCCTGGGCCTGCAGCCGGGCTGGGACTCCACCACGGGCAGCGAGGACGACATCAACCGGTTGGGCTTTTTCCTGGGCGCTGGCGCCCAGAGCCCGACCGACGCCGGCCCGGAGGCAGTCCACAAGTCGGACATCGCCACCGCGGAGCACCTGGGCGCCCGCGTCGCACGTCAGGCCGCGATCTTCCGCGCCGGGCGGATCGCCCTCGTCGCCTGATCCCAGAGTCCCTTCCCCGCTCCATCCACCACCCCCTGCAAGGAGTACGTCATGTCCGATTCCCCGAGCCTCGCCCTCATCCGCAGGTTGTACGAGTCCGGGATGGCCCCCGAAGTCACCAGTGAGGTCATGGCGCCGGACCTCATCTGGGACATCACCCCCGGCTTCCCGAACAGCGGTGTCTACCACGGCTGGGACGACGCCGCCAAGAACTTCTTCGGCAGGACGATGCCGAACTACGACTCCTTCGGCGCGGTGCCCGAGGAGTTCTACGCCGACGACGAAGGCCATGTCTTCGTGTTCGGCCACTACCACGCCGAGACGAAGACCGGGAACAAGGCCGACGTCCGGTTCATCCACCTGTGGACCGTCCGCGACGGCAAGGCCGTGAGCATGCGGCAGGCCGCCGACAGCCACATCCTCCAGGAAGCCCTCAAGGGCTGACACCCTCACCAGGAGACGACAACCATGGCGAAGATCCTCTTCGTGATCACCGCGTCCGACCACTGGACGCTGGCCGACGGCACCCGCCAGCCGGCCGGCTTCTGGGCCGAGGAAGCGATCGGCCCCTACCAGGTCTTCAAGGAGGCCGGATACGAGATCGCGGCGGCCACGCCGGGCGGTGTGCCGCCGACCGCGGACGCGCTCAGCCTCACCGCGGACTTCAACGGCGGCGAGGAAGGCGCCGAGCGCATGCGGACCGCCCTGCGCGAGGCCACCGAGCTGGCACACCCGATGCGCATCGAGGACGTGCACATCGACGACTATGTGGCCGTCTTCTACCCCGGCGGGTGGGGCCCGATGGAGGACCTGCCCGAGGACGCCGCCTCCGGCAAGCTGCTCACCGAGTGGCTCGCCACCGGCAAGCCGGTCTCCCTGGTGTGCCACGGCCCCGCGGCACTGCTGGCGACGATCGGCCCGGACGGAACCTCCCCGTTCCACGGTTACCGCCTCACCGGCCTGTCGAACGCCGAGGAGAAGCTGAACGGTCTCGCCGACCGCGCGAAGTGGCTGCTCCAGGACCGCCTCGTGGGCGAACTCGGGGCGGACTACCGCGAGGCCGACCCGTTCACCCCGCACGTCCAGGTCGACCGCACCCTCTACACCGGCCAGAACCCGGTCTCGGCCGTTGCCCTCGCCCAGGAGCTGGTCAAGGCACTGAGCTGACAACTCGGAAAGCTCCCGCCGGTGGCCCGTGGCGTGCTCGCGCCCCGGGCCATCTGTCCGGCTGCGGGCCCTACCACGATCGAGGGGATCGTGCCCACTGGCCGATCAGCCAGGGGACGGATCCGTCCCCCTCACAAGATGCGGCGTTTGTGCCAGGCTGAAGGTCATGAACCGCAACCCGCATCTGAACGAGCTGGGTGAGTTCCTCAAGGCCCGTCGTGCTGAGCTCACCCCCTCCGAGGTCGGCCTCCGCGGCGGGCCACGGAGGCGCGTGAAGGGACTGCGCCGTGAGGAAGTGGCACTCCTCGCCGCGATCAGCACCGAGTACTACACCCGGATCGAGCAGGGCCGACTCCAGGCGTCAGCTCCCCTCCTCGACGAGATCGCCCAGGTGCTCCGTCTGAACGACGCCCAGCGCACCTATCTCTTCGACCTCGCCGCGAAGGAGCGGGTGCGCCCGACCGTGTACCGCGAGCGCCAGCAGGTGGACCCGCAGCTGCAGCGCATGCTGGACGACCTCAACGCCTCCCCGGCCTTCGTCATCGGCCGGCGCACCGACATCCTGGGCTGGAACCGACTCGCCGCCGCCCTGTGGACCGATTTCGGGCGCTACCCCGAGCTGGAGCGGGTGTTCGTGCGGCTGCTGTTCACCGAACCCTGGATGCGTGAACTGTACGTCGACTGGGAGGAGGTCACCCGGCTGGCCATCGCCCAGCTACGCATGGAGAGCGCGCGCTACCCCGACGACCAGCCTCTCACCGCACTGGTCGAGGAACTCTCCGCCCGTGACCCACAGTTCCGGCAGTGGTGGACCGAACACGACGTCGCGATGCGGGGCAACGGCGTCAAAAAGCTGCGTCACCCTGTGGTGGGCGAGCTGACGCTCGACTGGAACACGCTCACCTGCGGGACGGATCCCGACCAGCACATCATCGTGTGGAACGCGGAACCCGGCACACCCTCCCACGACGGGCTACGCCTGCTCGCTTCCTGGACCGCCGACCAGAAACCGTCGGCGTCCGACGCGGCTACCTGAGCCTTCTCTCCCACGCGCCCACAAGCGCTGACCGGCGGTGCGGTGTCACACATCGGGGGAGAAATACGTCCCCCCTATGGCCGTATCCCAGCCAGGAATCTTCCCCTTTTCCGGGAGTACGCGGGACGGAAAGGTCGGACACCTCAACGACCGCATGTCAGACAATGAGGTGCTTCGCATGAAGGCTGTAGGTTTCACGGAATTCGGTGGGCCGGAGGTGCTTCAGGTTCTGGAGCTGCCTGTCCCGGACGCCGGTCCGGGCGAGGTGCGTATCCGGGTGAGTGCCGCGACCGTCAACGCGGTCGACGCCCTCCAGCGCAGCGGGCCAGCCCGGTCTCCGGACGCCCGGCCGCCGTTCGTTCCCGGCATGGAGACCGCCGGTGTCGTGGACCAGATCGGCGCGGGCACGGACACGGACCTCAGCGTCGGTGACCAGGTGATGGCGTTCGTGCTCGCTGACGGTTCCCGCGGCGCCTACGCCGAGCAGGTCGTCATACCGGCGGAGTCGGTGGTGCGCGCACCCCACGGCGTGAGCGACACGCAGGCCGCGTCGCTACCGATGAACGGTATGACCGCGCGCCTGGCCCTGGACACCCTCGGCCTGGAGGCCGGGCAGACCGTCGCCGTCACCGGAGCAGCCGGTGCGGTGGGCGGCTATGCCGTACAACTGGCCAAGGCGGACGGGCTGCGGGTGGTGGCCGACGCCTCGGAGCAGGACGAGACCCTGGTCAAGGAACTCGGTGCCGACATCGTCCTGCGTCGCGGCGCCGAGTACCCGGACCGGGTACGCACGGAGGTTCCGGAGGGCGTCGACGGGCTCATCGACGGCGCGTCGCTCGGCGCTCTCACCGCCCGGGCGGTACGTGACGGCGGCCGGGTGGTGACACTGCGCGGCTACGACGGTCCCGGTGAACGAGGCATCGTCTACGAGCCGATCGTCGTGTTCCGCTATGCCCGCGAACACGCCAAGCTCGACCGGCTGCGGCAGCAGGCGGAGGACGGCCAGATCACTCTTCGGGTCGCCAGGACGTTCCCGGCGGAACAGGCCGCCGAGGCACACCGGCTCCTCGCCACAGGCGGACTGCGCGGCCGACTGGTCCTGACCTTCTGACGCGGGGCACGTGCGGGCGCGGAGACCGCTGCCCTCAACGTCACGCGTGTGTGGCCGGACGTCGTACGACATCCGGCCACACCCACTACGCGGCGAACGCGTTCACACCCGTCAGCTCCGCCGACAACTCCCACAGGCGCGCCGCCTGCCCGGGGTCGGTCGCCCAGTCCTTCACACCGCGCATCTCGCCGTCGGCGGGAGCGGGCTCGGCCACGTCACAGTCCTCGATGTAGAGACCGCCCAGGCCCTCCAGCTGGGGGGAATTCGCGGCCCACACCTGCGTGGCCGCGCCTTGCTGAGGGGTCTTGAAGAAGTCCGGGTCGCGCAGATTGCCGTCCTCGTCGAACCAGCCGAACTCCCTCTTCTCCTCCTCGGCCACGTGCCGCAGGAGCGGCGTGATGATGACGCCGGGATGCACGGCGAAGGCGCGGACGCCGAAGTCCTTGGCGAGCCTGTCCAGGTGCACCGCGAAGAGCGCGTTCGCGGTCTTCGCCTGCCCGTATGCCTGCCACTTGTCGTAGCCCCGCTCCCACTGGACGTCGTCCCAACGGATGCCGGACATGTGATGGCCGCCGGAGGAGACGGAGACGACCCGTGCACCGCCGGGTTCGAGCGCCGGCCACAAACGGTTGACGAGGGCGAAGTGACCGAGGTGGTTGATCGCGAACTGCGCCTCCCAGCCGGGCCCGACCCGGGTTTCGGGGCATGCCATGATCCCGGCGCTGTCGATGACGAGGTCGACACTCCTGCTTGAGGCGAGGAACCGCTCCGCGAATCCGCAAACACTCTCCAGGTCGCCGAGATCCAGCTCGTCCACCTCGACGCCGAGGACCCCGTCGAGCGAACCCCGGGCGTCCGCGGGCCTGCGCGCGGGGACGACGACGTGGGCGCCGGCCCGGGTAAGCGCACGGGTGGTCTCCAGGCCGATGCCCGAGTAGCCGCCGGTGACGATCGCGAGCTTGCCGCTCAGGTCGATGCCCTGGAGGACATCGTCGGCGGTGCTCCTGGCGTCGAACCCGGAGCCGATCTTGTGCTGTGCGGTGGTCATGCGCAATCACTCCTTACTAGAGCAGCGGAAGAAAACTTGACGTTCGAGGGAGGGCGCTCAACCGCTTCTCGCGGAGAGGAGCGGTCCGCGGCGGCCGAGGCCCCACACGAGGAGTGCGACGCAGGCGAGACCGGCGCCGGTCAGCGCGACGGCCGTCCAGCCGCCGACGGACCACAGGACGGAGGCGGCGGCGGAGCCTGCCGCACCGCCGAGGAAGTTGCAGGTGACGAAGGCCGTGTTGAGGCGGCTGCGGGCTCCCGGCGCGAGCGCGAACAGCCGTGTCTGGTTGAGGATGTTCACGCCCTGTACGGCGATGTCGAGCAGCACGACGGCCACGACGATCCCGACGACGGAGCGCTCGGCGAAGGCCGCGACGATGAACGAGACCACGACCGCCGCCCACCCCCACCCGGTCGCCGGCATGGACCTGCCCCGGTCGTGGAGCCGCCCGGCACGCCGGGCGGCCAGCGCCCCGGCCAGGCCGATGAGGCCGAACAGACCGATCACGGAGACCGAGTAGGAGAACGGCTCCGCGCTGAGCAGGAAGGTCAGCCCGGTCCAGAACAGGGTGAAGACGCCGAAGGCGGTGGCACCGAGGAACAGCGTCCAGCGCACCGCGCGCTCCTGCCAGATCACCTGCCACACCGAGAGCAACAGCCGTGGGTACGGCAGGTGGACCTTCGGGGCGACTGGAGGAATCGCGCGGCTGAGGAGCAACGCGAAGGCGAGGGAGACCGCGGCGGCGACGAAGTAGATGGCGCGCCACCCGGCCGCGTCCGCGAGGAGTCCGCTGATGGTGCGGGAGGTGAGGATGCCGATGAGCAGCCCGGAGACCACCGTCCCCACCACGCGCCCGCGGTTGGTGTCGTCGGTGAGGTCACCGGCGAGCGGGGTGAGCAACTGGCCGCTGACGGTCGTGAACCCGAGGAGAGTGGTCGCCACCAGGAGCGCGCCCAGGGAAGGAGCTATGGCGCAGGCGATGAGCGCGAGGGCCGCGCAGAGCATCATTCCAGGGATGAACCGGCGCCGGTCGAGGACATCGCCGAGCGGGACCAGCAGCAGTGCTCCGGTCGCGTAGCCGATCTGGGTGGCTGTCACGAGCCACCCTGCCGACGCGCTCGAGGCGTGCAGGTCGACGACGATCTCGATGGCGGTGGTCGCCATCGCCTTGCCCGCCCGGATGGTGAAGGGGACCCCGGCCCAGCGGTCGAGGTTCACCCAGGTACGCAGGGCGCAGTAGGTGTCGGTGGTCGACCCCGCTTTGACACCCTGGACGTCGAGGTAGCCGTCGTACTGACCGCGTGCGAAGTCTTCGGGCAGCACGGTACGGACGGCGCGCAGGGCTCGGATGCGTTCGTCGAGGACGTCGGCGGCGGAGCCGGTGCGTGGTGCCTCCATGACGAAGTAGGCGAGCATCTGCAGCAGGTGGTTCTGGACCACGTCGCGCAGGCAGCCGGTCGCGTCGTAGAAGCCGCCGCGGTCGGCGACGTCGAAGTCCTCGGCCATGGTGATCTGGACGCTGCGTACGAAGCGGCGGTCCAAAACGGCGTTGACGGTGGTGTTGGCGAAGCGGAAGGTCAGCAGGTCCTCGATGACGTCCTTGGCCAGGAAGTGGTCGACGCGGCGCAGGCGTTCCTCGGGAAAGTACCGGGTCAGTTCGCTCTGCAGGGCGCGGGCGGAGGGCAGGTCGCTGCCGAAGGGTTTCTCGACGACGAGCCGGGCATGGTCGCCCAGACCGGCTTCGGCCAGCCGCTGGGCGATGACGGGATAGGTGGACGGCGGCAGGGCGACGTAGTGGGTCAGGAAACCGTGGGACCGGACCCGGTCGGCGAGTGCGTCGAAGCTCACGGGGTCGTCGTAGTCGACGCGGGCGTAGCCCAGCAGCGCGGCGAACTTGTCGAACGCTCCCCCGTCCAGGGGTACTTCAGCGGCCTTCAGTACATCACGGGCGTGCCGGCGCAGGCGTTCGTCGTCCCAGTCGCTGCGGCCTACGCCGATGACGGGCACGTCAAGAACGCCCTGGCGGGTCAGGTCGTACAGGGCGGGCAGCAACATCTTCTTGGCGAGGTCGCCGGTGATACCGAAGAGGATGAGGGCATCCGCGCGGAGGGTGGGGGTGGTCATGGTCTCTCCACAGGGCGTGAGGGGCATGGGGTGGATGCCGTGGGCGGGTCACCTGACGCCGCGTACGCCCGCGAGCGTGGCCATGGCGAGGGCCGAGCAGACGGCGCCGACGACGAACAGGGGCGGGTAGTTGTCGTCGGCCCCGACGATGAGCGCGCCGTACAAAGGGATGAGCATCTGCGGGATGACGAGGGCCAGGTTGTAGACGCCCAGTTCCTGCGCGGCGTGCTCGGGATCGGGCAGAACGCGGCTGACCATGGGCAGGTCGACGGAGAGGTAGCCGCCCTGGGCGACGCCGATGAGCACCATGCCCGTCAGGAAGATCCCGAACGAGCTGTCGACGCACATGACCAGGAGTCCGCCCGCAGACGCGAAGGCGGTCACGCGGAGCCAGGGCTTGAGGCGGCCGGTGCGGTCGTCGAGCATGCCGAAGAGCAGCGAGGCCACCAACGACCCGGCGCCCAGCAGCAGAGTGGACTGGAAGACCCGGCCGGCGGTGCTGTCGCCGCCGTATCCCACACGGTCCGCGACGATGTACGTCTGGTAGGTGAGGATGATGAAGACCCCGGAGAACATCAGGAACCGACTGGCGAACGCCCAGGCGTAGGCGGGGTATCGGCGCGGGTTCACATAAAAACTGGAGAAGAACTCCCGCGGGCCGAAGGGCGGGAGGGTGCTCTTGTCGGCGGGTGCGTCGGGAACCACGGCGACGAGCAGTGCCGCACCTGCCACGCCGATCAGACCGGGGACCAGCAGCATCAGCGCGGGACTGAAGTCCAACAGGCTGACCAGCAGGGTCGCGGCGACCATCCCGATGGGCATGGCCGGGCCCATCAGCCCGCTGACCCGGCCCCGCATCCCTGGTTCGATGCGCTCGGTCAGCACGGCCTGCGACGCCATCAGCGTGCCCGACCAGCCGGCCTGCGCCAGCACCCAGCCCACGACCAGCAGCCACACCGCGCCGCCGAGGCCGATGCAGGCAAGGCCGGTGAGCCCGACGAGCGGGCCGATCACCAACCAGGTCCGACGCTTCCCGAGGCGAAGGGTGGTGCGGTCGGAGAGGGCGCCCAGGAGCGGGGAGGCGATCGCAGCGGCGAAGGCACCGACGGACAGCACGGTGCCCAGCGTGGAGACCCGCCGGTCCTCACCGACCACGTCACGCACGCGCAGCGCCATGCTGATCGTGGGCGGGGACATCACCGCGATGTAGGCACCGTAGTAGGCAGCGACCAGCGCGGCGGGCAGCAACAGGCCGGCCCGTGCCGTGGGGGCCGGAGCGACGACCTGGCTCGACGTGGGGGTGGCTCTGGTCATCCGTGACTCGCTTCCTTCGGCCGAGGTCCAAGACGCATCACGGCAGCAAGTGCATCTCCGCAGTTCTGAGTTGGACAGTAAATTTCCCGGTGTCGAGGAAAAAGCAAAAGGGGACCATTTCTTCCCCGGCATGAATTACCCAGGGGATGAATTCCTCCCCCCATACACCGATGCACACCTGTCGGCCCTGCGGATATGGTCAGCGGCGCGGCCCGGGCGGAAGCAACAGGTCCGATTTCCTGTATCGGAGGGAACGAAATTGTGGTCCAGGAGGTAGGCGAACAGGTGGTGGAGCCGCAGTCGGCGGCGGGAAACCGGCACAGGGTGCGGGTGTCCGTCGGCGCGTTGCTTCTCGGCATGCTCATCTCGGCGCTGGACCAGACCATCGTGTCCACTGCTTTGCCGACGATCGTCGGTGACCTCGGCGGAATGAGCCACCTGTCGTGGGTCGTCACCGCCTACCTGCTCGCCTCGACCGCCGCGACACCGCTGTGGGGCAAGCTGGGCGACCAGTACGGGCGCAAGAAGCTCTTCCAGGCCGCGATCGTGATCTTCCTGATCGGATCGGCGCTGTGCGGTCTGGCGCAGGACATGCCGCAGCTGATCGCGTTCCGCGCGCTTCAAGGGCTCGGCGGCGGTGGCCTGATGGTCCTGTCGATGGCGATCGTCGGCGACATCGTGCCGCCCCGGGACCGGGGCCGCTACCAGGGCCTGTTCGGTGCCGTCTTCGGCGCGACCAGCGTGCTGGGGCCGTTGCTCGGCGGGCTGTTCGTGGACCGTCTGAGCTGGCGCTGGGTCTTCTACGTCAACCTGCCCGTCGGTGCCGTCGCCCTGGTGGTGATCGCCGCCGCGCTGCGGATCCCGGTCCGGTCGCAGAAGCACCGGATCGACTACCTGGGGACGCTTTTGATCGCGTCCGTCGCCACCTGCCTGATCCTGGTGACCTCACTCGGTGGCCGGACCTGGGGATGGACATCGGTCCCGTTGATCGGGACCGCGGTCCTGGGTGGCGTACTTCTCGTGTGGTTCCTGGCCGTCGAGCGCGAGGCTGCCGAACCGGTGCTGCCGTTGAAGCTGTTCCGCATCCGTACGTTCGCGCTGTCCTCGGCGATCAGCTTCGTGATCGGCTTCGCGATGTTCGGTGCGATGACCTACCTGCCGACGTTCCTCCAGGTCGTGATGGGGGTGTCGCCCACCATGTCGGGTGTCCACATGCTGCCGATGGTGCTCGGGCTGCTGCTGACGTCCACGCTGTCCGGCCAGGTCGTCTCCCGTTCCGGGCGCTGGAAGATCTTCCCGGTGCTCGGCACCGCCGTCACCGCCGCAGGGCTGTTGCTGCTGCACCGGCTCACGGAGTCCTCCGGCGACCTCGAGATGAGCCTGTACTTCTTCGTGTTCGGCTCCGGGCTCGGCCTGGTCATGCAGGTGCTCGTACTCATCGTGCAGAACGCGGTCTCGTACGAGGACCTGGGCGTCGCCACCTCGGGGGTCACGTTCTTCCGGTCGATCGGCTCCGCGTTCGGCGTCGCCGTCTTCGGCACGGTCTTCACCAGCCGGCTCGACGACAAGCTGCACGACGTGTTCACCGGGCCGGCCCAGTCTCGGGCGGCCACCGTGCTCGAGGCCGACCCACGTGCCATGGACCGACTCCCGCCTGAGCTGCGCCCGTCCGCGCTGCACGCGTACGCCACATCGATCACCGACGTGTTCCTCTACGCGGCCCCGATCGTCCTGCTCGCCTTCGCGCTGACCTGGTTCCTCAAGGAGGACAGGCTGCGCGGCTCGGTCACCGCGCCCGACATGGCGCAGACCCTCAGCGTCCACCCCGTGCACCGCTCCTCGCGCGAGGAGGCGCAACGGGCCCTGTCCGTCCTCGGGTCACGGAACGGACGCCGCGGCATCTACGAGAAGATCACCGCCACGGCCGGATACGACCTCCTGCCCGCCTCCAGCTGGCTACTGCTGCGGGCCCTACGACCGGACAGGTCTTTGCCGGCGGCACGGCTCGCCGAGTACAGCCAGGTGCCGCTGCCGGTGATCCAGGCTGCCCTGCACCAGGTCGAGCAGCGGCAGTTGGCCACGATCGAGGGCATGGACCTGACGCTCACCGACGCTGGCCGCGACGCCGCGGCCCGGCTGTCGGCGGCCCGCCGGGACTCTCTCACCGAGCTGCTCGGCGACTGGTGGGGACCCGACCGGCCGACAGACCTGGTCGAACTGGTCGACGAGTTGTCGTCGCAGCTCTCCGGCTCCGACGGGGAACGACCGCGCCTCCCGGCGCCCGGGGAACGCGATCCTCGCACCTGATCCCGGGGGCACGCGCCACTCCGGATCGGGAGGGGCAGCGTCTCTCCCCGCGCCGAGCCATGGCCCTCCACGGGCGGTCGCCCGTGGAGGGCCATGGCGGCTGTGAGACTGTCCCGACGGCCCTGTCCTGTGGCTGCGCGGTGGCTCACCTGGCCCCCTGAGGCCTCAGGCTGCCGCGTCCTGTGCGGGCCGGTCCGAGTCCGCAGTCCATGACGCCAGGAACAGAAGCCCGTCGTGGGACGGGGCCCCGGGATCGGCGGTCGCGATGACCAGTTTCTGTGTGGGGTCGGCGGTGCAGGTCAGGGTGTCCCAGTCGAGGGTGAGGTCGCCGACGATCGGGTGGCGCAGCCTCTTGGTGCCCATCCGCAGGCCGTTCATCTGTCGGCCCGCCCACCACTGCCGGAAGTCGGCGTCGGCGACCGACAACTCGCCGACGAGTGCGGCCAGCTTCGGGTCTCCGGGGTACCAGGCGGCCTCCAGGCGCAGTTGGGTCACGCAGATTCGGGCGTTCGTCCTCCAGTCGAGGCAGAGCTCACGGAAGGCGGGTTCGGTGAACATCAGCCGCGCGTAGTTGCGCCTGTCCGCGGGGAGCTTGTCGAAGTCGGTGAGCAGAGCGGCTGCGAGAGGATTCCAGGCAAGGATGTCCAGGCGTCGGCCGAGGACGAGGGCGGGGGTCGTGGACAGTTCGTCCAGGATGCGTCTGAGCTGCGGATGGACCTTCTGCGCCGACCGGCGACGCGGTTCGCACGTGCCCCTTGCCGACAGCTCGAACAGGTGGTCGCGCTGGGCGTCGTCGAGGTGCAGGACGCGGGCGAGCGTGGCGAGCACCGTCCTCGGCACGGGGGTGCGCCCCTGTTCCAGCCGCGCGTAGGCACGGGTGCTGATCCCCACGAGGTGAGCGACCTCTTCACGGCGCAGCCCAGGCACTCGCCGGGGTGCCCCGGACTCGGGCAGACCGACGGTCCGCGGGCTGAGCTGGGCCCGGCACATCTTGAGGAATTCTCCCAGTTCAGGCAAATGTGCTTCGGTGTACATGGCAGCGAGTGTTGCAGTATCCAGTCGAAATGTGAGGGGGAGAGTTTTGTCCCAGGTCTGTCGCCTGTCGAATCGCAGGGGCCGAGGAGACCTTCGTATCAGCCAGTCTCACCGGCCTGACCGGTCGTGAGCCTGCGGGGCCGACCGGTGGCCCGCGAGGCGAGGGCGCTCAGTCCGTCGTACGACGGTGTGCCTGGCTCCGCCGTCCAGACGACGAGTTCCTGATCGGGGTCGCCGCCGCAGATGAGGGTGTCCCAGTCCAGGACGAGTTCGCCCACGAGGGGATGGTGGAACCTCTTGACGCCCGCCCTGCGCGACGGCGCGTGACGGCCTCCCCACCATCGACCGAAGTCCCCGTCCTCCACGGAGAGTTCCCCCACCAAGCTGATCAGCTGCGGATCCTCGGGATGTTTGGCGGTCTCCGTGCGCAGATGGGACACGCAGTCACGGGCGACGGCCCGCCAGTCCGCGTAGAGCGTCCGCATGGAGGGATCGGTGAAGAGGATGCGGACGCAGTTCCGCCTGCCTTCCGGCACCTTCGCGAAGTCGGTGAACAAGGCGGCAGCGAGCGGATTCCAGGCCAGGATGTCCATACGGCGACCGATCACCACACCGGGACTCACGGTGAGATCGTCGAGCAGGCGGAGCAACTGAGGGTGTGCCTTCTGTGCGGCTGGTCGGCGGTGTCGTGCCCGTTGCCGGCCGGCCAGTTCGAACAGGTGGTCACGTTGGCGATCCGACAGGCGCAGGACATGGGCGAGAGCGGCCAGCACCGACGCGGACGGCTGGATGCGGCCCTGCTCCAGCCGTGTGTAGTAGTCGCTGCTGATGGCGGCGAGCAGGGCGACCTCCTCTCTGCGCAGACCGGGCACACGCCGACCACCGGTGTCGGGCAGACCGACGGTGCGCGGGGTCAGCTCGGCCCTCCGCGCCTTGAGGATTTCTCCCAGCTCACTCAGATGCGCGTCGGCGGCCATGACTCCAGTGTGGCATCGCTCGGTCACTGGAAGAGGGGTAAGGATTTCTCCCCTGGATACGGGATTCCCCGGATGGAATTCTCCCCTTTACGGGTTCCCGTGAAAATGGCAGGGCATGTGGTGTGTTCCGTGACCGGAACCGGTCTGCGGAGCGCACACACCCGGATGAGCGGGAAGGTCGACATCCGGAATGAATGATTTCCCGGATGTGACCGGTATTCAGTATCTCTTCGGCAGGCGGAGGAGGAGAGGAGGAGGGCCATGCGGACGATCGTCCCCTGCTGCGGCGACAGCCTGGCACTCACCGGTCCCGCGCCGCTCGCCGACGCCCACATCGCGGCGATCGACGCGGCCGAGCCACCGGAGGAGGGCGCCACCTGGCGACCACTCACCACAGCGAACGCCCTGCGCCTGTTCCCGCAGGCCTCGCGGTGAACGGGGGCGCCACCACTCGACGCGATCACGTGCGCAGCGGCGCCGACCCGATCGTGGACGCCAGGTAACGCAAGGCGTCGGAGGCCGGCCTGCCGGGATCCGCAGTCCACACGGCAAGTTTCTGCCCGGGGTCCTCAACGCACTGGAAAGTGGAGCGCCCGAGGAGCAGGTCACCGACCACAGGATGACGAAGCAGCCTGGTGCCGCGGCCCGCGTGGCGACGTCATGCGAGGTCCATCACCGTCGGAACTGGGGATCCATCGCGGAAAGTTCCTCGACAAGCGCCGTGAGCCGAGGGTCGTGGGGGTTACGCCTGCTGTCCATGCGCAGGTGGCAGACAGCCAGACGGGCCATGACCTCCCGGTCCCGGTACAGCACGCGGATGGCGGGCACGGTGAACACCAGGCGCACATAGTTGCGTCCTTCCTCCGGCACCCGTCCGAAGTCCATCACCATGGCCGCGGCCACGGCGTTCCACGCCAGAAGATCCGTGTTGTGTCCGATCACGAACCCAGCGGACAGGGTGAGGTCGTCGAGCAGGTGCCGCATCTGTGGCTGGACATCCTGTCGAGCGCCGCCCGCCGTGGGCGGGGCGTTCTTCCCCGCCAGGGTCAGCAGGTACTCACGCTGGTCGCCATCGAGACGGAGCACCTGCGCGAGCACGCCCAGGACGGCCCCCGACACCTGGACACGGCGCTGTTCGAGTCGGGTGTAGTAGTCGGTACTGATCGCCGCCAGTCGGGCGACTTCCTCCCGGCGCAGACCGGGGACCCGCCGGGGCGCAGCGCTGCCGTACAGACCAGCCGTGCCCGGGTTCGCCTGAGCCCGGCGCGTCTTGAGGAAGGCTCCCTACGGGCGCAGGAGCACCTTGCCGCGCGCATGGCCGGATTCGCTCAGCTCGTGCGCTCTGGCGGCGTCGGCGAGCGGGAAGCTCCGGTCGACGCGTACGCGCAACCGACCGTCGGCGGCGAGGCGGGCGTACTCGGCGAGCTCCGGTCCGAACCGCCGGCCTCCGATGGAGAAGGTGATGCCCAGCTCGAAGGCCCGCGGGTCGTTGGTGGTGACGATGCGGTCGGTGGTACCGCCGCGCAGCTCCACGGAGACGTCCAGGGCGTCCATGCCGGCAACGTCGTAGACGGCATCGACGCCCTCGGGGGCGACCGCGCGGACCCGGTCGACGAGGCCGTCACCGTACGCCGCGGGGATCGCGCCGAGAGAGCGCAGGAAGTCGTGGTTGGCCTCGGACGCCGTACCGATCACGGTGGCGCCGCGCGCCACGGCGATCTGGACCCCGACGGAGCCGACCACGCCCGCGGCTCCATGGACCAGCAGGGTCTCGCCCGGGCCCACCGCGAGTTCGCCCAGCACGCGGTCGGAGGTCTCGACAGCCACCGGCAGCGCGGCGGCTGTTTCCCAGTTCAGGCCGGCGGGCTTGAGCGCGAAGTCCGAGGCCAGGGCGTACTCGGCAGAGGCGCCGGTGTCGGTCCAGACCATCACCTCGTCACCGATCGACACACCCCTGACGCCTGCCCCCACCTCGTCGACGATCCCGGCTCCTTCCAAGCCGGGGACAGCCGGGAGGGACACGGGGCCCATCTGCGGGGCACGGCCCTGACGGATCTTGAAGTCGATGGGGTTGACGGCAGCGGCCACGATCTTCACTCGCACCTGCCCGGGCCCTGCGTGCGGCTCCGTCACCTTCGCCAGCCGCAGAACCTCCGGACCGCCGTACTCGTCGTAGGAGATCGCCTTCATGAATGTCACTTCCCGTCGTACGGATGGCTCGGTCCGCCGTGGCAGCGGCCGGTCGTGAACAACGCCTCCAGCCTCAGGCGCGGCGACTCGGCCGCCGCCGTCCTTTCGGACAGTTCCAACTGACCGAAAGGACAATCCGGTGGGAGAGGCCTGCTGCCTACGCTGGCGGACATGGACCTGATGGCAGCAGTCGAGCTGATCCAGACGCCGCTGTCCGAGCATCTGGCACGTCTGTCCTCCGCCCTGGCGGAGACGATTCCTCACCGGGAGATCGCCCAGCTGGCCGGTGACTGCTCGTACGCATCGTTCAAGATCATCGGCGAGCCTCCCGGCCGGCCCAGCGTCGCCATCACCGCCACCGACGTGGCAGCCCTGCGGTCGCTGGTGCCGTCGAGGGGAAGCTGGCAGGGGCGGGCGCCGATGGCCGGCGTCGACATGCCCGTGCTGGCTCTGGCCAGCGACATCACGGGCCAGAGCGCGCTGTTGGTCCTCATACGAACCGAGGCCCCCCCGGTACCGGAGGAGCACGTGACGCCGGCCCGGGCGCTGTGGGACCTGGTGACCGCGTACCGGGAGGGCCCGCGTAGCGAGCCGCTGGCCGCGTCGCGTGCGGCGGCCGCCGCACGTGCCGTAGCCATCGCCGAACTCCGCGAGGCGCACGGGGCCTCGCTCACCGCTCTGCTCCGCGTCCTGCGCGACCGCGCTCTGGACGACGCGAACTCCCGTGCACGCTCCGTCGACCTCGCCGTCTCGGCCGTCGCCGAACTGCGGTCCCGGGTCGAACTCGACCGGGCGCTGATGGAGGAGCGGGCCGGAAACGCCTTCGAGCGGCTCGCGGTGTCACTGCGCCAGATCCTGCGCTCCCGCGGCGTGCGGCTGGAGCTGGGACCGTCCGACGCGGAGGACAGAACCGACCGGCCGCTGCCCGCGGACATCACCCACACGGCGCTTGCCGTGGTCCGGGCCACCGTGCACGCCTCCCTGGACGACCAAGTGCACGGCCTGGGCGGTGATGACAGAGAGCACCGCCTTCACATCGGCTGGAAAGTCGGCACGGACGAACTGCGCGCCACCGTGCGGGACAACGGGCCCGGCACTCTCACCCGCGGCGCCCTCGACACCCGCCGCGTCACCGAGCGGCTGGCCCCGCTCGGAGGGCGGCTCAACGTGGACGCCGTACCGGGATGGGGCACAACGGTCACCTTCGAGATCCCTCTCTCATCGTCCAGTACGCCCTGTCAGGACCCCCTGACCAAGCTCGGCGCACGGGAACTGGAGGTCCTCGGGCAACTGGCCCGGGGCCGCCGCAACCGCGACATCGCCCAGACGCTGCACATCAGCGAGTCGACGGTGAAGTTCCACGTCGCCAGGATCATCGGCAAACTGGGCGTCAGCACCCGAGGGGAGGCGGCGGCGCTCGCCCATCAATGGGGCGCCGCATAGAAGTCGGGAGGTGAGCAGGGCGGCGAGAACCACACCATCACACTGAGGGGGAACGTCTACCTGGAGTCCATCGGGGGACGGCCAGTCGTTCTGCCCCGGGTCGAAGACGTCCTTGTTGAAGTACTGGGCGCCGATCACCTTGTTGTTGCAGGTGACACGGTGCGCGGGGTCGTCGCCGGGGTCACAGCCGCCCTTCCACTTCCTCGCGATGACCTCGGCGTCGGCCCGGGGCTCCGGAAGGGCCCGCAACGACGGGTTGTCGGTGTCGATACCGGAGTCCAGAAGACCGATGATCATCCCCTCTCCCGTGTTCCGCCGACCGCCGGGAACCTTGGAGTACACGCCGCCGGGCTTCTTCAGGCCGGGGAACCCGACGGTGTCGGCGGGTGGGAGAGTGCCGGCGGCGGTCGCGGGTCGCGGTACCGGCGGTGGTAGCGGTACCTGCCGCGGTGCTCGTGGCGGCCAGGTGGTCCGCCTCGCTGCGGGCCAGCGAAGCGACGCCCGGGATGCGGGCCAGTTCTGCGGTCTGACTGGCCGTCAGCTTTGCGGAGAACCCGTTCAGTACGTAGTGGTAGTTGTACAGCAGAGTGACGCCCCGCACCTCGTCCAGCACCTGGTCGCGTGCCTGCTTCAGCCAGCCGAGGTAGTCGCGTGCGGCCCAGGAGCGCGGGTCCACCTTCTGGCCAGGGACCGGTGCGGTCCTGCCGTACGCGGCAACGGGCTTGTCGGCGAGCTGTACGAGCTAGGTCCCGGTGGAGTGCCTCTGCCCCGCGGTGTCGTCCGGCTGCCGCGCCGCCGGCGACTGCCGGTGCCAGGAGCGACGCGGCTCTGCGGCCGAGGCTGCGACGTCGGCCGAGGTGCTGCCGAGACACAGAGCTCCCTTCCCCCAGCACATGCCTCAGACAGGCGTGCACAAGGCGTGGGGTGGCCAGTTCCCCGAGATCACACTATCTTGTTGTCAATGAAGCCACTTGAGCAGAGTCAAACATTTGATAGGCGAGCACCTGCACATTTCCTCCACGGAGTTCTCCGCCCTCGGCCATCTCGGGCAGCAAGAACTGCCCCTGCCCGGCCGGCTAGGGGCAGTCGTCCGTGAAGTGAGTGGTCGCCGTGTGGTGGGCGGGCGAGAGGAAGCGCAGTTGAGCCTGTGCCGTAAGGCGGCCCTGCACAGACGCCCCATGGTGGCCGCCTCGGGCAGGCCGTGGCCCATGGCGTCGCCGACGACGAGGGCGACCTGCCGCCCGAGAGCGGGATGATGTCGTACCAGTCACCGCCCACGTCCATGCCCTGCTCTGCAGGGAGACAGCGGGCGGCTGCCGTGCACGCTGGCAGGTCGGTCAGGCCCTGAGGGGAGCAGGCTGCTCTGGAGTTCGCGGGAGCGGGTGTGTTCGGCGTCGTAGAGCCGGGCCCACCGCGTCCGGGCACACGTTCGGAGTGTGCGTAGTCACCTTCGACCGGCCGCGCCGCCTCACCGACGAGGAACGCACCCTGCTGAGCACGATCAGTGCCCTCGTCGCACAGGCTCTGGAGACTCCCTGTGGAAGGTGGGGTGAGGGGCGGGGCCGAACGTGGCGTGGGACGGGACGCCAGCCCGGAAAGTGAGGAATGCGAGATCTGGCCGGAGGCGACGTGCTCCGCAGCTGTGGCCGACCGTCGTGCTCCTCCGACACAGCAGCCGGAGACCAGGGCGGTACGGAAGCCTGCCCACAGCCGCGCGACAGAACGATGATCACACCCGCCCAAGGTGAGCCGGACTGCTCTCTGGAGAGTTGCAACCGGCCGAGTGAGTAGGAGGTCACGGTGACCGGAGACTGGGCACTGGAGTTGGCCACAGCCGCCGACGACGAGGTCCTGCCACGCCTGTCGGCGGTGGTCCGCGAAGAGGTGCCTCACCGCTGGGCCACTGTCCTGGTCGCCGGACGAATCAGCGTCACACCGCACAACGGCGACCACCGGCCGAGCGCCGCCGAACTGGCCGCGCTGGAGGCTGTGGCGGTACCCGGTCAGCCCTGGCACAGGCCGGTCACCATCGGAGGCACCACGCGCCCAGCCCTGGTGGCGGCCACCGCCGGCCCCAGGGCATCCGGCAGTCTGCTCGTCCTGGCCGATGCCGACGACGCCCAGCACGCCTACCCAATGGTGCAGCGAAGTTGGGAGATCGCGGCGGCCCTGCTCTCCCGCTCCGATTCCCCACCGACCACCGCGGCAGAACGCTTCTTCGCCGGAGAGCACGCCAAGCAGCTCCTCCTCGCCCGCGACACCCACGCCGCCACGCTCAGGGCACTCCTGACAACCCTGCGCTCCCGGGAGCTGGACGACTCCCGGGCCCGCCGGGCGGCAACCGACATGGCCTCCACCGCCCTGACCGCGCTGCAGGCCGCCTCTTCCGCCCAGGAATGCACCGTCCAACGCGCCTTCTCCCTGCTCACCGAACAACTGCGGCCACTGGTGCTTCACGCCGAGGTGGACCTGGAGACTGTGCCACCCGCCACCGCCGACAGGCTCCTTCCGGGCCCGGTGGGTCAGGCCGCCACCGCCTTGTCCCGCGGCTGCGTGCTCGTCATGCTGGAGCACACCAGCCCTCGTCGGATCCGTGTGGCGTGGCAGGTGACCGACGAACAACTGTCGGTGGACGTTCGGGACGACGGTGACTGCGCACAGTTTCCGCTGAACCAGGCGGAATACCGGATGCGCGAACGTCTGGCCCCTCTCGGTGGCGACTTCAGCGTGGCAACCGTTCCCGGCTGGGGCACCACGATCACCGCCCGCCTCCCGCTCGCCCTGCCGCCCAGCACTGATGTCGAGTTGCTGCGCGAACTCAGCCCACGAGAAATCACGGTGATGGCGGAACTCGTCCGCGGCCTGACCAACCAGCAGATCGCCGACCAGCTGCACGTCACCGAACACACCGTCAAGTTCCACGTCCGCCAGATCCTCTCTAAACTGGGAGTACACACCAGGGGAGAAGCCGCTGCCCTGGGGCGCGCGGCCCGCTTCTGATAGGCGGTCAGGGCCGGCGAGAGGTTCGCGAGCCTCGTGAAGAGGGCCTACGCGACATCCACGCTCTCGCCCCTCCCGTCCCGGGCTCCTCGGTAAGGTCGTCGCCGCCGGCACCCCCTCCAGCACGCTCCCCGCGTCCCGAGACCGATCGCCGCTCTGCCGTCGTCGGCCGCACTGGTCGCCGAGTTCGAGCACCTCGTGACCGCTCCCCACTGACCGGGCAGGGTCGACCCCGCCCGGAAGAGCTGTTTCAAGGTCTCGCTGACGCTGCGAAGTTAAAGGTCACGATGGTGTGACCGGTCGGTGCGTTGTGGCAAAGGGGTCCCTTTTCGATGAGCAGGGGCACGGTCTGGCTCCAGAACTCGGCTGGTTCCGGCGGCGACAGTGCTCACCGGCTACGGCTACGGCTACGGCTACGGCTACGGCTACGGCTACGGCTACGGGACCGAGCATTCCCGACTCCGTAGCTCCCCATCAGCCTCGAGATTCGGGTCGTAGCGGTGGAGGTCCTGCCTGAGCGGAGCCGGCGCCGTCTTGGGCTCGGCATCCTCCGATGGCACGCCCCCGGCCCCGGTGGGCGCGGACGCCGGGGCATCGTCCGGGCGGAACCGCCTCGTCATGATGCCCTCCAGGGGCACGAGCCGCCGGAATCGAAGCAACTGGACCAGCGAGCACATCGCTCGGTCCGTCACGCTGACCTGCACCGGGCCGTCGGCCTCCCCCGCGATCACCATGATCTTGCGGTAGTCGTCGGGCAGGGCGGCCTCGTCGCTCTCGATCCGGTCGCCATCCAGGCCCGCTGGAGTGCGGTCCTGGCAGGCACCTCGGCATGAGCTTCCCGTCGCGGCGTCACCGAGGGGAAGTCCACCCCGGCGCCAGGTACTTCTCCGTGGTCGTGGCCTTGACCGCATCGTCGGCCGCTTCGCGAGGAAGGTCACCCATCCTCCCTCGCGCCTAGAATCTGCTCATGGTCAAGAACCGCCCTGTGAAGCGGACCCGCAGCACCCCCGCCGGCGACCACAGCCCCGGGGCGCAAGCCGAGCCGACAGGGGGCAGCGAGGCCGCGGAGCCGATCCGGTGGCTGAACGAGGAGGAGCTCCACGCCTGGATGGCCCTGGCCGGCATGGTCGCCAAGCTGCCCGCGGCACTGGATCGACAGCTCCAGCGCGACGCCGGCCTCACGCACTTCGAGTACCAGGTCCTCGTAGGACTGTCTCGGGCTCCCGAGCGCACCCTTCGAATGAGCGAGCTGGCCAATTTCACCGGGGGGCAACTGCCGCGTCTGTCGCAGGTCGCGACCCGCATGGAGCGACGCGGCTGGCTCACCCGCCGCCCCGACCCCACCGACGGCCGTTACACCCTGGCCTCCCTGACCACCGCAGGGGCGGCGAAGCTCGAGGTCAGCGCCCCGGGCCACGTCGCAGCGGTCCGCGGCATCATCTTCGACAGCCTCTCCCCCACGCAGGTGCGTCAGATGACCCAGATCGCGAGCCGCATCGCGCAGGCGGCGGGCAGCGACGAGTTCCGCTGAGCCTGAGGTCGTGGCATCCCGGTTCAGGCGCAAGATTTTCACTTCACGCATGAAGTAAATTACTTCGACGAATCAGTTGCATCGTGAAGTGACATCCTTATATAACTTCATGCATGAAGTGATCGGGAGAGCGCGGCGGCCCCCACTCCATCGCCGCCGCCGGACCATGCATCCATGGCCGCAGGCAACAACCCGCCCGTCGACGCGGGCAGGACGCCCAAGAACGACCCCGAGATCCGTAAGAGACTTCCGTACAGAGACGTAGGAGCAAGCCATGACAGAGGAATCCGTCAACACCCTGGCCACAAGACGCGGAATGCTCGGAATAGCGGGGGCGGTAGCGGGCGGACTTGCGGTCGGCCAGATGGCTGCCGGCAGCGCCTCGGCCGCCACCGGCAGCGGTGGATCGATCGCGACGCGGACGATCAGCCTGGCCCAGGCTCAGCGGCTCGCCGAGGCCGCCGTCCGCTACGTGCGGGACCACCCCACGCTTCCCCCCATGTATGTGGTGGTCGTCGACTCCGCCGGCGAAGCCAAGGCGTCCCTTCGCATGGACAACAACAGCTCGGCGGCGGCCGCGTTGGTACCGCACAAAGCACACACCGCGCGCACCTACCGGACCGCTACCGCCGACCTGGCCTCCAACATCAAGGACCCGGGCCAGATCGCCTCCCACATCGCCGCCGGCGCCAGCCTGCTGGCCGGCGGTCGACCGATCTTCGAGAACAGTCAGTTCATCGGCGCCCTCGCCGTCGGCGGCGGCACCCCGGCCCAGGACGACGAGGTAGCCCGCGCCGCGCTGAGCGCACTCTGACTCTCGTCCGCCCATCGCCGAGCGGTGGTCGGGAGACCTGAGGGCGCTCCGCAGCCGGCCCCACGGGCGAGTCGTCCTCGACTGCACAGTGCGCCAAGCGGAGGCGTCCGGTCTCGGGCAGGGGTGCATGGCTGAACCACTAGGGTCTTCCGGTTCGGTGTAGACGTCGCAGTCCACACCGAACCGGAAGACCCTTACCTGTTCAAGATCTCTCAGCCGAGACCCGGCTAACCCGTCCACGACCTCCCCGGACGGAACATCTGGAGGCGAGCAGTGCCGAACGTGAGGTCCCCAGACGGAGGAGGCGTCCAACATCGACTTGTGACGACCGAGTTGGACACCCTCTCGACGGCACGGGCCCGGTGCTGTCCGAGTGACATGACGGATGCGGAGTGGGCCGAGGTCCGCTCCGCGATGCCGGTGCCTGGCTGGCTGGCTCCTGAAACGGGGCGGGCGCCCGGAGGCGTACTGCCACCGGGAGTTCCTCGACGATGTGCGCTACCTGGTCGACAACGGCGTGAAGTGGATGGCCGTGCCGGTCGACTTCCCGTACTGGCGTCCTGCGCTTTCGCAGGGGTGGGAGCGTCCGCACCGTGAGGGTGCCGGTCTCGGACTTGACCTTTTACGCGGCAGCTCCGCTTCGCGTTTCTGGCGGCAGGGGACCGGACCAGCGGTTCAGCTTCTGCCGGCGCGACGGCTGGCGGTCGGGAACAGGTCCCAGCCTCGACGCCCGAGTTGGTCGGCTCCACCTTCGGCCAGCAGGCGGGAGTCACGCAGCGCCCGGATGTTGGTCGCCAGCGTCTCGTCCGTGTTGCAGGGCGCGCCGGTGTCGGAGCCGTAGACCAGGTGGTCACGCGGGACCGTGGCAAGCGCCGATGCGAGGGGGGCGTCGGCTCCCGCGTTGGCGGTGTCCAAGTACAGCCTGGCCAAATGCTCGCGAATCTCCTCCCGGGTGATGTTCTGCGGGTTGGGCACCCAGGGCTCCGCTCCCAACTGCCCCAGCCGTCCGGACATCGCCGGCAACGCTCCACCGGCGTGGGCGAGAATCAGCGTCAGGTCCGGGTAGCGGCGGAACACTCCGGCGTAGAGCATGTCGACAACACTCCGGGCGGTCTCGAACCCCACATCCATCAAGGTGACGGGGAGGCCGAGTTGCGGCGGCGCGATCGTATTCGGGTGCACGAAGACAACCGCACGACGGCGGTTCAACTCGGCCCACACCGGTTCCAGCCGCTCGTCGCCGAGGAACACCTCGTTGTACCGGGCGCTCACCGCGTATCCGTCGGCGTGAAGGTCCGATTTGGCCCGACCGATCTCGGCCAGCGCCGCCTGGGGATCGTCGGTGGGGAACGCCGCCAACAACCCGAACCTGGTCGGATGATCCGCGACGATCTTCGCCCCGTAGTCGTTGGAGTCTTGCACCGCCTGCGGCGAGAACACGTGGGTGTTGCTGAGCAGCTGCATGGCTATACCGGTCCGGTCCATGTAGTCCAAGGCGGACTCCGGACTCCAGGAAAACGGCTGCGGCGCCAGGAACCGCTGCGCGCGCAGGCCCTCCCACTGCCTGAGCCGCTGCTCTTCGGTGAGCGGCGGTGTGAAGTGCGCGTGCACATCAACCCAGCCATTGACCATCGTCATGAATCCTGTCCTTCTGTCAGCACAGCCGCCGACGACCGCCCAACACTCCATGGCTCTCGGCAGTGCCGCCTACCGGTACCGCTCCCGCGGCGTCGGTGGTTGGAAGGCACCTGCCTGCGGTCTTCATGCATCTGAATTCCCGTCATGCACGCGTACGCCGCCGAGGAGGCAGACCCTGGGTAACGCCTTCATTCTGGGACGGGACGGCCCCACGCCCGACTGTCCTTTCTGACTGTTCCGCCTGTCCAAAAGGGCAGACTGCCCGGCCACAACGCCCACGCCCTCGGCGATGTCCCTGTCTACTCATGAGACAGCGCCCCTGGCGTCGTGGGCGCCATGGCATGTGGTGAGCGCCGAAAGCAACGACCAGTGGTGCTCCGTGACACGCGGTGCGCCAGCGTCGGAACGGGTCCTCGGGTCGGCGACACCCTTCTCGGTCATGGCCGGTCGCGCTGGTTGTCGCCCAGACGCAGGACCTGGGCGAGTGCGGCCAGCCCTGACGCGGACGGCTGGATGCGGCCCTGCTCCAGCCGGGTGTAGTAGTAGGTGCTGATGGCGAGGAGAAGAACCTCCTCCCGGCGCAGGCCAGGCACCCGCCGGCCACCGGTGTCGGGCAGGCCAACTGCGCGCGGGCTCAACTCGGCCCTCCGCAGCTTGAGGAATTGTCGCAGCTCGTTCAGATGCGCGCCGCTGGCCATGCCAGCTGGTGGCACACCGCTCGGTCCGCACGAGGGGGGTAGGAATCCCTCCCCTGGATAAGTGATACCCAGGGTGGAATTCTCCCCTTTGCGGATTCTCGTGGAGGTGGCAGGGTCAATGGCGTGTTCGGCGATCAGAGGCGGCCTACGGGGAGCGTCCACCCGAACAAGCGGGACGGCCCACCCCCGGTCAGAATTGCTTTCACACGTCACCAATTCCGCGTATTTCCATGCTGCAGGCAGAGGAGGCGAGTTAGAACAGTGCGGACGGATGTCACCTTCGTCAGCAAGGGCCTGACGCCGACCGGTCACCTGCACACTCCCGAATCCCGCGCCGGACATCCACTGCCCGCGATCGCGGTCATCCACCCGTGGGGTGGGGTGAAGGAGCAGGCCGCCGGACCCTACGCCCGGCGTCCGACCGAGGCGGGCTTCGCCGCCCTCGCCTCCGACGCCGCTCACCAGGGCGCATGTGAAGGCGAACGCCGTTTCCTGGAGCACCCCGTCCAGCGAGCCGAGGACATCAAAAGCGCCGTCATCCGCCTCGGCGCACTGGGCATCTCCGCCAGCGGCCACGCGGTGTGCGCCGCCCTGAGCGACCTTCGCTCCAGGACCGTCGGCACGGTCAGCGCCGCCTGCCTCGGCAGCCTGCTGCGCGTCCGGCTCGGTGGCGGTCAGGACCCAGTCGTCTTCCGCGATCCATTCGCCCGCACTGGCCCGCTCCGCGTGGTCGAGGCCCTCGGCGAACACGACTTCCTCGAACACATCGCGCCCGAGGAAGTCGGCGAAACGACACCGGACCATCTCCGGCAGGGGAACGAGTGCTACCGCGCGCCTGCGCTGCGAGAACGCGTGGGTGCTGCGCAGATTCGACCAGATCGCCCAGTCGGACTCCTTCGCCGGCATCGAGTTCCTCGCGCCGCGCCCGCTGCTGATGATCGTGGGCAGCGAGGCATCCACTGCCCACGGCCAGCCGAATGGCCGTCGAACGCGCCGGGTGCCGGCGGAGTTGTTCTGGATCGACGGTACGTCCCGCTTCGGCCTGCACGGCGAGGACGAAGAGGACGAATACGCCTCCCCGCCCTCGCCGAGCTCATCTCGTTCTTCGGCGAGCACCCGTCCCGCCACCCGGTTCAGGACCGAGCGGCCTGAATCCCCCCGCACACATGCTAGGAGCACCACCTCATGTCCGAACGGAAGAAGTTCGCGCCGCCGGCGATCCAGGAGTTCGCCCCCAAGCTCGCGGAGGTGACCGACACCGTCCTGTTCGGCGACATCTGGGAGCGGCCGGGTCTGTCTCCGCGCGATCGCAGCCTCGTCACCGTCACCGCTCTCGCCGCCTTGTACCGAACCGACCAGCTCGGCTTCCACCTCGGCAAGGCGCTGGAGAACGGCGTGACCAAGGACGAACTGGTCGAGGTCATCACCCATCTGGCCTTCTACGCCGGATGGCCCAACGCCATGACCGCGATGACCCAGCTCAAGGAGATCGTGGAGAAGTCCGACCAGTCCGGCTGACACTCCTCCGCCCGCGCACACCCCACATCCCGGGGTCTCACCCACATCGCCGCCGCGTGGTCCGGCGGCAGCACCACGCCGGAGGAACGACACACCATGGAACTGCTGAAGCGGCCTCCCACCTTGAAGCTCCCGGCCGAGTGGTTCACCGGCGGCGCCTACGCCGACGTGATCCACCGCGGTGAGGCCCCCTCGCGGATGCGGGCCAACCTGGTCCGGTTCGCTCCCGGAGCCCGCACCGCCTGGCACTCCCACGGTCTTGGCCAGACCCTCCACATCGTCGAAGGCGTCGCCCTGGTGCAGGCCCGTGGCGGCGACATCATCGAGGCCCATCCCGGCGACGTCATCCACACACCCCCGGGTGAGGAGCACTGGCACGGTGCCTCGCCCGACCAGGTCATGGTCCATCTCCCGCTGTGGGAGACGGACGACACCACCTGGCTCGAACACGTCCCTGACGACGACTACAACGGCCCGCGCGTCAGTACCCGTACCCGCCCCTGACACGACGACAGACCTGACAAGAGCTGGAAAGGCACCATGCGAGCAACCATCATTCACGCGCCTGGGGACATCCGGGTGGAGAACGCCCCAGAGCCGAAGATCACGGCATCGACGGACGCGGTCATCCGCACCGTCGCCGCCTGCGTGTGCGGCTCCGACCTGTGGAGCTATCGAGGCGTCCTGCCGGTCAACGAGCCGCAGCCGATCGGCCACGAGTACGTCGGCATCGTCGAGGAGGTCGGCAGCGACGTGTCGAACGTCAGACCGGGCCAGTTCGTCATCGGCTCCTTCGTCGCTTCCGACAACACCTGCCCGGTCTGCCAGTTCGGCTACCAGACCTCCTGCCAGCACGCGCAGTGGGTGAACGGCGCCCAGGCCGAGTACGTCCGCATTCCCCTCGCCGACGGCACCCTGGTCGCCACCCCGGAGCAGCCGGCCGAGGAGCTGATCCCCAGCCTGCTGACACTGTCCGACGTCATGGGCACCGGCTGGTACGCCGCCAAGGCGGCCGAGGTCAGGCCTGGTTCGACGACCGTGGTCGTCGGTGACGGCGCGGTGGGACTGTCTGGCGTCATCGCTGCAAAGGAACTGGGCGCCGAGCGCATCATCGCCATGAGCCGCCACGAGTCCCGACAGAAGCTGGCACTGGAATTCGGCGCCACCGACATCGTCACCGAACGCGGCGAGGAAGGCGTCGCCCGCGTCAGGGAACTGACGAACGGCATCGGCGCCGACTCGGTCCTCGAATGCGTCGGCACCCAGGAGTCGCTGCGCCAGGCCCTGCAGTCCACCCGCCCCGGCGGCAACGTCGGCTTCGTCGGCTTCCCCCACGGCTCGCAGATCGACGGCCAAGAGCTCTTCTTCTCCCACGTCGGTCTGCGCGGTGGCCCTGCCCCCGTGCGCGCCTACCTTCCCGACCTCATCGACCGCGTCTTCAGCGGCCGCATCAACCCGGGCAAGGTCTTCGACCTCACCCTGCCCCTGGACGAGGCCGCCGAGGGCTACAAGGCCATGGACGAGCGCCGCGCCATCAAGACGCTGCTGCGTCCGTGACCTGAAGCCCGGCGGTGGTGGGCGCCGAACCAGCCGCGCCCAGCACCGCCGGCACAACCGAGCAGCAGCGGCCGTTCGACCGTCCCAGCCACCGAACAGAACGGACCGACAGCCATGACCAGCGAGGCGATCGCCACCGTCGAGGCGTACTTCGACGCCTTCGGCACCCGCGACATGAAGCGCACCCTCTCCCACTTCACACCCGACGCGACCTGGACGATTCCGGGCGATCCGGCCCTGACCCCCTGGGCCGGGAGCCGCACCGGTCCAGAGGAGATCCGGCAGTCCCTCACCGCGTTCTTCGCCGCCGTCGAGCCACTCGCATTCGAGCTGGGCACCATGGTGGAGGCCGACGGACGAGTCCTGGCACCGGGCCGGTACTCCTCCCGGTTCCACCCCTCGGGACAGGTACTCGAAAGCGAGATGATCCTGCGTTTCACCGTCGCCGACGGACTGATCAACGACTATCGCGTTTTCGAGGACTCACTCGGAATCACCCGCA
The DNA here is from genome assembly GCF_044457795.1 of Streptomyces sp. NPDC050528. NCBI lineage: Bacteria > Bacillati > Actinomycetota > Actinomycetes > Kitasatosporales > Streptomycetaceae > Streptomyces > Streptomyces sp. NPDC050528. The sequence continues at coordinate 234,368 of NZ_JBITHH010000007.1, forward strand.
CCCACCTCGGTGACCCGCTCACCACCACTCCCGCCTGACCACGGGCCTTCCGGCACCCTCCACCACAGCGGCACCGCCTTACGCCCTGCTCGGCCTCCGAAGTTCCCGCATGCCCGCCCCGCCCGCAGCCTCCTCGACCGGAGAACACCGATGCCGAAATGGACGAACGACGAGCTCGACCGCATCGCCGCGGCCGACGAGTTGGAGATGGCGCCGCGCCGCGATGACGGCACATTGCAGGGTCCGGTGCCGGTCTGGGTCGTCCGCGACGGCGACGATCTGTACGTTCGTTCCTTCCGCGGTACGGACGGCGGCTGGTGGCGCAGGGCCCGCGCCGTCCACGAGGGACACATCCGCTCCGGAGGCGTCGACAAGGACGTCACCTTCGTGCAGGTGGCGGACTCCGAGGTCGACGACCGCGTCGACACCGCGTACCGCACCAAGTACGGCCGCTTCGGCGACGCGTACGTCGACCCCTTGGTCGCGGCGCGCTCCACGACACTGCGACTGGTACCCCGGTGACCGAGACGATCCCGCTGGCAGCCGCTGAAGCACCACCGACAGCCAGTCCCGCACAGGAGTAGGCACCATGCTCGGTCTCGAACTCGTCGTCGTCCTGGGTGCGGCCGTGCTGGTGGGCAACGTTCTGGGGCAGCGCTTCCACGTCGCGCCGCCCGTCGTTCTGCTCGTCGTGGGCGCACTCATCGGCCTCGTCCCGGCCGTCCGCCAGACCCAACTCCCGCCCGACGTCGTGTTGTTGCTCTTCCTTCCTGTACTCCTCTACTGGGAGAGTCTGACCACCTCGATGCGGGAGATCCGGACGAACCTGCGCGGAATCGTCCTGCTCAGCACGGTCCTGGTCATCCTCACCGCGGGGGCTGTGGCGGTCGCCGGGCACGTGCTCGGGCTGCCGTGGGGACCGGCGTGGGCCCTGGGCGCGGCCGTGGCACCCACCGACGCCACCGCGGTGAGTGCCCTGGCAGGCTCCCTGCCGCGCCGTCAGATCACCGTGCTGCGTGCGGAAAGCCTCGTCAACGACGGCACCGCACTGGTCATCTACGGCCTGGCGATCGGTATCACCGTCGGCGGGGAGCACCTGGCACTGCCGCACGTCGGAGCGCTGTTCCTGCTGGCCTACGGCGGAGGGGCCGCGGTCGGAGTGGCGGTCGCCTGGGTCAACATGAACCTGCGGCGCCGACTGGACGATCCCCTGCTCGGCAACCTGGTCATGATCCTCGCTCCGTTCACGGCGTACCTGCTGGCCGAGTTGATCCACGCCTCCGGCGTCCTCGCGGTCGTCGTGAGCGGCCTGATCATGGCCCAGGTGGCGCCCAGCCTCATCCGCGCCGATCACCGTCGTCAGGCACTGGCCTTCTGGCCGCTGGCCACCTTCATCATCAACGGCGCGCTGTTCGTCCTAGTCGGAGTGGAACTGCAGTACGCGCTGCGCCACTTGAGCCGATCCGACCTCAGGGACGCCCTCATCGCGATCGGGGCGGTCAGCGTGGTCCTGGTCGCGGTCCGGTTCGCATTCCTGTTCTCCTCCGCCTACCTGATCCGCGCGATCGACCGGCGCCCCGAGCAGCGCCTGCGGAGAATGAGCGACCGGGCACGAGTGGTCAGCGGGCTGGCGGGCTTCCGGGGCGCGGTGTCACTGGCCGTGGCACTGTCCGTGCCGCAGAACCTCGACTCGGGCGAGCCGTTCCCCGGCCGCGCGTTCATCGTCTTCGTCACCTCCGGCGTCATCGTGGTGACCCTCGTGGTGCAGGGCCTGCTGCTGCCGGTCGTGGTGCGCTGGGCCCGGCTGCCCCGCGACACCTCAGTCGACGAGGAGCAGGTCCTCGCCGAGACCACGGCGACCGAGGAGGCCATCAAGGCGCTGCCGCAGCTCGCCGCCGAACAGGGGACTACTCCGAAGGTCGTGGAGTGGCTGCGCCAGGAGTACGAGGCCAACCTGGCGACCGTACGGGCGAGGGGCGCGGGCACCGACGACGATCCGGCACTGCTCCACAACCGCCACTACACCGACCTCCGCCTCGCCCTCATCGCCACAAAGCGTGCGACCGTCGTCCGCCTGAGGGACGAGTCGCAGATCGACGACACCGTGCTCCGCCGTCTCCAGGCCGCCCTGGACAACGAAGAGGTCCGGCTGGCCGGAGGCGAACAGGTGGAGTAGGCCGCTTGCGGTATGTGCCCTGACGACGCGAGCCCCACGAGAAGGAATCCCGCTGCCATGTCCTCCAGCCTCATCGATGTTCACGCCCACATGCTTCCCGACTTCTACGTCCAGCAGGCGACGGCGGCCGGCCACGCCCACCCCGACGGGATGGGCGGCTGGCCGTCATGGTCCGTGCAAGCCCATCTCGATCTGATGGACCGCAACGGCATCGAGACCGCGATGCTCTCCATGTCCTCCCCCGGTGTGCACTTCGGCGACGACAAGGCGGCCCGCCTCCTTGCCCGGCGCATCAACGAGTACACGGCCGAACTGACCCGGGACCACCCGGGCCGTTTCGGCAACTTCGTGTCACTTCCGCTGCCGGACGTCGACGGTGCGGTGGAGGAGATCGCCTTCTCCTTCGACGAACTCGGCGCCGACGGCGTGGCATTGATGACACACACGCACGGCGTCTACCTGGGCGACCAGCGCCTCGACCCGGTCTTCGCAGAACTCGACCGCCGCCGCGCCGTGGTCTTCGTGCACCCCACCTCACCAGTGTGCTGGGAACAGTCCGCTCTCGGCAGACCGCGCCCGATGGTCGAGTACATCTTCGACACGGCCCGCACCGTCACTGACCTGGTGATGGCGGGGGTCCTGACGCGTCACCCGAACATGCGGGTGATCGTCCCGCACTGCGGCGGCTCGATTCCCGTCCTGGCCGACCGCATCAACGAGTTCATGAGCCTGTTCCTGCCTGCACAGCAGCCGCCCGGCCCCGACGCCGTGCAGCAACTGCGCGCCCTGTACTACGACATGGCGGGCACTGCCTTCCCACGCCAGGTCCCGGCGCTCCTCCAGCTGGTCGATCCGGACCGTGTGCTGTTCGGCAGCGACTACTGCTGGACACCTGCCCCGCTGGCCGACACCCACATCGCGGCGATCGACGCGGCCGATCCACCGGCACATGACACGTCATGGCGATCGCTCACGACGGCGAACGCCAAACGTCTGTTTCCGCGGACAGAGCGGTGAACTGGAGTACGGCGGCCTCGACGCGGTCACGCGAATGAAAAGCAACTCGCGACGACACCGGCTGCGGCGGCGGCCTGCCTACGGCCTGAAACCCACCCACCGGCATTGACAGCAACGAGGAGGAAGAATGCACACCCGAACGCTCGGACGCGACCTGCATGTCTCCGCCATCGGTCTCGGCGTCATGGGCATGTCCCAGAGCTACGGCCCCAATCCCGGCGATCGCACGGACATGATCGCCGTACTGCGTGGCGCCGTAGACCGCGGAGTCACGTTCTTCGACACCGCAGAGGTGTACGGCCCCTACGTCAACGAAGAGCTCCTGGGAGAAGCCCTCGCCCCGGTGCGAGACCAGGCAGTGATCGCCACCAAGTTCGGATTCCGCATCCCGAACGGCGCCCCCGCCGGACTCAACAGCCGGCCCGAGCAGATTCGAGCCGTCGCTACGGCATCCCTCAAACGGCTCAGGGTCGAAACGCTCGACCTTTTCTACCAGCACCGCGTCGATCCGGATGTGCCGATCGAAGACGTCGCCGGAGCCGTGGGGGAGCTCGTGCAGGAAGGCAAGGTGCGCTGCTTCGGGCTTTCCGAGGCCAGTGCGCAGACCATCCGCCGCGCCCACGCGGTCCACCCGGTGACGGCAGTACAGAGCGAGTACTCGCTGTGGACCCGGGACCCCGAACATGAGGTTCTGCCGACCTGCTCGGAACTCGGCATCGGATTCGTACCCTTCAGCCCGCTCGGCAAGGGATTCCTGACCGGGACAGTGGACGCCAAGACGCCATTCACCGCCGACGACGTCCGCACGAACATCCCACGGTTCACTGCCGAGAACCGGGCAGCGAACCAAGCGCTCGTCGATCACGTCACCCTGCTCGCGCAGGCCAAGGACGCCACACCGGGCCAGGTCGCGCTCGCCTGGCTGCTCGCACAGCATCCGTCGGTCGTTCCGATCCCCGGAACCCGGCGCAGCGCACGCATCGAGGAGAACATCGGCGCCACCCAACTGCCACTCTCCGCCGACGAACTCGCCGACCTCAACGGACTCGTCGGCCGCGTCGGGGTACAGGGAGACCGCTACAACGAGCACCACATGTCCCTGGTCGACAAGTAGCTCGGCCCATCCATTTCGCCCAGCAGTCTTTCCTGCACCGCTGGAATCCGCTCCCACCTCCCACTCCGCTCCCTCCCCCTGCCCTCGACGATTGAGGAACCCCTTCATGCGTATCGACACGCACGCACACGTCTACCCCAGCGACTACCTGGACTTCCTGGCAGACTCCGGCGTCACCACCACCGGCGGCCAACGTGGGCTTGGGGCCGACGACTCGGACAAGGAACTTGAGGCCCGCTTCTCTCTGATGGACCAGGCCGGTGTGGACCGGCAGGTGATCTCCGCCTCCCCGTTGACGGGAGCACTGCCGGATCCGGATCTGTCCGCGGCGGCCGCACGCATGATCAACGACCGGTACGTCGACCTGGTGGACCGCCACCCCGACCGCTTCCTGGCCTTCGTTGTGCTTCCTCTGCCGCACGTCGACGCGGCCTTGGCCGAACTCGACCGTGTCCTCGACGCGCCGGGGGTGGTGGGCGTGGCCCTGACCACCTCGGCCGCGGGCCGGGCGCTGACCGACCCGGCCTTCGCACCGGTGTGGCAGGAACTCGACCGCCGCGGCACCGTGATGTACCTCCACCCCGCCGGCGACGGCGTAGCCTCCCCTCAGATCACAGACCACCACCTCACCTGGATGGTCGGCGCGCCCGTGGAGGACACGGTCGTAGCGGCCCAGCTCATCACCCGTGGGTACGTGACGCGCTTCCCCCACGTGCGCATCCTCAACTCCCACTTCGGCGGCGCGTTGCCCATGCTGCTGGAGCGGTGGGACAACCTCGCCCACTTCGAGGCACCTGACGCCCCCCTTCCGCCGAGTCAGGCGGCGCGCCGGATGTGGTACGACACCGTCGCCCACAGTTCCCAGGCGGCTCTGCGGGCCGCGGTCCAGGCAGTCGGTGCGGACCGGCTCGTCCTCGGCAGCGACTTCCCGTACCAGGGCGGCGAGCACTACCTCGACACCGTTGCCTACATCGAACGGGCAGGTCTCGACGCAGAGGACACCCAGGGCATCCTGGCCGGCAACGCCGAAGCGCTTCTTGGGCTGGCCTGATCCTCGGGGGGGCTGTCGAAAGCCTCCGGGGCCGACAGGACAGCGGTGGTCGGATGTCAGGACGGGATGGGGGTGGGACCGGCGGAGGGCGTCGGTCCCACCCCCATCCCATGGAGCAGCAAGCGGCGCCCTTGGTCGGCCGGTCCCTGCGCGACGCCGACGCGAACAAGCGCACAGTGTTGTACCTCGGTGCCACTTGATGGAGCGGGATTACTCCCGCGGTGCCACGGTCTGCTCGACTGCCACACCTAGCGTCCTTGCAGGGCACCGAACGGCGGTGGCCCGGTTCGAAGGATGAGCAGATGATCAAGGTACGGCAAGTCGCGAAACGCTTCGGGGACAGGTCGGCTCCCGGCGGTTCCACCTCTGCCCTCGCTGGCGGGCGTTCATGACCGAGACCAGCCAGGCGCGCCGTACCGGATACCCCTAGGCCAAGGTTCCCGCGCTCATCGCGATCTTCTGGGTCGCCAAGTTGCTCACGACCGGTGTGGGGGAGTCGGCCTCGGACTTCATGTTTCTGGGCGGGCACTGGATCACGCCGATCGTCGCCGCTGTCACGGTCGTCGGGGCTTTCGTGTGGCAGTTCCGGACATCCCACCACCGCAGCCATCAGACTCTGGCTCCGGCCATGATTCGCCGGACAGAACCTAGTGGAGCGGACCCGCGGACAACGCCGTCAGCCGTGCCGGCGCTGCCCGCACCGAGGTGAACAGGCCGACGGTTCCTTCATGCAGTGCGTCATCGACGAGCTCGTGTCAAGCGGGCTCCATGTGGCCGGCCGACCCCATGCGAAGGAACACGCCGGTCCCGAGGGAACCGGTACAGCGAGGTGCCGACCGCGGAAGTCAGGTGCCGCACAGCAGGGTGGTCGACGTTGCCCACCGGCGGGACGAGGAATTCGTGCATGACCGCCAGACAACAGCCGCCGCATAAAGCGCCTACCACTCAGCACATGAAGCCTCCGTGAAGCCGATCGCCGCACTGGCGACCGTGCCTTCGACGGCTTCGTACTGGTTGCGGAGCGTCGCTCAGGTCGCTGGCCGACCACACCGGCTCGGTCAGCCAGCGTCGGCGGGCACGTCCGGGAGTACCTGACTGCGCTCCACATACGGACACGGACAGGTGGCCGGCGGCCATGGGTGATGTGCAGTAGTGCCCAGCAGCGGACGGCGAGGCTCGCTCGACAGGGGCGGCGATGGCGGGTTGTCAGGAGTCCGGTCAGCTGCCTGAACGCGATTGTTCCCCTCCGTCAGGAGCTTTCGGTGACCGCTACCGGGAGTCCTGCTGTGCGTCGGAAGGCTGCACCGTGGTGAGCCATTGGGCGACGACGGCGTCGATGAAGGCGTCGGTGACCTGGCCGCGGTCAAGGAAGAGCCGGGCGAGGACGGGCCCGTACAGGAGGGTGAACTCGTCGTCGCCGATCTGGATACCCGAAGGCTCCAGCAGCTTGTTGAAGCCGACATAGCGGTCTTCGCCGATGCGGACGAGCGCGCGCGCACTGTCGGGGTCGTGGTCGGCCTGGGCGGTGACGGCCAGGGCCGCGGCTCGCACGGCCGGCACGCTGACGCCGGCGCGCAGGCTCTTGAGCCAGGCGGTGGCCACCTCGCGCACGTCGCTGCCCGGTTCGGGGTACGTGCCGAGGTCGGGGCCTTCGAGGACGAGGTCGAAGAGCAGTGCGGCTCGGGTGGGCCAGTGCCGGTAGAGGGTTTGGCGGGTGACGTCCGACCGCTCGGCCAACAGGGCGTAGGTGAGCCCGGCCGGTCCGACCTGAGGCAGCAGTTCTCGCGCGACGGCCAGCACGCGGTTGCGGGTGCGCTGTACGCGCGGGTTGCCCGGAGTCGGCTGACGGCGGTGGAGGGGCTGCTTCATGCGACCACCCTACCCGCACATCATACGGCATGTGTGATTGACGTCACAGGCGGCAATCATACGCGCCGTGTGATAGACCTGAGTAAGCAATCACACGCACTGGATGATTCTTGCGTGTCGACGATTCGAAAGGCAGACGCCCATGTCACCCCGCAACCTCACCGCACCCACCTTCGCCCGCACTCGCCTCGGCTCCGGCCCCGGCCTGCTCCTCGCCCACGGCGCCGGCAGCAGCCTGGCCGGCACCTACGGCCCCGTCCTGGAAGCCCTCGCCGCCCGCCACACCGTCGTCGGCATCGACTACCCCGGCAGCGGCGACACCCCCCGCTCCACCACCCCGCTGTCCGTCGACGAGCTCGCCGACCAACTCGTCGCCGCCGCCGACGCGGAGGGCGTCGACCGCTTCGCCGTGTCCGGCTACTCCCTCGGAGGCCCGGTCGCCGTCCGCGCCGCCACCCGCCACCCCGAGCGCGTCACCGCACTCGTCCTGACCGCCGCCTTCCCGCACCGCGACAACCGGCTCGCTCTCGCCTCCTCGATCCAGAGCAAGATCGCCGCATCCGGCGACCGCGAGCTGCTCGCCGAGTTCCAGCTCATGGTGGCCCTCGGCACCCAGGCGCTGGAGTCGATGCCGGCCGAGCAGCTGCGGCAGACCCTCGGCTACGTCGCCGCCGGTACGGTCGACGGCAGCGCCGAGCAGACCGACCTCGTCGGCCAGGTCGACGTCCGGGACGACCTCGCCGGCATCACGGTCCCCACCCTGGTCGTCTCGACCACCGACGACCGGCTCGTCTCCAGCGCCCTGCACCGCCGGCTCGCCGAGACCATCCCCGGCGCCCAACTCGCGGAAATCGCCACCGGCCACCTGCCGATGCTGGAGCGGCCCGACGAGTGGCTGCAGCTCATCACCGACTTCCTCGACAAGCACCACGCCTGACCGCACACCACGGGCGGTACCACACGGGGCCGGCCCCTCACCCGAACCGCTCCTTGATCACAACTCACCACACGCGCGTACATGGAGGAACCATGCTCAAGTTCGGCCAGCTCGACGAGTCCACCCACTTCCACGACCAGCAGAAGGAGGAGGCCGGCCCGGTCACCATCATCAACACCTTTGTCGCCCCGGAGGGCAAGGAGGACGAGGTGGTGGCCGCCTGGAAGGACGACGCGGAGTACATGAAGAGGTCGGGGAGCCTCCTCTCCGTGCAGCTGTACCGGGGCATAGCCGGCAGCCGGCTCTTCACCAACGTGGCAGTCTGGAAATCCACCGAGCACCTCCGTGCAGCGCTCGGCACGCCGGAGTTCGCCTCGCATCTGGCGAGCTACCCTGCCGGCACGGTGGCCTACCCGCACCTCTACCAGAAGTTCGCTGTAGAGGGCGTCTGCGACGGGGAATGACGACCGCCACCCTAGGCCGGGCGCCGTTCGCCAGGCGCACGAGGCGGTAGCGACGTTCGGTTCCTGGTCGGGCGCGGGCTCACGTCGGCGACATAGATCCGCGTCCTCCGACCGACTGGTGCTCGAAGCACTCGGCCCGGCCCGCACGGAGAAAGACTCAGCGGCAGGACGTAGGAGAGGACGCATGTCGCTGGTCGCCAGGGCGGGGTACATCCCGCCACTGGCTCGACGGTCGGGACACGGGGTGATGGCGATGGCGGTACCTGGAGCTGTTTCCCAGGCACCGCCGGAAGACCGGCGAAGCCGATTGACTCCGTCCGGGAAGCGAAGGTCACCGTGACGCCGTCGGCCCGTTCGCCGTCGCGGCGAGCGCCGTCACACCGCCTCGACGGAATCCGCCCCGCCACGGACGACATCCCGCAGACGCTTCTTGTCGATCTTACCGACCTTCGTCAGCGGCAACTCGTCCACAACCAGCAGGTCTTCCGGGAGCTTGTATCGCGCCACCTGCATGGCGGTGAGGGCGGCACGGACCGATTCGAGGCTCAAGCGGGTCCCCGGCTCGACGACCACGACCGCGCACACCCGCTCCCCCAGATCGGGGTCGGCCTTCGCGACGGCCGCGACGCGGGCGACACCGGGAAGGCGGTAGATCAGGTTCTCGACCTCCTCGGCGGAGATCTTCTCGCCGCCCCGGTTGATGAGGTCCTTGTCGCGTCCTTCGACGACGAGATTGCCCGACGGATGCAGCCGGACGACGTCACCGGTGCGATACCAGCCGTCGGGGGTAAACGCTCTGGCGTTGTGCTCGTCGGCCCGGTAGTAGCCGCGTGGGGTGTACGGGCCGCGGGTGAGCAGCGCGCCCATCTCACCGGGCCGGACCGGCTCGTCGGAGGCGTCGGCGACGTGGATCTCGTCGTCCGGGCACATGGGGCGCCCCTGGGTCTCAACCTTGATCTCGTCGGGGTCGTCGGGGCGCGTGTAGTTCAGCAGCCCCTCTGCCATGCCGAACACCTGCTGGAGGGTGCAGCCGAGCACGGGTTCGGCGCGGCGGGCGACCTCCGGCGCGAGGCGGGCGCCCCCCACCTGCAGCAGCCGTAGTGCGGGCGGGGCGGGGTGGCGGCCGGAGGCCACCGCATCGATCCAGCGCTGGACGACGGCCGGTACAGCGGCAGTGACCGTCACGCCCTCGGCGGCCATCAGCGGCAGCACCTTGCCGGGTTCCGGGGTGCGGGCCAGGACGACCCGGCCGCCATTCATGAGGGTGCCCAGGATTCCGGGGCAGGCCAGGGGGAAGTTGTGTCCGGCGGGCAGCGCCACCAGGTACACGGTGTCGGAGTCGAGACCGCAGACCTCGGCGCTGCGCCGCGCGTTGTACTCGTAGTCGTCATGGGTGCGGGTGATGAGCTTCGGTAGTCCGGTCGTACCGCCGGAGAGCAGGAAGACGGCGATGTCGCCGCTGTCCGGGGCGATGTCGTCGAGCCGGGCCCGTGCGCCGGCCGGGTCGTTGGCCGGTTCGGCCAGGGCGCGCAGGTCCGTGGCGTCGGTACCGGCCGTGCCACCCGCCACGAGCAACAGCCTTACGCTCGGGGTGTCTTCGGCGACCTCCCGCCCCAGGGCCTGATGGTCGAAGTCGCCGAGTCGGTCCGGTACGGCGATCGAGGTGACCTCGGCATGGGCGGCCAGGTAGCGCAGTTCGTGACCGCGGTGCGCGGGCATCGCCATCACGGGAGCGATTCCAGCCCGCAGACAGGCAAGGGTGAGTGTGACGAACTCCCAGCCGTTGGGCAGCTGGACGAGCATCGCGTCCCCGGACTTGAGACCACTGTCCAGCAGGCGGCATGCCAATCCGTCGGCCCTGTCCACGAGTTGGCGATACGTCAGACGCGTGTCGCCGTCCACTACGGCCACTGTGTCGCCGTAGCTCTCCGCCCATTCGTGAAGGTACGAGCCAAGCGGCCGACCACGCCAGTACCCGGCCTCGCGGTAGCCGTCGGCCGCTTCCTTGGGCCAGGGCACGAATCCCTCACGCGTCATCGGATCCTCCTTGATCCCGGGGGTCACGCAGCAGCAGCACGGCGTCGAGCGCGACGACGTCGCCGTCGGGCAGAACGCGCAAAGGGTTGATCTCACACTCGGCCACGGCGTCGTCGGCGGCGAGGGAGGCCAGGGCGAGCAGTACATGGGTGAGTCGCGCGCGGTCGACCGGGGTGGCGCCGCGCGCGCCGAGGAACAGCTGGCGGGTGGCGAGCTCGTCGAGCATCGCGTGGGCCTCGTTCTCGGACAGGGGCGCGAGGCGCAGGGAGACGTCGCCGAGGATTTCGGCGGCCGTTCCTCCGGCGCCCAGAGCCAGCACGGGGCCGAAGACCGGGTCCCGGCGTACGCCGACGATGAGTTCGGGTCCTGCGGGGGCCATCTGTTCGACCAGCAGCGCGGGGCTTGCGGGCATGCGGGCGAGTGCGTCGTCGAGCTCCTCGTGCGTGCGGATGCCGACCTGGACCCCACCGACCTCTGTCTTGTGCAGGATCTCCGCGTCGAGGATCTTCACGACGACCGGTCCTCCGAGCTCCAGTAGAGCCTCGTGCGCCGCGGCTGGGTCTGCGCATACTCGCCGCACGGGCGTGCGAATGCCCAGGTCTGCAAGAACGCCCTTCGCGGTGTGCTCGTCGACACGACCTGCAGGGGGCACTGTGCATGCGTCGGAGCTGCTGAAGACGGCCTCAAGTCGGGTGCGAGCGATCGCGTCCTCGGCCAGCGCGCGGACCATGGCGGAACCGGAGGCCGGTGTGGCCGCGCAGGGAATGCCAGCCTCGCCGAGTTCCCAGCGGGCCTGACGCGCCTCCTCCTCAGGTCCGCCTACGACGGCGACGAGCGGCGTGGCCGTGCGGGCGGCGGCCAGCGCGGCCGGGAGGTCAACGGCGGTGGGCTCCAGCAGACCGTACACGGTGGTGACATCGATGCCGGGGTCCTCCGAAACCCGCTCCACGACCTGCGTGAGCACTGGCGAGGGACGGCCGGTGTCGACGGGGTTGTTCAGGTACGTGAGGACCGGGAGCAACTCGCGCAGCTCCTTCACCGTCCGTTCGACCAGCGGCGGCAACTGGATGCCATGGGAGCGCAAGTCGTCGGTGAGCAGCAGGCCGGGTCCGGCTTGTGCCGTGACCAGGCCGACACCTGGGCGTACCTTGGCCGGGAGCCGTATGCGGCCGAGTGCGGTGACGGCGTCGACGAGGTCACGTTCATCGTCGACGAGGACGGCGCCCGCCTGGCGCAAAGCCGTTCTCGTCACGCGCCAGCTTGTGGCCAGGGCACCTGTGTGGGAGCGGGCGAAGTCGCCAACGTCGCTTCGGCCTACCACGAGGGCCACGACGGGGACACGATCGATCAGACGGCGCACGGCGTCGGTGAGGCGGCGGCCTTCCCCGGCGGTCTCCACGTGCAGGGCTATCGCCCGTACACCGTCGTCCTCGGCAAGGTGGTTCAGCACGTCAGCCTGGGTGACGTCCAGGCTGTTTCCCAGCCCAACGCCCAGGCGCAGTCCTACGCCGGCCTCGTCAAGGGCGAAGGCCAACGCGTGGTTCACTCCCCCGCTGGCCGCTACGACCGCCACCGGACCCGATTCCAGGTCGGGGGTGCCGGGGACGAAACTGGCCGCGAGCTGTCGATGGGGGGCGAGGAAGCCCGAGGTATTCGGTCCGAGGACCCGGATGCCGGTGTCCCGCACCACCTCGGCCAAAGCATGCTGGTGTAGCAGCCCATCCCCGCCGGCTTCTGCGAACCCGCCGGCGCACACAAGTGCAGCGCGTGCCCCCACTGCTGCCGCCTCGCGCAGGGCGTCGGCGGTCACGGCGGCAGGGATGCAGGAGACAACCAAGTCAGGTGTGATGCCGTTGGCTGCCACGGCCTCGCCGATGGTGGGGAAGAAGCCCCGGTAGGGGTCCGGGCGGCCGGAGTTGACTTTCAGCACCGGCCCCGAGAAGAAAGCCAGGGAGTCAGTCATAGCCGCGCCGAGCTTCCCGGGTGTGGCGGAAGCGCCGAGGACGGCAATAGCTCGGGGTGCGAACAACGGGTCCAGGACGCTCACTTGGTGCCTCCCACAAGGTCGGCCCTGCCGGACAGCAGGAGTGTGGTTGCGGTGTCTTCGTCATACGCCCCGATGACCGCGGCGGGCAGGCCGTGCGCGAGCCGAGCCTCCTCCGCAACCAGTACGCGGGTCAGTGCCGTACCACCGCGTACACCGACGAGCAAGGCGCCGGCCTCTGCCGTCTCACGCACCTGATCAAGGGCGAGCGGCAGGCCCTCCTCAGTGTCCGGGGCGTCGATCCACACGCCCGCCTCCGACGACTGACCGCTGAAGGGGACCATCGGGATGCCGGTGCCGTCGGTCCCGGTCAGGAGGTCGTCGTCGACCGTCACCCGCCGCGAGGGAAGTCGGTACGGCCCGCCCCGGAAAGGCGTCTGCAGGGGCCCTGCATCCTGACGGCCGCGCCACCATCCGTCGACACGGTCCACGTACAACGCGTCGCGCACGGCGAGTTTGCCCCGCGGGATGCTGCGGGTGAGGAAGTGGAAGGCGAACTGCGTCGGGTCGTCGAGCGTACGGACGTAGCGGCCGAAGTGCTCCCACCAGGACAGGCTGGGCCGCGCCGAGTTCTGGATCTTCTCCACCTTTGGGCGACGGCGCTCCTCGTAGATCTCCAGTGCCTCCGGCACGCTGTGCGACGCCTCCCCCAGGGCCTCGGCCAGCGCGACCGCGTCCTCCATGGCCATCTTGGTGCCGGACCCGACGGAGAAGTGCGCGGTGTGCGCGGCGTCGCCCAGCAGCACCCACTTGCCCCGTCGCCACGAACGGGCCCTGCGGGTGGCGAAGTTGGCCCAGCGGGAGTTGTTGCCGACCAGCGGGTGCCCGTCGATCTGCTCGCGGAACAGGTTTTCCAGGTAGCCCTTGGTCTTCTCGTCGCTCATGCCCGGCGGGGTCGCCGGATCGAAGGCGTCGAGACCGGCCCTGGCCCAGGAGTCCGCGTCGGTCTCGACGATGAAGGTGCTCAGCGAGTCGTTGATCGGATAGGCGTGGGCGGCGAAGACACCATGAGGGCCGTCCTGGTGGACGAAGGTGAGCCCGTCGAACATGTAGGTGGTGCCGAACCAGATGAACTTCGCGCTCGCCACCTCGGCGGCCGGTCCGAAGTCGTCGGCGAACAGGGTGCGGAAGCGGCTGTTGGCGCCGTCGCACACGACGACCAGGTCGAAGTCGTCCAGTTCAGCCGGGTCGCGGACGTCGTGCTGGAAGCGCATCTGGACGCCCTCGGCGCGGGCCCGTTCCTGCAGCAGGCTCAGCAGCGTCCTGCGTACCACGGCCGCCATGCCCATGCCGCCGACGCGCTCCCGGGCGCCATGCACACGGACCTCGATGTCGTCCCAGTGCCGACCGTGCTTCTCCAGTGCCTCGCTGAGGACGGGATCGGCGGCGTCGAGGGCGTCGAGTGTGGCGTCGGAGAAGACCACTCCGAAGCCGAACGTGTCGTCGGGCCGGTTGCGTTCGAAGACAACGACCTCGGCGCCGGGCCGGCTCCGTTTGAGCAGTGTGGCGAAGAACAGGCCTCCGGGACCTGCGCCGATGCAGGCAACTTTCATCGTTGTTCCTTCATGCTCACAGCCATGCGGGCAGTTTCGGCAGGGATCCCCCGCCGGTCGGGTACAGGGGGCCGGGCACGGGGCGCCCGGTCGCATAGGCGGCCAGGCTGGGCAGGTCACCACGGACCACGACCGGCTCGGCGCCGGCCGAGTGGCCCAGAAGCCAGGTGTGGGCCCCGTCCTCGGACCGCAGCCGGACGGAGGGACAGTCAGGTCGCCCCCGGAAGGAGGCGGCCACGTCGTCGACGAGGGCCGCGCACATGTCGTGCGGTACGTCGTCGAAGCTGGTGTCGCTGTCCAGGTCGACGGCGTGGACCCACACTTCACGCACCCGCATCCAGGGCACCTGGGAGGCGGGCACCTCACGGCCTCGCGCGGTGCGGACGGTCGCCGTCCAGCGCTCGTCGGGCAGTGCGGCGAGTTCCGTGGCGAGACGACCGTCGGCCGCGAGCAGTTCCGCACGTAGTTCTGCGGCCGGGCGCCGGGCGCCCTCCTCGATCTCGTGCGCGCGCTGGTCGCCACTGGCGTACATGGGCGTCTCGACACCTGTCCGCGCCCAGGTCAGCAGGTTGACCAGCGCGTCGGCGTTGCGAGCGACATGGGCGACGAGGTGGGCCCGGCTCCAACTCGGCAGGTTCGAGGGCCTGGTGAATTCCGAGTCGGTCAGCCAGTGCACGGCGGCTTCGAAGGCCGCCGTGCCCTTGGCCGCCTGCTCCAGCATCGCTGCCGGGCGTGCGTTCACCGCGTCTCCCGGCGGCAGGTGTTGCGGGTCTCGCCAATGCCCTCGATCCGGGTGACGAGGCGCGTACCGTCCTGCAGATAACGGGCGGGCTTGCGGGCGTGGCCGACCCCGCCCGGAGTACCGGTGGCTATGACGTCGCCGGGCACCAGCGTGACGATCTCGGACAGGTACGCGACGAGTGTGGCCGGGTCGAAGACGAGGTCGCCGGTGTCGGCCTTCTGGACGGTGTCGCCGTCGACTTCACAGGTCAGGCTCAGGCCCTGGGCGGATACCGCGGGGTCGTCGGCGGTCACCAGCCAGGGACCGATGGGAGTGGTGGCCTCGAAGGTCTTGCCCTGGTCCCACTGGGTGGTGCGGTACTGCCAGTCGCGGGCGGTGACGTCGTTGAGCACGGTGTACCCGGCGATCGCGGCCCGTGCCTGCTCCGGATCGGCGTGCCGGACCTCGGCACCGATGACGACGCCGAGTTCGGCTTCCCAGTCCATCTGCGTGGACGCGGCGGGCAGGGTCACCTCGTCGTACGCGCCGATCAGTGCCCGCGCGTACTTGTTGAACAGTGTGGGGTGGGAGGGGAGTTCGCGGCCCATCTCCAGTATGTGGCTGCGGTAGTTGAGGCCGACGCATACGACCTTCTCCGGGGCGACGACCACAGGGGCGTAGTCCAGGGCACCTTCGTACGTCTCACCGTCGGCGTCCGCGGCGCGCACGGCCCAGTCCCGGTGGCGCAGGAAGGCCACCAGGTCGCTCTCCCCGAGGTCGACGGCCTTGTCCTCGTCGACGCGGACGGCGCGCGTGGCGCCGTTGACCCGGATGGTGGCGAGCTTCACTTGTGTTCTCCTCGGGAGGTACGGGCGAGACCGAGGGCCTCGTAGACGGGCTCATCGCTGAAACGGAAAAGGTCGACCTGGGTACGGGCCGACAGCGAGACCTCGCACCAGGACGGGACGACGAACAGGTCCCCCTTGGCGATCTCGAAGACCTTTTCGCCGACCTGGGCGACCGCCTCACCCTCGAACACCTGCCAGACCGCAGAGCCGACGGTGCGCACCGGGACGGTCTGCGTACCGGCCCGCAGTCGGCGCATCTCGGTGCGCATCGTGACCAGGGCGTCCCTGCCGGTGGTGGGGTTGGAGAAGCGGATCCCGGCGTGCCCGGGCTCGATCACACCGGGTACGCCTTCGTCCTCCAGCTCCAACTGAGCGGTCAGGGCCGCGTCGGTGTGCTCCCAGCGGTAGGCGTTCAGCGGGGAGTTGGGCTGGTCGGGCCGACTGATCGGGCGCAGTCCGGGCTGTCCCCACAGCCGTTCGCCGCGCGAGCGCTCGGGGGTTTCGCGGGTGGAGAGTTCGTCGGGGCCGAACTCGAAGAAGCCGCCGTCGAGTTTGGAGACGAGCGGGATGTCGAGGCCGTCGAGCCAGGCCATCGGCTCGTCGGTGACGTTCTGGTGCTCGTGGAAGGCCCAGCTCGGTGTGAGCAGCAGGTCACCGCGCCGCATTGCGACCGCGTCCCCGTCGACGTTGGTCCACACGCCCTCGCCTTCGAGCACGAACCGGAAGGCACCCTGGCTGTGCCGGTGCGAGGGGGCGACCTCGCGCGGGCCCAGGTACTGGATGGCGGTCCACAGGGTCGGAGTGGCGTAAGGAAGGCCCCGAAGGCCGGGGTTGGACAGGGCCATGGCGCGGCGCTCGCCGCCACGCCCCACCGGCACGAGCTCGCCGGAGCGCTGCGCGATGGGCAGCAGGTCCGTCCACCGCCACAGGTGCGGGACCGCGGCGGGCTGCGGCGACATCGGCATGAGGTCGTCCACCTGGGTCCACAGCGGAATCAGACCCGCGTCCTCGAAGTCCGCGTACAGCTCGTCGAGCAGCTTGCGCTCGGTCTGTTCGCTGGTGGTATCGGTCACGGAAACCTCCACGTCGTGTGTTCGGCGACCGCCAGAACAAGCGCGCATCCTGCGGCGCTGATTCCTGACGCTACGCCGACTTTTCCCTCTACCGGAATCATTGAAGGGTAGGATTCCGCTATGGAGAATCCACTGGACCGTTCGCCCGGTCCCTCGTATCCGGTGAGCGCCGCCGGCAACGCCCTGCGCGTCGTACGGCTGCTGCACGAGCTCGACGAGCTGCGGGTGATGGACGTCGCCGACCGGCTCGGCGTCGCGCGCTCGACCGCCCACCGGATCCTGGCGATGCTGGTCTTCGAGGGATTCGCCGCGCAGGACCGCCACAAGGTGTACAGACCCGGCCCGGCCCTGCAGGCGATCAGGGGAAGCCAGGCGGCACCTCCCCCGAACCTGATCACCGTCGCCCACCCGCACCTGCAACGACTGGCGGACACCGTCCGCGAAACAACCCACCTGATGGTCCTCGAAGGCAACGCGGCCCGCTTCCTCGACGGCGTCGAGGGCCCACAGGCACTACGCGTCAGCTACCGCACCGGCACGCTCTTGCCCGCCCACGTCACCTCGGGCGGCAAGACCCTGCTCGCCGCCCTGCCGGCCGACCGGCTCCGCGCCCTCTACCCCAACGGACTCCCCGGGCACCGGACCGACGCCTCCGACGACGTGGAACGCCTGTTCAACGAGCTGGTGTCGGTGCGGCGGACCGGCTACGCCATCAACCTCCAGGAGAGCGAGCGCGGAGTGCACGCCGTCGGCGCATGCGTCCGCGACCACACGGGCACCGCCGTGGCCGCCGTCGCCGTGGCAGCCCCGTCCGTCCGCTGCACCCGCGCGAGCCTGGCAGCGTTGTCCCGACCCTTGCTGGCAACCGTGCGGGACATCGGCCAAGGGCTGTGAACGGCACGACGGCGTGCGGCACCATCCGTCCTCAAGGGTGCCGCACGCCGTGTCTTCGAGCCGGGTTACGCCGCCTCAAAGACCGGGTTGTTCACCTGCCGTGTCCAGTCACCTCCAGGGACGGCGCCCAGCGCGGCATCTCGCCCCTCCCGGAGACCAGGCGGATGTTCTTGCTGTAGCCGTACTCGCCCAGGGTTTGGGCCGAGGTCTCCCGGCCGTAGCCGCTCGCGCCGACACCGCCGAACGGCGTGCCCGTGAAGTTCCGGTTGTAGTTGTTCACGAAGACGAACCCGGTGTGGAGGGCGCGGCTGACCCGCAACGCGCGTTCGGAGTCCGGCGTGAACACTGCGGCGACCAGGCCGAATTCGGTGCCGTTGGCGATCCTGACGGCCTCGTCCTCGTCGTGGAACGGGATCATCGAGATGACCGGGCCGAAGATCTCCTCCTGCGCGATGCGCATGTCCGGGCGGACGCCGGTGAACAGCGTCGGCGCGACGTAGTAGCCGCCCGCAAGCTCCGGGTCGTCGGGGAACGCCGCCTGCGCCGCGATCGTGGCACCCTCCTGGACACCTATGTCGATGTAGTCCAGCACCCGCTTACGCTGGGCGGCGGACACCATCGGCCCGATGTGCGTGCCGGGATCGATGCCGTTGCCGACGCGCAGCCGCTTCACCGCGTTGCCGTAGCGGCGCGCGACCTCGTCGTAGATGTCGGCGTGTACCAGGACGCGGGACGCCGAGGTGCAGGCCTCGCCCTGGTTGAAGAGGCCGCCTTCGATCGCCCACGGCAGCGCCAGGTCGAGGTCCGCGTCCTCGAAGATGATGAACGGGTCCTTGCCGCCGAGCTCCATCAGGGTCGGCGTCAGGTTGTCGGCAGCGGTCTTGATGACCGAGACGCCGGTGGTGGGCGACCCGGTGAACGAGATCTTGCCGACGAGCGGGTGGCCGGCGAGCCGGGACCCGATCGAGCCGGTGCCGGGAAGGATGTGGACCACGTCGTCGGGCAGGACGGACTGGATGATCTCCACCATGCGCATGGCTGAGAGCGGGGCCTGCTCCGGCGGCTTGATCACCACCGCGTTGCCGACGGCCAGCGCCGGGGCCAGCTTGCTGGCGGTGTGGATCGGCGGCCAGTTGAACGGCACGATCGCGGCGATGACGCCGTAGGGTTCGAGCACCGTGATGTCCAGCAGGCTTCCGCCGTCGTTGACCTGGCCGGGCATGGAGTCGCACTGGCTCGCGAAGAACTCGAAGATCCCGATCGCCGCGTTCACGTCCCCGTTGCGCGCCTGGGTCAGGGGTTTGCCGTTGTCGCTGCACTCCAGGGTCGCGATCTCGTCGGCGTGCTCGCGTATCGCCTGAGCGACCTTGCGCAGCCAGCTGCCGCGCTCGCGGGCGGTGCGGGCCTTCCAGGAGAAGTGCGCGTCGTAGGCCGTCTGTACGGCCTGGTCGACTTCCTTGTCGCCGGCACCCTGAACGACGGCCAGCGGCGCGCCGGTCGCGGGGTTGTCGACGGTGAACTGATCGGCGGCGTCCTTGGACGACCAACGGGTGTGGATCTCGGATTGTGACGACTTGGCCACGGCCTGGCTCCGTTCAGGGGTGTGCTTGGTTTTGACGGCTCGCTCGCAGGATGCGCTGGCAGCCGGTCGATGACGGCCCGTCAGGACCTGAGAACGATCTTGCCGTTCGTGTGCCGGCGTTCCAGCTCCCGGAAGGCCTCTCGGACTTCGTCGAGCCGGTAGACGCCTGCGATGGGGATCTCCAGATCCCCATCGGCGATCAGCGTGGCGAGTTCCCGCAGGACGTCGGCGCTTGCCGCCGCCGCGCTGCCCTCCGCCTTGGTGCCGTGCTTCGCCGCGCCGGGGAAGTCGATGATGGTGTTGATCCGTTCACCGGGTACACCGAGTTCCAGGGCCAGTTCGATGTAGGGAGCGCCGAAGGTGTCGATGAAGGCGTCGATCGTGCCGCCGGCCGCCGCGCGGATGCGCCCGCCCACATCTCCGCCATAAGTCAGCGGGATCACTCCGTGCCGGGCAAGCCATGTGTGGTGGGGCTCGCTCGCCAGGCCGATGACGGTGGCTCCGGCGTGCCGGGCGAGTTGGACGACGAGAGAGCCCACCCCACCCGCGGCCCCGGAGACGACGACGGTCTCGCCACGCTTGACCCTGACGGCGTGTACCGCCGCGTACGCCGTGGTCCCGGCGACGAAGAGCGCGCCTGCCTGCTCCCACGGGACCCCCGCCGGTCGGGGGCTGAGGTGGTCGTTGTCGACGATCACGTACTCGGCGTGGCTGGCCCTCTTGTGGGTGAAGCCGATCGCTTCGTCACCGACGGCGAATCCGGTGGCTCCCGCGCCGAGTTCCTCGACAATCCCCGCCAGGTCGCTGCCCTGCCCCGACGGAAACGTCGCCGGAAACCTGTCGTGCAGGAATCCCCGCCGGATTGCGGCCTCGCCCGGGTTGATCCCGGCCGCCACCACCTTGACGAGGACCTGGCGTTCGCCGGGCCCGGTCCGTTCGACGTCGACCACGTTCAGTACGTCGATGCCGCCGTACTCGGCGAATCGCACTGCTTTCGGCATCGCGGCTCCTCAGGTCGCACTGACGGGTGAAGAGAATGCGGGACTACGCGGACTGTCGGTCGTTCACAGCCCCAGAATGCGTTCGGCGTTGCCGTGCGCGATGCGCGCAAGGTCGGCCGGCGCGTACGGTGCGGAACGCAGGAACGCCACCGCCTCGGCGCTGGACTCGAACGGGTAGTCGATGGAGAACAGCACCCGGTCGACACCGACGGCATGGACGGCTCCCAGCAGCGCGGCATGCGACATCACTCCGCTGGTGGTGGCGTACACGTTGTTGCGCAGGTAGTACGAGGGCAGGTGCTGCACCCTCTGCTCAACCGGCACTTGGGTGTAGCGACTGTCGAGCCGGGCCATCTGGAAGGGCAGCAGCTCGCCCATGTGTCCCAACGTCACTGACGCGCCCGGGAACTCGTCGAACACGCCGCCGTAGATCAGCCGGAGCGCATGGGCACCCACCGTCGCGGTCCAGCCCCAGGACGGCCCGACCAGCGCGGGGTACCCGTCGAAGACATGCCAGTTGTCAGCCGGAATGACAGCCGGATGCAGATACAGGGTCACGCCGAGCCGCTCCAACTCGGCCCATACCGGCCTGAACTGCGGCTCGTCCAGGTAGTGCCCCCGCACATGGTCGTTGTACAGCACGCCCTTGAGCCCGAGTTCCTTCACCGCCCGGCGCAGCTCCACGACCGCGGCCTTCGGATCCTGCAGCGGAAGGACCGCGAAGCCCGCGAACCGGTTCGGATGACTGGCGACCGCCTTGGCCAGATGGTCGTTGACCCGCCGCGCCACAGCCACCGCCTCCGCCGGATCCTCGATCACTTCCAGACCCGGCGTGGCATACGAGAGGACCTGCATGTCGACGCCGTTGGCGTCCATGTCCGCCAGCCGCAGCTCGGTCATGTCGTCCAGGCGCCGGAACCACTCCTGCTTGATCGCGTCCGGCACGTCCATGCGCTGACGGATCGCTGCCTCCTGCCGGATGGCTCCAGGAATGGCGAACGCTTCTTCCACAGCTACGACGCGCATCTTCTTCTCCTTCTTGGTGTTCCGATGGTCTTTCGATCCGCCGGACGTCGTGGAGGTACGGCTGCCGGGCCGCGCCTCGGCGGCGAGCGCGGGCGACCCTGCGGCCAGACCGCCGGTAACGGCGGCTCCTCCGACAGCGGCGGTCGCGGCGAGGAATCTTCGCCGGGTGGCTGTGGTCGGGGGCTCGGCGGGTGGAGTCACGCCTTGGACGGAACGTTCGTTGGACATGTCCGCTCTCCCTCGATGGTGGCGCGGTGGTTGTCGGGAGGTACCAATTGCTGTCGCGCTCCGCGAGAGTGCGCGTCGTTTCTCCCGGTGGTCCGGTTTGCCCTCCGAGCCGCCGCCATCGAGTCGTGTCGGCGGCGGGCATGGCCTCGGCGGGTTGTGGTCGGCTCGCACCATCGCCGGGACGCGTCCGGCGACCGGGTCCGAGGTGGTGCGCCGTCTCGGACCTGGTGCCAGGCCGGTCAACGACCGGTCGCGTGACGAGGTGGATGCCGGAGCGGGCTCGGCCCGAACCGTTCGCCTCTGCCCGTCAGTTGGTCGGGGCGGCCTTCTCGGCGCCCTCGGCCAGGATCCTGTTGCGAACGCCGGCGAGGGCACCCGCCATCGCGCCCGCGGGCCTGCCGAAGGTGGTGGCCGAGAACTGGGCGGGGCCGGCCTTGGCGGTGAAGGAGTGCGGGTAGGCGAACTCCCGGAGTCCTTCCTCTCCTTGCTTGCGCCCGTAACCGCTGTCGCCGCGACCGCCGAAGGGCACGGCGGGGTTGATGGAGAACACCAGGGCGTCGTTGATGCTGGTCATTCCGACGCGGAGCTGCCGGGCGATGTCCTCGCCGCGGTCGCGGCTGAAGACGGCGCTGCCCAGTCCGTAGCGGCCTCCGTTGATGTGCGCGATGGCCTCCTCGGTGTCGGTGACCTTGACGACGGCGAGCGTGGGCCCGAACGTCTCCTCCGTCACTGCCAGGGCGTCGGGGCTCACGCCGACCAGGACGGTGGGAGTGACGTAGCGCTCCCCCACCGCCTCGATGCCACCGACAGTGGCTGTCGCGCCGCGATCGAGGGCATCCTGGATGTGCTCCCGGATGATCGGGATCTGGGTGGGCAGCGGAACAGGGCCGATCTCTGCCTCCTCGTCGCTGCCGGCGCGTACCTGCTTGGCAAGGTCGCTGATCTTCTCGACGAACGCGTCGTGCACCGACTCGACGACGTAGGCCACTTCGAGGCTGATGCAGCCGTGTCCGGTGTTCTGCATGGCACCCCAGACGATGTGCTTGGCGGATTCGTCCAGGTCGGCGTCCTCGGCCACGATGACGCCGTCCTTTCCGCCGAGTTCCAGCAGAACGGGGGTCAGGGTCTGCGCGCACTGGGCGGCCACGGTCTTGCCGGTGGCGACGCTGCCGGTGAACGCGAGCTTGTTCAGGCCGGCCTCGATGAGCGCTCCGCCGGTGGCCCCGAACCCGTTGAGGCACTGGAGGACGTTCGGGAAGTCGGGGACCGCGCGCTGCCAGGTCCGGACGATCCACTCCCCGACGCCGGGCGTGATCTGGCTGGGCTTGAGGATCGCGGCGTTTCCGGCCGCGATCGCCTCGATGAGGATGGCCCCCGGCGTAAGCAGGGGGAAGTTCCACGGGCCGATGACGCCGACGACTCCGTAGGGCTGGTATTCGACCCACGCACGCTGGTTGGGCACGGTGGGGCTGTCCGGCACATCCCGGCGTCCCAGCACGCGCTCGGCGTTCTCGATGGCGTACTGCACGTGCTCCAGAATCCCGAGCACCTCGACGCGGGCTTCGTCGAGGGGCTTGCCGTTCTCGGCGTGGATGAGGGCGGCGCCCTCCTCGCCGCTCACGGCTATCTCCCGCCGCCAGGCGCGCAGCCGCTCCGTGCGTCCCTCGAATCCGAGGTCCCACCAGGGCCCGGAGACCGAGCGAGCGGCGGCCACGGCCGTGGCCGCCTCTACCTTGCCGGCCACGGGGTACCGGGCGAACTCGACCCCGGTTGCCTGATCGACGGTGACCACCTCGCTCCCGTCCTGTCCGATGACTCCGTCACGCGTGATCGTTGGAGTGTTGTTGGTCACGGGTCTCTCCCACTTTCTTACGACCGCCTGCACACAAGCAGCACCCCGAGGGTGATGACAGGTGGCGGACGCTGTGTTCGGCGCGGTGAAGGACCGCCGTGTGACAGCGGGTGCGCGTCGACCTGAATGACTTCAGCGATGGCTCAAGGGCCTTGGCAAGTACTAGATTATCAAGCTTCTGTCTACTGTCAAGCGTTTGATAACTAGCAAGGCTCTTGCAACTCAACCGGTCAGGCAAAGGGCGGCGCGGACGTTACTGTCCGCGTCGAGCCCGTGATGGCGGTAGACGTCCTCAAGCGATCCGGACTGCCCGTACCGGGTCACGCCGAGGGAGGAAGCCGGCACACGGTTGACGGTGGCCAGGAAGGCGAGGGTCTGCGGATGGCCGTCGAGGACCGTGACCAGAGGTGTGGCGCGCTCGGCAGGAAAACCCTGATCCAGCACCCAGGACTCGGCCTGTTCGTGGCCCTGCCTGGCACGCACCGCCCGATATAGGAGATCGGGACTGGTGACACACACCAAGTCCGCCGCGACACCGGCCCGCGCCAGTCGATCAGCGGCTGCCAGCGCCTCCGGCATCACCGCACCCATCGCGGCGATGGTGACCCTGGCGCCGTCGGTGCGCAGCAGGGGATATGCCCCGGCGACGACGAGGCGCCGGCGACGCTCGCGCGCGGCGGGGTCGCCCGGCACGGCGGCCAGCGCCTGGTCAATCGGCCGTGATGCCGGAACCAGAGCGCCGTCATGATCGACACCATGGACGCCGACGACGCCTGGTGCCCGCCCACCTTGAGTCCCGAAGGGTTCGCACGTACGCGGTTCGCGTGATGGGTGATCGCCGACGACAGCCAGAGCACCCTGCTTTCCACCTCGCGCAGAACACCGAAGTCGTCCTGGGTGTCAGGCGGCGTGGTCACTGGGCTGCTCATGACTGACCAACTCCTGCTGTCGGCGGCGAATTCGGAGACGCGGGCTTCCCACGACGCCGAGGGGGCCGATCACCACGTCGGCGATCAGATGCGAGACGGGTGGCGCAATGCGGTCGGCGGACCCGGCCCGAACGAGTTCAGGCAACCGTCGCGGTAAGTCACTGCCGCCGATCACTGCTTGCGATGTGCGCATCAGCGCCTGAGCAGAGGAGATGTTTGCTCTTGCCGACTCCAGAGCGCTCTTGGGCGCTGTGGGGTCACCCACTTCCCAACTCTTGAACCAGGGCCAAGTTAATTCTAGAGTGCTACCCAGTCAACAGATGTGCAGGAAGCCATATATTTCGGAACGAAAACTCATGACTTCGAGTCAAGAGCCTGGGTAAGCTCTCAGCCTGGACCGACCACCACGCTCAGGCCACGACCGGTCACCCCCTCGGATCGTCGGACCGAGCAGTGTCCTGGTCCCCCCCTGGTGAGCCGCCTGGTCGGGGCCCGCTCGCCCGCGGTCTCGCGGGGGCGGGTGAGGTGCGCGCGACTGTATGCAGGCCCCGATGAACCGCGTAACGATCTGAAGGAACGTGAGAGTGGAACAGACCATGATGGCGGTCCGCCTGTTCGAACATGGCGGACCCGAGGTGCTCAGGTACATTGAGGCGCCGATTCCCGAGGTCGGCCCCGACGACGTCTTGATGCGCGTACACGCCACGGCCGTCAACAGCTGGGATCTCCGGTACCGCGCAGGCAACCTGCCGCAGCCTCTCCCGGGACGACCCGCGTGGCCTCTGCCGTTCCAGCTCGGCCGGGACGCAGCCGGTGAAATCGTCGCCACCGGCGAGAACGTCACCAGGTGGCGCCCCGGCGACAGGGCGGTGCAGCTCCCGCATCTCCCGTGCCGCAACTGCGCCCTGTGCGTCCGCGGACTCGAAAACCTGTGCATCGACACCGCCTACCCCGGACACCAGGTCTTCGGCGGATACGCCCAGTACGTCACGCGCCGGCAGGACGCCATCCTGCCCATCCCCGACGGCGTCGACTACGAGACCGCCGCAGCCACCATGTGGACCTACACCACCCCCCTCAACTGCGCGCGGCAAGCACCCGTCGGCCCCGGCGACACGGTGGTCATCACTGGCGCCAGCGGCGGAATGGCGATCGCCTGCGCACAACTGGCCAAGCTGAGCGGAGCCACCGTCATCGGCACCACCACCAAGCCGGACCACGACGAAGCGCTCGGGAAGCTCGGCTACGACCACATCGTGCACTCCACCGATCCCCGACTGCCCGCACAGGTCAGGGAGCTGACCCACGGCCTGGGCGCCGACGCCGTCTGGGACTGCGTCGGCGGCAACGACTTCTTCCAGCTCTCCCTTTCCTGCACACGGCTCGGCGGCACGGTCATCGTCCTGGGCACCCCGACCGACGAGGGATCCCGCCTCGAACTGGACGCGCTCGCCCTCATCGGCCAGCAGGTGAAGATCGCCAGCGTGCGCGGCGCGACCCTGCGGGACCAGGAACTGTGCCTGGAACTGCTGGCAGACGGAAAGATCAACCCTGTCATCGACCGCGCCTACCCCCTGGAAGAAGCGGCCCAGGCTCACGCCTACCTCGAAAGCCACCGGCAGACCGGCAAAGTACTCCTCCTGCCATAACTGAGCCGCAGGCCGCCGGTTGGGACTGCCCTAGGCTCGCGGATCCGCGTACCGAGCGGCGAGTGTGGGCTGGTTGCCGCCCGCGACAAAGGCGGTCTCTGCGGTGAGCAAGGCGTCCAGAGCGGAGTCCAGATGCTCCAGACCGGGGGCGCAGACGGTCTCACCGAGGCGCAGCCCGGCCAGGCTGGCCGATGCCACGTCCTGGGGCGTCATCGCCCAGGGGATGTTGTGGCCGGCGCCGCTGTTCCACTCCGTGGCCACGACGCCGGGGCACACGACCTGGACGCGGAGGGGGGTGTCGGCGAGTTCGTTGGCAAGGGTGCGGGTGAAGCCCAGGGTGGCGGCCTTCGCGGCGACGTACAGGGTGCGCCGGGGCGCTCGCGAGTCAGTGACGCCCGCGCTGAAGGCGAGGAGCGAGGCGACGGTGACGATCGCGCCTTCGCCTGCCGCGAGCATTCCGGGAAGTGCGGCGTGGACCAGCCGGACGGGGGCGACGGCGTTGAGGGTGAGCAGGCGGTCGATGTCGGCGGGGTCGACGTCGGCGAGCGGGGCGTAGCCGCCGGCGCCGGCGTTGCTGATCAGCATGCGCACGTCCCCGGCGGCCAGGCGGACGGTGACAGCGGCGATGCCGTCATGGGTCATGAGGTCGGCGGGCAGCACCTCGACGGCTGCTCCATGGGCGCGGAGTTCCTCGGCCAGGTCGGCGAGCCGGTCGGCGCGTCGCGCCACCAGGACGAGGTCGTGGTCGTCTGCCAGGAGACGGGCGTAGGCGGCGCCGATGCCGGAGGAAGCGCCAGTGATCAGAGCAATGGTGCGATTCATGGGACCAGCATCCATCAACCGCTAGGCAAGTGTCAAACATTTGATTGCTCTTAAGTGTCGTATCCTTCTCGCGTGATACGAAATAACGAGGAGCCCGTCGAGCTCGGAGCGCTTGACCGAGTGACCTGGGCTTTGCGCCGCGCGGAACTGGCGGTGCAGAGCCTCAAGGAGCAGCGACTACGCCCGCTGGGCCTGGCGGCGGCGCACTACACGCTCCTGATCTCCGTGCACGATGAACCGGGTCTGACCGGCGCCGAACTTGCCCGCCGCCTCAACGTGACCCCCCAGGCCATCGCCTCACTGGTGGCGCGTCTGGAGAGCCGCGGACAGTTGGAGAGACGCGAGCATCCGCGCCACCGGCACATCCAGGAACTGCATCTCACCGGCGCCGGTCGGGAAGCGCTGCGCGCGGCCGACAAAGTGATCGCCGGCATCGAGCGGCAGATCACCAGTGGCCTCGGCCCGGAGGAATCGGCGCAGCTGCGGGCGCTGCTCGACCGGGTGGCCGAGACGATTCGCGAGGACTGACCTCTCGGCGGCGCTCTCCGCCTGACTGCCGTCGGGCCAGGCGAACCCGGTTCACGTGGCAACCGGTGGCCGGTTGGTGGGCTCGGCGAGGCCGATCTCGTAGGTATAGGTGACCCCTTGGACTCGGTCCCGCAGTTCGAACTTGGCGAGAATCCGCGCGACATGCGTTTTCACGGCCACTTCGGCCACCACCACCGTCCGGTCGGCGAGTTTCGCGTTCGTGAGACCTTCGGCCATGTGCAGCAGGATCTCGTGCTCGCGCCCGGTCAGCCGCTCCAGCCGCGGTTCGGTCGGTCTTCCACCGGTGTCCGGGTGGGGCAATCGGTGCGCGTGGGCGTCCAGGAGGCGTTGTGTCGTGCTGGGGGCAACCACCGCGTCACCGAAGCGCCTGCACGCCTCCGGTCCGGCATCGAGGTCACGAAGGACAAGCTGGTCAACGGCCACCGGATGCGCCCTTGCCGTTCCCGGTCCGGGAGACGGTCATGTGGGCCTGAGAGGACATCGCGGAGGGCTGGCGCCTGGCGCACGTACAACCAGTCCAAGCACATGCCGCCAGCCTGGAGCCCGGGAAGGCCGACCGGGTCACCCACACACGGCTGTTCGATGAACGGACATCAGGGTTCAGGGCGCGACGCCGAGGGCGGAGAGTTCGACATACAGGTTTCGTGCGGCGATCGCCGCTGTTGCAGAGTTGAGGCATCACATGTCAGCCACAGGGACCGAGGCACCCACGTCCGGCGCGGTCCGGACCAGCTGCCTCCTCAACACGGGCGAGCACGTCGCGGCCAGGAGCGGCCACTACTTCGAGACCACCGAGGCCCTGACCGGTGGACCGACCGCGTGGGCCGCGGCAGCCTCCGTCGCAGATGTCAATCTCGCGGTGGACGCATCGACCTCCGCCGCGCCCGACGTGGCCCGCCGGATCAGGTCCGGCATCTGCCACATCAACGGCGCCACCGTGCACGACGAACCCCAGATGCCCTTGGGCGGTGTCGGCGCCGACGGCTGGGGGCGGTTCGGGTCCCGCGCCGCGCTGGAGGAGTTCACCAAGTTGCGCTGGATCACCGTCCAGTCAGGATCCCGCCACTACCCCATCTCATGACGGGACGAGGTCGTACGGCGCACGTCACCCAGCGTGCGCCGCGCCCTCCGGCCCCACTCCCCCGACTGTGGTGGCTTGCCGCGGCCTTCAGCCCAGCGGTGGCAGCCGCATGGCTTGCGGACATCCGAGAAACAGAGGCCTCCCAGCGGCTCGACCGCGAGCTGGAGGAGTTCTTCCGGTCCGCCTGACCAGGCCTCTGTACCAGAGGTCTCCGCCCTTCCAAGGAGTCACGAATGTCGCAGGCCGACAACGACCGCCACGAGATCCGGCAGCTCGTGGAGAACTGGGCACTGTGGCGCGACGCCGGAGACTGGGACCGCTTCGCCACGGTCTGGCATCCGCGCGACGGCTGGATGAGCGCCACCTGGTTCCAGGGAAGCGCCACCGACTTCATCAAGGCCAGTCGCGAAGGCTTCGACAACGGAGTCAGCATCCTCCACTTCCTGGGCGGCCACACCGCGGACGTCGTCGGCGACCGGGCCATCGCCCAGACGAAGATGACCATCAACCAACGCTCGGGCATCGACGGCGTCGAGGTCGATGTCGTCTGCACCGGCCGCTTCTACGACTTCCTCTCCCGCCACGAGGGGCGCTGGACCCTCGTACGCCGGCAGCCGATCTACGAGAAGGACCGGCTCGACGTCGTCGACCCCGCTGCCTCCCTGACACTGGACCCCGAACTCCTGGAGCAATTCCCGTTCGGCTACCGGCACTTGGCCTACCTGCAGACCAAGGCGGGCTTCACGGTCAAGGACGGACTTCCCGGCCTCACCGGCACAGCAGTCGAGCAGCTCTACTCGGAAGGCAAGCAATGGCTGGCGGGAGCCTGATGATGTTCACCCACGAAACCCTCCCCCAGCGGGTGGTGTTCGCGGCCGGCGAGTCACCCGCCGCCGTGGCGGCGGAGGTCAAGGCGCTCGCCGGTTCCAGGGTCATGCTGATCGCCTCGGACCGCGAGAAGGAGCTGGCCGACCCGATCGCCAAGGAGATCCCGGTCGTACTGCGTCACGAGGAGGTCGTGATGCACGTGCCGGTCGAAGTCGCGGCACGAGCCCTCCAGGCGGCGGCTGGCGCGGAGGCGGACGTCCTGGTCAGTGTCGGCGGCGGCTCGACCACGGGTCTGGCCAAGGCGGTGGCGCTGACCACCGGACTGCCGATCGTCGCGGTACCCACCACGTACGCCGGCTCGGAGGCGACCAATGTGTGGGGCCTGACCGAGGGTGAGACCAAGGCCACCGGTGTGGACGACAAGGTGCTGCCCGCGTCGGTCGTCTACGACGCCGGTCTGCTGACCACACTGCCCGGCAAGATGACCGTGGCCAGCGGCCTCAACGCGATGGCGCACTGCGTGGACTCGATGTGGGCGCCGCGTGCCGATCCGATCGACCGGGCGCTGGCGCAAGAGGGCATCCGCGCACTGGCGACCGGCCTGCCGGCGGTGGCCGACGACTCGACGAGCGTCGAGGGCATCGAGCAGACCCTGTACGGCGCCTACCTGGCCGCTGTCGCGTTCGCCTCGGCCGGCTCCGGGATGCATCACAAGATCTGCCACGTCCTCGGCGGCATGTTCAACCTCCCCCACGCACAGACCCACGCGGTCGTGCTGCCCTACGTGCTGGCCTTCAACGCCCCGCACGCTCCCGAGGCGGAGGCCCGGATCGTCCAGGCCCTCGGCGCGGTCTTCCGTACCCGGACGGCGAACGGCCGTCTTGCCGCCCTGCGCCGGGTGCTGGACGCCCCGAAGGCGCTGCGCGACTACGGCATGCCCGAGGACGGCATCGCCAAGGCGCTGGGGTCGATCACGCAGGCGATCCCCGACAACAACCCGGCCCCCGTCACCGACGAGAACCTGACCGCGCTGCTGAAGGCAGCGTGGGCCGGCCACCCGATCAACTGAAGGAGGCCGTCATGGCGACCTACGTCAACTCCGGCTCGGCCCAGGCCGGTTCCCACGGCACCGTCTACCGCGAGGTGTCGCCGGAGCAGCAGGCGGTCGAGCAGCGACTCGTCGAGAACGTCGTGGCCTCCTTTGACGCCTGCCAGGACCCGCGGCTGCAGGAGCTCATGGTCTCCCTGGCCAAGCACCTGCACTCCTTCATCCGCGAGGTCCGGCTGACCGAGGAGGAGTGGGGGACGGCGATCGACTTCCTCACCAGGGCCGGCCACATCACCGACGAGGTCCGGCAGGAGTTCATCCTGCTGTCCGACACCCTCGGTGCGAGCATGCAGACCATCAACGTCAACTACCAGGCCTACCGGGGCGCCACCGAGGCGACCGTCTTCGGGCCGTTCTTCGTCGAGGACGCCCCGGCGATCGAGCTCGGCGACGACCTGGCCTTCGGTGCCCCCGGTGAGCCCTGCTGGGTCGAGGGCACCGTCACCGACACCGACGGCGCCCCACTCGCCGGCGCGCGGATCGAGGTCTGGGAGGCCGACGAGGACGGGCTCTACGACGTGCAGTACGAGGCCGACAAGCGCGCCGGTCGGGCTCACCTCTTGTCCGCGGCCGACGGCGGCTACCGCTTCTGGGGCCTCACCCCGACGCCGTACCCCATCCCCGACGACGGCCCCGTCGGCAAGATGCTCGACGCGGTCGGCCGCTCACCGCTGCGCGCCGCCCACCTGCATTTCATGGTGTCCCACGAAGGGGCGCGCACGCTGGTGACCCACATCTTCCCCGAGGGGGACCCGATCGGCCGCAAGGACACCGTCTTCGGCGTGAAGGACTCGCTGGTCAAGCGGTTCGAGCGGCAGCCCGCCGGTACGCCGACGCCTGACGGCCGCGTCATCGACGGCACATGGAGCCGGGTGCGCTTCGACATCGTCCTCGCCCCCAAGGGCGTATGACGGTGTGCCGTTAGGGTTCAGTGCTGATGCCGACGCACACCGAGGTGGCCCGGTGGCAAACGAACAACTCGGTCCGCACAGCAGGCGCGAAGCCTGTCGTTTCACACTCGCTACCGACGCATCGCGTCGCCCCCGGCCAGCAGGCATCCACCACCAGTCCCGGCCAGTGCCTCCGCCGTGACGAGCGTTCCACCCGCGACTGGTGCTCGGGGCCGCCCGGGCGCCCGGGCGCTCAGCTAAAATGATCGATCGTCGTACTGTGCTCCCGCGGCAGCAGCACTGTCGCCGCGGGTGTCCTTGCCATCACCGCAGTGGCCGGGGGCAGCGACCCGGCGTTCGCGTCGGTCAGGCCCGCGCGGCTTGGCCGACCCGGCCGAGAGCGAGGGAGTCGCTGCGCTGCCCCAAGCATCTGACCACCAGGGGCGGCGCAATCTGGAGACTTCGACGAGTTGGTCGGATCTCTTCGTCTGCTCCGGCCGGCAGTGGGACCGAGTCCGCGAAAGCAGTCGATGGAGGAGAGATCCATGCCTCGCGCGCACGAGCCAGGACGCTCAGTCAGCTCTCGACTCTGGGATCTGCTGTTCTCGTTCGACCCCGACCACACCGAGCTGAGTCTCGCCGACCTGGTCCGACGTACCGGCATGCCGCACGCCACCGCCCGGCGTCTCGCACTGGAACTCGTGGAGGCCGGCGCGCTGGAGCGTACCCGCGACAACCGGTTCGCGATCGGCCTACAGCTCTGGCGCCTCGGGACCCTCGCCCCGCGCGCCGAGACGCTCCGCAGTGCCGCGCAGCCCTTCGTGGAGGACCTGTACACGGCTCTTCGCCAGCATGTACAGCTGGCCGTCCTCCAGGGCGAGAAGGCCGTGATCATCGAGCGGCTGTCGGCGGTCAACGCCGTCGGTCTGACATCGCAGGTCGGCGGCCTTCTGCCCCTGCACTGCTCAGGTGTGGGCAAGGTGCTGCTGAGCCACAGCAGCCCGGCGTTCATCGACGAGGTGCTGGCGGGAAGGCTGCAACGCTTCACTCCCAAGACGATCGTCGACCCGACCGAACTCCGTCGCGAACTGGCGTCCTGTCGCTCGACCGGAACGGTGGTCGTCAAGGAGGAACTGAGCGAGGGGGCCGAGTCAGTCGCGACGCGCATCGTCGACGGCCGCGGCAAAGTCGTCGCAGCTCTGTCTGTAGTGGTGGCCGCGGGCTCGATCAAACTGCAGGCGGCCGTGCCCTCCCTGGTCACGAGCGGACTCGGACTGTCCAGGAGTCTCGGCTGGAGACCGGGCATTCCCGTCGACACTTCGTAACCCTTCGCGGGGCGAGGGAACCGACGCGTCATGTCGACGGTTGTCACCGGGAGAGCCCCGTGTGGCCGAGGCGCATCCCTCGTCGGTCGGGAACCACACCCGTGTGGCCAAGGACTGAACAAGGAAGGTGCCAGGTCCGCCCCACACGGCGAATGCGCATCTCCTCAAAGCACGCCACGACCGCCCGTCCACCTCGATCCCGACACGTCACCGTGCTGGTCTCGGCCTCGCCGGCGAGGCCACGGACACGTTGTAGGTGAGCAAGATCATCACACTGCCGGTGACTTCCCTCAGCAGCACTGTCGCCGCGGGCGTCCTTGCCATCACCTCAGTGGTCGGGGGCAGTGTTCGAAGTTGGACGAAGCCTATTCGTGCCGGGTGGCGGGGGTCGCTGGACGTGTGGACGCCGCACCCGACTTGCCTCGTTTCAGGCGGCTGCCACTCGTGCGATGGGCACAATGCTCCACCGAGTGCGGAGCATTGCGAAGAGGACGTCGGCTCGGCGGCGGACGAGGCAGAGGATGGCCTGGCTGTGGGACCAAAGTCATCAGGGCACCCCCGCGCGTCGATGTGAAAAAAGAGCGAGAAAGACTGAGCGGGACACAGGTCACCAGGCACAGCTGAATGCTGCTCTGGGGATCGAGTCCCAACGCGGACCGCGCGACGTTCACCGGTGCGCCGCGAAGCGAAAGGACAGAACGCCATGAGCCGTGCCGAGAGCCGTCCGCCGTCGTACGGTTCCACCCGTGGTCGTCCCCGCAGCAGGGACGTGGACCAGGCCATCCTGGAAGCGGTGATGAAGCTTCTCGAGGACGGCGTCCCGTTGGCCGATCTCTCCGTCGAACGCATCGCCCGGAGCGCCGGCGTCGGCAAGGCAGCCATCTACCGCCGCTGGAGCGCCAAGGAAGATCTCTTCGTCGACGTCATACGCGCCGCTGAGCCTGCCGAGCGAGACCTCCCCGGCACCTCGATGCGGGACGACCTGGTCGTACTGCTGGAGTCACTGCGCCAACGCACTCTGGCCCGCCGCTCGTCGGCGATCCTGCACAACGCGCACGCCCAGATGAGATGCAGCCCGAAGATATGGGCCGCCTACAACGCCGGCGTGATCACTCCCCGGCGCGACCTCGGACTGGAGGTCCTGCGGCGGGGCCGGCTGAACGGGGAACTCCGCACCGACGTCGACCTGGAACTGGCCATCGACATGTTCGTCGGCCCCCTGCTCATCCGCTCATTCGCGCGCACCGACCCCGACCTCCCCGACGGACTGGCAGAGCACATCGTCGACACCGTCCTGAACGGCCTACAGCCCGTCGGTTCACCGCGCACTTGACCAGGATGGGCCACCTGAGAACGCCAGCGTGTCGCCGTACTCGTCCCCACCACCGGCAAGCCGCTCCCAACTCCCTTGCTCCACAGTGGAGTCGTGCCACAGCGTTCACCCATGTGCACTCCCCCTCGCGGCGAAGTCGCATATCCACTACGCAGTCGGCCGCAGGCCCCCGAATGTGTAGAAGTTAAGCTTTACGACGCAGTGGCGATCGGTGTCGAGTCGTCGCGCCAGTTCGGTGATGAAGCGGTCCGGGCCGGCGGTGCCGAGCAGGTTGGTCAGCAAGAAGCCGTGCTTCTCAGCGATCCCCGTGCGGGTTGCGACGCCGAACCGCCCCGCGAAGGACATCAACCGCCTGATCCCGGCACGACCCGGCACTCCGACGCGGATCGGCAACTGAATGCCGCGCGAGCGCACCTGTTCGATCCAGCTGATGACCGATTCGGCATCGAAGCCGAACTGCGTGATGATGTCGCCGCTCCGGCCAGCGCGGCTGCCTTGTGCTCAAGCGCGGCCCACAGCATCTGCCGTGGGATGCCGAAGTGTCCTTCCGGGTATCCGCTGATGCTGACCGTCTTCACCCCGAACTCATCCAGGGCTGCCGTTCTGATCAGCGCCGGCGCGTTCTCGTAGGGACCTCCGGCTGTGGCGGGTCGCCTGCGATGGCGAGGACATGGCCACTCGCGTCCGCCTCGTGAAGCGCTTTCAGGAATGCGACCGGGGCGCATTGCTGTGGGACCAGGGCCGGAGGCACAGAAGCCGGGTCTGGTCCCCTGGGTCGGACAGCGCACTCAGCAGCACCCGCGGGACTGCGACGGCAGCTCTCCGAAACGCCCACGGCGGGCGGCCGCGAACCGGCCGAGATGCGTGAACCCTGTGTCCAGGGCAATCGCGCTGATCGTCTCCGCGGATGTCAGCAGGGCCGCACGGACGCGTTCCAGCCTCAGATTGCGGGCGTGCGTCATCGGCGACACCCCGAGACAGGACCGGAATCCCGCATCCACCGTCCGTGCGCTGCGTCCCGCCGCCTGTGCGATGTCCCCCAGCCTGATCTGCTCGCGGAGGTGACTCTCGATGTACTCGATCGCGCGATCCGGGTGGCGGGCCGCAGGTGTGCAGCAGACTCGTGACGATCAGACGCGTCTGCGCTCTGCGCATGGCCGGCTGAGTGAGCACCTCGGTTTCACTGTCGACCTCGCTGAGCACGCTGCCCAGCAGTTCACGCATGCCCGCCGGGCCGAGCTGCGAAAGGTCGAGGACCGGGTCGAACCGCACGTCCGCCCCAGGGCCCTTCGCGGCCAAAGGCGTCAGCTCCGGGTCCACGAACCGTCGCCCCAGACGGATGACGAGGGTCCTGGTCGGCTGCCGCTCGGGCAGGACAAGCAGTCGCTCACCGGGATTCGCCGCGGCTGCGACCGAGCGCGTGTTTCTCAGCTGCCGCTTCCTCGCCTCCAGGTGCAGTTCGCCGAAGACGCCGAAATGAAGGAAGTACGACGGTTCCCGCTCCGTGGAGACGTTCGCCTTCAGGCCAAGGTCGGATGAGAAGAACCCGACGGCGAAGTCGTGGTCCACGAACCCGTTCAGCCGGTGTGTGCCTGGTCAGGACGACGACAGCGCTTCGATGCCTCTCACGCTGGCGGGAGACATGAACGCGTTGACGGAACGCAACGCCTCGGCGGTATCCGGGGACCGCGCCAGTGGCCAGCGGGACAGGAGCATCCGTCCAGTCCACGAAGATCGCAGGCATGTGGTCGAGGCTCGTCCTGGTGACCAGGGAGCGCGCGAGCTCGTGGAACCGAGTGGGTGCGGAGCGGCGCAGCAGCCGGCCCGACGGTGTGGTCGCCGCTGCTGGCGATCCTGGGGATGGGACCAGTCACGTGAGCGCGCCTGGATCCATGGTGGCGGCCCGCCCGTTCTCCGGGCCCGCCGTCATTGGGCTTCGTGCGAGACCACCGGCCACGTAGCGTGGGCCAGTTGAGGCACTCGTGATGCCGGGAGCGGTTGAAGCCTGCGCTCACGGCACAAGCCGGGCCAGGGCCCACACGGTGCTGTGGCCGACGAACGTCGCAAGAGGCTAACCTCGAGCAGCGAACGCAGCGGCCGCTTCCTCGAAAGACGCGGGTTCACGGCCGAGCAGCATCCGCAGGACGTTGCTGTTGCCACGCAGGCCGTGCCGGTCGTAGTCCTGCCACATGGCCCGCATGTCGGGGCCCCGGGACGGATCGTCGGCGACTGGGGGCGGGAGCGGCGCTTCCTCCCAGTCGACCGTCCGCGCCTCGAGCTCCACACCTCGTACATGTCCCGCGATGCGCAGGGCCTCGGCCAGTGTGGTGGTGGGGCCCGCCAGTTCGTAGGTCGCCGAGTCATGGCCCTGTTCAGACAGAACCTTCATGCCGACTTCCGCGAGTTCTTGCAGGTCGATGAACGAGAACTTGTTGTGGACGTCGAACGGCACATTCACGGGCCCCGCGGGAGCCCTTCCCCACGTCGACAGGACGATCTGGGCGAACATCGACGGCTGGAGGATCGTCCAGTCCAGGTCCGAACCCCGCACGGTGGCCTCGGCGTTCGCCTTGCGCATGTGGTGACGCAGGCCGGGGGTGTGCGGGTGGAGGACGGACAAGTACACGAACCGCCGCGCGCCCGCGTGCTCGGCCGCCTCAATCGCCCTGTTCGCGAAGACGTCCTCCTCCGGATGAAACGCCGGAGGAATCATGAACACGAAGTCGGCGTTCTTCACCGCCTGGCGGACGGCGTCGGGCTCCGCGAGATCCGCCTCGACGATCTCGTCGACGCCCAGAGCGGCCACCCGTTCACGGCCCCCCGGACCGTGCACCACCGCGCGGACCCTGAACGGAGACCGCTGAGCCGCCTCCAACAGGTACCTACCACAGAGCCCGGCCGCCCCGATCACCGCGAGCAAAGGCGGCTCTTCACTGCGTACGGCTTCCGTTTCGGACACTTTCGGATTTCCTCTCGCTGGTTCCTCGATGGCTTCGCAGCACACGCTGATGGAGTCGTGCCCCGGATCAGGGATTGACCACGGTCATCCACATGGGCTCGTCGCGGCGTTGCATGGCGTCGACGGCCCCCAACGCGTCGCTGAGCGGGAACCGATGGGTGATCAGCTCATCAGCGTTGAGGACGCCCGTCTCCAGCAGACGCAGCACTTCCAGCGCGTCGTTGCGGGTACAGGCACGAGTACCGATGAACCGCCACATGTTCATCATGAGTGCCAGCGGTGACTGCGGCAGCGGAGTGCTGTTGCCTCCCATGTGAACCAGCGCACCGCCGGTCGCAAGCCCGGCCATGGCCTGACCGGTGACCGGACCGTCGGGCACGTAGTCGAGGATCGCGTGCGCTCCCCCGGGTGCCAGCTCGCGCAGCCGGCCGCCGAGAGCGTTGCTGGTCGCCCAGTCCTCGGGGAGTTCGTCAAGAGCGACGATGGCGGCCGGGATGCCACCGGAGAGCCCGGCGACGGTCTTGAGCCGGTCACTGTGGCGGCCGACGAGGATGAGTTCGGCGACTCCGAAGTGCTTCGCGAGCTTGACCGTCGCGGTGCCCATGGCACCGGTCGCGGCGGTGACGACGACGGTGGAACCCATCGGCAGCTCTGCCCACTTGAACGCGCGTACGGCGTTGGCGAGGGTGTGCGTCTTGGCCGCGACGTCGAAGCTGATGGATTCCGGCAGCGGGTCGACCAGCCAGTACGGGAGGCGCACGTATTCCGCGAGCGCCCCGTTGTGGTACTCGTCGTAGAGCGGCATCGCGGAGTCGTTGAAGGCGGCGTAGCCCATGATGGACTGCTGCGCGCACATCATGTCGCGGTCGCTACGGCAGTGGATGCAGGTACGGCAGTTCAGGAAGGGGTGGACCCGGACCCGGTCGCCGATGCCGACGCCGGTGACGTCGCTGCCGACGGCAGTGACGGTGCCTGCGGCTTCGAAGCCGAGGGTGGTGGGCAGATGCTTGAACGCGCCCCTTCTGAGCAGGTGCATGAGGCCCGGGGCCAGGCCGGCGGATGCCACCCGCACCACAACGTCCATCGGGCCTGGCTCGGGGACGGGGATGTTCTCCAGTAGGAGAGTGCCGGCGTCGCGCTGGGCGCGCAGTGCGAGCATCGTGGTCATGCGTGGACCTCCACGTTGAGGGCCGCGAGCCGTTCGGGCGAGTACTGGTAGGCGGTACGAGCGGTGTCGGCCACCTGCGGAAGCTCGCTACGCGAGAGCAGGCTGACGTAGTCGCCGGGCTCGGTGGTGACATCGGCGTGGGAGATGCCAAGCGGAATGCGCACGAAGTCGCCAGGCCTGAGGTCGACGATGCCGTACTGGGTGATCAGGGTACGGTGACCGTTTGCCTGGTACTGGATCTCGTCGGCGTCGAGGGTGCGGCGGTAGCGCCGCTCACCACCGGGCACAGTGGTGACGAGCCCGAGGCGGATGCGCTCGGTGCCGTACATCCATGTGGTGTCGCGGTCGTGGTCGGCACGCAGGAC
This sequence comes from Streptomyces sp. NPDC050528, assembly GCF_044457795.1. NCBI lineage: Bacteria > Bacillati > Actinomycetota > Actinomycetes > Kitasatosporales > Streptomycetaceae > Streptomyces > Streptomyces sp. NPDC050528. Next base: position 272,861 of record NZ_JBITHH010000007.1, read on the forward strand.
CTGTATCCGGCGGTCGTCGCTGTGGACATGGTCGAGCAACTGCTGTTCGTCGACGGGGAAGAGGACGATGTCGCGGCCGGGCGCCCCCAGGTTCCAGGTGACGGCCTCGTTGGCCTCACCGGGCTGCCAGCCGGGAAACGGCGGGAAGATCGCCCGGGACTCGCGGTGGGCCGACACCAGTTCGGTGACCGGCGCCGGGATGTAGAACAACAGGTGGCTTTCGGCGCGGCTGCGGTTGTCGTGGGCCACGCCTTGGGGGATGCGGGAGAATTCGCCGGGCCAGTTGTGCTCGACCGAGCCGATTTCGGTCATCAGGGTGCGCTCGCCGGCGATCTGATAGGAGATCTCGTCCACGTCGCAATTGCGGTGGTAGAACGGCTGCCGGCCGTCCAACTTCTGCCACTCGACGCGGATCTCGTCATTCTCGTAGACACCGCGCGGCGGGGCGTACGCCTCTTCCTGGAACTCCTGCGGGTAGTGCACCACAGTCAGTGCCGGCCGCTCGGCCGCAAGCTTGATGGGCACCTTGGGCGGATGCGGCGGTGACAGCAGCAGATGCTCGTCACGGACGGCGCTCTGCAGCGGCCGGTCCGATGCCATGACCATGAGGTCCTCGTTGACGCTCACGGCAACCTCCTCGTTCGGGGTGGCGTCGCGTAATGCGGCTCAGGTTGTCAGCCGATCCCACTGCCCGGAACTCAGCAGGATCGGGGAGGGGCTTCGTTCGAGGAAGGGGTCGATTTCCGGCTTCCTATCCATGCGCAGCCTTTCCGGCATGATGGGTGCGTGCCGGTGCTGTTACTTCTTTCGACCCCAGAACATCTCAATTCCGCGCCATTCCAGCAGCTGCGGGCTCTCGACGGTGTCTCCGAACGCCTCGCGGACCTCCTCGCCGGACCAGTAGGGAATGTTTTCCACGCCCACATGCTGAAACAGCTTGTCGTACCACTGCCGCAGATGAACGTCGGAGTTTATGCGCGCGTCGAACGCCGGCCCCTTCAGGACCGACTCGGCCAGCACGATGCGGCGGCCCGGCTTCATCACGCGCAGCAGGTCCCGGGCCGCCTCCGCCCAGTCGTCGCAGTGCTGGGTCGCCTGGAGCACCGCGACGCAGTCGTACTCCTCGTCGGCCTTCGAGTCGGCGTAGTCCCAGCGCCAGCAGCCGGTCTGACCATTGCGTCCGGGGAGCCGGCCCAGGACCGCCTTCCGCCCGTCGTGGATGATCTCCACCTCATCCACAGCGCCGTCCGGTCCCACGATCTTCCGCATGTCTTCCAGCCACCCCGCGGGGGCGATGCCCTCGCCGATGAGCAGGACCTTGTCGCCGGCGCGGAGTTCGAGGAGACCGTAGACGATTTCGGAGATCGGCCGGGCCAGCTCCCTCCAGATGTAGGGCAGCCCACCGGCCACCGACAGGGCCATCTCCCACTTGTGTCGCAGGGCGATGTCGTGGACGTCCTTCCCGAGAAGCTCCTCGTCCCACGGCTGGATGTGGTCCCACGGGTTTCCGCCGCCGAAACTGCTCTTGACTTCGCTGCTCACCTGAATGCCTCCAACGACTGGGCTGTCGCACGTGCGAGAGCCTCCACAATTGGCTTTGCTGACTTCGAGGACGCCACGGCGCCGGCATCCTCAGGTTGGCCTCTGCGCGTCAGGCGCAGGTGTTCACGAGGGTGCCGATGCCCTGGATCTCGATCCGGACCTCGTCACCCGTCCGCAGAAACAGGCCTTGCTTGTGCCCGACCCCGGCCGGGGTCCCGGTGGCGATCACGTCGCCGGGTTCGAGGGTCGTCTGCCGCGACAAGTAGGAGACCAGCGCGGAAACCGGATGGATGAGCTGTGAGGTACGCGCGTCCTGGCGGAGCTCGCCGCCGACCCAGGTGCGCAGGTGCAGGTCATCAGGGTCGGCGAACTCGTCAAGAGTGGCCAGGGCCGGGCCCATGGGGGTGAAGGTGTCGAAGCTCTTGGCCACGGTGACGTTGGCGGCCCGGCCAGGAACGCGTCCCTTCTGGACATCGCGCGCGCTGACGTCGTTGCAGATCGTGAAGCCGGCGACGAACGAGTACGCGTCCGCCTCCGACACGTCGGTGGCGCGCCTGCCGATCACGACCGCGAGTTCGCCTTCGTAGTCGACCTCGTCCGGAGCCACCTTCGGGAAACGGATCCGCTCTCCCGTGCCGATCACCGAGGACGGAGCCTTCAGGAAGATGACCGGATCCTCCGCCGTGCCGGCGTACCCCACCTCGGTGCGGTGGCCCGCGTAGGCGTAACCGACCGCCCAGATCTTGGAAGGTCTCGGGAGGGGCGCGATGAGCTGGGCCTGGGCCGTGGGTACACGGTCACGGACCGCCGCCGTGGCGATGGCGGTGAGGTCGATGCCGGCCTGCAGGGCCGCCCCGATGTCTGTCGCGTCGAGGTCGAGGAAGGCGACGGATTCGCCGTCGTCCTCCAGCCTGCCGATCCCCTTGGCCGTGCTGACGAGCCTGGTCACAGGGCCACCGCCTGGTTGTCGAGGCGCAGCAGCTCGTCCTCGGGGTCACCGGCACGGTAGCGGGCGACGAAGCGGTCGGGGTTGAGCTCCAGGCCCGAGGGGTTCGCCGCGAAGACGGGCCCGGACATGAAGGCCACCTCTTCCTCAGTGGTGGCGAAGTTGGCACAGGAGAACTCGACGATGTTCCCGTCCGGGTCGCGGTAGTAGAAGCTGGTGGCCTGGCCATGGTTGGCGGCACGGTGCGGGCGGGCTCCCATGGACGCCATGTGCTCGAACTGGGTGACCAGTTCGCCCAACGAGCCGACACCGAACTGGAAGTGATGCAGCCCCGGCCCGGAGGCGTCGGTGCCGAGCAGGCGGTCGATGCCGAACAGCGCGAGGACCTGAGTGTGCGGGGCGTCATGCACGCGGAAGAAGCCCAGCCGGACATCGACCGCTCGTTCGGGCATCCCCGCGGGCCGCGGCGGGGCGTCGGGGTCCGGGGTCCGCTCGTAGAACGGGCCGTGTCCCAGTACGTGTGTGTAGAAGGCGGCCATGTCGTCGTAGCGGCCGGTCTTGAGCACGACTTCGGCTATCTGCAGCGCAACAGCCTGGGTCTCGGTGGCCGAGGGGGCGGCCGTGCTCTGGGGAGTCGTCGTCATCGTGGGGGCCTCCTTGCCCGTCAGACGGTGGGGTGCAACGGCCTCGATGTGCGATGCGTGATCCGCCACCGTCCCCCCGAGTGGCGGAACCGGTGGACGGTGTTGAGGACGCGGTCCAAGACGTAGGCGCCGTCGGGTTGCCGGACGTGCAGCAGAACCATGTTCTGCATCTCGACCCGCTCGTCGTCGCTTCCGTCGCCCTGAGCGGTGACGACCTCGTTGGCGAGCACATGGACGGTCTGCCGTCCGGCGTTGGCCTCTCGCGCCTTGAGGAACCCGAGTATCTCTTCGCGCCCGCGGAAGGCCCGGCCGTGCGCCTCGAACTCCGCGTCGTCGGCGAAAGCGCCGATCCCGGCGGTGGCCCGGCCACTGTCGATGTCGCGGTGGTAGCTGACAACCAGGGCACGACAGCGGCCCACAGCATCACTTCGGTCGACCGGAGACACCACGACGTCGCTCCCATCTCTTGAACCGGGGTCAACCGTAGCACCGCATTCTTCGGGCTGATAGATGCTTGTTTATTTGACCCTTCCATTGAGCGGCCCACGCATGCGAACCTGACTCGGGTTCAAGAGCTTGGGTCGCGATTGGTCCAAGCCGTGTTCAGGAAGGCAGGTCCCCTGTGTCTGACCGCAACGCAATAGCCGGATCTCGGCGTGTCCTGGTCGTGGGGGCGGGGCCCGTGGGTCTCTCGCTCGCGATCGAACTGGGGTGGCGTGGTGTGCCGGTGACGGTGATCGATCAGGGCGACGGCCACGTGCCCTTCCCCGCGGGCGAGGCGATCTTCTCCCGCACCATGGAACACCTTCGGCGCTGGGGCTGCGCGAAAGAGGCGCGCGCGGAGTCGGCACCGCCCACGGACTACCGGCACCGGACGGTGTTCGCCACGTCAGTGACGGGTCACGTACTCGCCGAATTCGATTACGGGGTCACGAACCGATCTCCGGGCGCGTACGGCCCGCTGACACCGGAGGGCCCCGCGTTCCTCTCCAAGTTCTCGTTCCTGCCGTTGCTCGAACGGACGGCGCGAGGTCTGCCCTCGGTCGAGATCAGGTACGGCAACCGCCTGGAGACGATGGAGCAGGACTCCGACGGTGTCCTGGCCCTGGTGCGAGACGTGGCGAGCGGCGCCACCGAGACGCTGGCCGGCGACTACCTCGTGGCCTGCGACGGTGGCCGCAGCAGCGTCCGGCGAGCGCTGGGCATCGAGTTCGAGGGAATGTTCGCGCAGGGACAGAACTTCGCGGTGCACTTCCGCGCACCGCAACTGGCGGACCTGCTGCGGGAGCGGTTGGGCGGCCCGGCGGTGCAGATCCACACGCTGTCCTCGGCACGCAGGCCGTACATCACGGTGGTCAACGGCGTGGACGAGTGGCGGCTCTCGGTCTACCTGGACGAAGAGCCGCAGCCCGGGGACGCGGTCGCCTGGATACACGAGGCCGTCGGTGCGCCCATCGACGTGGAGATACTCGCCGCCCAGCCCTGGAGCGGACACTGCGTGGTGGCCCGCAGCTACCGTGCGGAGCGGGTGTTCCTCGCGGGTGACGCGGCGCATCTGCTGTGGCCCAAGGGAGGCTTCGGCGCCAACACCGGGATCGGCGACGCCGTCGACCTCGGCTGGAAGCTCGCCGCGGTCCTCCAGGGCTGGGGAGGCCCCGCGCTGCTCGACAGCTACGAACTGGAGCGGCGGCCGATCGCCGTCCGCAACGTCACGGAGGCATCCACCAACTGGAGGTCCGACTCCCAGCTCGAACCCGACGCCGCACTCGGCCGCGGGGGCGCAGAGGGCGACCGGGCCCGCGGTGAGATGGGCGAGATGATCCGCCGGTGGAGGGGCAAGGAGTTCCTCTGCACAGGAGTCCAGCTCGGATACCGCTACAGCGGCTCCCCGGTCTGCGTACCGGACGGCACCCCGGAGCCACCCGACGAGCCGGACGACTACATCCCGTCCACCTGGCCCGGCTGCCGGGCACCGCACGCCTGGATGCCCGACGGCAGTTCGGTGCTCGACCACTTCGGCCGCGGCTTCGTGCTCGTGGTCTCGGGGGCGTCGGACCCCTCTTCGCTGGTGGACGCCGCGCACCAGCGTGGGGTGCCGTTGCAAGTGCTCCGCCTGACCGATCCGGCCGCGGCGAGGCTCTACGAGCGACCGCTGGTACTGGTCCGCCCCGACGGGCACGTCGGGTGGCGGGGCGAGCAGGCTCCTGCCGACCCCGTCACGGTACTCGACCGGCTGCGCGGGGCAGAGACCGGGAATCCAGCCGCTGATTCGGTCATGGCGACCCGGGCTGTCCCGGCGAAAGCCGGTACTCGCCACCTCTGACCGTCGCGATCAGTGGTCACGCCCCTTGATCGGTGACCGGCCGACCAGGGTGGACTCCATCAGGAAACGGAGCATCTCGTGTGCCGGTCTGTTCCGGTCATTGGGCACATTCGCGCCTTCGAACACGGCGACCGCGACATCGCTGAGGAGCGCGGCATCGATGTCGGGTTCGCCGTCGAGGCCGCATTCGGCCATGACATCAACGCCGGGCAGGCGGGCGCCGACCCACTGAGCCGGCTGGTGCGCGGGCTGTCCGACATGCGCCTGTACAGGCCGTTGCACCAGGCCATGCACGACCGGCCTCCGCATTCCGAGGCGGTTCGGGCCGCCCGCAACACCTTCCTGGACTGGATCGTGGGCCTGGTCGACGAGGGTACGGATCTCGCGGCTGAGCATCCGGTCCATCACCGCGGCGAAGATGTCGTCTTTCGAGTCGTAGTACCAGTAGACATTTCCCCTGGCCACCCCGGCGGCGGCGCTGACGTCCCCTCCTCACTGGGGATCTGCTGGCGGTTCCGCGGCATCCCGGCTCCTTGACGTGTTCAGCTCGTCTCAACTGAGTGTGGACAGCGAGCTGGAGCGGCCCGATGGCAACGAAGGGATCTTGCCAAGAGACTGTGCGAGATGACTGCATGGCACAGACATGTCTGTGTTCCCTGCCCGTGAGCAGGGGACACAGACGCCTCGCTTTGCCGATCGAAGCTTTGGCGACCGTCAACGGTCGTCGCTTGGCAGCACGGGTCTGGTCTGGCCACGGCACCAGGACGACCTTTCCGCTGGTGTGACCGGTCATGATCTGGCGAGGGCGGCAGCAGCCTCGCGAAGCGGGTAACTGCCGGCGATCAGGACCCGCAGTCGCCCTGCCTCCACGGCCTCGGTGAACTGCAGGCGGGCAGCGGCGCGGAGTCCGTCCCCACATCGGCGCCGGGCACGCCGCCGAGAAGTTTGATGCCCGCCCGGGACCCACGCGCGAAGCCCGCGACGGTGGCGATGCGAGATCGGTCCGCCACGAGTTCCACGGAGATGCCCGGAACGCCAGGTCCTCCAGGAAGCAATCGCGCAGCTCTGGCACCGATATGCCTCAGCCACTCTCGGGGTCGTCCTCATTGGACACGTCACAGGGGGGTGCGATCGCGCACAGCGATTCGGTGAGCGGGGTCAGGGTCCCGAGTTGCCACAGCCGCAATCCCACCGTGAATCTGCCGTCCGGCCGACGATCCGGCGCGCCGAAATCGGCGAGTTCCATGGCCAGTCTCCGCACCGTGGCGTGCGGCATGCCCGTCTTACGCACCAGGTCGGCGAGGCTGAGCGCAGTGTGCCCGGGCTGGAACGCGAACAGCACTTCCAACGGGCGGGAACTCACCGTCCTGCCGGGCTCGCCGGACCGTGGCACAAGGTACGGCCTCCTCGGTGTGCAATACCGCTCATCTTGCCGACGCAGATAACGACGCCATGGCAAACGGTGTCCGTTCAATGAACACAACCGTTCCCGCGGCACAGGGCGCCAGTCACGATCTGGGGTGGCCAGTTCATTGGCCACCGACGAGCCAGAGGAGTACATCAGTGCCTGCCACCGTGCCGGGTCCGCGCATTGCCATCATCGGGGGTGGCATCGGTGGTCTGGCCGCCGGTGCCTTCCTGCGCCGCGCGGGGTTGACGGCCACCGTCTACGAGCAGGCGCCCGCACTCACCGAGGTCGGCGCCGGGCTCGTGATGGCTCCGAACGCCGTACGGCTCCTGCGGCGCCTCGGCGCCATGGACCAGTTCCTCCGCCGGGCCGTACCGCTGGACTGGGGTTGGGAGTTCCGCCGCTGGACCAACGGTGGGGTGCTTTCGGTCGAGAAACTCAGCGGCGTGTGCGAGCGGCTCTACGGCGAGCGCACCTACGTCGTGCACCGTGCCGACCTGCTGGACTCCCTCAGGGCGGCTGTGCCCAGCGAATGGGTCCGCCTGGGCGCACGCTGCACAGCGGTCGACACACGCAAGGACGTCGTTCTGCTGCGCTTCGCCGACGGCAGCCAGGTCGAGGCGGACATCGTCATCGGCGCCGACGGCGTGCACTCCGTCGTCCGCAACTCGGTGACCGAGCCCTCACCACCGACGTATTCCGGTATCTGCGCCTTCCGCACCATCGTGCCCGCCCGAGCCGCGCCCGGCTTCGCCCTGCGCCGCGCCCAGACCCTCTGGCTCGGGCCCGGACGGCACTTCGTGCACTATCCGGTCGCCGGTGGGCAGGCCGTCAATGTCGTCGCGTTCGCCCCAGCCGGGGATTACACCGACGAGTCCTGGAGTACGACGGCCACGATCGAGGAGTTCCATGCCGAGTTCGCCGACTGGGACCCGCGGGTGACGGACCTGATCACCGCCGGTGGTGTACCAGGGCGCTGGGCGATGCTGGACCGGGCGCCACTACGGTGTTGGAGCCGCGGCAGGATCACCCTGCTCGGTGACGCCGCGCATCCCATGTTCCCCTTCTTCGCCCAGGGCGCGGCCCAGTCGATCGAGGACGCCGCGGTACTGGCTCGCTGCCTGACCGCGTATACGAACGATCCCGAGCAAGCGCTGAAGAGGTACGAGGCGGCGCGAATCGAACGCACCACACGCCTGCAGGAGATCAGTCACGCCCGCAGGGAGATCAACCACCTGCCCGACGGGCCCGCGCAGCAGGCTCGCGACGCCGCTCTGGCCGAATCCGATCCGCTGGTGCGCAACGGCTGGATCTACGGCTACGACGCCGAGGAAGCACCCACCTCCTGAACAACAACGCCGACGACAGGGGAAACGCCACCGTGGCCGCAATTCCCGCCGTCACCGGACCGACAAGGTCAGGCTGAGAAGGAACCAGCCTCGATCTTTCGTGACGGTCTGCCGAGTGAGTCGGCGGACCGTTTCGCGTTCCGTGGCTGTTGGCGAGCAGGCCGGTGGCCCGACTGACGTGTCGGGTGGGCGCGGAGTTCCACTGCTCCGGAGACGTGGTGCTGCTCGCAGGGACGGAAAATTACTGGTCAGACGGGGTTGGGCAGATGATCGAGCCGTCCGGGGGCGCTGGTGACGAGCTGGTCGGCCGGGCTGAACAAGCGGAGCCGCAGGCGGCAGGGCTCCCAGAGCCGGGCCTGGTCGTTTCGTGCAAGCATCGGCGTCCAGGCCAGCAGGTCGAGTGCGATCTGGACGATCTCCAGCCAGACCGTGTTCTGCGCGGTGTCGTGCAGGGGCAGGTTCCGCTGGCCGGTCGCCCGGGCAGCCCGGACGCGGTCCTCGGCCCGTGCCCGCAAGCGGTGGCGGAGTTCGAGGTCGGCGATGGGCCGGCCGGTGGTGTTGGTGGCGAAGCACGTGATCCGCCTGCCGTCGGCATCTGTGATCCTCAACTGGGCGCCGGGGTGCGGTCGTTCCTTCCGGACGACCAGCCGCATCCCCATCGGCCGGCCGTCGAGCATGCCGCCGGTGAGTTCTGCGCCCCAGGCTCCGTCACGGATCTCTCCGTCCGGCTCGACGGCCGGCGTCCATGCCGCGAGCGGCACCGTGAGTACGGCCTGGTGAATTGCGTCGGTGATGGTCATGCCGACCGAATAAGACAGCCACCGTCCGCGTTTCGCAAGTCAGGCCACGCACTCGTGGGTGCCGCCCGCGGAGTCGGTGCGAATCAGCGTCCCGCGCCCGCGCCGATAGGACTTGGGCAGCTGGGCCAGGGCCAGCTGGGTGCCCGTGATGTGATCGGCGGCGGTGTTACTCACGGCATTCCCGGGCTTGAGCAGACCGGCCACCGGCTCGCCGGACCCGCCCGTCCCGTGGTCGAGGAAAAAAGCAGCTCAAGCGAGCCTTCTTCCTCTCGGCGTTCGCCGCGCTGGCCGACCCGGCCTCCCGCACCTACTACGACAAGAAGATCGCCCAGGGAAAGCACCACACCCAGGCCATCCTCTGCCTCGCCCGCCGCCGAGCCGACGTGCTCTTCGCGATACTCCGCGACGGCGCCTTCTACCAACCACCAACCCCGATCACCCCTTGGCCGAAGTCATAGGGGCACCCCGCGATCACAGCGATCAGGTGCGGCTCCTGGCTGCGTGCGGCTCCTGATTCGGACACTTTCCGGCTTCCTCTCGCTGTTGTGAGGTGACTCCGCGGAGCCGTGACGTGCTGGTGCGTCGGGTCAGGGATTGATCACGGTCATCCACATGGGGTCGTCGACCCGTTGCTGTATCGCGTCCATGGCCTCGAGCGCTTCGGTGAGCGGGAACCGGTGGGTGATGAGTTCGTCTGCCGTGAGGGCGCCCGTCGCCAGCAGACGCAGGACCTCCGTTGCGTCCTGGCGGGTGTAAGCGCGCGTGGAGACGAAGCGCCAGCAGTGCATCATCAGAGCGATGGGGGGCAGCGCCAGCGGGGTGGAGTTGCCGCCCATGTGCACGAGTGTGCCGCCGGTGGCCATGCCAGCCATGGTCTGGCCGAGGGCGGGGCCCTCCGGGATGAAGTCGATGACGGCATGGGCTCCCTCGGGGGCCAGCTCACGCAGCCGATGGGTCAGAGTGCCGTCGGTCGACCAGTTCTCGGGGAGTTCGTCGAGCGCGACGACGCCGACCGGTACGCCGCCGGCGAGCGCGGCGACGCGATGGAGACGGTCGGTGTCGCGGCCGACGAGGATCAGACGGGCGACGCCGAAGTGCTCCGCGAGTTTGACCGTCGCGGTTCCCATGGTGCCGGTCGCGGCGGTGACCACGATGGTGGCCCGTTCCGGAAGGTCGGCGCACTTGAGTGCGCGCACGGCGTTGGCCAGATCCTGGACCTTGGCCGCGACGTCGAAGCCGACGGAATCCGGCAGGGAATCGATCAGCCAGTGCGGGACACGGACGTACTCCGCGAGTCCGCCGTCGTGGTACTGCTCGTACAGGGGCATAGGCGCATCGCCGAAGGCGGCGTGGCCGAGCATGGCCTGCTGGGCGCACATCATGTCCCGGTCGGTAAGGCAGTAGTCGCACTCGCGGCAGTTCAGCAGCGGGTGCACCCGCACCCTGTCACCGACCGCGTGGCCCGTGACGTCGCGGCCGACGGCGGAGATGACGCCTGCGGCCTCGTGGCCCAGGGTGGTGGGCAGATGCTTGAGCGCCCCCATGCGCAGCAGGCGCATGATGCCCGGCGCCAGGCCGGCAGAGGCGACCTTCACGACCACGTCGAGCGGGCCGGGCTCGGGAACGGGCACCTCCTCCAGGACAGGCGCTTCGGCACCCTGGTGCGCTCGCAGGGCAAGCATCGTGGCCATCAGCGGACCTCCACGGTGAGGCTCGATAGCCGTTCGGCGGTATGGGCGTCCGCCGTACGCGTGGTCTCGGCGACCTGGGGCAGTTCCTGGTGCGAGAGGAGACTGACGTAGTCTCCGGGCTCGTTCACGACGCTGGTGTGGGAGATGCCCAGTGGGATGCGCACGAAGTCGCCCGGCTCAAGGTCGACGACGCCCCGCTGGGTGATCAGCGTGCGGTGGCCGTGGGCCTGGTACTGGATCTCGTCGGCGTCGAGGGTGCGCCGGTAGCGGCGCTCTCCGCCCGGGACGGTGGTGACCATGCCGAGGCGGATGCGATCGGTCGAGTACAGCCATGTGACGTCCTGACCGGGATCGGCCCGCAGCACCGCCATCCGCCGGTCCTCCTGGTGCACCTGCTCAAGCAGGAGCTGTTCGTCGACCCCGAAGACGGTGATGTCGTGGCCGAGCGCGGCCATGCACTGAGTGATCGCCTCGTTGGCCTTGCCGGGCTGCCAGCCGGGGAACGGCGGGAACACGGCCCCGGACTCCCGCTGAGCCGGCGCCAGCTCGGTGACCGGTGCGGGAATGTAGAACAGCAAATGGCTGTCCTCACGACCGTAGTTGTCGTGAGCGACGCCGCGCGGGATACGGGAGAACTCACCGGACTGGAACTCGATCACGCCAAGCTCGGACATCAGCGTCCGCTCGCCGCCGATCTGGTACGAGATCTCGTCGACGTCGCAATTGCGGTGGTAGAACGGCTGCCGGCCGTCGAGTTTCTGCCACTCGACGCGGATCTCGTCGTTCTCGTAGACGCCGCGCGGCGGGGCGAACGCTTCCGGCTCGTAGTACTGCGGGTAGTGCACCACGGTCAGCGGCGGGTGCTCCCCCCACAGCTTGACGGGCACTTTCGGGGGATGCGGCGGCGAGAGAAGCAGGTGCTCGTCGCGCACGATACTGCGCAACGGATGGTCGGAGCCCAAGACCAAGACGTCTTCAACGACACTCACCGGGACCTCCTTGTCCTTGGGAAAATGAGTGGATCGACTCGGGTGACGGAGCGGGAATGCGCGCCGCAACCTGTTGCCTGAAGGCAGTGGTAGTGGTCACCTCTTTCGGCCCCAGTACATCTCGATGCCCTTCCATTCCATCAGCTGAGGACTGTCGACCTTGTCCCCGAACGCCTCGCGGATCTGCTCTCCGGAGTAATAGGGGATGTCGTCCGCGGGGACGTGCCCGAAGAGTTTGTCGAACCACTGCCTGAGGTGGACGTCGGAGTCGATACGGGAGTAGAACGTCGCTCCCTTCAGGACCGCTTCGGCCAGCACGATGCGCCGGCCGGGCTTCATCACCCGCAGCAGGTCCGCGGCCGTCTCGTGCCAGTCGTCACAGTGCTGTGTCGCCTGCAGCACGGCGACACAGTCGTATGCCTCGTCGTCCACCGAATCCGTGTACGACCAGCGCCAGCAGCCAACCTGGCCGTTCCGGCCGGGGACCTTGCCCAGGACGGCGTTTCGTCCGTCCTTGATGATCTCCACCGTGTCGATGACGCCCTCCGGTCCCACCAGGGCCCGCATGTCCTCAACCCACCCGGCGGGAGCGATGCCCTCACCGATAAGCAGAACCCGGTCTCCGGCACGGAGTTCGAGGAGACCGTAGACGATCTCGGAGATCGGCCGGGCCAGCTCCTGCCAGATGTACGGCAAGCCACCGGCGATGGCCATGGCCATTTCCCACTTCACCCGCTGCTCGATGTCGTGGACCTCCGGACCGAAACGCTCCTCGTCCCACGGCTGGATGTACCCCCACGGGTCTCCGCCACCGAAGCTGTTCTTGGCTTCTGCACTCATGTCGTCATGTCCTCCGTACATTGCCGGAATCTGTGGTGAGGGCGCCGTTCCTCCGGCTGGAACGCCGCCCCGACGCGCCCTGTCGATCAGGCGCAGATGCGGACGACGGCGCCGACCTCTTCGATCTCGGTACACACCTCGGTGCATGACCGCAGGAGGAGTCCCCGCCTGTGGCCGACGCCGGCCGGGGTTCCGGTGCTGATCACGTCACCGGGTTCAAGGGTCGTCTGCCGAGACAGATAGGAGACCAGCGCTGGAACAGGGTGGATGAGCTGCGAGGTGCGTGCGTCCTGGCGTGGGTGGTTCGGGTGGGTGAATTCGTCCAGGGTGACCAGGGGCGAGCCCCTGGGGGTGAAGGTGTCGAAGCTCTTGGCCGCGGTGACATTGGCCGCTCGGCCGGGGAAACGGCCCTTCTGCACGTCACCGGCGCAGAAGGGGCCGTGCCCGAGGGCGTGGGTGCAGAAGGCGGCCATGTCGTCGTAGCGCACGGTCTTGAGCACCTGCTCCGAGAACTGCAGCGCGACAGCTTGTGACCCGCTGGCCCCTGTCCCGGTCTGAGGGGTCGTCGTCATCGCGAGGGCCTCCTTGCCCGTCAATCTGTGAGGCGCAACGGCCTTGAGGTACGGCGCGTGATGCGCCACTGGACGCGGTCCAGGACGTAAGCACCATCGGGCTGCCACTTGTCGGCAGTCACGTGGACGGTCTGCCGTCTGCTAACAGGTCGATCCCGGCAGCGATCCGGCCTCTGTCCATGTCGTGGTGGTATCCGACAATCAGAGCCAAACAGTGGCTCCCGGCATCGCCGTGATCAGCGGGAGTCACCATGACGCTCCCTGCCTCTTGAACCGAGGACGAGCGTAGCACTGCACACGATCGGTCAATAGTCTTGCATTTTCCCAGGTCTTCCATACAACGACATGCGCGTGTAATTCTGACCCTGGTTCAAGAGACGGGATCATGAGCGGTCCGACCCTTGCTCAGGAAGGCAGAACTTCAATGTCTGACCAGCACGAGAGAGCCGCATCCCGGCGTGTCCTGGTCATGGGAGCAGGGCCTGTGGGCCTCGCCCTCGCGACCGCGTTCGGGTGGCGTGGTATACCGGTCACCGTGATCGATCAGGGCGACGGCCAGGCGCCCTTTCCAGCAGGTGAAGCGATCCCACCTCGGCCACGGGGCGCGTCCTCACCGACTTCGGTTTCGGGGTCAGCAACCGGTCTTCGGGCGTGTACAGCTCGCTGACCCCGGAGGGTCCCGCGTTCCTGTCCAAGTTCTCCTTCGTGCCGTTGCTCGCACGCACAGCCAGTGAACTGCCAGGAGTCGAGATCAGGTACGGCACCTGCCTGGAGACGATGGAGCAGGACTCCGACGGTGTGGCCCTGGTGCGAGACGTGGCGAGCGGCGCCACCGAGACGCTGGCCGGCACGTGCCTGGTGGCCTGCGACGGAGGCCACCAGGTATCTGTCGGGCGTTCGGCATCGAGTTCGAGGGCATGTTCGCGCAGGGGCACAACTTCGCTGTGCACTTCCGTGCGCCGCAGCTGCTGGACCTGCTGCGGGAGAATCTGGGTGGCCCCGCGGTGCAGATCCACACCTTGTCGTCGGCGCTCAGGCCGTACATCACGATCGTCAACGGCGTGGACGAGTGGCGGCTCTCGGTCTACCTGGACGAGGAGCCCGGCCTCGACGACGCAGTGGCCTGGATATACGAGGCCGTCGGTGCTCCGATCGACGTGGAGATTCTCGCAGCACAGCCCTGGAGCGGACACCGCGTCGTGGCCCGCACCTACCGTGAGGGGCGGGTGCTCCTCGCGGGCGACGCGGCACATCTGCTGTGGCCCAAGGGGGGATTCGGCGCCAACACCGGGATCGGTGACGCCGTGGACCTCGGCTGGAAGCTCGCCGCGACACTCCAGGGCTGGGGAGGCCCGGCGCTCCTGGACAGCTACGAAAAGGAGCGGCGGCCGATCGCCGTCCGCAACGTCACGGAAGCCTTCAGCAACTGGAAGGCCGATGCGCAGCTCGTCCCTGATCCAGTGCTCGAACGCATGGACGCTGAAGGCGATCGGCTCCGACGTGAGACGGGCGAGGAGATCCGCCGGTCCCGGGCCAAGGAGTTCCGCTGCACAGGAGTCCAGCTCGGATACCGCTACAGCGGCTCCCCGGTCTGCGTACCGGACGGCACCCCGGAGCCACCCGACGAGCCGGACGACTACATCCCGTCCACCTGGCCCGGCTGCCGGGCACCGCACGCCTGGATGCCCGACGGCAGTTCGGTGCTCGACCACTTCGGCCGCGGGTTCACGCTCGTGGTCTCGGGTTCCGCGGCCCCGACGCCTCTGGTGAAGGCCGACCGCCGACGTGATGTGCCGTTGACGGTGCTGCGCCTCGCCGACCCGGCTGCCAAGGAGCTGTACGAGCGGCCGCTGGTGCTCGTCCGCCCGGACGGTCACGTCGGCTGGCGGGGCAGGCAGGCTCCCGCGGATCCCGCCGCCGTGCTCGACATGCTGCGCGGAGCGACGCTTCCGCCCCGGAACGCGGAAGAGGCCGGCGCGGGGAGGGCGGTGTCAGCGGGAGTCGGGCCTCACCTCGTCTGAGGTACTGCGTTCAGCGCTTCCGCCCCTTGGCCGCTGAACTCCTGGCCACGACCGACTCCAACAGAAACCGGATCATCTCGTGGGCCGGTCTGTTCCAGTCATTGGGCACGTGCGCCCCTTCGAAGACGGCGACCGCGACATCACGGACGAGCTCGGCATCGATGCCAGGGGAGTCGTCGAGGCCGCGCTCGGCCATGAACTCGTCGACCAGTCCGACGATCCAATTCAGGAAGGTGTTGTGGGCCTCCCGAACTGCCTCCGAATGGGGAAGCCGGTCGTGCATGGCCTGGTGCAGTGGCCGGGAGTAGCGCATGTCTGACAGCCCGCGCACCAGGCGGCTCAGTGGGTCGGCACCGGCCTGCTCCTCGTTCAGGATGCGGATCTCGCGACTGAGCATGCGGTTGATGACGGCGGCGAAGATGTGGTCCTTGGAGTCGAAGTACCAATAGACGTTGCCCCGGGCCACGCCGGCGGCGGCACTGATGTCCGCCATCGTCGTCTTGTCGTAGCCCTTCGCCAGGAAGAGCTCGGTGGCCGCGGCTAGCAGATCACCCGTGCGCTCCTCCCGGGGGATCTGCTGGCGGTTCCGCGGCATCCCGACTCCTCCCGTGAGTTCACCCCGTCTCCCGTGAGTGTAGACACCCGGCAGGCCGCCCCTGAGCGGGAGGAAGGAGTGCTGTGCCCACCGGGCCCCGGCGAGGAGTCCCTGGAAATCCTTCGCCGCGGAAGTGGTGGCACGTTCCACGCACTGCGACGGCGGACATCAGCGCGGCAGCAGGGGTCGCCCGACACAATGTCCACGGGTACTACTCGTCGCGGTGATGGACTCGCCGCATCGGGCGTCGTACGAGCGACTCGACCACTCGTCGGCCGTACGGGAGGCCCGCGAACGGTTCCTGCACCGGATGTGGTCGAGTTCGGTGGCGGCGCGGCCCTTGCCAGCCAGGATGCGCAGGCCTGGCCGATGGGATGCCAGGTGCGGGTCATCGTCGATCCTGAAGTCGTCAGGCCCCCGGACACTGGCAGACCGCACCGCCGGCCAGGTCGGAGCATTTGACGGTCTCTCGCGAGTGGGCGTATGGAGGTGTCCGCCGTCAAGGTCGGATGGCCCGATTGACCAAGCCCGGCGCGGTCGGTAGACGCTTTGTTGCAGGCAGGCCGCTTGGGGGGACCTCTGCCTCCGCCTGAGAACCCCGCATTCGGACCTACTCGTCGGCGCCCGGTTCCCAGGCCGACGGCGTTCCTCCAGGCCGCCGCTCGTCGGTTCAGTCCGCGGTGGGCCGGGCGAGGCCGTGGTCGTAGGCGAAGATCACGGCCTGGATGCGGTCGCGGGCTCCGATCTTGGCCAGGACACGGCCGACATGTGTCTTGACCGTGGACTCGGACAGCACGAACCGCGTGGCGATCTCCCTGTTGGTCCAGCCTTTGCCGACGGCCACGAGGATTTCGCGTTCACGGTCGGTCAGGGAGGTGAGCCTCGGGTCTTCGGCCGAGTCGGTTCTGTGGGAGGGGACGTACTGGGCGTATTCCTCAAGGAGGCGGCGGGTGAGCGCGGGCGCGATGACCGCGTCGCCGACGGCGACCGCGCGGATCCCGGCGAGGAGTTCCTCGGGACGCGCGTCCTTGAGCAGGAACCCGCTCGCGCCGGCCCGCAGGGCGGCGTGGACGTACTCGTCGAGGTCGAACGTCGTGAGCACGAGTACGTGTGAGCGGCCGCCGGCGGCGACGATGCGGCGGGTGGCCTCGATGCCGTCCATGCCGGGCATGCGGACGTCCATCAGGACGACGTCCGGGCGGAGTTCGGCGGCCTTGCGGACGGCCTCGGCTCCATGGGCGGCCTCACCGACGACGTCGGTCTCGGGGACGGAGTCCAGGAGCAGGTGGAAGCCGTAGCGTTGCAGCGGCTGGTCGTCCACGATGAGCACGGTGGTCATCGGTCACCGCCGCTTCCCGGCGTGAGGTCGAGGACGGCCTCGACGCTCCATCCCCCGCCGGCCGTCGGTCCCGCGCTGACGTCGCCGCCGTACAAGGCCGCTCTCTCCCGCATGCCCACCAGGCCATGTCCTTCCTCGTTCGGCGGTCCGGGCGTGTCCGGGCCGGTGTCCTGGACCCGAACGGTCAGCCGACTGTCCTCGACGAGGATCGCCAGGTGTACCCGGGTGTCGGGTGCGGCGTGCTTCAGGGTGTTGGTGAGGGCTTCCTGAACGATGCGGTACACCGTCAACTGCACCCCGCTGTCCAGGGCGTCGACGTCGCCGGAGGTCCGGTAGACGACCTCCAGTCCTGCAGTGCGCACCGTGGCACACAAGGCGCCGAGGTCCAGGATGCCGGGCTGCGGGCTGAGCTCGGGCCCACCGGTTGGACCGCCACCGGCCTCGCGCAGCACGCCGAGCACACGCCGCAGTTCACTGAGGGCTTGTCGGCCGGTGTCGCCGATGAGCAGCAGGGCCTCCTTGCCTCGCGCGGGTTGGATATCCGTGGCGTAGGCGCCTGCGTCAGCAAGCGTGATGATGACGGACAGGTTGTGGCCGACGATGTCGTGCATCTCGCGGGCGACACGGGTGCGTTCGGTGGCCGTGGCCAGCCTGCTGCGCTGGTCGCGCTCGATCTCCAACTGGGCGGCCCTCTCGCGCAGTCCGGCGAGCTGGGCGCGGCGGATCCGGACCATCATGCCGAGCGCCAGGGCCGCGGTCGCCGTGCTCAGCAGGAAGAACAGTGCGTCCCAGACGGACACGGCCGAGGACGCTCGGACCGCGACCAGTGCCATGGCGAACGCCATGGCCGCACAGGCGCACGGCAGCTGCCGCAGCCGCCCGTGCAGGGCCAGGCTGTACAGCGCGACGAAGAGGGCGATGTCCGCGCGCAGCGCGGCGCCCAGGGACCACTGCAGGACGAACACCGCGGCGATGACGCCGAAGGCCACCGCGGGCTTGCGCCGCCGCCACAGCAGCGGCAGTACCAGGCCCGCCTGCAGGACCAGCATGCCCGCGACGGGAAGGTGGGTGAAAGCGAGCCGAAACCGGCGCGGGCTGTCTCCGTCGTCCGCGCCGCCGTGGATCAGGTCAGGCAGGCAGAACATCAGGAAGACGAGGACGACGACCGCGGTGTCCAGCACCCAAGGATGGGCCCGATCGGTCTGCCGCAGCCGCTGGGCGCCCCGGGACAGTCGGGCGATCAGCGGTCCCATCCCGCTGATGTCATCGGTGGTCACGGACGTCACCTGTTCATGGTGCGGATGTCAGACGTCACTGCGTACGAGCCGGTACGCCGCGCCGCCCAGCACCGCCATCGTCCAGCAGAGGAACACCAGAAGTCCCGCGCCCGGCGACAGGGTCGTGGAGTCGTGAGTCAGGGCGAACATCGCCTCACCCGCGTTAGACGGCAGGTAGGGGCTGATGTCGTTCTGCCAGGAGCTCGGCAGTAGTGAGATCAGTCCGGGGATCAGCATCAGGGAAGCCACCAGGACCGAGATCCCGCCGGCCACCGACCGCAGCAGTGCGCCAAGGGCTGCGCCGATCACCCCGACCAGGCCGAGGTACAACCCTGCGCCCAGCAGACTCCGCAGGACACCTGCGTCGGAGAAGCTCATGGCCGCGGGCGTGCCCGAGACGATGCCGCTCCCGATCAGGAAGGTGACGAACGCACCCAGCGTCCCCACCGCCAGGGCGACCAGCCCGAACACGGCAGCCTTGGACCACAGCACGGGCAGTCGGCGGGGCACCGCCGCGAGCGTCGAGCGGATCATGCCGGTCGAGTACTCCCCCGCCGTGACCAGCACGCCGAGCACGCCCAGGGCCAGCTGGGCGAAGTTCGTGCCGAACAGGGACAGGCTGACGGTCGTCGAATCGGCGAAGTCCGAATCCAGGTTGCCGGAGTCGATCCCCGACTTGTAGCGGCTCGCGGCGATGAGGCCGAAGGCCACCAGGAACAGGAGGCCGAGGCCCAGGGTGATCCAGGTCGAGCGCAGGGACCACAGCTTGGCCCACTCGGAGGCCAGCACGCGCCGTCCGGTTACCCGGTAGACGGGTCGGGCGGGGGTACTGCGCGGTTTCTCGGCGGTTGCGGTGAGGGTGCTCACGCGGGCCTCCCGGCGGCCTCGATGGTCTCGATCCCGGTCGTGGTGCCGTGGTACTCCACTGCATCCCTGGTCAGGTCCATGAACGCCTCCTCCAGTGACACGGTTCGCGCGCTCAGCTCGAACAGCGCGATCCCGTGTTCGGCGGCCTTTAGTCCGATCTCGCGGGCGGTCAGCCCGGTCACCTGGAGTTCCTCGGAGCCGATCCGGCCGGTGACGTCGACGCCCGGTCCGGCCATCACGTCCCGCAGCCGCGCCGGTTCCTGGGTCGTCACCTTCACGGTGTCGCCGCCCGCCTCGCGGATCAGGTCCGCCACGGTCGTGTCGGCCAGCAGCCGGCCGCGCCCCACGATGATCAGGTGGTCCGCCACCAGGGCCATCTCGCTCATCAGGTGCGAGGACACGAACACCGTCCGGCCCTCGTCGGCGAGCCCCTTGAGCAGGTTGCGGATCCAGAGCACGCCTTCCGGGTCCAGCCCGTTGACCGGCTCGTCCAGCATCACCGTCTGCGGGTCCCCCAGCAGCGCCGCCGCGATGCCGAGCCGCTGGCCCATCCCGAGAGAAAAGGCGCCGGCCCGCTTCTTCGCCACACTGTCCAGTCCGGCGAGGCCGATGACCTCGTCGACCCGGCTGCCCGGAATGCCATGGGTCAGCGCGAGTGCCTTGAGGTGGTTGTACGCCGAACGGCCCGGATGGATCGACTTCGCCTCCAGAAGCGCGCCGACCTCCTGGAGCGGCGCCTGGTGGCGGGCGTAGGGGTGGCCGTTCACCGTGACGGAGCCGCTCGACGGTGCGTCCAGGCCGACGATCATGCGCATGGTCGTGGACTTTCCCGCGCCATTGGGCCCCAGGAAGCCGGTCACCGTGCCCGGCTTCACGACGAAGTCCAGCTCGTCGACAGCCGTCTTCTCGCCGTATTTCTTGGTCAACTGCCGTGCATCGATCATGCGCGTTCTTTCTCTCGGGGTCCGGCGTCCGTCCCTTCGACGCCGCACCGGCAACGCTAGGTGCCGAATCACCACGGTCCAGTGGTACCGGGAGGCTGAGCTGCGCCGTACTCGTCGTACCGCGGTACTACGCACCCACCTGCGGTGCTTTCCGTGTTCGTGGGCTCCGCAGTGGTCGGCGCAGGCATCCGGCCACCGCGGAGCGCGACCCACCCACGCCGCACCGTCAGCCCATAGGTTCCGCACGAGCGCTGCCCGACCAAGTGACCGATGCGGTTCGCGAGGTCTCGGCCCACGGTCCCGTCGATCGAGCGTCCCCCAAGCAATGGCCTCCCAGGTGGCCCGTGGGGAGGACTGACACCATGTGGCCCGCTCAAATCAAGAGTAATTCACATGCTTGATGGAAATAAAGTACTTGACAAGCACCAGGTGCCGTATTCTCACCGGGTGACAAAGGATGATGAACGGTCGATCCCTGCCGAGCACCTGACCCGGGTGACCTGGGCTCTGCGGCGGGCGGAGTGGGCCGTGCAGGCCCGGAAAGACCAACGGCTGCGACCGCTGGGCATCGCGGCCGCGCAGTACACCCTGCTGATCTCCGTCCACTCCGATCCCGGCCTGACCGGCGCGGAGCTGGCCCGCCGCCTGAACGTCACTCCGCAAGCAGTGGCCTCCCAGGTGGCCCGTCTGGAGGAGCGGGGTCAACTGGAACGGCGACCGCACCCGCGCCACCGCCACGTGCAGGAGTTGCACCTCACCGACGCCGGCCGCGACTCCCTGCGGGATGCCGAGGCCGTGATGGTGGACATCGAAGGGCGGATCGCCGAGAAGCTCGGTGCGAAGAAGGCCGCACAGCTGAGGGCACTGCTGGACGAGGTGGCCGACGTGGTCCGGGAGGCGTGAGACGGAGGGCTTGCCGACCCCTGCTCCCCTGGAGATCGGCGTGGCTTCACGGGTGGTAGGTGCCTCGTGAGTCGCCTGTCGGCCGGCGGTCATGCGGCGCATTCCCATACCGCCATCGCCGGGCGGGCCGGTGCACCGCTACGCGGCGGGAGCGTCGTCGGCCGCGTCCACCCCGGTGCGTGACCGACCGCTGACCACTCGGTGCACCCGGGGCCCTGCGGCTGCCGGAAGCGCTTGTGCGGAGGTTACGGCGCCGTCACCAGGCCGGGCGGAGGCTGCGCGGGGAACGTGTATGGGGCCGGTGCCGTGTGAAAGCGGCCGTCCCGTGCCGCGGTTGGTGTGAGCGATGATCTCCGACGTGATGGAGATCGCTGTCTCCTCGGGCGTAAGGGCTCCGATGTCCAGGCCGATCGGTGAGTGCAGACGCGCCAGTTGGTCCTGGGAGACGCCGGCTTCCCTGAGCAGGTCGATGCGACGCTCGTGGGTGCGTCGCGAGCCCATGGCGCCGACGTAGCCGACGGGCAGCGTCAGTGCCAGACACAGCAGGGGGATGTCGAACTTGGCGTCGTGGGTGAGGACGCAGACGGCGGTGCGCGCGTCGGTCTCCGTGGCCGCGAGGTAGCGGTGGGGCCAGTCGGTGACGACCTCGTCGGCGTGCGGGAAGCGGGCCGGGGTGGCGAAGACCGGGCGGGCGTCGCAGACGGTCACCCGGTAGCCGAGGAAGCTCCCCGCCCCGCTGAGAGCGGCGGCGAAGTCGACGGCGCCGAAGATCAACATACGGGGGCGGGAAGCGTGCACGTGGACGAGGACGGTGAGCTTGCGCGGGCAGTTGCCGTCGTCCGGGTTCCCTTCTCCCTCACCGGCACCGACCTCGATCGAGGCGGTACGGCCCGCCCGCAGGAGCGCACGCGCGTGCGCCAGGACCGCCCGGTCCTCGCTCTCGACCCCAAGTGTGCCGTCGTGGACGCCCTCGGCGGGGATGTGGAGCATACGGCCGACAAGTTCACCGGGACCGTCGACGACGTGGGCGACTGCCGACGGACGCCCCGCGATCACGGCATCGAGGGCGACGGCGAGATGCTGTTGGGCGCCGGGCTCCACGCGCTGTACCAGGACACCGATCTCCCCGCCGCAGGTCAGCCCGGCGGCGAAGGCATCCGAGTCGGAGTATCCGAAGGCAGCGCGTGCGGGGGCAGCGCGGTCTGCCAGCACTTGACGGGCCAGTTCGTACACCGCTGCTTCGACGCAGCCGCCGGAGACGCCACCGACCGCGTTGCCGTCGGCGTCCACCGCCAGTGCGGTGCCGACCGGCAGAGGTGCGCTGCCTCTGACGTCGATGACGGTGGCGAGGGCGAACGGCCGGCCCTCGTGGCACCAGTCGTGCAGTGTGTCCGTGATGTTCAGCATGGGGGGCTTTCCGTGAGGTGTGGGTTAACGGGCCGTCGCCGCGCCCGAGGGGAGAACACCGCGACGACGGCCCTGGTACCCGGGTAGCCGCATGTTGTGGGGTACACCGGCCGCCCGGGGGCTCAGAGCAGTGCTTCCGCGGTGATGGGCAGTTCGCGGATGCGGCGGCCAGTGGCGTTGAACACCGCGTTGGCGATGGCGGGCGCCACTCCGACGATGACGACCTCACCGAGTCCTTTGACGCCGATGGGGTCGGCTTCGTAGTCCTGCCCGTCGATGAAGATCGCCTTCAGGTCGGGCATGTCGGCGTGGGTCGGCACGAGGTAGTCGGCGAGGTTGGCGTTGACGATCCGGCCATCGCGGTGATCGGTGACCGTGTGCTCGAGGAGGGCTTGCCCGATCCCGCCGGTCATGGCTCCGATGGCCTGGCTGTCGGC
This sequence comes from Streptomyces sp. NPDC050528, assembly GCF_044457795.1. Lineage (NCBI taxonomy): Bacteria > Bacillati > Actinomycetota > Actinomycetes > Kitasatosporales > Streptomycetaceae > Streptomyces > Streptomyces sp. NPDC050528. The sequence continues at coordinate 295,755 of NZ_JBITHH010000007.1, forward strand.
GAGTCTCGGGTTGACGATCCGGGCGGCGTCGTACACGCCGAGCATGCGCCGAACCCGTACCAGGCCGAGGCGGGCGTCGACGGCCACCTCGGCGAAGATCGCGGCATAGGCGTAGAGGGAGAACTTCTCCGGACCCGACGGCCCGGCGTACGAGCCGAGTACTTCGAGATGGGTGAGGTCGTTGCGGGCCAGGAGCCGCTGGTACGTCTCCCCGCGGGCGGGCTCGTCCTTCGCGTACAACCGACCGCCGCGTACGACGATGTCGGCGGCGTCGACGCCGTGCAGCGGTGATCCCGCGTCGTCGACCGCGAGCGTGATGGCCTGCCTGCGCAGCTTGTCGCAGCCGGCCTGGACGGCGGATCCGACGCTGGCCATGGTCTGCGAACCGGCGTGGACGGGGGCCGGCGGCATGAGGGAGTCACCGAGCCGGAAGGTCACCTGGCGCATCGTCAGGCCGAGGGCGTCGGCGGCGACCTGGGACATGGACGTGGCCGTGCCCGGGCCCATGTCACTGGTCGCGGACTGCACAAGGGCAGTGCCGTCGGCGTCGAGCCGGACCGAGGCCTGGGCCTCGCTGCGCATGGTGTCGTAGACACCGGCGGCCATGCCCATCCCGATGAGCCAGTCACCGTCACGCGTCGAGCGCGGCTCGGTCTTGCGCCGGTGCCACCCGAATTCACGGGCGCCCGCGCGATAGCACTCGCGCAGATGGCGGGTGGAGAACGGCAGTCCGCTGGACTCGTCGTCGGCCGGTTCGTTGCGCAGCCGCAGCTCGATCGGGTCGAGGTCCAGCTCGTGGGCGAGTTCGTCCATGGCCGACTCGACGGGGTAGGCGCCGCTGGCGTAGCCGGGGCCACGCATGAACCACGGCGTGCTCACGTCCAGCGGGACGTGGTCGTAGGCCTGGCGGACGTTGGGTGTGCTGTAGAGCATCCGGCCCGGAACGAGAACGCTTTCGCTGTACGTCTCGTAGCGGGAGGACTCGGCGCGGACGTCGTGCGTCGACGCGGTCAGGCGGCCCCCTCGGTCGGCGCCCAGTCGCAGTCCGTACTCGTATGCGGGCCGGTATCCCACGGTGAAGTACATCTGCCTGCGGGTGAGGACGAGTTTCACGGGGCGTTGCACTTCGCGTGCGGCCATGGCCGCGATGACGGAGTGCACCCAGGCGCGTGCGGCATTGCCGAAGGCGCCGCCGACGAACGGCGAGATGACGCGGATGTGGTCCGGCGGGATGCCGAACTCGCCGGACAAGGTGAACACGGTGCCCTGCACGTACTGGGTCTTCTCCCAGACGGTCAGCCGGTCGCCGTCCCAGTGGGCGACGATGCCGGCCGGTTCCATCGGGTTGTGGTGATTGCGGGCCGTCCGGTACGTCGACTCCAGCCGGACAGGGGCGGAGTCCAGGGCCCGGTCGGCGTCGCCGCGTGCATAGGTCTGGGTTTCGCCGGCGGCGTCGGCGACGCTGATGTCGGTCGAGGAGTTCTCCGCGTCGTAGGAGACCTTCACCAGGCTCGCGGCGTGCTGAGCGGTCTCCAGTGTGGTCGCCACCGCGACCGCGACGGGCTGTCCGAAGAACTGGACCCGGTCGTCCTGAAAGGCACGCAGCGGTTTGCCCGGTGGGAACCGCCCTTCCACTGGCGGCAGCTTGGGCGCGTTGAGGTGGCTGATCACCTTCAGGACGCCGGGCTGGGCTTCGGCCGCGCGGGTGTCGATGCCGGTGACCCGGCCCCGACCGACGCTGCTTTCCACGATGACCGCGTGCACGACCCCGTCGGGACTGTTGTCGGCGGCGTACTTCGCTCCCCCGGTCACCCTCAACCGTGCGTCGACCCGGGGCACAGCTGCACCGACGGCTGCCTGCGGCTGGCTCACTTGGTGCCTCCTACGGTGCGCAGCTGGCGTTCGACGGCACGTTTGAGCAGCTCGGCCTTGAAGCCGTTGCGGGTGAGGGGGCGCGCCCCCTCGGCCGCGTGCTCGGCAGCCTCCGCCCACAGCCGGTCGGAGGGGCGTTCGCCGATGAGGTGGCGCTCGACGGCGGGCAGTTTCCAGGGCACGGTGCCCACGCCGCCGGCGGCGACCTTCGCCTCTCGGATGACGCCGCCGCTGATGTGCAGCGCGACCGCGGCCGACGTGAGCGCGAACTCGTAGGACTGGCGGTCGCGCACTTTCAGGTAGCCGGACTTCAGTGGGCGCGGAAGGGCGGGGATCTCCACAGCGGTGATCAACTCGCCCTTGCGCAGGGCCTGTTCGCGGTTCGGGGTGCTGCCCGGCCGCAGCAGGAAGTCGGCGAAGGCGATACGCCGTTCCCCGTCCTGGCCCAGCACGTGCACCGTCGCCTCCAGCGCCGCGAAGGCCACGGCGACGTCGGAGGGATGGGTGGCCACGCAGTGATCGGAGGTGCCGAGGATCGCGTGGCTGCGGTTGTAGCCGTGCAGCGCGCCGCACCCGGAGCCGGGCTCACGCTTGTTGCAGGCGGCAGTCACGTCCCGGAAGTAGGTGCACCGGGTGCGCTGCATGATGTTGCCGCCGATGGTCGCCATGTTCCGCAGCTGGGCCGACGCGCTCAACTCCAGCGCCTCGGAGATGACGGGGTACAGGACACGCACCTTCGGGTGGGCGGCCGCCTCGGCCATGCGGACCAGAGCGCCGATGCGCAGGCCCCCGCGCCCGGTGACAGTGACCTCGCGCAGCGGCAGGGAGCTGATGTCGACCAGCACGCCGGGGCGCTCCACGGTCTCCCGCATCAAGTCGACGAGCGTGGTGCCGCCGGCGAGGTAACGCCCGCCACGCCAACCGGCGCTGAGGGCCTCACGCGTGTCCGCAGCCTTGGCGTAGGTGAAGGGATGCATGGCGATCAGCCCTTCCGGCCGGCGGCGGCCTGCTCGACCGCGCGCTCGATCTTCACGTAGCAGCCGCAGCGGCAGAGGTTGCCGCTCATCCACTCCCGGATCTCCGCCCTGGAGCCGGTGTGACCCTCCTGGATGCATCCGACGCCCGAAACGATCTGGCCCGACGTGCAGAAGCCGCACTGGAAGGCGTCCTGATCGATGAACGCCTGCTGCAGTGGGTGAAGTTGATCGCCCTTCGCCAGGCCCTCGATCGTGGTGACCTCGGCGCCCTCCAGGCGCACCACCAGCGTCAGACAGGAGTTGACCCGGCGGCCGTCGACCAGGACCGTACAGGCGCCGCAGGCACCGGCGTTGCAGCCCTTCTTCGAGCCGGTCAGGTCGAGATGCTCGCGCAGGAGGTCCAGCAGCGAGGTGCGGTTGTCGATCGTGACGGTGTGCCGGACGCCGTTGACAGCCAAGGAGACACGGCTGCCGGGCGGCACCTCGTCGGCCACGGCTTCCTCGGCGGCGAGCGCGGGCGGCCCCGCGACCAGGCCGCCCACCACAGCGACTCCTCCTGCGGCGGTGGTCGTGGCGATGAAGGTACGCCGGGTGGGCGCGGGCGGGGGCCCGACGGAGGAAGTCTCTGCTTCGGCGGGAAGTTCGGTGGACATGTCCACTCTCCCTCGATGGGGTGCGGGTGGCGGGTGGGGGGCATGTTGGTGGTCGAGCCGTCCGCGAAGTTGTGCCATGAGTGTTGCTCCGGCGGGCTGTCGTTCCCTCAGGACGGCAGGACAAGAGTGGCGCCGGGTCCGGCGCGACGTTCGCCCCGTCAACAGGAACATTGGGAGGAGGCCGCGGTCGGCGGCCAAGGGCACGGCGCAGGCGACACCGCCGACCGAGGAGTCACCAGTGATCAAGGCCAGGTTTCTGGACACATGCCAAGCATTAACCTCCTGATCCACATCAAACAAGCGTGGATGCATCAACCACCTTTATAACTCCATGAGTGGATGACGGACGACCATGTCCGGGATGGGAGTCGCTCAGACGAGGACACAGGGCGGCGCCTCCCGCTTCGCGGCCCTTGCCGGGCCTACGAGCGCCGGCAACTCGCCCGCCAGGACGGACACGTCGACACCGTCCAGGGCCCAGGTGGGCCGCAGGATTTCTTCCGACCGGCACACACCAGGACGGCGGCGGTGGTCGTATGGAACGCCTTCATCGGGCGGAATCGACGGTGATGACGGCGCACAGGACGAGGCACAGCCCGGCGAGCGCCGCCAGGGCTCATTCGAGAGCGGTGAGAATCTGCATGCCGTCGACGATCCCGCCGGACATACGCGCCCGCTCTCGGCCGCCAGGCCGGTCCGAGGCGGCCGACATCGGCCTGCAGGCCACCCCGCTGCCCGGCCGTACCTACGTACGCCTTTGCGGCGTGGAACCTGACACTCCGCTCTCCCCGGCCGTCCGGCACGCCATCACGGTCCCCCGCTGCGCCGGCCTGGCCCTGACGTGACTGTTCGACCTGGCGCCCCATTACGACCCGCAGGACCGCTGGTCGAACTGGCTGCCCCTGGTTTCCGGACCCCTCGCCGCTGCACTGCCCCTTCCCACGCGCCGGCCGGGTCCCGAATGGCGGGCCGGCGCCGCCGCGCTGGGCTCCTTTCCTTGGCCCTGACCCTGAGCCTGGCTGCGTATGCCCCGCTCACCAGCGGTTTGTGGGACCTGCTGGAAACGGTCGCCCCACTCGTGTCGATTCCCCGGACCGCGCGACGGGCGGAGCGCCCGGCCACCGCCGTGACGCTGTCGGCGGCGCTGGACCCACCCAGATCACGCCACTCCGGAGTCCGCACCACGCAGATCCAACGGCGGCACGGCATCCGGATTGAGCTCGGCAAGCACGCGGAGCAGCAAGGAATGAATTGCCGCCTGCTCGACAGGGGCGAGGACCGCGAGCGCCTCCGTGTCCAGTCGCTCCACTAGTAGGGCTTGGTCATGTTGGTGTGAGGTCTGGCATGTCGCGGTGACAGGTGGGGCAGGCGCCGGTCCAGATCACGAGGAGTAACTGCAGCTTGCGAACGACTTGGTAGAGGCTCAGACCGGGCCGTCTCTTTTGGGGATCGGCTCAGTCGCGCTGCAGTGTGCAGAAGGCGTGGGCGACCGAGACAAGGGTGACGTGGTGGTGCCAGCCTGGCCGGGTTCGGCCTTCGAAGTGGGCCAGGCCCAGGGTCTGTTTCATCTCGCGGTAGTCGTTCTCGATGCGCCAGCGAAGCTTCGCGGTGCGCACGAGGACGGGCAACGGGGTGTTCTCGGGCAGGTTGGAGAGTTAGAACTGCACGGGCTCGGCCTCGGTGGCGGGCCATTCGGCCAGCAGCGAGCGCACCGGCAGTTCGGCGCCGGGGGTGGCTTTGCGGATCTCGCGTCCGGCGGGCCGGATCCGCAGGGCCACGAAGTGCGAGTACATGCGCTTGTGCCCGCTGAGGCCGCTGCCCGGCCGCGATCCCTCCCTCCACTGCACCGGCCATGCGGAAGATTTGTCGGCCGCGATGACCAGGCTCTTCACCCTCTGTGCCGGATCGGGGTAGGCCGGAACCGGCCGTCGGCCCCGGCCGGGGTAGGGCGGGGTGCACGGCTGTGCGTCCTCGGGTTGCGCGGTGGTCGTGGTCGAGATGCCCACCACGTAGTCGAGACCGCGTTCTTCCAGGCCGAGCCGGAGGCAGCGGTGTTCCCGTAGCCGCCGTCGGCGATGACCTGGGGCACCTCGATGCCCCAGGAGCGCGTCTCGTCGATCATGTCGAGGGCCAGCTGCCACTTCTCGGCATGGCCCACCAGGGCAGGGATGGCGCACCTGTCACGGCGGACCACTTTGACCGGATCGGCCTTCGGAGAGTCGGGATCCCAGCTCTCGGGCAGGAACAGACGCGGCACCGTTGGAAGCCAGGTGCAGCGAGACCCCGGCCTGGTAGTTGGCAACCTTGCCCGCGGTGCCGGTGTACTGCCGGGTCACGCACGCGGACGCGTCACCGTCCTTGAGGAACCCGGTGTCATCGATGATCAGCGCGGTGGGCTTGACGACCGGCTGCATACGCCAGGCCAAACTGGCCCGAACATGTGCCGCATCCCACGGGCTGGACGTGACGAAGTGGGCCAAGGCCTGCCGGTTCCCGTCTTCGCCCAGGCGGTGCGGCCATCGGCTCCACCGACTTGCGCCCGCCGTCCAGCAGCAGGCGCCGCAGATACTCCTCGCCCCACCGTCGCTGATCTGCCCGCGCGAACGGCTCGAACATCTCCGCCGCAAAGTCCTCCAGGTCACACCGGACCGCAGCCAACTCCCCACCCAGCACACCCGATCAACGACACGACCGATCAAGGAGACACGCCATCATGGGCCGCAGCTGACCAAGCCCTACTAGCCACTGAACCCGCACGGGACGGTGACTACGCTCCCGCAACCCCTTCTACGTCAGCTGCTCACGAGCCCAACATGGCCCGGCCGTGGTCTTCCTCGAAGATCTACCCGAGGACGCAGAAGTCACCGCGCAACTGGTTCTCCTCGGGCACGATCCATCCGTAGCCACCACAAGCAGGCCTCTACTTGCTGATGCGCCCGGCAGATAGCATCCAGCCTCACACGCCTTCCCCACACTGACCGATCGGACAATCTGTGAGCGCTGCTGGTCCCGGTGGGCGGATCCAGCCCTCCCTCCCCGGTGATCCCTCCCGTGTCGGCCCCTATTGTGTGGTGGGCCGACTCGGTGCGGGCGGGATGGGAACCGTGTACGCCGCAGTTGGTGACGGCGGGGAACGGGTCGCCGTGAAGGTGATCCATCCCGTGCAGGCCAGCGATCCGGAGTTCCGGGCCCGCTTCCGCCGTGAGGTACGCCTCTCCGCACGGGTGCAGGGACCGTTCCTGCTGCCGCTCCTCGCGGCGGACCCCAATGCCGGCGCACCCTGGCTGGCCACCGCCTATGCCCCGGGCCCCACCCTGGCGCAGTACCTGGCCACCCATGGACCACTGGCCGACGGCCTGCTGTACGCGTTCGCCGCCGGCACCGCGCAGGCCATCGCCGCGATCCACGCGGCCGGTGTCGTGCACCGGGATGTCAAACCGCAGAACGTGCTGCTGACACCGGACGGCCCTCGCGTACTGGACTTCGGCATCGCGCATGCCGCCGACGGCACCAGCGTCACCCGCACCGGCGTACTGACCGGCACTCCGGGCTGGATCAGCCCTGAGCACTACCGCAGCGGTGTCACCGCGGCGGAGGGTGACCTGTTCGCCTGGGGCGGGCTCGTGGCGTACGCGGCCACCGGCCGCCTGCCCTTCGGCACCGGTGCGCCCGAAGCAGTGGCCTACCGCGTCATGTCCGGCCCACCGGACCTGGACGGCATCCCCGAGGCGCTGAAGGAACTCCTAGAACGGGCCTTGGCCAAGGAACCCGCCGAACGACCGGCCGCAGCCGAGGCGGTGGACCGTTGCGTGCAGCTCCTGTCCGACGAGTGCACGCAGGTACTCGATGGCCACCGAGCGGTGGAGGCGGGCAACGACCCGACGCAGATCGGGGATTTGGTGACGGCGCAGTGGTCCGTGCCCACTGTGGACGACCCGTCCTGGCCCGACTCCGTTTCCGGACCGCAGAGTTCCTTCCGACGGCGGACCATGGTCGCCGTCCTGGTAACGGCAATCGTGGGCGGCGCGAGCGTGGGCGGCGCGCTCGCCTTCCGCCACGACGACTCTCAGACCTCCGCTTCTGCCGGGAGCAGTGTCACGACGGACGCGAAGGACGCCGTAGGCAGCAAAGCCTCCGGTGCCGCGACCGACGGAACGTCCCCTGCCGGAGCGGGAGTTACCGGTCAGGCAGCAGCCGACCCGCGCACGATCCCGGTTCCCGCCGATCCACTGGCAGGCGTGGCGGCTCCCGCCTTTACTCGCGCCAACGACGAGACCCAGCCCGTCCCCGGTGAGTGGAGCGGGAGCCAGAACGCCGCCGACACGGCGGAACAGGAGACCGCGACCGCCATCCGTGACCAGGTGACGGCCATGCTCGCCACGAAGGGCATGGCCTTCATGACACCCACGGTGACGTTCAACCGGCAGGCCCAGACCGTCATCGTGACCGGCGGCCCGATCTCGACGCTGACCGACGACTACAAGGAAGTCTTCCGCCGGGCGGGCCAAATGGCCTCCTGTATCACCCTGGCCCACCGTCTCAAGGACGCACCGACCGCCTGGCCGTACGGCCGCTTCTCCGTCTATTGGAAGGACTACGACGGCCAGGACGAGGCCACCATCCTCGGCTTCGGCAATGCCACCGACGGCTGCTACACCGAAGAGGCCGGACAGCCCCAGGGCACGGACGAAGGCATCGTCACCGCCGAGGTCCCCAGCAGCGACAAAGACGAGATCAGCATCGCCAACGGCACGGTGAAAGCGATCACAGCCGCCTGGAACACGCGCGTCGCCGAGGGCCACGGCCTGGAACCCTTCGATCACGACAACGCCATCACCCTCGGCTTCGACCCCGTCGAGAGAATGATGTACGTGTGGGCCCAGGACGGCTCAGATGCCCTTGCCGGGCGGGCCCAGCAATCCCACTTCGAGGACGTCGTCACCAAGACCGCCTGTCCGAGGCTGCTGGCCGAGTACAACGCCAACAAGCACTGGAACTACACCCACTGGACCATCGCCGCCTACCAGGGCAACAGCGCACAACCCCAACTCTTCACCTCCGGCGACTGCCTCCCGAAAGCCCACTCCTGACTCCCTCATCGGTGTATGCCGCGCGCCACAAGGATGGCTGCGACCTCACGCTCGCCATTCCCCGAAGCCCGAGAGGCCTGGCTCTTCGCTACCGGATCCAGGACCCGAAGGTCTGAGCATGGCGCGCCACCCCCGAGTTGGCGGAATCACCGAAGGAGCCAGCAGGTCGGCCGCCCGAACGGCCGACCATCACCGTCACCTCGACCGACACGGAAACGTGGTCGAGTCGCGCACCACCAACCGGGAGCCGACACGGATGAGCCGACCGGCACCCTCCTCACCGGGATCGCCGTGGTCGGGACGGCTGTCGGTGCGGCGCAGCAGCTGCTCAGCCGCTAGCGCCCCGAGGTCGCGCGCACCGTTGTCGACGACAGTGATCGGCGGGTGCCAGTACGGGAACCAGGGCACCTCCTCGTGGCACACGAGGGAGAGCTACTCCGGCACCTGCACCCCGAGCTGCACCAGGGCACCGAGCACCACGAACGTCGCTTCATGGCTTGCGCTCTACAGCGCGTGGGTCTGTTGTCCACGCCCATCAGCCGCATGGCCGCTCTGCGCCGAACAGCACGGTGAACGGACCTCGCGCACAGAGGGCGGAATCGAGTTCGAACCCCGGCGGTGGCCAGGGCTGCGGCGAACCCCGCGTAGCGGTCGCGTCCGGAGTCGACGCCGGCGTGCCGCCGATGAAGGCGTTGTTCCGGTGCCCGAGGTAGAGCAGATGACGGACGGCCAGTTCGGCACCGTCCCGGTCGGCGGCCATCACGGAGTTCCCGGGGGCGCCGACGAGGGTGCGCATCAGGATGACCAAGCGGATCTGCTCCCCGCATCCGCGGGGTCGGTCCCCAGCCCGGCCCACCGAACACGGTCGCCCCGCCCTGCTCTACGCACCCACAGGGATCGTCCCAATGCCGGGGACATCCGACGCGCCGAGGCTCAGATCCTCTGTCTGTGCTGGAAGTCCTCCACCCACCAAGATCCGGACCAGGAGCGGACCAACTCCACCTCCCGTCAGGAAAATTCACGCATTTCTGCAGCTCAGAAGCCTTTGGACTCGTGTACCACCAGCAGACCAAGAATCTCCTCGTGTCGTACTCGCCGAAGAAGCTGGGCTTCTTCTAGGACCGCAGCAAGGGTGCCTGACGTGGGAAAGCTCCCGTCGGGCACCCTTCGTGGTGGCCGCTCAGGCGACGAGGCGAAATATCTCCCTAAACCAGATCCCGGAGAAGGAGACATTTCATTCGGTGGATTCCGAGTCGGCGGTTGATACGACGAGAGCGAGCCGATGCAGGCGCTGGTAGTAGCGGCGATCCTCTGATTCGTTGAGCAGCGGCAGGATTTGATCCAGATCCGCGATGCAGCCGCGGAGGATTCCTAGGCGCTTCGCGTCGAGAGATCCACCGTTGTCCAACCAGGTCGACACGCACCCGGCGATGTGAGCGTCGAGCAGGACCATGTCGGTGCCTGCCAGTTCGGCACCGCGGAGCGCGGCGGGGTACGGTGCGCGCAGGTGCTCCTGCCACAAGCAGGCAACGGCGGCCTCAGGCTCGGTGGTTCTCTTCATGTGATTCATCATCGTGCAGGGCTCCTACCGGCGGGCAGTCTGCGGCATCCTGCCGACCAGGCAATGGACCGCTCAACTACCCGGCGGTCCAGCCCAGTCGTACTGAATTCTCGATCGCGCACCGGCTCCCGCCCAGTTCGCCCTCGTCACCGAGCTCATCCAGGACCTCTCGGTCACAACGCGCGGGCTTGGGCAAGTCCCTCCAGACGCAGCCGAGTTGATCGAGACGGGACCGGTCGCCGAGACGCAGCCCGGCTGTTCCGGGTGAGACCCACAGGACCGCAGCGCAGGACGACGTCAAGGCCACCGCGACGAAGTCAAAGCCCCGGCCCGAAGGACGGGCATCGCCTGGTGGGACGGGCATCAACTCGTCTCAGGATGCAAATCTTACTCAGCGTCAGAACACATGCTAATTTTGAAATGCCGCTCTGATCGGATTGTTGTGTCCGGGGGGAGATCCGATGGCTGACGCGCGGGGGCTTGAGGGCACAGAGCGTGAGGAGTTCGTCGGCGCCATCGTCGAGGAGTTGCTTCACTGCCGTTTCCTCGACGAGAGCACCAGTCGACGGACAGTAGGCGAACACCTGGGCCTCTCCCCCGAGTTGTGGGAGGGAACCCTGCCCGCGTTCAGGGTGGAGGTGGCCCGTCATGTCAGCCTGGATCCCACCGGGCGGGTGTCCACGTTGTGCACCGTGGTCGGCTGGTACGACGAACCGCGACGGGAGTCGCTCTGGCTGCGACTGAGTCCGTTTCTGGCGACGCGGCCGGACGACAGGGCCAATCATCGTCCCCCCTTGCCCGCATCCCCGTTGCCCCGTGACGCCTCCGACCATGGAACACGACCTGTCCGGCTCCCCCGCGGCGGGCCGGGTCACGCCGACAGACCAAAGCTCCCCGGCGTCACGGAACGCAACGCGCCGGCGGCCTCCCCTCCCGCGACGGGACCAGCGTTCCCTCAACTACCCAGCCCGTTCACTGCCGACGAACACCGCCGCGTCCAGCAGTTACTGATGGTCGAGCCGACCGGACCGCAGCAGATGCACACGCTGCGGGACAGCATCGGCTTCGAGCTCGGTTTCCCTGTTCCCGGTGAACCATCGACACTGCTCGAACTCTTCGATGCCCTCGTGGACTTCAACGCTCCCTCCGATCGCATACCGCCGTCGGTCGTCGCCCTCGAATGGATAGGGGTCCAGACCGCCGACAAGACGGGGGCACACCGGTGTCATGAGTGGGCGGAGCGATGGGCCCGCGACCATGACTGTCTGCCGGCCCTGATGCGGCGACGACAGGCACGGGATCAATGGCAGGCCGACCCTCGCGTTCCCCGAGCCCTGCTGATCATGGTCGAGCCGGCGGGAGACGGTAGCGACGACGTGACGGTCCGGTACTGGATCAACGATTTGGCGGGCCACTGGGCTCCTCGCGCGGGGGAGGCGACCGAGACACACATGGACGGACTCGGGGCAGCCGTGGAACGAGCACTCGCGGAGGGAGAGCGGCTGTGGGCGGCCTCGCGAGCGGACCCCGTGGACCAGTTGCCGCCGTTCGTCGAGTTCATCCTGCCCTATCTGCTGCTCAACCATGACGTCGCACGGCTGGAGATCGGGGCGGACGAACCGGGAGCCGCGGCAATCGGACCGCGGTACTGCGTGCACCTGCGAAGTCTCGACCGGTTGCGGCGAGTGCCCCACGATCCGTTCATCGCGAACCGGTGGCGACAGCGGTGGCAGGAACTGCATCAGCACGGCACTCGGCTGCACCACTGGGCCCACGGCGACAAAGTCCCCTTGGATCGCTGGTCGCGGTCACTGACCCACCGGCAGCAAGGTTCCGCACCGTACACGGCACTGGCGCTGGACGCGCCGAGGCAGGGAAGCCAAGCACTGACGGTACTGAAGCGGGCGATCGCCGAGGGATTCGGACTGGCTCTGTGGGACCGTCGCGGCAAGCTGGAACCCCGTAGCCGGGAGACGATCGCGGAGTTGCTGGACGGCACGCGGACCGCCCACGGCGTGCCACGGCGGGTGCAGGAGATGCGGGCACGCGCCGAGGCGGACGTGGACGGAGACGTGTTCCTCGGCCGGCACGTCGCCTGCCTGTGGGACGACCCGGACAGAATCGTCGACTGCCAGCCGGGACAATCCGCGCCGAACGGCCCACCTGGGCTGACCCGCCCACCCGGACCGGGCACTTCACAAGTTCCTGTCCCTTTCGAGAGTCCGCCCGAAACACCAGGTCCTTCCCGAACGCCCCATTCGTCGACCGCCGAGGAGACGCCCCATGACCACCGGCCCGGCCCGCCCCGGTGACGGATGGCGGGTGTTCCACGCCACCGGACAGACTCCCGACCGTGAGCCCGCACCGTTACCGAAGGCGCCGCCTTGGCGCCAGTTCCGAGGCGGTCCGCCGCTTCCGCAGCCCGATCAGTGGGATGCCGGATCCGCTCGACGGCTCGGCGCGAGCAACCAGCTCGCCCAGCTCGGCGAGGCCGAGATCGACGTGGTGAACGCCGCGATCCTGCTGCGGCGTCCCCTGCTGGTGACGGGACCACCGGGCATCGGCAAGTCGACCCTGGCGTATCTCATCGCCCGGGAACTCGGGCTGGGGCGGGTACTTCAGTGGTCCATCGTGAGCCGTTCGACGCTGCGAAGCGGACTGTACGACTACGACGCGATCGGGCGCGCCCAGACGGTGGCGGAGCTCGCGGCCCGCACGAGCGCCGCCGCCACGGCGACGGCGACCGGACAGGCGGAGGACGTCACGCCGCCACGGCCGTCGGTCGGAGAGTTCCTGACCCTCGGTCCGCTCGGCACCGCGCTGTTGCCGTACCGACTACCGCGCATCCTCCTTGTCGACGAGCTCGACAAGGGTGACATCGACCTGCCCAACGACCTGCTGCACGTCCTGGAAAACGGCGCGTTCGACATTCCTGAGCTGGTGCGGACGGGTGAGAACCACGTCGAAGTGCACACGGACGATCCGCAGGGGCGAACCGTGGTGCAGCGCGGGCGGGTGGAATGCGCGGAGTTCCCGATCGTGGTCATGACCAGCAACGGGGAGCGAGAGTTTCCGGCCGCCTTCCGCCGGCGCTGTCTCCCTCTGGAGATGCGGCCGCCGAGCCGGGAGCTGCTGCTGGCGATCGTGGAGGGACATCTGCGGCACCGGCCGGACGGGCTGGAGGAACTCGTGGAGGACTTCGCACTGCGGCTCGGCAACGGCGGCACACACTCCGTCGATCAGCTCCTCAACGCCGCGCAGTTGATCACGCAGAAGGGGTTCCCTCCAGGGTCACGCGGCAAGACGCTGATCGAGACACTGCTGCGTGATCTGTCCAAGGGGCACTAGTGGAACCCCCTGACGGGACCGGCGCCACCCGACCGCAGGCGGCATCCGGCGCACCGGACGCCTCGTCCGGAACACGTCCGGCCTCGTCCGACGCGAAGGCGAACACCGGCGGCGCCGTGCCCACCGAGCGTGATGCCGGGCCCGATGTGCTGTGGACCGAACTCGCCGATGCCGCCTGGCTGGGCGCACTCTGGATCGCGGCAGACCGCCCGTTGCCCGCGTCCGTTTCACCCGCCGAGCCCGTCAGGGGCGACCCTCCCGCCGCGTTCTCGAAAAACCCCCGGCCCACGGAGGCCGTGCCGGGGCGCGCGGACCCGGGTGCCGACACAGCCGACCGGGCAGCCGGCGCCGGATCTTCTGACGTGCCGCCCCAAGTCCGCCCCGATCCGGGCGGCGACATAGAGCTTCCGCTGCCGCCACCACGTCTCCCGCAGTCACCTCGCAGGGCACAGGGCACGTCGGGGACACTGCCACTCGCCCGCGCGCTGCGCCGACTCGCCCGCCGCCGTTCCTCGGCCCATCGGTGGGAACTGGACGAAGAGCTGACGGCGGATCGCTTGCTCGACGGCGCTTCCTGGCTGCCCGTGGTGCGTCCGGTGCTGGAACGAGCACTGGATCTTGTGGTCCTGGTGGACGCCGGAGACACCATGCGGGTGTGGGAGCGGGAATCGCGTGCGCTGTACGAGCAGGCCGCGCTGTCCGGTGCGTTCCGGGACGTGCGCACCGTGTCGTTGTCGCTGCCCTCGGACGGTGCGGCCTCGCTGCTACGGCCGGGCGGTCGCCGGGCATCGCCGGCCGAACTGCTGGACCCACGAGGAGAACGGGCGTTCCTGCTGGTCACGGATGGACTGGGCGAGGGGTGGGCGTCCGCGTCCGCGGACAGGCTGCTGCACCGCCTGGCCGGTAGCGGCCCCTGTGCCATCGTCCATCTGCTGCCGACGCACCTGCGCCACCGCTCCGCGCTGCGTCCGTTCCCCGCGACAGTCGCGGCGACCGGTTTCGGGCGGGCGAACACGACGTTGACGCAGGTCGCGGACGAGGAGCTGGACGACCCTCTGCGGTCGCAGCCGCAGGGTGAAGAAAACGACCAAGTGGTTGTTCCGGTGCTGTCGTTGAAGGCGGCGTCCCTCACGGGCTGGGCCGATCTGGTGGTCGGCGGCGCAGGCTCGGAGCAGCGATGTCAGGTGGTCCTGGCGGGAACGCTCGCGAAGGAGCCCCCCGCTCCGGGACTGCGGTACTGCGCGGGCAGCGCCGAGGCGGCTGTGCGCACCTTCACCTCACTCGCCACCCCCACGGCTCGCCGACTCGCTTCGCAACTGGCAGCCGTACCACTGGCGCTGGACACGATTCAGGCCGTCCAACGTCTGATGCTGCCCGCTTCCGGTCCGGAGCACCTCGCGGAGATCCTGATGGGCGGGCTGCTGGAGTGGCCCGGACGGGACGGTGTCACCGTCGACTTCGCCGACGGGGTGCGTGAGGCGCTGCTCGCCGGCGGGACACGCTCCGAACTCGCCGCGATCGTCTCCTGTCTCGCCGAACTCCCGCCCGGCCGACCGGACCCACGGGCGATCCGGTTGCGCGCCGCTCTGACGGACCCTGATCTGGCACCCCTACCGGATCCGAACAGCACCGACCGGGCCTGGTTGCGGCTCGAACTCGCTGTGCTGGAGGCCCTGTCGGGGGCGCATGCCCGGCGCGCGCGCAGGCTCCGCGAGGCTCTGGAACATCCTGTCCCACCTGCCTCGACACCCTGGCAGCCGGACTCGAAAGGTGGCAGCGCCATGGCTCCTGAACTGCCCCGCCCCGCCGGCGGCCGCCACGGTCCACCGGGCATCAAGGGCCCCATGCCACCGCGCAATGCCCACTTCATCGGTCGCGACGACATGCTCGCGACCGTCGCCGAACAGTTGGAGCACGGCGAGCTCGCGGCGGTCCTGCCGCACGCCCTGCACGGCACAGGCGGTGTCGGCAAGTCGCAGATCGCCATTGAGTACGTCTACCGGCATCAGCAGGAATTCGACGTGGTGTGGTGGATACCCGCCGAGCAGCAGTCGATGGTGCTGTCGTCGTTCGCGGGTCTCGCTCGCGCGTTGGGGCTCACGGTCGGACCGCAGCCGGGCACCGCCGTACCACGGGTCCTGGAGGCCCTCCGGGACGGCGACCGGTACGGACGGTGGCTGCTGATCTTCGACAACGCCGAAGACGTGGACGGCGTACGCCCGTTCATTCCCACGAGTGGCAACGGGAAGGTCATCGTCACCTCACGCAACCGGGCCTGGGTGGGCGTGGCGACTTCTCTGACGGTCGACGTGTTCCGCCGGGAGGAGAGTCGTGACCTGTTGATGCGTCGCTCGCCCACACTGAGCGTGGACGAGGCGGACCGGCTCGCGGCCGCTCTCGGCGATCTTCCACTCGCCATCGAACTGGCCGCCGCCTGGCACGCTGCCTCGCACACCCCCGTCGATCACTACCTCGCACTCCTGGAGCGCCACCGGACCGAACTCGACGCGAGCGGGCTCGTCCACGACTACCCGTCCTCGGTCGCCGCCGCCTGGCGTATCACGCTCGCCTACCTGCAGACCGAATCCCCCGGCGTGTACCAACTCCTCGGAGTATGCGGCTGCCTGGCCGCCGAGCCCGTCCCGTTGAGCATCTTCCGCAGCGGCGGGCGCATCAGCGTCAGCCGTGAACTCGACCCGATCCTGCGCGACCCGATTCGGCTGTCGCGCGCCATCCGTGAGCTGTCGAAGTTCTCTCTCATACGCGTCGACCACCGTCGCGACAGCATCCAGATGCACCGCCTCATGCAGAGCGTCCTGCGTACGACCACCGAGCCCGGCGAGCGCGAGGGGCTGCTCCACACCGCGCACTCCCTGCTCGCGGCCGCGAAGCCGGCGGGCAGCCCCTCGTCACCCGGCCACTGGGACGGCTACCAGGCACTTCTTCCCCACGCCGTGTCGTCGCAGGCGGCCGCGAGCCACGACGGCTGGGTTCGCGACCTCGTCGCGAACCTCGTGTACTACCTCTACTACTGGGGTGACCACGAACAGGCCGTCGACCTCGCCGGGCAGGCGTGGGGGCACTGGAACGAGGACACAGGTGAACCGGACACACTCGTCATCCAGATGGCCAAGCTGTACGCGTTCTGCCAGCGCATCATCGGCGTCGACCGGGACGCGTTCTCCCTCAACGAGCGGGCGCTCGCCGTATCGCGCAGCGCGAGCGTGCCGGAGGAGGAGCTCATCGACTCGATGTGGCAGATGGCCTTCGCCCACCGCTACCGCGGCAACTTCATCGCCGCTCGCTCCCTCGACCAGGAAGCCTTCGAGCGCGCACGCAACCTGTTCGGCCCCGACGACCCGGACACTCTCAAAGCGGCACACAGTTACGGCGTCTCATTGCGGATGTGCGGCGAGTTCCAGACCGCCCGCGCGCTCGACGAGGAGACCGCGCGCCAATGGGAACTGGTCTACGGACACGCGGACGGTTTCACCCTCAACACCAGAAACGGACTGTCGATAGACATCCGCGAGTGCGGCGACTACCCACGCGCTCGCCAGCTCCAGGAGGACGTCCATGCCGCCTACCGGGCCGCGTTCGGGTCCGAGAATCCGGCAACGATCCGGGCGGCACGCGACCTCGCGGTCTGCCGCCGCAGGGACGGGGCGCTGGACGCCGGCTGGGAGCTGAGCGAGCACGTGTTCCAGCTCTTCGTAGAGAAGTGCGGACGGAATCACAGTGACACCCTCGCCGCAGCCGTCAACGTCATGGTGGACCGTCGCATCGGTGGCGAACTCCACCGGTCGCGCGAGATCGGCCAGGACACCGTCGACCGCTATCAGGAAGCCCTCGGCCCCGACCACATGTACACGCTGATCACCCTGGCCAACCTCGCGGCCACCCATCGCGCACTCGGTGAGACCGACCACGCACGTGCCCTCGACGAGATCGCGCTGGCCCGGCTCAACTCCTCCGTCGGCCCCGGCCATCTCAACACTCTGATCGTGACGATGGGACACGCGGCCGACCTGCACCTGGGCGGCGAACACGCACACGCGGTCTCCGTCCAGGAAGCGTTGCTGCCGCAGCTCACCACGGTCTGCGGCACCGACCACCCGGTGACCCTGGCGCTCCACGCCAATCTCGCCACCGATCTGGCCGCCCTCGGTCGGACCGAGCCCGCCCACGACCACACGCGCATCGCCGTCGACGGCCTCGCCCATGTGGTGGGCTCCGGCCACGACTGGCTGCTCTCGGCCCGGGACGAGCGGCGCATCGAATGCGACACCTCACCCATGCCGCTCTGACGGGCGACCGGCCACCGCAGCAGGCGAAGGAGGGACCTCTTGACCACCGTCGTCTTCGTCCATGGGACCGGCGTACGCGAACCCGCTCTGACGGCGCTGATCTCCCGTGTCGACGACGGGCTGCACCGGGCCGCACCTCACGCCCGGCTGGTCGCCTGCGACTGGGGCTCCGCACACGGCGCCACCCTGGCGGCGAACGGCGCCAGCATCCCGACCGACGACGGCCGCCACCGCGGGGGCGACGCCCCGGCGAACACCGCTGCCGAGGCCGACGCCGCCGAATGGGAACTCCTTTACACCGACCCATTCGCCGAACTCCGCCTGATCGGCGCGGGAGCCGCCCCGTCCGGCCCCGTACCACCCCATCGGAGTCCGGCGGATGCGGCGATCCGCCGTAGGCTCACCGATCTGCTCGCCGACTCCGGCGAACTGGAGTCGATGCTCCGGCTCACCGCCACGCCGCACGGCGAACAGGCCGTGCGCGCGCTCCTCGACGCCCCCGAACTCGCTGAAGCAGCGGAGGCAGCCGAAGCCGGCACCCTGGCGGAACTCACTGCGCGCGCACTGGTCGCACACCTCCTGGCCGACGCATCCGACACCGGGGATCCACTGAGTCCGACCGCTGAGAACCGGGACGCCGCCATCGCCGTCCTGACCACCCGCCTCGGCGGCCGTCCCCCAGGCTCCGAGCGGGGGCCGGCCCGGCTCCTCCTCCGAGCGGTGACCCCACTCGCATCCCGAGCGGCCGTCCGCCGCCGATCAGCCATCACCCGCGCGACCCACCCGGCGGCCGGTGACGTCCTTCGTTACCTCGCCCGAGGCGACGCCCATCGCGCCCATCTCGCCGACCTGGTCGGCGCGCAGCCCTCACCCGTCGTCCTGCTGTGCCACAGCCTCGGCGGCATCATCGCCGTCGACACCCTCGTCACGCGCTCCCTCCCCCACGTCACCCTCCTGGTGACCGCCGGTTCGCAGGCCCCTTTCCTCTACGAGACCGGTGCCCTCCCCTCGCTCCGGTACCCGCAGCCGCTGCCGCCCTCGTTCCCCACGTGGCTCAACATCTACGACCCACGCGACCTGCTCGCCTTCGCCGCTCAGCCTCTCTTCCCCGCTCACGCCACCGACCTCCCGCTCTCCAGCGGACAGCCGTTTCCCCACGCGCACAGCGCCTACTGGACCAACCCCGCGCTGTACCAGGCGGTAGGCGGACGCCTGCCATGAGATCGCCCAGCTGACCCGCGTACGAGGAGCATGATGACCAACCCGGCCGCGTCCCCCGACGACGTCCACGCCCTGGTCGTGGGGATCGAGACCTACGCCTTCGGGCCACGCTGGGCCCTTCCGGGACCCGCCGACGATGCCTTGCGCTTCCGTGACTGGCTGCTGGACCGTGGCGTTCCCGATCGCAACATCCGGCTCCATCTCGCCCCGGTTCCGGGCTACGCGCCGGACCTGCCCTACCGCTCATGCGATCGCTGGGCGCTGCGCCGCACGCTCGTCCAGGACCTCCCCACTACCTCTTCGCGGGTGCTCTGGGTGTTCTGGGGCGGCCACGGCTACCTCGACAGTCGGGGCCACCTGTGTCTGCTCACAGCCGACGCCTCCGAACGCGACGCCGTCAACATCGATCTGGACGATGTCCTCGCCTACTACAACAGCACCACGGTTCCCCACCACCCGGAACAGGTCTGGATCGTCGACGCCTGCGCGACATTTCAACAGGAGATGCGGCTCACCGTCGCCCCGCCGACCGAGACCTTGCCGCACGCCGAGCCGGCGGACCGGTCGCGCCAGATCCACTTCCACGCGGCCCGCCGAGGACAACGCGCCCCCAATCTGCCCGCGGACCGCACCGGCCGCTTCTCCAGCCTCGTGCTGAGGCACCTCAGCCTTCGGGACGACGCGATCACGCCCCTCGACACCACCTTCATAGACGCTGTCGAACGCGAAGCGCGCGCAGCGGAGGACGGGCACGCGCCCCACTGGACGCGTCTGCGAGAGCCTGGACGGGACGTCGAGTTCGGCTCACTCGCGAGTCCCGGACGGCCGAGCCCTGCCCCCGGCACGGACCACGCCATCAGCGCCCTCGTCAACGCACTGTGCGGACGCCCTTGGGCCTCGGATCCGGACATCCGCCAGAACCTGGTGGATGCCCTGCCGCGTCAGCTCCGAGAGCACGTTCCGCGCTCGCGGACGTCTCGCTCTGATCTTGTCGGCATCGTGATCCATCTCAGCAGAGTTGACGGCGGCCTCGACGCACTGCGCA
This sequence comes from Streptomyces sp. NPDC050528, assembly GCF_044457795.1. Classification (NCBI taxonomy): domain Bacteria; kingdom Bacillati; phylum Actinomycetota; class Actinomycetes; order Kitasatosporales; family Streptomycetaceae; genus Streptomyces; species Streptomyces sp. NPDC050528. The sequence continues at coordinate 315,829 of NZ_JBITHH010000007.1, forward strand.
CGGCGATGAGGATCATCGACGGCTCCGGTTGAGACTTCTCTGACGTTGCGTGACATGGCGTTGTTTTCTGTTAGCCTCACGCGTGACCTGGCCACCATGGCGGGGCCGATGGCGTTTACCGCGAGCGTATGCCCTGCGTCTCGACCGCGGTTCAGGACCAGAGTCGAGGTGAGTTACCGAAGTGCCCCATCTGCCATCGGAACCTGCGGGCCGCTGGGCATCGGACCTGCCCGACATGACGTCCGTGTCGCTGCACAATCTGCTCAGCGCCGCACTCCCGAGGCCCGACGAGCGGCTCCTTGACGAACTTCGACGCCCGCGTGCGAATGCTCTGGGCGGATCGAATCCGGGCCGCGCCGAATAACAGCGCATCATCGGAGCAGACATGAATGCCGACGCTTCGTACCCCAGTCTGGCTCTGTCAAGCGAAGACCTGCACGCTCTCGCGTCCGGCGGGGCCACCCCCACAGCTCTGACCTTTCTTGAGAAAGGCGAGCGAACCCGTCGGCTCCTGCTGCTCAGACAACTCCTCGACGCTCTCGCCGGCCGCCCCGAACTCACGGCCCCCATCGGCCCGTGGACCCACGCCTGGAACCTCCTTGAGCTGGGTGCTCGAACCGCACCCGCAATCGCCGACGAGCTTCTCACCAGTCCGCAGACCGGCACCTGGCTGGCTCACACCCTGCGCCGCCTGCACCGGCAACACACGTGGGCGGACATGTGGACGGACACCGGTCGCCTCTTCGCTCTCGCCGCAACTGCCGCGCTGCGCTGCGGACTCGACGCGGATCTGCCGGTGCCTTTGCGTGAAGGCAGTCTGTCGCTCCCGAGCGTCGGGCTCGTGACGGCACCCGGACAGCACCCCGAGCACAGCGTGGGTCGACTGGTCATCAGCCAGGGCATGTTCACCCTGGCCACGGACCAGGGAACCACGCCCCGCACGTTCCTGACGTCGCCGCCTGCCGCTCACTGGCTCCCCTTGCGGATCCTCACCCCCGGCACCGTCACCCTCGACGACCTCGACCCGTACCGGGACCTCGACGAACCGGTGGCCCCCCAGCCCCTGTCCGCCGGCGAAGCGGCAGGCTGGCAGAGCCTGTACGCCGAAGCACATGCCATCCTCACCGCGGACGCACGGGCCGACTCCGACATCCTCGTCGCCGGAACTGTGGACCCGAACCGAATCCGCACGATCGTCCCGTGGCAGCCCACGGATACGGGCGACAGCGGCACGCACCTCCCACAACTGTCCGCCTCCACTGGTGACGCCTACGCCTCCATGGTCATCTCACGGCCGCCCGACGCCGTCCGGCTCGCCGAGACCCTGGTCCACGAATTCCAGCACAGCAAGCTTGCCGCTCTCCTCCACCATTTCGCCCTGCTCGACGACGACCGGACCGAGTGCTACTACGCCCCTTGGCGCAGTGATCCCCGCCATCTCACCGGGCTCCTGCACGGTGCCTATGCCTTCACCGGAGTCGCCGGTTTCTGGCGGCTTCGCATGCGCGATCCGTGGAGCGACACCGCCGCGCGGGAGTTCGCCGCGTACCACTTCGCCCTGCGCAGACTCCAAGCTCGTCTGGTCGTACGGACGCTGGGCCGGTCGGGCCGGCTGACTCCGCACGGAAGCGCCATCGTCGACGGTCTGGCCCGGACGCTGACGGACTGGCTCCACGAAGAGGTACCTGAGCGCGTTCTCTACCGAGCGCGCACCGCCGCCCGGCTGCACCGCACGGAGTGGCGCCTGCGCAACCTCCGCCCGCTGCCCCATGCTCTCGTGCCCCCGGACAGCTCCTGGCCCGACCCCCGTACCCCTGGCTTTGCTCATGTCTCGGCGAACCCGACGACGGCCGACGAGTTCCTCGCGGCGGGAGACCCCGCTGCCGCCCTCCCGATGTATCGCCGAGCCTCGCTGGACGACCCCTCCGCGCGCGCCGGTGTCATCGTCTCGACCGCTCTCGCCTTCCCCGGTCGCGCGGCAGCCGCAGCACTGGCCCGCCCCGAATCGGCTCACGTCCCCAACCCTGGTGAGCAGTGACCTGACAGTCGGTGATGCTCGCAGCAACAGTCGACGGAAAATGCGGAATCGCGTGTGTCCCGACCATGCTGTGCCGGAAGATCCCCACATGACTCAACATCAAAGCGACCCGACCCCGGCGACCGGCGCGGCCGACTCCTACCTGGCCGGGCTGCGGGAACGGCTCGCCGCAGACGGGACGGTGGTGACCGGGACCACCTGGCAGGACCGGCCGGTGACGATAGGGAGCCGGTCGGATCGTAAGGCGCGCTGGTTCGGTACCAAGGCGGAGCTGTTCGTACTCGCCGCCGCCGTCCCCGAGGTCGACCAGGCCCTGCTGACCGAGTACACCAGGTGGGCCCTGGACTACGCGAAGAACCTGCGGAGCGGGCTGTCCGGCGCCCGTAACGCAGCGATGATTCTGCCCGCGCTCGCGACCGCCACCGCCCAGCCCGCCGCGCGGAAGTGGGCCGCCCAGGACGCCCGGGTCCTCGGAACGTCCCTGATAGGACGGCCCATCACGGTGGAGACGTCGGGTGCGGGAGTCACCCGGGTCACCATGTACCGGGGCAGGAGCATGTACGGCGGGATGTTCACAGGCCACGTCCTGGAGAAGGCGGCCCTGTACTTCCCCTGATCAACGCCACCGCTTCCCTGGCCAGGGCCATCGCTTCTCCCGGCCAACGCCACCACCTCCCCAGGTCGACGGCCCCGCATACTGACCGTCAGCCGATCGGCTCCGGCATCGGCCGGACGTCGTAGGCGAGACCGATCGCGTCGCCGCTCGCCGGGTCGGCCAGTTCGACGCGCCAGCCATCGGCGAACTGGTCGACGCCCGGAGCCATGGGGATGGTCCCGGAGATCAGGACGGTCCCGGGGATCAGCTCGCCGCGCGAGCGCAGGACGTCAACCCAGTAGGCCGGAGTGAGCAGTTCGGCCAGCGTGCCGGTCTGGATCTCGCTCTCCGTGCCGGCGTGGCTGACCCAGGCGCGCAGGGTGAGTTCGTCGAGCCGGGACTCCACGTCGGTCAGGCGCCAGGCGCGGCGCGCGAGGACATCGGGACCGGCGTTCTTGCTCCACGCCACCCCGTGCACCTCCAGGTCACGGTCGGTGTGATCGCACGCGGCCGTCAGCAACAGCTCCCCGCCCTCCGCGACGACCAGCGCCCACTCCGCCTCACCGGACGTGCGCCCGTGCTGGACCGCGACCCGCTCCGTCTGCTGGGCGAGGTACGGCGAGACGGGGTACAGCGCCGGCGTCACCGACGGACCCGGCACGCCCAACTCGGCGAGTTCCGCGACGTGCGCGGCGACATCGTCCTGGCTCCGCCCGGCGTACCCGGCGTTGAGGACCTGGACGACATCGACCTCGCGCGTCGATCCGTCGGGCAGTTCGAAGTTCAGCACGGACATGAGGGCACTCCCAGGGATCGGGGATCAGGGAACAGACAACGGAGAACGGACAACATGGAGAACAGAGACCGGAGAGCCGAGAGCGGGCCCGCAGAACCTGATTTCTCCACGGTTAACTTCCGGCGCAGGGCTTGCGCATACGACCTGTATACAAGAAGTATGCCGGAAGGTCGATGTCCCCGAGCAAGGATGGGCACCATGCACGACACCCCGAAGAGCGACGCCGGCGCCCCGCGGCACGGGCCCGAAGCCCCGCGAAGCGACACCGACGCCGCGCCTGGCGACACCCCGCGAAGCCCCACCGACGGCACCGTCGGCAGCGACTCCACGGCCGCCACGGCCGCCACGGCAAAAGCCTCCGGCGTCCGCCGCGCCTTCATCGCCAGCCTCACCGGCACCGCCCTGGAGTGGTACGACTTCGCCGTCTACTCCGCCGCCGCGGCCCTCGTCTTCGGCGACCTCTTCTTCCCCTCCGAGGACCCGCTCACCGGCACACTCCTCGCGTTCTCCACCTACGCGGTCGGCTACGTCTCCCGCCCCCTCGGCGGCTTCGTCTTCGGCCGCCTCGGAGACGTGATCGGCCGCAAGAAGGTGCTGATCGCCACCCTCGTCCTGATCGGGGTGGCCACTTTCCTGATCGGCCTGCTGCCGGCGTACGGCACGATCGGCGTCGCCGCGCCCATCGCCCTCGTCGTGCTGCGCTTCGCCCAGGGCGTCGGCGTGGGCGGCGAATGGGGCGGCGCCGTGCTGCTGTCCAGCGAGTTCGGCGACTCCCGCCGCCGGGGTTTCTACGCCTCCGCCGCCCAGGTCGGCCCGCCCGCCGGCAACCTGCTCGCCAACGGTGTGCTCGCCGCCCTCGGCGCGCTACTCACCGAGGCGCAGTTCGAGTCATGGGGCTGGCGGGTGGCGTTCCTGTTCTCCGGGGTGCTCGTCGGCTTCGGCCTGTGGATCCGCGCCAAACTGGAGGAGACCCCGGTCTTCAAGGCGATGGAGGCCGAACAGTCCCGCCCCCAGACCCCGATCCGCGAGGTCTTCACCACCCAGCCCCGCGCCCTGACCGCCGCGATCCTGTGCCGGGTCGGACCGGACGTCCTCTACGCGATGTTCACCGTCTTCGTCCTGACGTACGCCACCCAGGAACTCGACATGTCACGCGGCTCCGCCCTCGCCGCCGTCCTCATCGGCTCCTCGGTCCAGGTCTTCCTGATGCCCCTGGCCGGCGCCCTCTCCGACCGCGTCAACCGCCGCCTGCTGTACGGCATTTCGGCGATCGCCGCCGCGGTGTGGCCGTTCGTGTTCTTCCCGATGGCCGCCGGCGGCTCCTGGCTGCCACTCGCCGCCGGAGTCCTCGTAGCCCTGGTGATCCACTGCTGCCTGTACGGCCCGCAGGCCGCGTTCATCGCCGAACAGTTCTCCCCCCGCCTGCGCTACACCGGCTCCTCACTCGCCTACACCCTGGCCGGCATCATCGGCGGCGCCATCGCCCCACTCCTCTTCACCACCCTGCTCAGCGCCTACGACAGCTGGGTCCCGCTGGCCCTCTACATCGCCCTCGCCTCAGCGATCTCCCTGATCGGCGTCCTCCTGGGCCGCAACCCCGAGGCCGCAGTGGACGAGGACGCACAGCTCGCCGCACCAAAACCCCAGGCCACAGCACACCTCCCCCTCCCCCGCTGACCCCATCCACGCAACGCACCCCAACCCATCCGCGCCCAGCCCAGCCCCGCCCCAGACAAGGAGGCACCGCCCATGCGGATCGCCCTCAGCCAGCTCACCACCGGCCCCGATCCCGAAAAGAACCTGCGCGTCATCGAGGAATGGACGCACCGCGCGGCCGACGCCGGAGCGCGCATCGTGGTCTTCCCCGAGGCATCGATGGCCTGCTTCGGCACGCCACTCGCCCCGCTCGCCCAGCCCCTCGACGGCCCCTGGGCCGACGGCATCCGCGAGATCGCCCGCACGACCGGCACGGTGATCGTGACCGGCATGTTCACCCCGGCCGACGAGGGCCGCGTCGCCAACACCCTGCTGGCCACCGGCCCCGGCGTCGAGGAGTCGTACGACAAGATCCATCTCTACGACGCGTTCGGCTTCCGCGAGTCGGAGACCGTTGCCCCGGGTTCCCGCCCCGCCGTGATCGACGTGGACGGTGTCCGGCTGGGCCTGGCCACCTGCTACGACGTCCGCTTCCCCGAACTGTTCCGGGCGCACGCCGACGCGGGGGCGGTGGGCACCCTGCTCGCGGCCTCCTGGGGAGCCGGCCCCGGCAAGCTCGACCAGTGGCAACTGCTGGTGCGGGCCCGCGCGTTGGACGCCACCGTCTGGGTCGCCGCCGTAGGCCAGGCCGATCCCGGCACCGGCCCGGGCCCGGTACCGACCGGCATCGGCCACAGCCTGCTGGTCGGCCCCGACGGAACCGTACGGGCCTCCCTCGGCGCCGACCCCGAGCTACTCGTGACGGACCTGGACGTCGACGAGGTCGCCGCGGTCCGCGAGAAGACATCCGTACTGGCCAACCGGCGGCCCGAGGTATGGCAATGAGCGGACCCGAACTGGAATTCCACCTGCCCGACGGACCCTGGCACACCCCAACCGGCGCCGGACCCGGTGTCCAGGAACGCCTCCTCGCCGAGGACCCCGAAAACGGCCGACGCACCGCGCTCGTCCGCTGGGCGCCGGGCACGGACACCTCGGCCGCGGGCGTGGCCCTGCACGACGTATGGGAGGAGGTCTATCTCGTCGAGGGGGCGATGCACGATCTGACGCTGGACCGCACCTTCACGGCGGGCATGTACGCCTGTCGTCCGCCGGGGATGCCGCACGGGCCGTGGACCACGGCGGACGGCGTGACGATGCTTGTGATCACCTACCCCTGAGCGTTGCCCCTGATGACCGTTAGACCGTTGCCCCTGACCGCCGGCGGAGAGTCGCTTCAGCCGTCGAGGAGGACCTTGAGGGTCGACTGGAGGTGGTGGTCGATGGCCGCGCACGCGGCCCGGGCGTCGCCGGCGGCGAGGGCGTCGACGATGGCCTCGTGTTCGTCGAGCACCGCCTTCTGCCGGCCCTGCTGGTTGAAGACGGCGACCACTCCGGCGCGGACCTGGCGGCTGCGCAAGCCGTCGTAGTGCCGGTCCAGGAGGGTGTTGCCCACGGCCGACACGAGGGACGCGTGGAAGCGGTGGTCCACGGCGATGAACTCGTGGGTCTCCTCGGCGCCGGTGAGCGCGCGCTGCTGTTCGAGCAGGGAGCGGAGTTCCTCCAGGGGCACCCGCTCGGCGGCGACGAGGCGCTCGGCCGCGTATCGCTCGACCATGCCGCGCAGTTCCATCAGCTCGCGGACCTCGCGCCCCGTGAGGGAGGCCACCCGGGCTCCGCGCTTGGGGACGAGCTCGACCAGGTCCTCCGCGGCGAGCATCAGCAGCGCCTCGCGGATGGGGGTGCGGGAAACACCGATACGATCGGCCAGCTCCTGCTCCGACAGGAAGGCCCCCTGCATCTCGGGGTCCGTCAGCACCGTGTCCTTGAGATACGCGTAGGCCTTCTCCCGACCGGACGCCACGGCAACCCCCAGACATCGCATACAGTTTGTATACCGACGCTACCACGTGCGTTCCGGCCCGACAGAGCAGTAAGGCAGCGGCCTGCGGCCCGCCCGGGGAAGCCGGCGCCGACGCACGCGCGCCGCTCTGTGGATAGAGTTCGACGGACTGGACTCCGATCAGAGCCCTTTGACGTAACGGCCTGGTGTTCGGCACACGGTCACGCCAGGCAGAGGGTGCAACACACCGAAAGTGACAGAATTGACCATGAGCAACGTCTACTTCGACATCACCATCGACGGCGCCCCCGCCGGCCGCATCGTCTTCAACCTCTTCGACGATGTCGTCCCGAAGACCGCCCGCAACTTCCGCGAGCTGGCCACCGGGCAGAACGGTTTCGGCTACGCGGGTTCCGGCTTCCACCGCGTCATCCCGCAGTTCATGCTGCAGGGCGGTGACTTCACCAACCACAACGGCACCGGTGGCAAGAGCATCTACGGCGAGAAGTTCGAGGACGAGAACTTCAACCTGAAGCACGACCGCCCGTACCTGCTGTCGATGGCGAACGCCGGCCGCAACACCAACGGCTCGCAGTTCTTCGTCACCACCGTCGTCACCTCGTGGCTCGACGGCAAGCACGTCGTCTTCGGCGAGGCCGTCGAGGGCACCGAGGTCATCGACAAGATCGAGTCCCTGGGCTCGCAGTCGGGCGCCACGAAGGCCAAGATCGAGATCGCCGCGTCCGGCGTCGTCGAGGGCTGAACCAGACCTCACTCGGTCATGACCGCGGGCCCCGGGGACGACGCTTCGTCGCCGGGGCCCGCGGCACGTCCAGGTGCCGGCTGCCGCCCTCAGCCCCGCAGGGTGCGGTGCAGGAAGTCCGTGATCAGGTCCATCGTGCGGCGGGTCGACCAGGGCTGCCCGACCTCCGCGTCGGCGAGGACGGCCAGGTCGCCGTGGCCCGCGCCGACGAGGACGACGCGGGTCGAGTCGGCGCCGTGCGCGCGCAGGGCCTCGTGCAGGAGCAGCGTCTGACTGGGCGAGATGACCGGGTCGGCGGTGCCGTGCAGAAGCAGGAACGCGGGCAGCGTCGGCGTGGAGTCGAGATGGCTGACCGGGTTCGACTCGGCGGCGGCCTCCGGGTCGTCGGCCAGGGACTTGCCGCTGGTCCGGCCGTTGACGAACATCGCGGCGATGTTGTCCGCCCCCGCGTACGCCGCCTGCGTCGCCGGGTCGAAGTCGGCCGCGATCCGGGTCAGGTCCGAGGCGCCGAAGGTGTCCACGACGGCCGTCACCGCGGCCTCGGGGTCGGTGGTCGCGGAAGCGGTGGTCGCTGGGTCGGTGGTCGCTGGGTCGGACAGCGACCGGCCGCCGAGCACGCCGGTCAGCGCGGCGAGATACGCCCCGGCCGACTCGCCCCACAGCGCGACGCGCCGCGTGTCGATGCCCAACTCCTCGGCATGGGCCCGCAGATGACGCAGCGCGCTCTGCACATCGGCGACCGCTTCGCGGAAGGTGGCGCCCTGCACGATGGTGCGGTACTCGATGCTGGCGACCGCGAAGCCCGCTTCCGCCACATAGGCCTTGGTGTCCGGCGACAACTCCTTCCTGGCGATCATGAAACCGCCGCCCGGGACGAAGAGCACGAGCGGCGCCGGTTCGTCCGTGTCGGGGACCAGCAGGTCCAGCCGGAGCGGGAACGGGTTGCCGTCGGAGTCCTCCGGAGTCGCGTACACGATGTCGTGCCGCTCGGCGAGTTTCCGCTTGCCCAGGGTGATCTGGGGCTCGCCCGTGGGGTCCACGACGATGCTGGTGCTGGTGTCGCTCCCGGCCACCGAGGTGGCGAAGGCGAGGTCGACCTGGGGCGTGCCGTCGGCCGGGATGAACTCGGGGTTGGGGGTGGTGGGTTCGGGCATGGTGTCGCTTCCTCTGGGGTCGGGAAGGCGGCGGTCGCCTTCGCTGAGGTGGGGGCCGTCAGCTGGTCAGGAAGGAGTCCAGGAGGGCGTTGACCAGGTCGGGGCGGGTGGCGAACGCGAAGTGGTCCGCGCCGGGCAGCTCGGCCAGGCGGGCGTGGGGGATGGTGGTGCGGAGGTACAGGGAGACCGCGGCGGGCACCTCCTGACCGATCGTGCTGGTCATCAGGAGGGTGGGGGCCTCGATGGCCGGGAGCAGGGCCCGGTCGTCGTCCAGGGAGATGTCCTCGAAGAATCCGAGCAGGGTCCGTACGCCGGCGGTACGGCTCATCTCCCGGAACCAGGAGCCCAGTTGGGCCGCTCGGGCGGGGTCGACGTCGGCGAAGACGACCTCGGGGTCGAGCACGGCGTCGGTGAGGCCCTCGATGCCTCCCTCGGCCGCCGCGTCGACGAAGCGGGCGATCCCCGTGTCGTCGAAACCGTAGGGCCAGTCGGCGGAGCGGCGGAACTTGGGTGAGCCGTTGATGACCGCCAACTTGCCCACGAGGTCCGGGTGTTGGGCGGCGAAGCGCAGCACGACATGTCCGGCCGAGGCGAAGCCGACGAGCAACGGGGCGGTGAGTCCCAGGTGTTGGATCAGCGCCGCGAGGTCGGCGACGTACAGGGCGGTGACGCCGGTTGCGTCGGGCGGGAGTTCGCCGGAGGCGCCGTAGCCGCGCAGGTCGAGGAAGACATTGCGGGTGCGGGTGTCGAAGAACTCCTGCTGGGCCGCCCAGGATCGGGAGTCGAGGGGCAGGCCGTGCACCCAGACGACGACCGGCGCGGTGGGGTCGGTGCGACCGGTCTCGTAGTAGGCGATATGGCCGCCCGGTACGGCGAGTCGGCGGGCCTGGTCGAGGCCGAGGGGGGTCGTGGGCATGGCGGGTCTCTCCCGGGAGGTGTGCGGGCCAGGAGCGGAGTGGAATGAAGTGGTCGACAGGCCTTTCCGGCCCTACCGGTCTTGCAGGTCCTGTCTGCCTTACAAATCCGTCGGATACGTGACGCCGTCCAGGCCGGGGACGACGACCTTGGCGGGGTCGTTTCCGGCGTCGACGAGTTGGCGTACGGCGAAGTCGGTGACGCAGCCGGAGAGCAGTTGGCGCGGGTCCTCCAGCACCGTGCGCAGCCGGGTGGTCAAGGCGCGCCAGTCGTCGGGGCCGTGGATCACCGGCATCTCGCTGATCTCCATGACGGCGGGGTCCGACACGTCGGGTGCCGTCAGCTGCCCCGGGGCGTAACGGGGATAGCCCTCGAACATGACCTCACCCAGTTCCACGGTGGCGCGGGTGTTGAACCAGATCCGGCGCAACGGCTCCTCCAGCGCGGCGACTTCCGTCAGGTCGCCGTCGACGGGGGTCGCGAAGGTGGGGGCGTGCGGGGCCATGTAGAGCCGCTCCAGAGGCAGTTGGTACTCGGAGGCGCCCAGGATCATGGTGGCGACGCTGGAGGTGTTCCACGTGACGCCCGCAGTGGGGCGGCCCTGCTGGCCGGCGATGACGACCATCGCGCGGGTCCAGTCGATCTTCTGGGTGGTGAACCAGCGCAGGATGCGGTGGGAGACGTCCAGGCCCGCGAGGAAGAACGTCGCGATCATCATCTGGTTGACGGGGACGGGCAGTTGGCCGCCCGCGCCTCCGCCTTCCAGGTAATCCTCGCGCAGGGTCCGGGAGTTGAGGTACGACTCGTCGGCCAGCGCGGCGCGCAGATGGCGGGCGGTGACCGCGCACGCGTAGTCGACCATGTCGGCGATCGCCTGCTCGCGGCCCCGGTAGGCCTCCACGGCGATGGTGTCCCGCCACAACTCGACGCTGTTGGCGGCACGCGAGCGCTCGACCTCGCTCAGCAGGCGTTCGGCCTCCGCGCGCCAGCCGAAGTCGGCGTATTTCTCCCGGAGTTGCACGAGGGTGGCCACGGCGGGGCCGAGGTGGGAGACGCCGGCCAGTTCCTTGAAACCCCGGGTGGAGAGGCGGAAGCCCTCGACGGTGGGCGGTCGGCCGTCGCCGGGATAGAGGGCGAAGTCGGCGCTGGTGGCCACGATCAGCGGGTCGGCGCTGCCGTGCTCGACGGCGGTCCGGGTCAGGTGTGATCCGATGCTGTCGGGCCCGGCGGTGTAGGTGGTGAACAGGTCGACGAGTTCGGGGCTTTGGTGGGACGGCATCGGAGGTTCCTTTCTCCGGAGGGGGTGCAGCGGGGCCCGTGCTACTCGAAGCGGTACAGAACGGTCCGGGCGGCGAAGCGGATGTCGGCGGTGAGGCTGTTGCTGACGGCGACCAGCAGCCCGCCGTCGTGGCCGGGGAGCACGGCGGCGTCGGTGGCACCCGTGGTCGGGAAGGACTGCACGGAGGTGAGGCGTCCGTCCGTGAACCGGTAGAGCTCGGAGTCCACCGCCGTGACGGGCTCGTCCCGGGTGCCGAGGATGAAGTTGACGCGGACGACGTACAGCCCGTGCTCGGTGTCGAGGACGGCGAACTCGCGTGCGCCGAGCCCGTCGAGCACCTGGTGTTCGACGAAGCGCTCCCCGTCCCAGCGCAGCAGCCGCGAGGGGCTCGCCAGACAGGCCACCAGCAGATACGCCTCGCCCTCCGCGTCGGTGAAGTGGGCGAAGGCGCGGCCGTGTTGGGGCGCGAGGTCCTGGACGTGCTCGAACTTCTCGCCGTTCCAGCGCAGCAGCACCGAGGGGCGCGCCTGGTCGGCGTAGGCGAGGAAGTGCTCGCCGTCGAGTGCGAAGGCGTGCCAGTTGTAGCCCCAGAGCGCGTCGACGTCCTGGAGGGCGACGAAGCGGGTGCCGTCCCAGGTGTGGATGCGGGAGGGCTGGTTCTCGTCCTCGTGCCCCGGGACGGTCACGCCCTGCGCCAGGGCGAGGAAGTGCCGCTCGCCGATGGCGAAATGGCGCCACTGCTTGGCCGCGAAACCCCGGAAGCTCTGGAAGGGCGTGAACCGGGTCCCGTCCCACTCGAAGACCGTGGAGTCGGTGGTGTATGCGTACGGCCCCTTGCCCGAGCGGATGTCGGCCACGGCCAGGAAGGCACGCTCGCCGATCCGGAAGAACTCCGCGTCCTCACCGCCGGGCGCCGGCAGGGTCTGGAACGGCTCGTAGGTGTCGGCACCCTCGGCCCGGCGCAGCAGGAGCAGTTCGGTGTCGCTGTCCCCGCCGTTCATGCCGGCCGGGGTCCCGGGGGTGTCGTAGGCGAGTTGGGGAATCGCCAGCAGCTGCATGCCGTCGAGCTCGAAGGGCTCCACGGCACGCGCCCCGGAGGTGGGCAGCGCGGCCACCTCCGTCAGGCGGGGAGTGCGGGTGGCGGACATGTGGTTCCTCGATTCGACGTACGGCAGCGCTTCGTTTCGATGTACGGCAGCGATTCGGTCTACGGCGACGGAGGCCGGAGGCGACGCTGTCAGCGAGGCGGGTCGGGCCGGAGCAGACCGTGCGCCGCGAGCCGGGTCAGTGCCTCGACCGCCGCGTCACCCTCCGCCTCGCTCTCCGGAGGCGCCACGACCTGGCAGAACCGCTCGATCATGGAGACGACCGCGAGCGCGGTGAGCCGCGCGTCCTGGTCCGGAGCCGCGAGCCGGCGTGCCTCGGCCACATGCGCGGTCCAGATCGTGACGTGCCGTGCCCGCATCCGCTCCCAGTGCTCGGCGAACTCGGCGCTGACCAGCGAGGCCTCGTATATCGCGGTCATCTCCGCGCGGTGGTCGCGGTAGATGTCCCAGTAGGCGCGCACGTGTCCGCGGATGTCGTCGATCCCGTCGAGGACGTGCCCCTCCCCGGACTGCTCGACCACGCGCTCGCGCAGGGCGGCGGCGAAGTCGTCCGCTATCGAGCGCAGCAGGTCGTCCTTGTCGGTGAAGTAGCGGTAGAAGATCCCGGCCGACTTGCCCGCCTCGGCGGTGATGTCGCCGATCTTCGTCGCCAGGTACCCCTGGCGCACTATCACCCGCAGGGCGGCGGCCTTCAGCTCGGCCGCGGAGCGCTCACCCTTGGATGTGCCGGTTGCGGGCATGGGTCCTCCGACGATCGCGTCAGTTAAAAAAAGTAAATCTGAATTCAGTTTCAGTTATGGACCCGTGCTTGTCAACCAGCCCAGAAGCCGGTGCTACGGCGGTGATCAGCGGCCGACGGCCTCGGAGCCCCCGGGAGCCACCAGCCCCGTCTCGTACGCGACGACGACCGCCTGCGCCCGGTCGCGCAGGGAGAGCTTGGCCAGGATGTGCGAGACGTGGGTCTTGACCGTGGCCTCGGAAAGGTGGAGGCCGGTGGCCAGCTCGGTGTTGCTCAGGCCCTGGGCGAGCAGGCGCAGGACGTCGAGTTCGCGAGGTGTGAGGGCGGCCAGGTCGCGGTGGAGGGAGGCCGTCTCCGGCGCCCGGCGTGCGAACCGCTCGACCAGGCGCCGCGTGATCGCGGGGGCGAGCAACGCGTCACCGGCGCGGACCGTGCGGACGGCGGAGACGAGGTGTTCCGGCGTGACGTCCTTGAGGAGGAAGCCGCTGGCCCCGGCGGCGAGCGCCGCGTAGACGTAGTGGTCGAGGTCGAACGTGGTCAGCATGACCACGCGCGGCGCGTCCGCATCGACAACACCGTTGAGAATGCGCCGTGTTGCCTCCAGACCGTCCATGTCCGGCATCCGGATGTCCATGAGCACCACGTCGGGCCGGGTGCGCCGGACCGCGTCGACGGCTTCGGCGCCGTCGGTCGCCTCCGCGACCACTTCGATGCCGTGGGCGTCGAGGATCAGCCGGAATCCGGTGCGTACGAGGGCCTGGTCGTCGGCGACGACGACGCTCGGGGCGCGGTTCACAGGTCCTCCAGGGGGATCAGGGCGCGGACACGGTAGCCGCCGAGCGGGCGGGGGCCGGTGCGCAGGGTGCCGCCGTAGACGGCGAGGCGTTCGCGCAGGCCGATGAGACCGCGACCGTTTCCGGTGCCGGCGGCGGGGCCGGGACTGCCGCCGGTGTCGGTGACCTCGACGTGCAATTCACCGTCGCCGTACGACACTTGGACGCTCGCGTCGGCGCCGGAGGCGTGTTTGACGGTGTTGGTCAGGGCCTCCTGGACGACGCGGTAGGCGGCGAGTTCGATGCCGGCGGGGAGGGGTCGGGGCGCTCCGGAGACGGTCAGTTCGACCGGTACGCCGGCGCTGCGCATCCGGCGGACCAGCGACTCCAGCCGGTCGAGCCCTGGCTGTGGATCCAGCTCCAGGCTCTCCAACTCGGCGGATTCCCGGCCCAGTTCCATGGTGAGCAGGCCCATCACGTCCCGCAGCTCCCCCATCGCCGCCCGGCCGCCCGCCTCGACGGCGAGGAGCGCCTCGCGCGCCAGCTCCGGGGACTTGTCCATGATCGTACGGGCGGCGCCGGCCTGGATGACCATCACGCTGACGTTGTGCGTGACCACGTCGTGCAACTCCCGCGCGATCCGGGCGCGTTCGTGTTCTACGGCCCGATGCAGCTCCTCGGCCCGGGCGCTCTCCACCGCGGTGAGCCGGGTGCGGGACTCGGCGGCCCGGAGTTTCCAGGTGCGCAGTCCGATGGCGGCCACGACGATCGGCACCGAGATGAACAGGGGGACGTACTGGGTGGGCACGGTCGGGGCGACGTAGACGTACGGGTTGACCGGACCGACCTGGCCCGTTCTGCTGATGACGGTTACCGCCACGGCGAGGCTCACCAGGGTCGGCAAGCGGTGCGGGCTGTAGGCCGCCGCGCTGTAGGCGGCGATGACGCAGGCGTAGAAGGTGAGCCGGGCGACGTCGTCGGGGGTCAGAGCGGTCGCGACCGTCACGATCCACAGGACGGCGAGGGGGTAGCGGCGCCGCCACGCCAGCGAGGCCGAGGCCAGGAACACCAGGATCACCAGGTCGGCCATGCGGTACCGGTGGGCCTCGTCGTAGCCGTCGCCCCACGCGTACTGCACCGACACGAAGGTGAGGACGAGCGCCAACGCGGCGTCGACGAGCCGCTGTTGACCCGTGGGCCGCGGCAACTGACCGCCGGGGCGCACCAGCGCGCGGACCGCTCGGCGCAGCCGGACCCGGGGCGTTCGCACCGGCACCGTCCGGGCCGGGACTTCCTCTCGCACCGTCACCGGCCCATTCTCTCGGGTGCCGGTGGCGCCCGGAATCCCTCTGGCGGATGGGCTCGTGTACATCCGTCGGCTACATCGCAGGTCGATCGCGGGGCGTCGGCGCCGTGGGACAACTGGCCGTTGTCCTGGGCCGATCGGCTGCTGCGGTTCGGCATCGACCGCTGCTGTAGGGGCCTGATGGTGTCAGGCGCAGGTGTCAGCCGTAGGAGACAAACACGACAAATACCCCCTCATTCCCTCAAAGGCGCGGCCCCTCCCACCCTCCGCGAGCACCCCACGGCCGTACCGGCTAAGGCCGCGACAAGTCAGGGCTATCTGTACGCCGGATCATCTTCACAACGTGCACCGCATGTTCCGCATGGACCCATAGTCGGACGGACCCCGCAGCCGATTCACACTCGATCACCCGCGCGTCGCTCGGGAGCCACAGCCTTTCGCGAGACGTCGCTTCGCGTACGCAGACGTAGCGCAGATCGGCCGGGAGTTCGCGCAGTCGCGTCCACGACCAGCGAGGTTTCCACCGGAACTCACTTCCGGCCGGTACCTGGCCAAGGCTGTATCGGCGGCGTCCCTCGTCCGGCAAGTTGGCCCCGACCTGGAAGGTGACTGCTTCTCCTGCTTCGGCCCGAGCAGCTGTCCGCCGCGCTCGCCGTGCCACGAGGATCCACCCGATCTGCGAGCCGACGAAGACCGAGAGCCCTGTAACCACGCCCGTCATCATGCGCGAAGCAAAACAGGCGGCCACCCGATGATCAAGAGGTGAGGTGCACCCCGGTGGGTCTGGCCGTGCACAGCGTGGCGACCGCGCTCCGGGTCGGACAGCCGAACGGCCAGCGGCCCCGTGCCAGCGCAGGCGACGCGCAACCCTCTCGCAACCTTGCGCGTGATGCGCTGGGCCACCTGCTCCACCCCATCCGGCTCCCTGGACGGCTGACATGGACGACACCACCCCGCGCGTCGAACTGACCCCTGCCGCAGCCGACCTGCTGCGTCAACTGCACGCACAGCACGGCCCGTTGATGTTCCACCAGTCCGGCGGCTGCTGCGACGGCAGCGCGCCCATGTGCTACCCGGAGGGGGAGTTCCGCACCGGCGGCTCGGACGTGCTGCTCGCCGAACTGGAGGTCGAGGGCGTGGCGGAGCCGGTGAGCTTCTGGATCTCGCGCAGCCAGTACGAGGTGTGGAGCCATACCCGGCTGATCGTGGACGTCGTAGCAGGGCGCGGCAGCGGTTTCTCGTTGGAGGCACCCGAGGGGGTGCGTTTTCTCACTCGTTCCCGTGTAGTCGGCGCCTAGCGGTCCCGCCGGTCACCGGCATCTGCTGCACTTCCCCTGAGACTTGAGAGAGTTGACGAGACATCAGGGGATCCTGTGACGCACCGTCAAAGTCGTTTAAGAGCAGGCAGATTCGTACTCACCCAACTCACGGCACTCGGCGCGCTGGCCGGTGCGGCCCTGGTGGGGGCCGCACCGGCCGGCGCCGTGCCGGGCAGCACGCGGCTCGCGCCGGGTGTCACCTACGAGCAGTTCGACATCACGGCGGCCAAGGGTGTGACCCACGCCCATGTGGTCGTCGTGGACCTGCGCAACACCCATGTGCGCGTCAACCTGCTGTACCCGGGCGCGGTCGCCGCCCGGGAGCCCGTCTCTCGGCTGGCCGACTCGGCGGGCGCCGTCGCGGGCGTCAACGGTGACTTCTTCAACATCACCGAGACCCAGCACCCGGGCGTCGAGGCCACCGGCTCGACCGACGGCCCGGCGATCGCGAGCGGGGTCGCACTCAAGGCGGCGGTGCCGGACGGCCAGCGCTTCGGGCCCTCGCTGCCGCCCGGCACGAACACCCGCAACGTGCTCGGTGTGGGCGTCGACCGGGTCGCCCGGCTGGACAGCCTCACCCTCACCGGGTCCGTCCGCACCCCTCAAGGGCGGTTCAGGCTCGGCGGGTTCAACCAGTACGCGCTCCCGGAGAACTCCATCGGCGCGTTCACCGCGCGGTGGGGCAGCGTCTCCCGGGCGCGTGCCACCTGCGGCACGGACACGGACCGGGCCGGCGCCTGCAGCTCGGACACCTATGAGGTGACGGTGCGCGGCGGCCGTGTCGTGTCGGTGTCCAACACCCCCGGCACCGGTGCCATCGCCACCGGCACCACCGTCCTCGTCGGCCGCGAGGCGGGCGCGCAGCGGCTGCGGAAGCTGGTCACCGGCGAGCGGGTCCAGGTGCAGCACCGCCTCGTGGCGTCCAGGTCCGGGGTCCCGTACCGCTTCGCCCTCGGCGGCTACCCGGTGCTGCGGAACGGTCAGCCGCTGGCCGGTCTCGACAACGCGACCTCGGCCGTACGCACCGCCGTGGGGATCGCCGACCGGGGCCACCGTCTGATCCTGTTCGCGACGGACGGCGCGGTCGCGTACCGCAGCGGTCTCACGATCGCCGAAGTCGCCACCCAGATGCGGAAGTTGGGCTCGGTCGACGCCTTCAGCCTGGACGGCGGCGGCTCGACGACCCTGGTCGCCCGCGCGTCCGGCGCGAGCGCCGTCACGGTACGGAACCACCCCAGCGGCGGCGCCGAGCGCCCCGTACCGAACGGCGTCGGAATCTTCTCGTCCAACTGATCGACCAACCAAGCGATCGACCGGCTGATCAGTCAACCGGTCTCACGGATGCAGGCCGCTCACCAGATCCGCGGTGGCCGTCAGACCGCTGTGGATGGTGGGCGCCATGCTGGTGCTCGCCATGAAGAACCCGAGCAGTGCGCAGACCAGCGCATGGGAGAGCTTCAGCCCGCCGCTGCGCATGAAGATCACCGCAAGGATCAGGAGCAGCAGCACCACAGAGATGGAAATGGCCATCGTCACCCTCCTCCGCCACGCCGCCGTGTCTGGTTCGCGGCGTTCGGCCGCAAGTGTGGCGTAGCGGAGGGTTCGTCCGGGCTACTGACGTGTCCCCCGAACGTGTGGTGACGGTCCGTGTGGGGTCACGCGGCGCGACGCGCGTCCAGGAACGCTTCCAGCCCGGCGAGGTCGTCGGTGTTGAGGAAGTCCACACCGGCGGCGAACAGTTCGTCCCACAGCGCGTCACGGGCGGGGCCCGCCACGTCCGGGGTGTTCCAGAACCGTACGGTCTGCCCGTGCGCGTGCGCCTGCGCGACGATCGAGCGCAGCTTCTGCCGCTCGGCGTCCGGGAAGACACCGGCGCCGAGCCAGGTGAAGTTGGCCTGCCAGTCGTCGCTGATGAGCGAGATGAAGGAGGCGGGCGCCGAGCTGCCGAGGTCGGCGAGCCGGCCGTCGTAGAAGGCGCGTCGTACGGTCTGTGCCTCCATCGGGGTACGGGCCGCGCGGTCGCCGGAGATGACGTTGGTGACGGCGCCCTGGTGGACGCGTCCGTGGGCGTAGGTCGTGAACAGGTGCTTGTAGCGCTGGAGATGGCGGTCGAGTTCGAGGTACGTCGAGGAGCCCTCGGTCTTGATGTCGATCAGGAGTTGCAGCGGGTGACGCCAACCCCGGTACACCGAACCGTGGTTGGCCTTCACGAGGGCCGAGAGCGGTTCCAGGTACAGGGATTCGAGCGTGCGGCTCGGGTCGAGTTCGGACGCGTCGTGCCCGATGAGGAGTTGGTCGCCGACGAGGAAGATGTCGGCCTCGACGCTGCCGAAACGGTGGTCGAGGGCGTCGAAGAGCGGGCGGGGGTGCTCGTAGTCGTTGTGGGCGTGGGCGCGCCACAACGGCCGCTTGCGGTGCCCTTGTTCGCCGGCGAACGCGCTGCCCGCGGGCGGGGCGAGAACGGCCGCGACGGTGGCGCCGAGCCCGGTGAGCGCTCTGCGACGGGTGATGAGGGCCATGGTGTTCCTCCGTGTGGGGCGGGTTAGAACCACAGGGAGTATGAGGCTGTGCGCACTCCAACGAACCTGTACATGCCAGGAGTTGGCCGGACTGCCCTCGCGTGTTCACTCCTTCGGCGGGGGCGCACGGAAAAGCCCGCCCCAGGTGGGACGGGCTTTCCGCGGACTTCACCTCATGGCGCTCAGGGGGCTTGCAGGTCGACCAATTCGGCCAGCGCCTCACGGTGGGCACCCGCCGTGCCGTAGGCGATCGAGTCGGCCTTGGCCCGCTTCAGGTAGAGGTGGGCCGGGTGCTCCCACGTCATCCCGATGCCGCCGTGCAACTGGACGGCCTCCTCGGCCGCGTGGACGGCGACGGACGCCGCGTAGGCCTGCGCGACGGCCACCGCCACGTCGGTGTCCTCACCGGTCGCGAGGGCATCGGCGGCGTTGCGCGCGGCGGCCCGCAGACTGACGACCTCCAGCCACAACTGCGCCAGCCGGTGCTTGAGCGCCTGGAACCCGCCGACGGGCCGGTTGAACTGCTTGCGCTCCTTCAAATACCGGACCGTCTCCGTCAACGTCCAGTCGGCGAGCCCGAGTTGCTCGGACGCGAGCAGCCCGGCCCCGGCCCGCAGAGCACGCCGTACGGCGGGTTCGGCGTCCCCGATCCGCCGCCCGGCGGCCCCGTCGAACACCACGCGCGCAAGCGGCCGGGTCAGGTCCAGGGACACCTGCGGTACGACGGTCACGGCGCCCGCGTCGACGGCGTACAGCCCGCCGTCCTCCCCCGGCACCAGCAGCACATCGGCGGCGGCAGCGTCCGCGATCCCGGTCAACTCCCCGTACAGGGAGCCGTTTTCGTGCCGTACGGCCTTGTGCGCGCCGCCCGGGGCGACGCTCAGGGAGACGGCGAGGACGCCGATCTTCCGGCCCGAGGCCAGGTCCGCGAGCAGGTCATCCGCATCGCTCGCGAGGAGTGCCTCGGTGGCGACGACCGCGCTCGTGAGGTACGGGACGGGGGCGACCGCGCGGCCCAACTCCTCCAGCACGACGGCGACTTCACGGTGCGTGGCGCCCTGGCCGCCCCGCTCCTCGGGGACGAGGAGACCGGCGAGGCCCATGCCGTCGGCGAGGGACTTCCAGAGGGACAGGTCGTGCGGGGCGTCCGACTCGGTGCGGGCGATCACGCTCGCCGCGTCGCAGTGGTCGGTGAGCAGGTCCCGGACGGCGGCGCGGAGCGCCTCTTCCTCCTCCGAGTACAGCAGGTCCGTCATCGCGCGAGGTCCTTCCAGGCGACGTCCTTGTCGGTGCGCGGCTCGGCCGGGAGGCCCAGGACGCGCTCGGCGACGATGTTCAGCAGGACCTCGCTGGTCCCGCCCTCGATGCTGTTGCCCTTGGAGCGGAGGTAGCGGTAACCGGCGTCGCGGCCGGTGAAGTCCACCAGTTCCGGGCGCCGCATGGTCCAGTCGTCGTACAACAGGCCTTCCTCGCCCCGGAGTTCGACCTCCAGGCCGCTGATCTCCTGGTTGAGGCGGGCGAAGGCGAGCTTCATGCCGGAGCCCTCGTGGCCGGGCTGGCCCGCGACGAGCTGCTGGCGCAGCCGCTCGCCGGAGAGCCGGGCGACCTCGGCCTCCACCCAGAGCTTGAGGAGACGCTGGTGGAGGTCGTGCGTGCGCAACTCCGGTCGTTCGCGCCAGGTTTGGCTGATCGGGCCGATCATGCCGCCCTCGCGCGGGATGCGCATGCCGCCGATGGAGACGCGCTCGTTCATCAGCGTGGTCTGCGCGACCCGCCAGCCGTCGCCGATCTCGCCGAGGCGATGGGCGTCCGGGATACGGACGTTGGTGAGGAAGACCTCGTTGAACTCGGCCTCGCCGGTGATCTGGCGCAGCGGCCTGACCTCGACGCCGGGGTCGGTCATGTCGCAGATGAAGTAGGTGATGCCCGCGTGCTTGGGCACGTCCGGGTCGGTGCGCGCGATGAGGATGGCCCAGCGGGCGAGGTGGGCGCTGGAGGTCCACACCTTCTGCCCGTTGACGATCCAGTCGTCGCCCTCACGGACGGCGCGCGTGCCGAGCGCGGCCAGGTCGGACCCGGCACCCGGCTCGCTGAAGAGCTGGCACCAGACCTCCTCGCCGACCCAAAGCGGCCTGAGGAAGCGGCTCTTCTGCTCCTCGGTGCCGAAACGGAGGACGGTCGGCGCGGCCATGCCGAGGCCGATACCGATCCGGCGCGGGTCGTTGTCGGGAGCCCCGGCCGCCTCCAACTCGGCGTCCACGACGGCCTGGAGAGCGCGCGGAGCGCCCAGCCCGCCGAGGCCCTCGGGGTAGTGCACCCAGGCGAGCCCCGCGTCGAAACGGGCCTTGAGGAAGTCGAGCTGGTCGGTCTCCAGCGGCGGGTGCGCGGCCAGCAACTCCTGGGCGCGGCGGCGCAGTTCGGCCGCGGCCGCATCCGCTCCGGTGGTCTCCTCGCTCATACGGCGGCTCCGTTCTCCAACGACGGTACGACGACGACCCGGCCGGTGGTGACACCGTCACCGAGCCGCTGCACGGCGGCGGCCGCACCGGCCAGCGGGACGCGCTCGCTCACCAGCGGCTTGATGACGCCGCGAGCGGCCAGGTCGGTCAACTGCTCGTGGCAGTGCGCGATCAGCTTGGGGTTCTTGGTGGCGTACAGGCCCCAGTGCAGGCCCTGGATCGAGTAGTTCTTCACCAGCGCGTGGTTGAGGCCGGGGCTGGGGATCGTCCCGCTCGCGAAGCCCACGACGACGATCCGGCCCTCGAAGGCGACGACCTTGGTGGACTGCGTGTAGGCGTCGCCGCCGACCGGGTCGTAGATCACGTCGGCACCGCGCCCGCCGGTGGCCTCCTTGACGGCCGCGACGACGTCCTCGGTACGGCGGTCGATCACGACGTCGCAGCCCAACTCCCGTGCCACGGCGGCCTTTTCGGCTCCGCCGACGACACCGATGACGGTGGCACCGGCCGCCTTGCCGAGCTGTACGGCCGCGCTGCCGACTCCGCCGGCGGCTGCGTGCACGAGGAGGGTCTCGCCGGCCTCCAGGTGGGCGCGGCGGTGGAGGGCGAACCAGCTTGTCTGGTAGCCGATGTGGAGTGCGGCGGTCTCCGCGTCGTCCAGCGAGTCGGGGGCGGGCAGCAGGGCGGCGGCGTCCGCGATCGCGTACTCGGCGAAACCGCCGTACGGCAGTGCGGGGTTGGCGATGACTCGGCGGCCGTCCTCGGTCTCGCCGCAGATCTCCACGCCGGGGGTGAACGGGAGTGGGGGCCTTACCTGGTAGTGGCCTCGGCACATCAGGACGTCCGGGAAGTTGATGTTCGCGGCGCGTACCTTCAGCAGGACCTGGCCTTCGCCCGGCGTGGGTTGTTCCACCTCCGTCAGGCGCATTGCCTCACTTGGCTCGCCGTTCTCGTGCACTTGCCATGCCTGCATGCGGGGCCTCCACGGGACTGCTCTGTCTGACCGGGGTCGGTTGCATACTAAGCGGTCGCTTGCCGATCAGGGAACAGTCGGGTTCGTCACGGTGGGGGTGGGTGCCGGTCGTTCTTTGACTGCGGGCCCGTGGGGGCTGGTCGCGCAGTTCCCCGCGCCCCTAAAAGGGGCGCTCCAGCAGGGCGGCATTTTTCACTGGCCGCGCTTCGGCCTGGCCCTCACATGCATCCGCTCCCCCTGTGGGCCGAACAGGCTCAGGAATTCCACCGGGCCCTCTCCCGTCGAGCCGAACCAGTGCGGTACCCGGGTGTCGAATTCGGCGGCCTCGCCCGGGCCCAGCACCACGTCGTGCTCGCCCAGCAACAGCCGTAGGCGGCCGGACATGACGTACAGCCACTCGTAGCCCTCATGTGTGCGCAGGTCCGGCTCGATCTTTCGCTGCGGTTCCAGGACCTTGTACGCCTGGAGGCCGCCTGGCTGGCGGGTCAGGGGCCAGTGGGTGCGGCCGCCTCGGACGATTGGCTCGGACCGTACTCGCGGGTCGCGGACCGCCGGTGCGCCGACCAGTTCGTCCAACGGCACCTGGTGGGCCCGAGCGATCGGCAGCAGCAACTCCAGGCTGGGCTTGCGCAGCCCGGACTCCAGGCGGGACAGGGTGCTGACCGAGATGCCGGTCGACTCCGAGAGGCCGGCGAGGGTTGCGCCCTTCTCCTTGCGGATGCGGCGCAGCCTTGGGCCGACCTCCGCGAGTACGTCGTCCGTGTCGTCGTTCATGAGCGATATTGCAGTTTCGGCAAACGTGTTTGTCAATACGGCAGCGATGGGGCGACCTTCGGGGTGGAGGTGGTCACCGTGACCGAGACACGCACCGGGCCCTACGAAGTGGTCGTCATCGGCGGAGGAGCGGCGGGGCTCTCCGCCGCGCTGGTCCTGGGCCGGTCCCGGCGTCGCACGCTGGTCGTCGACGCCGGCGAGCCGCGCAACGCGCACGCCGCGCACATGCAGGGCTATCTGACCCGGGACGGGATGTCTCCGGCCGAGTTCCTCGCCCTGGGCCGCGAGGAGATCGCGCGCTACGGCGTCGATCTCGTCCGCGACCGCGCGGTGGACGTCACGAAGGGCGAGGGCGACGGCTTCGCCGTAGAGCTCGCCGGTGGGGAGACCGTGCACGCGCGGCGGATCGTCGTCGCCACCGGGCTGAAGGACGAGCTGCCCAGCGTCCCCGGGGTCGCCGAGCGCTTCGGGCGGGACGTGATCCACTGCCCGTACTGCCACGGCTGGGAGGTCCGTGACCAGGCCTTCGGGGTGCTCGCGACGACGCCGATGAGCGTGCACCAGGCGCTGATCGTCTCGCAGTGGTCCAAGGACGTGACCCTGTTCCTGCACACGGTCGCCGAGTCCGAGCTGACGGACGACGACCTGCGCAGGCTGGCCGCCGCCGGGGTCTCCGTGGTCCCCGGCGAGGTCGCGGAACTGGCCGTCGAGGACGACCGGCTCACCGGCGTCCGGCTCACGGACGGCAGCACGCATCCCCGCGAGGCCCTGTTCGTAGCGCCTCGGGCGATCCCACAGACCGGCCTGCTGGAGAAGCTGGGTGCCGAGCTGCAGGAGACCCCGTTCGGCGCGTACCCCGTGGTCGACGCGACGGGCCTGACGACCGTGCCCGGGGTGTGGGCCGTGGGCAATGCGATGGGCTTCGCGGAGCAGGTCGTGAACGCGGCCTCCGCCGGGTACCGGGCCGGTGCCACGATCAACGGCGAGCTGCTCATGAGCGATCTCGACGCGGCCGTCCGGGTGTAGACCGGCCGCCTCCGTTGCACGATGGCTGCATGCTGCTGACCCGGCTCGCGCATGTGTCCCAGGAGGTCGCCGCCACCTCGGCGCGGTCCCGGAAGATCGCTCTGCTCGCGGAGCTCTTCCGGGACGCGGCGCCGGATGACGTCCCGATCGTCATCCCGTATCTGGCGGGGCGGCTGCCGCAGGGGCGGCTCGGTATCGGCTGGAAGGTGCTGAGTCGGTCCGTCGAACCGGCCGCCGACCCCACCCTCACCGTGCACGACGTGGACGCCCGGCTCACCGCCCTCGGCAAAGTCTCGGGCGCCGGTTCGCAGGCCGAACGGGCGCGTCTGGTGGGCGAGTTGATGGGTGCGGCCACCGCCGACGAGCAGCGCTTCCTGTTCGGGCTGATCACGGGTGAGGTCCGGCAGGGTGCGCTGGACGCGGTCGCCGTGGAGGGGCTGGCCCAGGCAACTGACGTACCCGCAACGGACGTTCGGCGGGCCGTGATGCTGGCCGGTTCGCTCCAGACGGTGGCCGAGGCGCTGCTCGCGGACGAGCCTGCCTCCCTCGACCGCTTCCGGCTGACCGTGGGGCGCCCGGTCCTGCCGATGCTCGCGCACAGCGCCTCGTCCGTCGCGGAGGCGGTCGAGAAGCTGGGCGAGTGCGCGGTCGAGGAGAAGCTCGACGGCATCCGCGTCCAGGTCCACCGCGACGGCGAGGTCGTACGGCTCTACACGCGCACCCTCGACGACATCACCGACCGGCTGCCCGAACTGACCGCCGCCGCGCTGGAGTTGAGAGGCGAGCGGTTCATCCTGGACGGTGAGGTCATCTCGTTCGACGCGGATGGGCGGCCGCGTTCTTTCCAGGAGACGGCGGGCCGGGTCGGCTCGCGGGTGGACGTGGCCACGGCCGCCGAGACCGTCCCCGTCTCCCCTGTGTTCTTCGACGCGCTGTCCGTCGACGGCCGCGATCTGCTGGACCTGTCGTTCGCCGAACGGCACGCGGAACTTGCCCAGTTGGTGCCGGAACCGATGCGTGTCCGCCGAACTCTCGTGTCCGGCCCGGAGGATGTCCCGGCGGCGGAGGCCTTCCTCGCCGAAACCTTGAAGCGCGGGCACGAGGGGGTCGTAGTCAAGGGGCTCGACGCTCCGTACAACGCGGGCCGCCGGGGCGCCTCTTGGCTGAAGGTGAAGCCCGTCCACACGCTCGACCTGGTCGTCCTGGCCGCCGAGTGGGGACACGGCCGGCGTACCGGCAAACTCTCCAACCTCCATCTGGGCGCCCGGAGTTCGGACGGTTCCTTCGCCATGCTCGGCAAGACCTTCAAGGGCATGACCGACGCCCTGCTGACCTGGCAGACCGAGCGCCTCCAGGCGCTGGCCGTGGAGAGCGACGGCCACGTGGTGACCGTACGGCCCGAACTCGTCGTGGAAATCGCGTATGACGGACTGCAGAAGTCCACGCGGTACCCGGCCGGTGTCACGCTGCGCTTCGCGCGGGTCGTGCGGTATCGGGAGGACAAGCGGGCGGAGGAGGCGGACTCGGTGGAGACGTTGTTGGCGGCGCATCCGGAGGTGAAGCCGTGAGTGGGGACGCGCGGGGGAAGCGGAGCGCCGGGTTGTTGTTGTTCCGGCGTACCGAGCGTGGGCTGGAGGTGTTGCTCGGCCATATGGGCGGGCCGTTCTTCGCGCGGCGGGACGCGGGGGCGTGGAGCGTGCCCAAGGGCGAGTACGAGCCGGACGAGCCCGCCTGGGACGCGGCCCGGCGGGAGTTCCAGGAGGAGCTGGGGATCGCGCCGCCGGACGGGGAGGCGATCGAGCTGGGCGAGGTGCGGCAGAGCAACGGGAAGGTCGTCACCGCGTGGGCGATCGAGGCGGATCTGGACCCGGCGGACATGGTTCCCGGCACCTTCCGGATGGAGTGGCCGCCGAAGTCCGGGCAGGTCCAGGAGTTCCCGGAGCTGGATCGCGTGGAGTGGCTGGGGCTCGAACGGGCGCGGGAGGTCGTCGTCACCGCGCAGGCCACGTTTCTCGACCGGCTGGTGGAGCACTCGGGCTGAAGGGCCGTGTACGCGTTGCGGTCCCCCGCGCCGCGCGGGAAGGTCGAAGCACAGCCCGCTCCAGGAGGTCAGCCATGCCCATCGCGACGGTCAACCCGGCGAACGGCGAGACGCTCAAGACGTACGAGGCCATGGGTGCCGAGGAGATCGAGCGGCGGCTCCAGCTCGCGGAGGCGACGTTCCGTACGTACCGGACGTCTTCCTTCGCCGAGCGCGCCCGGCTCATGCACCGGGCCGCCGATCTGCTCGACGAGGACCAGCAGGACATCGGCCGGATCATGACCACGGAGATGGGCAAGCCGGTCAAGCAGGCCCGCGCGGAGGCCGCCAAGTGCGCGAAGTCGATGCGCTGGTACGCCGACCACGCCGAGGAACTCCTCGCCGACGAGCAGCCCGCCGCGGCGGACGTCAAGGACTCGGGCGGTGCACGCGCATTGGTCCGCTACCGGCCACTGGGTCCCGTCCTCGCGGTGATGCCGTGGAACTTCCCGCTCTGGCAGGTGATCCGTTTCGCCGCGCCCGCGCTGATGGCGGGCAACGTCGGCCTGCTCAAGCACGCGTCGAACGTCCCGCAGACCGCGCTCTACCTGGAGGACCTGTTCCACCGCGCGGGCTTTCCCGAGGGCGCCTTCCAGACCCTCCTCGTCGGTTCCGGCGCGATCGAGGAGATCCTGCGCGACGAGCGGGTGAAGGCGGCCACCCTCACCGGCAGCGAGCCGGCAGGGCGCGCGGTCGCCTCCGTCGCCGGGGACATGGTCAAGAAGACGGTGCTGGAGCTGGGCGGCAGCGACCCGTACGTCGTGATGCCGTCCGCCGACATCGACCGGGCCGCGGCGATCGCGGTGACGGCACGTGTGCAGAACAACGGGCAGTCGTGCATCGCCGCGAAGCGGTTCATCGTGCACGCGGATGTCTTCGACGCGTTCGCCGAGCGGTTCGTGGCCGGGATGAAGGCGCTCACGGTCGGTGATCCGCTGGAGGAGAAGACCGAGGTCGGACCGGTCGCGAGCGAGCAGGGCCGCAGCGATCTGGAGGAGCTCGTCGACGACGCGGTGGAGAGCGGGGCGACCGTGTTGTGCGGCGGTGAGCGGCCTGACGGGGCCGGCTGGTTCTATCCGCCGACCGTCCTCACCGACATCACCCGCGAGATGCGCATCCACCGCGAGGAGACGTTCGGGCCCGTCGCCACGCTGTACCGGGTCGCCGACCTCGACGAGGCCGTCCTCCTCGCCAACGACACGCCGTTCGGGCTGAGTTCCAACGTGTGGACGCGGGACGAGGCGCAGGTCGAGCGGTTCGTACGGGACCTGGAGGCGGGCGGGGTGTTCTTCAACGGGATGACCGCGTCGCATCCGGCGTTCCCGTTCGGCGGGGTGAAGCGGTCCGGGTACGGGCGGGAGCTGTCGGGGCACGGAATCCGCGAGTTCTGCAACATCACCACGGTATGGCACGGAGCGTGAGCGTTCCGCGGCTACGATCCCCTCTGTGAACCGCGAAGTGACTCTGCCTCTGATCGTCGACGACCGCGGGACCTTGCAGGTGGCTGCCGCCGATGTGAGCAAGCTTTTGCGTACCGTGGGTGGGCGGTGGCTGCATCTTGTCGAGGCCGGGGATGCGGGGCTGGACGAGGACACGGTGGCCGCGCTGACGATCGAGTTGGCGAAGCTGGCTGACCGGATTGACGTTGCGTGCATTGCGCATAGCAGTGGGGGCGGGTCGTAGTTTGCTGAGTGGCCGGCCGGTGGGGGCTGGTCGCGCCCACGCGGCGGAGCCGCAAATCGATACAGCCCCGCGCCCCTAGGGGGTTGCGCCTAGCCTTGATCTAGAGGTCGCCCCCCTCTGCACTTTCACAGGATTTACTGATCCGGTCTTTATTGGCTTGTCCCTGAATTGGAGTAGTCCACCGCGAGATCGTCGTCCTCCCGGGTGATCGTGGGTGCACCACCCTCTGAGGTGAACCACCTTCTGACCGGCGGGCGAAGGCCTTCCGGAAGGCGAAAGCAGGGACGGTTCATGGCGACTTTGTGCAAGCCCTCGGTGTCGGTTCCCGAGCACGTGATCACGATGGAGGAGACGCTGGAGCTGGCGCGCTCCCGTCACGCGGACCACCCCAACCTGCCGCTGGCCCTCCGGCTGATCGAGAACACCGGTGTGCGGACCCGGCACATCGTGCAGCCCATCGAGGAGACCCTGAAGCACCCGGGGTTCGAGGACCGCAACAAGATCTACACGGCCGAGGCGAAGGCCCGGGTCCCGGCGGTCGTACAGCGCGCGCTCGACGAGGCGGAGCTCCTCACCACCGACATCGACGTGATCATCTACGTCTCGTGCACGGGCTTCATGATGCCCTCGCTCACGGCCTGGCTGATCAACGAGATGGCCTTCGAGTCCACCACCCGCCAGATCCCGATAGCCCAGCTGGGCTGCGCGGCCGGCGGCGCGGCCATCAACCGGGCGCACGACTTCTGCACGGCGTACCCGGACGCCAACGCGCTCATCGTGGCCTGCGAGTTCTGCTCGCTGTGCTACCAGCCGACCGACCTCGGCATCGGCTCCCTGCTCTCCAACGGGCTGTTCGGCGACGGCATCGCCGCGGCCGTGGTGCGCGGGCGGGGCGGCACGGGCATCCAGCTGGAGCGCAACGGGTCGTACCTGATCCCGAAGACCGAAGAGTGGATCATGTACGACGTCCGGGCCACCGGGTTCCACTTCCTGCTGGACAAGCGGGTGCCGGCCACCATGGAGCCCCTCGCACCGGCGCTCCAGGACCTCGCGGGACTGCACGGCTGGGACGCGGCCGACCTGGACTTCTACATAGTCCACGCGGGCGGCCCCCGAATACTCGACGACCTGAGCAAGTTCCTCCAGGTCGACCCGCACGCGTTCCGGTTCAGCCGGGCCACCCTCACCGAGTACGGCAACATCGCCAGCGCCGTCGTACTGGACGCGCTGCGCCGGCTCTTCGACGAGGGCGGCGCCGAACACCGGGCGCGCGGACTGCTCGCCGGGTTCGGCCCCGGCATCACCGCCGAGATGGCCCTGGGCCGCTGGCACAACGACGACCGAGAGACGGCTTGAGTACGGCATGACTGAAGAGACGCTCACCGAGACCCTGCCCCCGGTCCGGCCCTGGCCGGCCCTCGATCTGACCGGGGTGGACTTCGACCCGGTCCTCGCCAAGCTGATGCGGGAGGGTCCGGTCAACCGGATCAAGCTGCCCAACGGCGAGGGCTGGGCGTGGCTGGTCACCCGGCACGACGACGTGCGGATGGTCGCCAACGATCCCCGGTTCAGCCGCGAGGCGGTGATGGACCAGCCGGTGACCCGGCTCGCCCCGCACTTCATCCCGGCCCGCAGCGCGGTCGGCTTCCTCGACCCGCCGGACCACACGCGGCTACGGCGCTCGGTCGCCCCGGCGTTCACGACGCGCGGGGTGGAGCGGGTGCGGGAGCAATCCCGGTTGCTGCTCGACGAGTTGATCGACGAGCTGCTCCAGCACGGACCGCCGGCCGATCTCACCGAGACCGTGCTGAGCCCCTTCCCCATCGCGGTGATCTGCGAGCTGATGGGCGTCCCGGCCGCCGACCGGCACGGCATGCACACCTGGACCCAGCTCATCCTGTCCTCCTCGCACGGCGCCAAGGTCAGCGAGAAGGCGAAGGACGAGATGGGCGCCTACTTCGGCGATCTCATCGGTCTGCGGGAGGGCAGCGACGGCGAGGACGTCGCCTCGCTGCTCGGTGCCGCCGTGGGCCGGGAGGAGATCACGCTGGAGGAGGCGGTCGGCCTCGCGGTGCTGCTCCAGATCGGCGGCGAGGCGGTCACCAACAACAGCGGGCAGATGTTCTACCTGCTGCTGACCCGCCCGGACCTCGTCGAACGGCTGCGCGCGGAACCGGAGTCGAGGCCCCAGGCCATCGACGAGCTGCTGCGCTACATCCCGCACCGCAACGCGGTCGGGCTGTCCCGGATCGCCATGGAGGACGTGGAGATCCGCGGCGTACGGATGCGGGCGGGCGACCCCGTGTACGTGTCGTACCTGGCCGCGAACCGGGACCCGGACGTGTTCCCGGACCCCGAGAAGATCGACTTCACGCGCAGCCCGAACCCGCACGTCTCCTTCGGTTTCGGCCCGCACTTCTGTCCCGGCAACATGCTGGCGCGGCTGGAGTCCGAGTTGCTGGTGGACGCCCTGCTGGACCGGATGCCGGGGCTGCGGCTCGCGGTACCGGCCGATCAAGTCCCGTTCAAGAAGGGCGCGTTGATCCGCGGGCCCGAGGCACTGCCCGTAACGTGGTGAGGCGCCAATGACGGCGACGGAGGGGCTGTTGGTGCCGCCCGGTCACGGCCGGGTCGTCCAGACACCCGCGCAGCACGTGACGTTCAAGGTGACCGGCTCGCACTCGCGGACCGCGTCGACCTTCGAGGTGCTGGTGCCGCCGGGGTTCGACGTCGGGGCCCATGTGCACACCCGTAGCGAGGAGTTGTTCTACGTGCTCGAAGGCGAACTGGACGTCCTCGCCTTCGAGCCGCTGATCCGGACCCCCGACAACTGGCAGCGCTGGGAGTCGAGTTCGGGATCCCGGGTGGTACGGGCGACACCGGGGACGGTGATCGTCGTACCGCCAGGGTGTCCGCACGCGTTCTCGAACCCGACGGAGACGGCGGCGAAGATGTTCTTCCAGGCGTCTCCGCCGCCGGATCACGAGCGGTATTTCGAGGAATTGTTGGAGATCCTGGGAGGTGGGGGGCCGCCGGACCATGCGGCTATCGAGGAGTTGCGGGGTCGGTACGACATCGAGCAGCTGACGCCCCTCAAGCACCGGTGACCCTGCGAAGCGGCCGCTAATCCAGTTGATCGGCGCCGAGAGGGTCGACTAAGAACAGGCCATGCTACGAGGAACCAGGATCGGGCTCCGGGCCCGGCACGAGTCGGATGTCCCGGTCCTGCACGCCGAGTTGTACGACGACGTGACAACGAGATCGAGAGCCGACTCACGACCCTGGCGCCCCGTCTCACCGGGCTCCGAGGCCTCGCCCTTCGCCGTCACCGAACCTGACGACGATGCCGCCCCCTTCGCCGTCGTGTCCCTCGACACCGACGAGTTGGCGGGGGCCGCGGGGTTGTGGGGCATCGACACCCACAACCGAAGCGCCCACCTGGGCATGTCACTCCGGCCGGGCTTCCGCGGCCGCGGACTCGCCGTCGACGTCGTCCAGGTCCTGTGCACCTACGGCTTCACCGTCCGCGGCCTGCACCGACTGCAGTTGGAGACCCTGGCCGACAACACGGCGATGATCCGCGCCGCCTCCCGCGCCGGGTTCGTGCAGGAAGGGGCGCTTCGCCGCGCGGCGTGGGTCAATGGCGAGTTCGTCGACGAGGTGATCTTCGGGTTGCTGGCCGAGGACTGGAATTCCGGTGCGCACCAGCGCCCCTGAAGGGGCGCGGGGCTGTGTCGATATGCGGCTCCGCCGCGTGGGCGCGACCACCTCTCAACACCGGCAAGCGAGGCTTTTTAGGGGCGCGGGGAACTGCGCGACCAGCCCCCACCGCCCCGCACCCGAAACTCAACGAATCGGCATCCCAGACAACGTCCGCGCAATCACCAGCCGCTGGATCTCACTCGTGCCCTCAAAGATCGTGTAGATCGCCGCGTCTCGGTGCATCCGCTCCACCGGATACTCACGGGTGTAACCATTCCCGCCGAGGATCTGAATCGCCTGCCCGGTGACCTTCTTCGCCGTCTCGCTCGCGAACAGCTTCGACATCGACCCCTCGGCCGCCGTGAACTGCTTCCCGTTGACCGCCATCCAGGACGCCCGCCACACCAGCAGCCGCGCCGCATCGATGGACGTACGCATGTCGGCGAGTTGGAAGGCAACACCCTGGTTGTCGATGATCGGCCGGCCGAACTGCTCCCGGGTCATCGCATAGTCGAGGGCGACCTCGTACGCGGCGCGGGCCGTGCCCACCGCCATCGCACCGACCGCGGGGCGAGACGCCTCGAACGTGGCCATCGCCGCGTTCTTCACCCGCTCGCCGCCACCGGCCTTCGCGCGCTCACGGGCACGGGCGAGGCGCTCGTCCAGCTTCTCCTTGCCGCCGAGCAGGCAGGAACCGGGGATGCGCACGTTCTCCAGGACGACCTCGGCAGTGTGCGAGGCGCGGATGCCGTGCTTCTTGAACTTCTGCCCCTGGGACAGACCCGGCGTGCCCGACGGGACGATGAAGGAGGCGTGGCCCTTGGAGCCGAGGTCCGCGTCGACGACCGCGACGACGACGTGGACGTTGGCGATACCACCGTTGGTCGCCCAGGTCTTGGTGCCGTTGAGCACCCACTCGTCCTTGGCCTCGTCGTACACGGCACGCGTGCGCATGGAGGCCACGTCGGAACCGGCGTCGGGCTCGGAGGAGCAGAAGGCGGCGACCTTGACGTCGTTGGCGTCGCCGTACATCTGGGGGATCCAGGTGCCGATCTGCTCCTCGGTGCCGTTGGCGAGGACGCCGACGGCGGCGAGACCGGTGCCGACTATGGAGAGGGCTATGCCCGCGTCGCCCCAGAACAGTTCCTCCATGGCCATCGGGATGCCGAGGCCGGTGGGGTCGAAGTACTGCTGGGCGTAGAAGTCCAGGGAGTAGATGCCCACCTTCGCGGCCTCCTGGATGACCGGCCAGGGAGTTTCCTCACGCTCGTCCCATTCGGCGGCGGCGGGGCGGATGACGTCGGCGGCGAAGCCGTGCAGCCAGTCCCGCACCTCCTTCTGTTCGTCGTTGAGTTCCATGGTGAACTCGGCCATGACTCCTCCAGCAGCGCACTAGCATGTTACTTGCGGTAACGACAGAGTCTGTTACCGACGGGTAGGAAAAGTCAACTCCCGATGACCACTCGGCAGCCCGTTCGAGGTGTTGGGGCCATTGAGTGTTACTTTGCGCAGGCGTCACCGATTCAGCACGGGTGGGGAGAGATCATGGACACCACGCAGCGGACCGATCAGCAGCGGTCCGCCGACCGCCGACGGCGTGAGCTGTTGGAGGCCGCGGACAGAGTGGTGCTGCGTGATGGTCCGCAGGCCTCGATGAACGCGATCGCCGCGGAAGCGGGTATTACGAAGCCGATTCTGTATCGGCACTTCGGGGACAAGGGTGGACTGTACGCGGCCCTTGCCAAGCGGCATACGGATGCCCTGTTGTCGTCGTTGCGGGCGGCGTTGGATGCGCCGGCTGAGCGTCGGGAGCGGGTTGAGGCGACGCTCGATACGTACCTCGCCGCGATCGAGGCGCTTCCTCAGGTGTACCGGTTTCTGATGCATCCCGTTGAGGGTGGACAGACCGCTGACCAGGGGTTCGACACGGGGAATCACTCGGTTCCGCTGCTTCGGCGGATGGGCGAGGAGTTGGCTCAGGTCATCGAGGAGCGGGTGGATCTCGGGCCGAACAGTCAGCAACTGGCTCGGGTGTGGGGGCATGGGATTGTCGGGATGATGCACGCGGCGGGTGACTGGTGGCTGGGTGAACGGCCTTGTTCGCGGGCCGAGTTGGTGCGGAGTTTGGCTGATCTGTTGTGGGGGCGGTTGGCTGCCGCCGGGGACAAGGTGGGTGGACCGGGGTTCTAAGGGTCGTATTTCGGCTGCGGGTGCGTGGGGGCTGGTCGCGCAGTTCCCCGCGCCCCTACGAAGACCTCGCTCGCCGGTGTTGAGGAGTGGTCGCGCCCTCGCGGCGGAGCCGCAAATCGACACAGCCGCGCGCCCCTAAAAAAGGCCTGGCCCACCGGTGTTGAGAGGTGGTCGCGCCCCCTGAAGGCATCAGCCTCCCCGGTGCCATGACGCTCGGCTTACCTGTCTCATCAGGCGTTTGTGGCGCCAGCCCGTCAAGTGGTCCGCGTAGACCTGGCCTTCCACGTGGTCGTACTCGTGCTGCAGGCATCGTGCGAACCAACCCGTGCCGTGGACGGTGATGGGCTCGCCGGTCGCCGTGAAGCCCTCGATCACCGCGTGGTCGTAGCGTTCCGTCCCCGCCTCAAGGCCCGGTAGGGAGAGGCAGCCCTCTGGGCCCCGCAGGACCACGCCGTCCGTTTCCACCAGGCGTGGGTTGACCACGTGGCCGAGGTGGCGGACGTCCTCGTCGTCGGGGCAGTCGTAGACGAACACCCGCACACGCTCGCCCACTTGGTTCGCGGCGAGGCCAACGCCCTGGGCCGCGTACATCGTCGCGAACAAGTCCTCTACGAGGCGGGCGAGTTCCGGGCCGAAGTTCGTGACGTCCTCGCACGGGGCATGCAGCAGGGGGTCGCCGAGCAGGGTGAGGGGACGGACTCGCCCGTGGGCGCCCGGGATGGAGCCGTATCGCATGGGCGCAAGGGTACGGTTCTCTACGGCGCACGCCCGCCGCGAGGGGTTCGCGGTGCCGCGGTTCGGGCACCGATAAGGATCTCGATAGGCTGAGGTCCACACCACGTTGCCGGAGGCAGAGGCGCGGCGCGTACGCAAGGAGGATCGAGAACTGATGGCAGGCAACTCGGACCCGCTCACGCCGCGGGCCAAGCTGGCCGTGACGGCGGGCAAGGCGGTCGCGGCGGCATCCCGTGCCGCGGGGCGGGGCAGCGGATCGGTGATCGGCGGCCGAGTGGCACTCAAACTCGACCCCGACCTGCTCGCCCGGCTCGCGCAGAGCCTGGACGTGACGCTCGTCTCGGCGACGAACGGGAAGACGACCACGACGCGGCTCATCGCCGAAGCTCTCGGCGCCGCCGGGCCCGTCGTCTCGAACGCGCTCGGCGCCAACATGCCCGCCGGCATCACCTCGGCGCTGGCCGGCGGTTCGGACGCGAAGTTCGGTGTCATCGAGGTCGACGAGAAGTACCTCGCCGGCGTCGCCCGTGACACCGACCCCAAGTGCATCGCGCTGCTCAACCTCTCCCGCGACCAGTTGGACCGCGCGGCCGAGACCCGCATGCTCGCGGAGAACTGGCGTGAGGGGCTGTCGGGTTCCAAGGCCGTCGTCGTCGCCAATGCCGACGACCCGTTGGTCGTGTGGGCCGCCTCCTCCTCCCCCAACGTGATCTGGGTCGCCGCCGGGCAGATGTGGAAGGACGACGCCTGGTCGTGTCCTTCGTGCGGTGGCGTCATGCAGCGGCCGGGAGACGACTGGTTCTGCGGTGAGTGCGGATTCCGTCGGCCTACGCCGAGTTGGGCGCTCTCCGGGGATCACGTCCTCGACCCGCACGGTTCCGCCTGGCCCATTCACCTGCAACTGCCCGGGCGCGCCAACAAGGCCAACGCCGCGTCCTCCGCCGCCGTCGCCGCCGTGTTCGGGGTGCCGCCCCAGGTCGCCCTGGAGCGCATGTACCGGGTGCAGGCCGTCGCCGGGCGCTATGACGTCGTCCAGTTCATGCAGCGCGACCTGCGTCTGCTGCTGGCGAAGAACCCGGCGGGCTGGCTCGAAACGTTCAGCCTGATCGATCCGCCGCCGACCCCGGTGATCCTCTCGGTGAACGCACGCGGCGCCGACGGCACCGACACCTCGTGGCTCTGGGACGTCGACTACACCCGGCTGACCGGCCACCCCATCTTCGTCGTGGGCGACCGCAAGCTGGACCTCGCGGTCCGCCTGGAAGTGGCGGGCCAGCACTTCCAGGTCTGCGACAACCTCGACCAGGCCGTGCAGATGGCCCCGCCCGGCCGCATCGAGGTCATCGCGAACTACACCGCGTTCCAGGACCTGCGCCGCCGCGTCGGCAACTGAGACCCAGAACCCCCAGAGGACGAATGACCATGAGCGACAACCAGCTCCGTCTGGTGTGGATCTACCCCGACCTGCTGAGCACCTACGGCGACCAGGGCAACGCCCTTGTCGTGGAACGCCGGGCGCGGCAGCGCGGCCTCGACGTGGCCCGGCTGGACGTGCGCAGCGACCAGCCCATCCCGACCTCGGGCGACATCTACCTGATCGGTGGTGGCGAGGACCGTCCGCAGCGCCTCGCGGCGGAGCGCCTGCGCCGCGACGGCGGCCTGCACCGGGCCGTCGGCAACGGCGCGATCGTCTTCTCGGTGTGCGCGGGCTACCAGATCCTCGGCCACGAGTTCATCAACGACCTCGGCCAGCGGGAGCCCGGCCTCGGCCTGCTCGACGTGGTGTCGACGCGCGGCGAGGGCGAGCGGTGCGTCGGTGACGTCCTCGGCGACATCGACGCGCGCCTGGGCCTGCCCCCGCTGACCGGCTTCGAGAACCACCAGGGCATCACCCATCTCGGCCCCACCGCCCGCCCGTTCGCCCAGGTGCGGCTCGGCAAGGGCAACGGCACGGGCGACGGCACCGAGGGCGCTTACAACGACACGGTGTTCGGTACGTACATGCACGGGCCCGTGCTGGCCCGCAACCCGCTGATCGCGGACCTGCTGCTGAAGCTGGCCCTCGATGTGAACGCGCTGCCGCCGATCGACGACCGCTGGTACGAGGCGCTCCGCAACGAGCGCATCGCCGCAGCTCAGCAGCCCGCCTGAACCGGGTGTCCATCTCCTCTTCGGATACCGGCAACCAGCCCGTCTGACGGTACGTCCGCGCAGGTGAGCGGGGTCGTCCAGCAGGCGGACGCACGCTACGACCCCGCCCCCTCCTGCCGTTAGGGTGGCGGGGTTCGTACCGGACAACGTGGTCCGGTTTCGGCCCACGTTGAGAAGGTTCCTCGGGCTATGCGCATTGGTGTCCTCACGTCCGGCGGCGACTGCCCCGGCCTGAACGCCGTCATCCGGTCCGTCGTGCACCGCGCCGTCGTGGACCACGGCGACGAGGTCATCGGCTTCCGGGACGGCTGGAAGGGCCTCCTGGAGTGCGACTACCTCAAGCTCGACCTCGACGCGGTGAGCGGCATCCTCGCTCGCGGCGGCACCATTCTCGGCTCCTCCCGCGTCCAGCCCTCCCAGCTCCGGGACGGCGTCGAGCGGGCCAAGGGCCATGTCGAGGAGCTCGGCCTCGACGCGATCATCCCGATCGGCGGCGAGGGCACGCTCAAGGCGGCCAAGCTGATGTACGACGCCGGGCTCCCGGTCGTCGGCGTCCCCAAGACCATCGACAACGACATCGCCGTCACTGATGTCACCTTCGGCTTCGACACGGCGGTCGGTGTCGCGACCGAAGCGCTCGACCGGCTCAAGACGACCGCCGAGTCCCACCAGCGCGTGCTCGTCGTGGAGGTCATGGGCCGGCACACCGGGTGGATAGCGCTCCACTCCGGCATGGCGGCCGGTGCGCACGCCATCGTCGTACCTGAACGGCCTTTCGACATCGAGGAGTTGGCGGCTCGCGTCGGCGAACGCTTCGAGGCGGGTAAGCGGTTCGCGATTGTCGTCGCCGCGGAGGGGGCCAAGCCGCGGGCCGGGTCCATGGACTTCGACGAGGGCAAGAAGGATGTCTACGGTCACGAGCGCTTCGCGGGGATCGCTCGGCAGCTGTCCATCGAGCTGGAGGAGCGGCTCGGTAAGGAAGCGCGGCCGGTGATTCTTGGGCATGTGCAGCGTGGGGGTACGCCTACCGCGTATGACCGGGTGCTGGCCACTCGGTTTGGGTGGCATGCGGTGGAGGCTGCGCATCGGGGGGAGTTCGGGAAGATGACCGCGCTTCAGGGGACGGACATTGTGATGGTGTCGTTGGCCAATGCGGTGGAGACGCTGAAGACCGTGCCTGCTGATCGGTATGAAGAGGCTGAGTGCGTGCTCTGAGCGTCTTCTAGGTGATTCGTTGGGTGCGGGCGCGTTGGGGCTGGTCGCGCCCACGCGGCGGAGCCGCAAATGTCACAGCCCCGCGCCCCTGGGTGGGTTGCGCTGGCCCCGGTCACAAGCTCGGGTGGGGACAGTTCTAGTCTGGTGCGGACAGACTTGCACAACCCCCACGAATCAGGAGCCGTTCGATGGATCACGGCGGGCACGGTATGACCATGGATCTGCCGCCGTTTACCTTTGCGCGCGGGCTTGAGTGGTCGGCCGACCCGTTCTTCCTGACCGCCTGCCTCCTCGGAATCGGGCTGTACGGGTGGGGGGTCGTGCGGCTTCGGCGGCGGGGGGACTCGTGGCCTGTGGGGCGGACCATTTCCTACGTCATCGGTGTGCTGACCGTCGGGTTGGTGATGTGCACCAAGCTCAACGACTACGGCATGGTCATGTTTAGCGTGCACATGGTGCAGCACATGGTGATCAGCATGTTGTCGCCGATTCTGTTGTTGCTCGGTGCTCCGGTGACTCTGGCGTTGCGGGCGTTGCCGCCGGCGGCTCGGGGGCGCAAGGGGCCCCGTGAGTTGCTGTTGATGTTTCTGCACAGCCGGTACATGAAGGTCATCACGCATCCCGCGTTCACGATTCCGCTGTTCATCGCGAGCCTTTACGCGCTGTACTTCACGCCGATCTTCGATTTCCTGATGGGGTCGAAGACCGGGCACATCGCGATGATGGTGCACTTCCTCGCCGTGGGTGTGGTGTTCTTCTGGCCGATCATGGGCGTGGACCCGGGGCCGAGCCGGCCCGGCTATCTGATGCGGATGCTGGAGTTGTTCGCGGGGATGCCGTTCCACGCGTTCTTCGGTATCGCGTTGATGATGGCGTCGGAACCGATGGTCGAGACGTTCAAGAACCCGCCCGCCTCGCTCGGCATCGACGCACTGTCCGATCAGAACGCGGCCGGCGGTATCGCCTGGGCGTTCAGCGAGGTCCCGTCGGTGCTGGTGCTGATCGCCCTGCTGTTCCAGTGGTACAGCTCCGAGCAGCGGCAGGCCAAGCGGCAGGACCGGGCCGCCGACCGGGACGGCGACAAGGAACTTGAGGCGTACAACGCCTATTTGGCCTCATTGAACACACGAAGCAATTGAACACATGCAGCAACTGAACGGGAATTTCGTTCAGTAGCATAAAGCGCGATGGGGGAACCGCCACCGGGGGGAGCGGTAATGACATTTCGCGCTGTTGTGCAAAGGAACGGAATTTCGATCGTCCGCAGGATCGCCGTACTGCTCGTCGGTGTCCTGGTCGTGAGCGGACTGAACGGATGCAGCGGGGGCGCACATACG
Organism: Streptomyces sp. NPDC050528; assembly: GCF_044457795.1. NCBI lineage: Bacteria > Bacillati > Actinomycetota > Actinomycetes > Kitasatosporales > Streptomycetaceae > Streptomyces > Streptomyces sp. NPDC050528. The sequence continues at coordinate 354,994 of NZ_JBITHH010000007.1, forward strand.
TTCGCCGTGAAGGCCGTCGCCGCCGGAGTTCCGTCGCTCGCGCCTTTCTTCGACGAGAAACAGGGACTGGGGCACGACGCCGAGGTGCGTTCGATGCCCGTGCAGGGCAGTTTGCAGCAGGGGGATACTCCTGGGCTGTACGGGGGCACCAAGAAGCCGACCATCTGTGACGTGGCGAAACTCAAGAGGTTCCTGACCGATCCCGCGAATCATCAGAAGGCCGTTGCCTGGTCGGGCGTGCTGGGTATCACCACGGATCAGATACCGGCCTATCTGGACCGGCTCACACCCGTACTCCTGCGTCACGACACTCTCGTAGAGAATCACGACTACAAAAAGGGAAAGGCCACGCCCTACAACTCCCTTCTCCAGTCGGGAATCGCGATTCTCGTCGACGAGCAGGGAGAACCCGCCGCGAAGTGCTCGTGCGGAAATCCACTGCGCCCCTTCAAGGGCGACGCGAGCCGGATTTCCGTCAAGTTCGGGGACGGCAACAAGAAGTGGCACGGATATGACGCGTCCTCGGTCGTGGCCGTGCGTCCGGCGCCCCGGGACATGGAGCGGCTCGTCCTCGTCGACGTCGGCGATCCGGACCGCGGGATCACGCGTCCGGTCGGTACGACGGGCAAGCACGACGCCACCTTCGACACCCGGCAGCAGCACGCCGTGCCCGACCTCGCGGGGACGACGTTCGGGGAGGCGCGGCGGCTGCTGGTGAGCAGTGGTCTGGCCGTCGGGTACGGCGGGAGCGCGTCGCCGGCCGACGACGCGCGGGTCACCGCGAGCGATCCACCGGCCGGGACCGAGCTGCGGTTCGGGGAGTACGTGATGCTGAGCGTGGCCGACGGGACGAGCGGGGGCGCCACGCCCACTCCCACGCCCACTCCCCCGGGTCCGACGTCCTCCGGGCCGACCCTGCGTCCGCCGACGTCCACGGCACCGCCCTCGACGTCCCCTCCGGCGCCGCCCACGTCCTCGTCACCGCCGCCGTCATCGTCGCCGCCGTCATCCACACCGTCCGACCCACCACCGTCGAGCAGTTCGCCTACGACCCGTTCGCCCTCGCTGGTGACCGACCCGCCCTCGACACACGCACCGGTCACCAGCAGCGCACCCGTGACGAGTGCTCCCGTGACCGCCAGTGCCTCCGTCACGAGCAGCGCCCCGGTCACCAGTGGCCCGGTGACCGGCACGTCCACCGCCGCCACCGTCACCGCCACCACGACCGAGACGTGACGCGGTCCCGGAAGGAGGAGTCCGGATGCCACAGGGATCGCCCACCTCGGGAGTGGGCCGGGTCATCGCCGGCCGCTATCTGCTGCTGAACCGGCTGGGCAGTGGCGGGATGGGGCATGTGTGGCTCGCGCACGACCAGCGGCTGGCCTGTGAAGTCGCGCTCAAGGAGATCGTGTTCAGCAACCCCGCCTCCGCCGACGCCGAGCGGGAGGCCCGGGTCGCGCGCGCCCGGGCCGAGGCGCGGAACGCGGCGGGGCTGCGCGGTCATCCGCATGTGGTGACCGTGCACGACGTGCTGGAGCACGAGGGGCTGCCGTGGATCGTCATGGAGTACGTGGCGGACGCCGTCGATCTGCGTGAACTGGTCGGCCGGTACGGCTCGTTGGCCCCCGCGGAGTGCGCCCGCATCGGGCTCGCCGTACTCGACGCGCTGACCGCAGGACACCAGCGGGGCGTGATGCACCGGGACGTGAAACCGGCGAACATCCTGCTCGCGCCGGACCGCACCGGTTCGCCGTATGCCCGTGTCCTGCTCACCGACTACGGCATCTCGGTGCAGCCGGACGCCGGGGAGACGCGGTACACGCTGACGTCCGTGCTCGTCGGTACGGCGGGTTATCTGGCGCCGGAGCGGGCCACGGGCGGGCCGCCGACGGCCGCGGCCGACCTGTTCTCGCTGGGCTGCACGCTGTACCACGCGGTCGAGGGCCACGGCCCGTTCGTGCGCGAGACCCCGCTCGCGGAGATCACCGCCGTGGTCATGGAGGACCCGCTGCCCCCGGTCCGCGCGGGCGCGCTGGCCCCGGTGCTCCACGCGATGCTGGAGAAGGATCCGCTACGGCGGATTCCGGCGGCGGAGGCCGAGGCGGAGCTGTCGCGGATCGTGACGCCGCAGACGGAGGCGGAGGCGTACGCGCGGACCCAGACCGACCTGGGCTCGCCGTCACCCTGGGAGGGGCAGGCGGTGCCTGTCGCGGCGGGGCCGCCTGCTCCCGCGTCCTCCCCCACCGGTCGGCGCCGCCGCACCCGTCCCCGTTTCCGCCAGGCCGTCCTCGCGGGGCTGCTCGGGCTCGCCCTCGCCCTGGGCGGCGTCTGGTACGCCGTGGCCCATCAGCCGCCCGGCGACCACACGGACACGAGCAAGGACAGCCCGCCGTACGGCAGTACCGTCGGGCTCGCCGCTCCGCTCAAGGACGGCGACTGCGTCACCGCCGACTGGCCCGGCGGGAAGCTCTTCCATGGGACGCCCCGGCTCGCGGTCGACGCCACCTGCCGGAACTCGGTGCCCGACGGTCAGGTGATGGCGTTCGTGTCCACCGCGTCCGCGGGCGAGGCGCGCAAGGTCGGGGCCGACCGGTGTGCGCAGCGGACGCAGGAGATGCGGGAGAAGCTCGCGGACGTGCGGGCGCTCGCGGTCGTACCGTCCGACGATGGTTTCGAGGCCGCCGGACATCGCACCGCCTGTCTGGTGCTGGGCGCGCACGGGCCGGTCTACGGGCCGCTCGGCAACCGTCGCGCCCTCGGGTCGGCGTTCGCCGATACGTCGACCATGCAGAAGCGGGACTGTCTGGACGTGCCCTCGGACCGGGCCGCGAGCCTGGTCTCCTGCACCGGCAAGCACGACCAGGTGGTGATCGGGTTCACCCGGTTGGGCGCGGGCGTCACGCTGGCCCAGGCGCGTACGGAGTCGGACGCGGCGTGTGCCCGGGACGTCCCGCCGGCCGACTACGGCTTCGATCCGTCGGTGTACGAGGCGGCCTCCTGGACGAGTCAGGGGCCGTGGAAGTCGGGCACACATTTCGTCGTGTGCGCCGTTCGGAGGCAGAACGGGGGCACCATGGAGGGGGACGGACCATGAGGAGGGTGTTGCGATGCCCGGTTCCACGAAGACCATGGGGGTGATCACCGTCGGCGGTCTGGTGGTGGTGACGGCCTACACGGTGGCGCTCGGGAGTAACGGCTGGCTGTGGTTCGGCTGGGTCGTGCTCGGGCTGATCACCCTCGGGATGGTGGCCACGCGCAGCACCTGACGCCCGCTACGGCTCACTCCGCCGGCTCGCCGAGTGCACGCCCGGCTGGTACTTCGGCAGCCGGGCGGTGATCTTCATGCCCGCTCCTACGGCGGTCTCGATGACGAGGCCGTAGTCGTCGCCGTAGACCTGGCGGAGCCGGTCGTCCACGTTGGACAGGCCGATGCCGCCCGAGGGGCTGACCTCGCCCGCGAGGATGCGGCGCAGCAGGTCGGGGTCCATGCCGGCGCCGTCGTCCTCGATGACGACGAGTGCCTCGGCGCCCGCGTCCTGCGCCGTGATGCTGATGCGGCTCTTGTCGGCCTTGCCCTCCAGGCCATGCTTCACGGCGTTCTCGACGAGCGGCTGGAGGCAGAGGAACGGGAGCGCTACCGGGAGTACCTCGGGGGCGATCTGCAAGGTGACCGAGAGGCGCTCGCCGAAGCGGGCCCGGACCAGCGCCAAGTAGTGGTCGATGGCGTGGAGTTCGTCGGCGAGGGTGGTGAAGTCGCCGTGCCTGCGGAACGAGTAGCGGGTGAAGTCGGCGAATTCCAGGAGCAGTTCGCGGGCGCGTTCGGGGTCGGTGCGGACGAAGGACGCGATCACCGCGAGCGAGTTGAAGATGAAGTGCGGGGAGATCTGGGCCCGAAGTGCCTTGATCTCGGCCTCGATCAGGCGGGTGCGGGACTGGTCCAAGTCTGCCAACTCCAACTGGACGGAGACCCAGCGCGCGACCTCTCCGGCGGCTCGGACAAGGACGGCAGACTCACGCGGTGCGCAGGCGACCAGCGCTCCGTGGACCCGGTCGTCGACGGTGAGCGGGGCGACCACCGCCCAGCGCAACGGGCAGTCGGGGGCGTCGCAGGTGAGCCGGAACGCCTCACCGCGGCCGGTCTCCAGCGGGCCCGCGAGCCGTTCCATGATCTCGGCCCGGTGATGGTCGCCGACGCCGTCCCAGGCGAGGACCTGCTTCTGGTCGGTCAGGCACAGGGCATCGGTGCCGAGCAGTGTGCGCAGTCTGCGGGCCGAGCGGCGGGCCGTCTCCTCGGTGAGGCCGGCGCGGAGCGGGGGCGCGGCGAGGGACGCGGTGTGCAGGGTCTGGAAGGTGGCGTGCTCGACGGGGGTGCCGAGTCCGCCGAGGTTCTCGGGGCGTGCGGTGCGGCGGCCGAGCCAGAAACCGGCGGCGAGCAGCGGGAGTACGGCGACGCAGAGGCCGGCCAGGAATCCGCTCATGCGGCCACCTCCGTAAGGGAGTTGGGCGGTAGGACGTTGGGCGACGGGGAGTTGGGCGAGCCGTTCGCGGTGATGCAGGGACCGCCCGTGGGTGTCCTCACGCCTTCACCTCCGCCCGCAGCTCCTCCGGCAGATGGAACCGCGCCAGGATCGCCGCCGTTCCCGTCGGCACCCGGCCCGGCGTGGCCAGGGACACCAGCACCATGGTGAGGAACCCCAGCGGCACCGACCAGAGCGCGGGCCAGGCGAGCAGGGCATGCAGGGGGCCGGTGCCGGGGAAACCCGCCATCGTCGCGGCGACGGCGACGAACGCCGACCCGCCGCCCACCAGCATCCCGGCCGCCGCGCCGGGCGGGGTGAGCCGCGTCCACCAGATGCCGAGGACCAGCAACGGGCAGAAGGAGGACGCCGATACGGCGAACGCGAGCCCCACGGCGTCGGCCACGGGCAGCCCGCCGACGACCACGCTCGCGACCAGCGGTACGGCCATGGCGAGGACCGTGCCGAGCCTGAAGTGCCGTACCCCGCGCGACGGGAGGACGTCCTGGGTGAGGACGCCGGCCACCGCCATGGTGAGTCCCGACGCGGTGGACAGGAACGCGGCGAAGGCGCCGCCCGCCACCAGCGCGCCGAGCAGATCGCCGCCGACGCCGCCGATCATGCGGTCGGGCAGCAGGAGGACGGCCGCGTCGGCGTCGCCGGTGATGGTCAGTTCGGGGGTGTACAGGCGGCCGAGGGCGCCGTAGACGGGCGGGAGGAGGTAGAAGGCGCCGATCAGGCCGAGGACGGCGACCGTGGTGCGGCGGGCGGCGACGCCGTGCGGGCTCGTGTAGAAGCGGACGACCACGTGCGGTAGGCCCATGGTGCCGAGGAAGGTGGCGAGGATGAGGCCGTACGTCGCGTACAACGGGCGTTCCTCGCGGCTGGCGGCGAGGGAGGTGGACATGCCGCCGTTGGTGCCTCGATCGGCTACGGGGACGGGGGCGCCCTTGGCGAAGGTGAGGCGGGTGCCGCGCTCGATGTGGTGGGTGCCGGTGGGGAGTTGGAGCTTCGCGGCGTCGTGTGTGTGGCCGTCGACCTTGCCGGTCACCGTGACCGTGAGGGGGCGGTCGAGTCTGAGGTCGAGTGTCTCGTCGACCCGAACTGCCCGTTGTTCGCGGAATGTTGCCGGTTCCTCGAAGGCGTGCCGGGGTGCTCCGTCGCTCTGCCAGGCGAGGACCAGGAAGAGGGCGGGGACGAGCAGCGCGGTGAGCTTCAGCCAGTACTGGAAGGCCTGGACGAAGGTGATGCTGCGCATACCGCCGGCCGCGACGGTGGCGACGACCACGACTGCGACGATCAGGCCGCCCAGCGAATCCGGAGCACCCGTGAGGACGGTCAACGTGAGTCCCGCGCCCTGGAGTTGTGGCAGCAGGTACAGCCAGCCGACGCCGACGACGAAGGCTCCCGCCAGGCGTCGTACGGCGTGCGAGGCGAGGCGGGCCTCGGCGAAGTCGGGGAGGGTGTAGGCGCCGGAGCGGCGCAGTGGGGCGGCGACGAACAGCAGCAGGACCAGGTATCCGGCGGTGTAGCCGACCGGGTACCAGAGCATGTCGGGGCCCTGGACGAGGACCAGTCCGGCGATGCCCAGGAACGAGGCCGCGGACAGGTATTCGCCGCTGATGGCGGCCGCGTTGAGACGGGGGCCGACGGTGCGGGAGGCGACGTAGAAGTCGGAGGTCGTGCGGGAAATGCGCAGGCCGAAGGCGCCGACGAGGACCGTCGCCACGACGACGAGGGCGACCGCCGGTACCGCGTAACTGGAGTTCACCCGGCTCAGCGGTCCTCGACGAGGCGGACGAAGTCGCGTTCGTTGCGTTCGGCGCGGCGCACGTACCAGAGGGCGAGGAGGACGAGCGGGGCGTAGAGGCAGAAGCCGAGGATCAGCCATTCGAGGCGGTGGGAGTCCGGGGTCGCCGCGAAGACCAGGGGCAGGGGGCCGACGAGGAGCACGAGGACCGCGAACACCGTGAGGGCGGCGCGGAGTTGGGTGCGCATGAGGGACCGGACGTAGGTGTGGCCGAGGGTGGTCTGTTCGTCGATCTCGGTGCGGGGGCGGGAATAGCCGGAGGCGCGGCGGGTGCGGCGGGGTGGGCCGGTGACAACTACTCTGCGTTCGCTGGGGTCCTGAGGCATCGTCAGGACCTCCGCATCAGCAGGTCGCGCAGTTCGCGGGTGTGGCGGCGACTGACCTGGAGTTCCTCGCCGCCCACGAGAACGCTCACCGTCCCCGCGTCCAGGCGGAGTTCGCCGATGTGGCGCAGGGCGACGAGGTGACGGCGGTGGATGCGGACGAAGCCGCGGGAGCGCCAGCGGTCCTCCAGGGTGGACACCGGGATGCGGACGAGGTGGCTGCCCCGGTCGGTGTGCAGGCGGGCGTAGTCGCCCTGTGCCTCGACGTGGGTGATGTCGTCGACGGCCACGAACCGTGTGACACCGCCGAGTTCGACGGCGATGTGGTCGGGGTCGGGTTCGTGCACGGGTATCCGCGGTGCGGCGGCGCCGAGTTCGGCCGCCCGGCGCACCGCCTCCGCGAGCCGTTCCTTGCGGACGGGTTTCAGCACGTAGTCAACTGCCTTGAGATCAAAGGCCTGTACGGCGAAGTCCTCGTGCGCGGTGACGAACACGACGAGCGGCGGCTTCGCGAAACCCGTCAACAGCCGTGCCATGTCGAGCCCGTCGAGCCCGGGCATCTGAATGTCGAGGAACACGACATCGATCGCCTCGGGACCGTCCGGGCCCGATTCCAGAGCCCTGTTGATACGGCGCAGCGCCTCGGTCGCGTCGCCCGCGCCCTCCGCGCTGCCGATGCGTGGATCGGCGTTGAGCAGGTACAGCAACTCCTCCAGTGAGGGGCGTTCGTCGTCGACGGCGAGGGCGCGCAGCATGAAGGTGGAGTGTAGGAGTAATTCGTACGGCTGGACATGTACCGGGCGTGGACGTTCGCGCTGGATACAGTGCCGACATGAACAGCAGGACCACTCCGTTCGACGATCTCGACCGGAAGATCATCACCGCGTTGATGGCGAACGCCAGGACGAGCTTCGCCGAGATCGGCGCGGCGATCGGGCTGTCCGCGACGGCGGTGAAGCGGCGCGTGGACCGGCTGCGGGAGACGGGTGTGATCACCGGGTTCACGGCGACCGTGCAGCCGTCCGCGCTCGGCTGGCGCACGGAGGCGTACGTGGAGGTGTACTGCGAGGGCGCCGCGCCCCCCAGGCGGCTCGCGGAGGTGGTGCGCAACCATCCGGAGATCACCGCGGCGATGACGGTGACCGGCGGGGCGGACGCGCTGCTGCACGTACGGGCGACGGATGTGGACCACTTCGAGGAGGTCCTGGAGCGCATCCGGCAGGAGCCGTTCATCCGGAAGACGATCAGTGTGATGGTGCTGTCCCACCTCCTCCCGGAAAGCCCGGAGGCGGGCGCCACCCATCCGGCGCCGGGGAGCGCATCAGACGTGCGTTGACCCCGTCAAAGACGCAGCATTCCTGCGCAGACACGCAGCCTTCATCGCTTGTCGCGCGTATTGGTCTCTTTCTACCGTGGTGTCAACCCCAGTCGTCATCACAGGAAGCGGAGGGACCCCTCTGTGCCCGACACCCGTGTGCGGCGCCGGCGGCGCTTTCTCGTCTGCGAACCCAGACACTTCGCCGTGCAGTACGCGATCAACCCCTGGATGCATCCCGATGCCCAGGTGGACGTCGATCTCGCCCATGAGCAGTGGACGACGCTGATCGACACCTACCGTGCCCACGGCCACACCGTGGACACCGTGCCCCCGGTCCCCGGCCTCCCGGACATGGTCTTCGCCGCGAACTCCGCGGTCGTGGTCGAGGGCCGCGTCTTCGGCTCCCTGTTCCACGCACCCGAGCGGCGCCCCGAGTCCGTGCACTACGACACGTGGTTCAAGGCGGCGGGCTACGACGTCTACCGCCCCGAGTCGGTCAGCGAGGGCGAGGGCGACCTGATCCCGACCGGCCGTTACGTCCTGGCCGGCACCGGTTTCCGTACGACCCGCGAGGCCCATCGCGAGGTGCAGGAGTTCTTCGGCGTGCCGGTGATCAGCCTGACGCTGATCGACCCGTACTTCTACCACCTCGACACGGCGCTGTTCGTGCTCGACGACGACAACATCGCGTACTACCCGGAGGCGTTCTCGCCGGGCAGCCGCGAGGTGCTCGCGCGGCTGTACCCGGACGCGGTGCTCGCGACCCGGGAGGACGCGATGACGTTCGGCCTCAACTCAGTGTCCGACGGCCGTCATGTCTTCATCTCCCCCCGGTCCGAGGCGCTCGCCGCGCGTCTCGCCGACCACGGTTACCTCCCCGTCCCCGTCGACCTGTCGGAGTTCCACAAGGCCGGCGGCGGCATCAAGTGCTGCACCCAGGAGATCCGCTCATGACCGCTCCCGCCAGTGCCCGTACGTCCGCCGACCTCATCAGCGCCGAGGAGCCGGTCCTCGCGCACAACTACCACCCGCTGCCCGTGGTGGTCGCCCGCGCGGAGGGCACCTGGGTGGAGGACGTCGAGGGCCGCCGCTACCTCGACATGCTCGCGGGCTACTCGGCCCTCAACTTCGGTCACCGCCACCCCGCGTTGATCGAGGCGGCCCACCGCCAGCTCGACCAACTGACGCTCACCTCCCGCGCCTTCCACAACGACCGGCTCGCCGAATTCGCCGAGCGGCTCGCGGAGTTGACCGGCCTCGACATGGTGCTGCCGATGAACACCGGCGCGGAGGCGGTCGAGAGCGGCATCAAGGTGGCCCGCAAATGGGCCTACGACGTGAAGGGCGTCCCGGCCGACCGGGCTACGATCGTCGTCGCGGCGGAGAACTTCCACGGCCGTACGACGACGATCGTCAGCTTCTCCACGGACGAGACGGCGCGGGCGGGCTTCGGTCCCTTCACTCCCGGCTTCCGGATCGTGCCGTACAACGACCTCGCGGCGCTGGAGGCGGCGGTCGACGAGACGACGGCGGCGGTCCTGATCGAACCGATCCAGGGCGAGGCCGGAGTCATCATCCCGGACGCCGGCTATCTGGCCGGTGTGCGTGAACTCACCACCCGCAAGGGCTGCTTGTTCATCGCGGACGAGATCCAGTCGGGCCTCGGCCGCACGGGCCGCACGCTGGCGGTGGACCACGAGGGTGTCGTCCCGGACGTGTTGCTGCTCGGCAAGGCACTGGGCGGCGGCATCGTGCCGGTGTCCGCGGTCGTCGCACGCCGAGAGGTGCTCGGGGTACTGCACCCGGGCGAGCACGGCTCGACGTTCGGCGGCAACCCACTCGCCGCGGCGGTCGGCACGGCGGTCGTCGAGCTGCTGGAGACCGGTGAATTCCAGCGCAGGGCAACGGAGTTGGGTGTTGTGTTGCGGGACGGCCTGACCGAGCTGGTCGGCAAGGGTGTCGTCGGTTTCCGCGCGCGGGGCCTGTGGGCGGGCGTCGACGTCGACCCGGCGATCGGCACGGGACGCGAAATCAGCGAACGCCTCATGCGCGAGGGCGTGCTGGCCAAGGACACCCACGGCTCGACGATCCGGCTTGCGCCGCCGCTGACGATTACGGCGGATGAACTCCGGTCGGCAATCGGTGCGTTGGAGAAGGTGCTGACGCGAGGGGCGTGAGGTGTGAGGTGACGTGAGGTGAGGGGCGTGGCTGGATCGGGCGTGGGGTCGGTCCAGCCACACTCGCGGGGTGGGCGTAACTCCTGCTTGGCGGGGGCTACTTGCTTGCTGCCACGCTGCCCTTCGCTCCGCGGGAGTGCGGGTACTGGACCGGCTTCGCACCGAGACCGGTCCAGCCGGGCCGTGCAGATCCGCGCAACTCCCGTTCAAGAACGGCTACTTGCGCCCGCCGTACTCCGCTCCGCAGGAATGCCGGCACTGGCCCGGAGCACCGAGTTCGGTGCGGCCAGGCCCGTGAAGACCCGTGTAACTCCCGGCCGGGAGCAGATGCCCGCAACTCCCGGTCGGCAACGGCTACTTGCCCGCCGCGCTCTGCTCCGCAGGAGTACCGGTACCGGTACCGGCGCCAGCGCCCGTGTCCGCTAGGGCCGCCTGGGTGAGGAGGCGGCGGGCCAGGTCGCGGGCCTCGGCGACGGTGAGGGAGGCCCAGAGTCCGGGTTCGCCGCGTACTACGGGGCCTACGTCCAATGTGACCCGGGAGATCGGCCGTTCCGGGATCGCCAACAGCAGTCGCTTTACCGCGACCTGTCGGCCGCAGGTGGTCACCAACGGTGCTTCACCTGACGGCGGGAGCGGCTCCTGCCCTGACCGATTCATCTCCTCCACGACCCTTCCCTGAGTACCCGGCGAGGTATCAGGAGCAGCGCCGTAGGGGGCCGGGTTGTTCCCGGACGGCGGTGGCGCCACCCGTCCGGACCGATACGGGAACGGCGGTTCCTGATCGACTCCGGTCGGCTGCCGGGTCGTGTCAGTCCGCCGCGCCCTCCGGCCCACCGTCCATTGCCGCGAGCGCGTCCCGCACCCCGGTCTGTATCCAGTCGGCCTGGCTGTCGTCGGCCTCGGCATCCGCCAGAGCGATGAGTCGTGCCGCAGCCACCGTCCCCACCCGGGCCAGCGCCTCCGCCGTGCGCCGGGTCACCGCCGAGTCCTCGGCGTCCAGCAGCAACCTCACCAACGCGTCCGCAGCCTCGGGAACATCGGCGAAGCGGGCGAGGTCACACCCGGCACGCGCACGTCGCGACCACGAAGGGGACGAGGCCCCGGCCAAGGCCGCCTCCAGTCCACTCGTCATCTCCGACACCGTCAGACGGTCTCATGCTCCCCGGCCACTATCGCGCCCGGGCCGACACCACCCACGCTCGACATCAGTCCTCCGGTCGAAGTCGCTGTCGAGCGGCCTCAAGTCGCTGGTCGTAGTCGGCGGCGAAGAGCTCAGGAAGTGCCGTGTCGAGCGTTCCGGCGATGCGATGGATCGGCGCCCAGACCGCCGGATCGTCGACAACGCGCCTGAGGTCGGTCATCTGAAGCCTCTCCAGCCAGTGCGACAGCACCAGCGCCTCGTCACGCGTGAGCCTGATCGTGACCTGGCCATCCTTCATCCGCACCCCTCCGGCTCGGTCCCGCCCTCGACCACGCGAACCTACTGGTCTTCGGCCTCGACCCAACGCACAGGGCCCCCAGCCCAGCCGTAGCCCACCGTGTACGCCGGCGCAGCGCACCGTGGCGATCATGGACCGTCCGGTGAACCCCGGGCGAATTCTCGCCCGCCCTCCGGTCAGAACAGGGTCAAGGAACGCGGTGGGGGTCGTAGCGCCCTCATAAGATCGCTGGCACCGCCACCTTTCGTACGACTCCCTGGAGGCCCGGCGTGCCCGACATCGCGCGCGGCGCCGAAGCCGACGCCGAACCCGGTCCGACAGCCGCCCCGGATCCGGCACCGCCCTCGCCGAACCCTGCCGCCCGCCGCCGCACCGTGCTGCTCGCGGCCGGTGCCCTGGTCGCCGTGGCGGCCGTGGGGGCGGGTGTGCTGGCGGCCCGGGGGTCGGGGTCGAGCGCACAGCCGGCCGCCGCTGCCGACGGCCTCCCGCACACCACCGTCGAGGTCGCGACCGCCGGGTGCGGGAGCGGCTGGACGCATCCGCAGGCCGGGCATCAAGTCTTCGAGCTGCACAACACGTCCAGTACCGCAGCCGAGGTCTATCTCACCGACGTGAAGACCGGTGCCGTCTACGGCGAGGTCGAGGGACTGGCGCCGGGGACCGTGCGGCCGCTCGGAGTCACCCTCGGGAACGGGTCGTACGCCTTCAAGTGTCTGCCCGACGACGCCGACGCCGTGACCGGGCCCACCGTCCGCATCACCGGCTCGAAGGTGAAGAGCGGGCCCGCCGCCGTACCCATCACGCAGCAGGAACTCATCCCGCCGACGCTCGCCTATCAGAAGTGGATTCAGGGCCGGACCGTCGAACTCGCCCAGAAGACCGCTGTGTTGCGTGCCGCCGTCGACCGGGGTGACCTCGCCGCCGCCCGTAAGGCCTGGCTGCCCGCGCATCTCGTCTACGAGCGGATGGGCGCCGCCTACGGCACCTTCGGCGACTCCGACGGAGCGATCAACGGCACCACAGCGGGGCTCGCGGGCGGAGTGCACGACGCCGGGTTCACCGGGTTCCACCGGGTCGAGTACGGGCTCTGGCACGGCGAGTCGGCGAGCGGGCTGCGCGGTCCCGCCGACCAACTCGCCAAGGATGTCCACGCGTTGGAGAGCAGCTGGCCCTCCCAGCGGATGGATCCGGCCGACACCGGGCTGCGGGCGCACGAGATCCTGGAGAACACCGTGCAGTTCGAGCTGACCGGGCGCACCGACTACGGCAGCGGGACAAATCTGGCCACTGCCCGCGCCAACCTCGACGGCACGCGCGTACTACTCGGGTATCTGCAGCCGCTGTTGAAGACCCGGGACGCCGATTTCGCCGAACTCGGCACCTGGATGGACCGCGCCCAGCACACCCTGGACGGCCTCGACCACTCCGGGAAGTGGACGCCCTTGGCTCAACTCACCCGTCCGCAGCGGGAGAAGGTCAACGCCGACCTCGGTGGACTGGTCGAGCGGCTGGCCGACGTGGCCGCCCTCACGGACGTACGGAGGACCGCGTGAAGCGCGTGAACGAGGTGGGCCGCCGGGGATTCCTGGCGAGTGCGGCAGCCGTGGCCGGTGCGGGTCTTGTGGCCGCCGATCGCGGTGCCGCCGCAGCCGCGACAACGGAGCCGGCCGCCGCCAGCGTGCCTTTCCACGGCCTCCATCAGGCCGGGATCATCACCCCCGCCCAGCGCGCCACCGCGTTCGTCTCCTTCGACACGACAGCCGCCGACCGGTCCGAACTCACCGAGCTCCTACGGACGTTGACCGAGCGCGCGCGTTTCCTCACCACCGGCGGCAGCCCGGAGGACCTCGGCATCACCGCCCCGCCCTCCGACTCCGGCACCCTCGGCCCGGACCTCCCCGCCGACCGGCTGAGCGTCACCGTCGGCGTCGGCGCTTCGCTCTTCGACGACCGCTACGGGCTCGCGAAGCTCACGCCGCGCCGGCTGACCGCGATGCCGTCGTTCCCCGACGACGATCTCAACTCCGCCTGGTGCCACGGCGATGTGAGCGTGCAGTTCTGCGCGGACAGCTCGGACACCGTGCTGCACGCGCTGCGCGATGTCACCCGGCACACGCGCGGCGGGCTCCAAGTGCGGTGGCGGACGGACGGGTTCATCAGTCCGCCGCGTCCCTCGGGCACCCCGCGCAACCACATGGGCTTCAAGGACGGCATCTCCAACCCCGAGGTGACCGACGCCCGCGCGATGAACGACCTTGTGTGGGTGGGCAGTAGCGGCGGCGAGCCCGACTGGGCGACCGGCGGCAGCTATCAAGTCGTACGGCTGATACGGATGTTGGTGGAGTTCTGGGACCGGGTCTCCATCACCGAGCAGGAGCGGATGTTCGGCCGCGCCCGGGACACCGGCGCCCCGCTGGACGGGCACCACGAGAAGGACTCGCCCAACTTCGCGCAGGACCCGCAGGGCGATGTGATCCCGCTCGACAGCCACATCCGGCTCGCCAACCCGCGCTCCACGCAGAGCGCCGACCAGCGCATCCTGCGCCGGGGCTACAACTACGACCGGGGCATGGACAGCAACGGCAACCTCGACATGGGGCTGCTGTTCTGCTGCTACCAGCAGGACCTGGCCCGGCAGTTCGAGAACGTGCAGAAGCGGCTGGCCGGTGAACCGCTGGTCGACTACATCTCGCCGTACGGCGGCGGGTACTTCTTCGCGCTGCCCGGCGTGCGGGACGCCTCCGACTGGCTGGGCCGCTCCCTGCTGACCTGAGATACCGCCCGCCTGAGAGCAGGGTCAAGAGCAGGCCAACAGACCATGAGAAATTCCTGACCGGGCGTTCGCTCCCGCGTCATTGCCGCTCCCCCGCCCCGCCGTCACCATTGCCCAGGCTACGGCGGTAGGTGCCACGGCCATGGACGGTGTGGCAGCAGAACCACTGCTCCCGGAAGGCGAGACAGCATGATCGGCAAAGGAAGTAACCCCGGTGCACGGCGCCGGTTGACGCGGGTGGGCGCCCTGCTCGGCGCAGCGGCCCTGGCCACCGCGGGCGGGGTGGTCCCCGCGTCGGCGGCCTCGAACGGCCACCAGCCCTCGGGCGGCACCCACACGGCGACGCCGATCAAGCACGTGGTCGTGATCTACGACGAGAACATCTCGTTCGACCACTACTTCGCCACCTACCCCCAGGCCGCGAACACCGACGGCACCAAGTTCAAGGCCGCGGCGCACACGCCGAAGGCCGACAACCTGCTCAACGCCGGGCTGCTGAAGAAGAACCCGAACCTCTACACGCCCACGCGGCTGAGCAGTTCGCAGGCGATGACCTGCGACCAGAACCACTCCTACGGCCCCGAGCAGTACGCGGCCGACGGCGGCAAGGCCGACAAGTACGTCGAGAACACCGAGGTCAACAAGTGCACCGGCCTCTTCGGTGAGCCCGGTCTGGTGATGGACTACTACGACGGCAACACCGTCACGGGCATGTGGAACTACGCCCAGCAGTACGCCCTCAACGACCGCTCGTTCAGCTCCAACTTCGGCCCCTCGACGCCCGGCGCCCTGAACCTGATATCGGGTCAGACGCACGGCGTGATCTCCACCGACCCGGCCTCCGGCACCGAGAACCCGAAGCAGACGACGACCCCGGACTCGTACGCCGTGGTCTCCCCGAACGCCAAGGGTGTCGGCACGGTCATCAACGACCCCGACCCGGCCTTCGACGACTGCTCGGACAAGGACCACACCTCGACCAGCGCGCTCGCGGAGATGCAGGGCAAGAACATCGGCGACCTGCTCAACTCCAAGAACGTGAGCTGGGGTTGGTTCCAGGGCGGCTTCCGGCCCAGCACCGCGTGGGACGGCAAGAGCGGTGACTACGCCAAGTGCGCCGGCACCACCCACACCAATGTCGGCGGCGCCGCGTCCGAGGACTACAGCGCGCACCACGAGCCGTTCGAGTACTACAAGTCGACCGCGAACCCGCACCACTTGGCGCCGAAGTCGGTCGCCGAGATCGGCCACAACGGCCGCGCGAACCACAACTACGACCTGACCGACTTCGACGCCGCGCTGAAGGCCGACAACCTTCCCGCGGTGAGCTTCCTGAAGGCGGCCGAGTACCAGGACGGGCACGCCGGTTACTCGGACCCGACCGACGAGCAGAACTTCCTGATCAAGGAGATCAACGCTCTTCAGAAGTCGCCGGAGTGGAAGTCGACGGCGGTCGTGCTCGCCTACGACGACTCCGACGGCTGGTACGACCACGTCTCCTCGAAGGTCCTGAACGGCTCGAAGGACTCGACAGTCGGCTCCAACGGCAAGGCCACGGACAGCCCGGCCTGCCAGGCGGGTCCGGCCGCCAAGGGCGGTTACGCGGACCGCTGCGGTCCCGGCACCCGGCAGCCGCTGCTGGTCATCTCGCCGTACAGCAAGGTCAACAAGATCGACCACACGGCCACCGAGCAGGCGTCGATCACGCAGTTCATCGAGGACAACTGGCACACCGGCCGGATCGGTGACGCGTCCTTCGACCAGCGGGCGGGCAGCCTGGCCAACATGTTCGACTTCCGGCACCCGAACAACAAGCAGGTGCTGCTGAACGCGAACGGCTCGGTGAAGTCGGTCAAGCGGATCCCGCACTACACGCAGACGTCGTCGACGGCCACTAAGGCCCCGTACCCGGCGTACGTCCAGGACCTGAAGGCGCAGAACGTCGCCGCCAGCACCGACTCCTCCACGGCTCTGCCGGTCGCGATCGGCGCCGGTCTGCTCACGGCGGTCGGAGCGACCACGGCGTTCGCCGTGTACCGCCGCAGGACGCGGAGCGCGGCCCTGTAAGTCACCGTGAACCGGGGCCGGTTGGCCTTTACCGAGGGCGGCGAGGACGATCTCCTCGCCGCCCTCGGTCGTGTCCGCGGCGGTCTGATCGCCCCGGTTCCACCGAACGGCGCCTGCCCCTACACTGACAGCTCACGAGGTACCGGGTGACCTGCGAGAACAGGTCGGTCGAGCCGACCCGCCGGAGTGAGGAGCGACCCCCCCTTGTTCTACTACCTCCTGAAATACGTCATTCTGGGTCCTTTGCTCAGACTGGTCTTCCGCCCCCGGATCGAGGGCCTGGACCACATACCGGAGGAGGGCCCGGCGATCATCGCCGGCAACCACCTCTCGTTCGCCGACCACTTCCTGATGCCGGCGGTCCTCAAGCGCCGCATCACCTTCCTCGCCAAGGCCGAGTACTTCACCGGCCCCGGCATACGCGGCCGCCTCACCGCGACCTTCTTCCGCAGCGCGGGCCAGATCCCGGTCGACCGCTCCGGCAAGGAGGCGGGCCAGGCAGCGATCCGCGAGGGCCTCGGCGTCCTGAGCAAGGACGAACTCCTCGGCATCTACCCCGAGGGCACGCGCTCCCACGACGGCCGCCTCTACAAGGGCAAGGTCGGCGTGGCGGTCATGGCCCTCAAGGCCCAGGTCCCCGTCATCCCGTGCGCGATGATCGGCACCTTCGAGGCCCAGCCGCCCGGCAAGGTCATCCCCAAGATCCACCCCGTGACGATCCGCTTCGGCAAGCCCCTCGACTTCTCCCGCTACGCCGGCATGGAGAACGAGAAGGCGATCCTGCGCGCCATCACCGACGAGATCATGTACGCGATCCTCAAGCTCTCCGAGCAGGAGTACGTCGACCAGTACGCGGCCGTCGCGAAGGCGGAGCAGGCGGCCGCGGCGAAGGAGCGCAAGTTCCCCCGGCTGCCGCTGAGTTGAGCTCTGCCCTGGGCAGATCTCCAGGCCACGACACGATCGGCGACCGTACGGTCGTCGCATGAAACGTGCTGTGGTGATCGGAGCGGGCGGTCAGATCGGGCGTCCCGCGGTGCACGCCCTCGTGCGGGACGGGTGGGAGGTGACGGCCGCGTCGCGCGGCGGCACCCGTGACCCGGCCTGGCCGGACGACGTACGGACGGTACGGCTCGACCGCGAGGACGACCTCGCGCTCGCCGCGCTGGTCGGCGACGGTTGTGATGTGTTGGTCGACCTGGTGGCCTACGGGGCCCGCCACGGACGGCAGTTGACCGCCCTGGCCGACCGCATCGGCTCGGCCGTGGTCGTCTCCAGTGTCTCCGTCTACGAGGACGACCGGGGCCGCGGCTTCGACACGCAGGACCAGCCGGACGGCTTCCCCGAGTACCCGGTACCCCTCACGGAGAAGCAGCCGACCGTGCGCCCGGGCGAGTCCACGTACAGCACGCGCAAGGCCGCCCTGGAGCACGAACTCCTCGCCGCCGAGGGCCGGTTGCCGGTCACCGTGCTGCGGCCGGGCGCGATCCACGGGCCGTACTGCCGGACTCCGCGCGAGCTCTACTTCGTCAAGCGCAACCTGGACGGCCGTCGTCGGCGCGTCCTCTCGTTCGGCGGACAGAGCCGTTTCCACCCGGCCGGCGTCCACAACATCGCGGAGTTGATCCGGCTGGCCGCCTCCCGGCCGGGTTCAAGGGTGCTCAACGCCGTCGATCCGGACGCGCCGACGGTGGCGGAGATCGCCGCGGCCATCGACGCGGTGATGGGGATCGAGGCGGAGAGCGTGCTGGTCGACGGGCCCCCTCCCGCGCCCACCGTGGGGGACACACCGTGGTCGGTGCCCGTGCCGGTGGTGTGCGACATGTCCGCCGCCGAACGGGAGTTGGGCTACCGCCCGGTCGCCCGGTACGCGGAGACGCTGCCGGAGACCGTCACCTGGATCGAGGGGCAACTGGCCGGACGTGACTGGCGCGAGGCGTACCCGAAGATGTTCCAGGCGTACGGCGACCTCTTCGACTACGCGGCCGAGGACGCCTGGCCGGCGAAGTGACAAAGGGGCGGCCGGTTCAGAACCGGCCGCCCCTCGTCACGTTCAACTACTGCTTACGGCACCGGCGTCGCGTGCGGGGTGCACGTGAAGTCGGCGGCGTCGAGCTTGCCGGTCAACAGGTAGTTGTCGACACGGGAGTTGATGCAGGGGTTGACCAGACCGGTCACGCCGTGCGAACCGGCGTCCTTCTCGGTGATGAGCCGTGAGCCCTTGAAGCTCTTGTGCAGGACGACCGCGCCCTCGTACGGCGTGGCGGCGTCGCGCTGGGACTGCACGATGAGGACGGGCGGCAGACCCTTGCCGGTCTTGACCTTGACCGGGGACTGCTGCTTGACCGGCCACGTGGCGCACGGCAGGTTCATCCAGGCGTTGGACCAGGTCAGGAACGGATACTGCTTGTTGAGCGCCGTGTTGTCCTTGTCCCACTTCGCCCAGCTGGTGGGCCACTTGGCGTCGGTGCACTCGACGGCCGTGTAGACGGCGTTGCCGTTCTCCGAGGAGATGTTGCCCGCGGTGTCCGACATGTCGGGCGAGGCCGCGTCGATGAGCGGCTGGGGGTCACCGGCGACGTACTTGCTGAACGCGGTGGCGACCGGCACCCACGAGGAGTCGTAGTACGGGGCGCCCTGGAAGAAGCCGAGCAGCTCGGCCGGACCGACGACCCCGCCGAGCGGGCTCTTCTTGGCGGTGGCGCGCAGTTCGAGCCACTTGGCCTGGACGGCGGCGCGGGTGGTGCCGAGGTGGAAGGCCGCGTCGTTCTTCGCGACCCAGTCCTCCCAGTCCTTCCAGCGGCCCTCGAAGGCGACGTCCTGGCCCAGGTTGGCCTCGTACCAGATGTTGTCCTGCGCCGGGTTGACGACGCTGTCGACGATCATGCGGCGCACGTGGCTCGGGAACAGGGTGCCGTAGACGGCGCCGAGGTAGGTGCCGTAGGAGACACCCAGGTAGTTGAGCTTCTTCTCGCCGAGGGCGGCGCGGATGACGTCGAGGTCGCGCGCGGTGTTCGGCGTGGTCATCTGCGCGAGCATGGTGCGGCCGGTGCGCTTGGCGCAGCCGTCGGCGTACTCACGGGCCAGCTTGCGCTGCGCGTTCTTGTCGGCCGTGCTGTCCGGTACCGGGTCCGCCTTGGGCGCCTTCACGAACTCCTGCGGGTCGATGCAGGAGATGGGCGCCGAGTGGCCGACACCGCGCGGGTCGAAGCCCACGAAGTCGTACGCCTTGGACGTGTTGACCCACAGCGGGTTCTTGGTGGTGACCCGGAGCGGGAAGCGCATTCCCGAGCCGCCCGGACCGCCGGGGTTGTAGACGAGCGCGCCCTGGCGCTCCGCCTTGGTGCCGGTGCTGACGGCACGGTCGACGGCGAGCTTGATCTTCTTGCCGTTCGGCTTGGTGTAGTCGATCGGTACGGTCACCCAGCCGCACTGGACCGGCTTCGCGAATCCCCAGTCGGTGGGGCAGTCCTGCCAGTCGATCCCGGCCTTGGCGGCGCGGGCGGCGGCGAGCGCGGCGCCCTGGGCGGCCGCACGGTCCTGCCCGTGCCCTGCGGTCTGGCTGGTCTGCGCGTTGGCCGCGGGTGCCACCACGGCGCCGGCTATCAGCGCCGCCGCAGCGAATCCGGCCGAACCGAACGCCATCACGCGGCTCTTCGGTCTGTTGTGCCTCAAGTGGGCCCCTCCCCGTACATCGTTGCGAAATGGTCTCGGAGGATCCTCGCGGCTGTGAGCACCCTGAGAACAGAGGCGGTTGACCTTCTTTACCAATCCGATAAGCGGAAACGTGCGTCCCGCTCAGCGGATACTCACCCCAGCGACGCCAGAGCCTCGTCCAGCACCCGCCGCAACCGCAGCGCGTCGGAGGCGATCGCGCTCACCAGCACGGCGGGCCCGGCGAGCGGCACGAGGCTCGCACACTCCCCCAGCATCCGCGCGCCAACCGGCTCCTGCCCGAACTCCGGCCGTACGACGACGAGTTGCCCCACGGCGCGCTGCCCCCCGAGCACGGCGGGCCCGTCCCACCCGCCCGGCGCCCCGGGTCCGCAGGCCAACTCCTGATCGAGCACGGTCCGTCCGGAGATCCTCAGCGTGAGCCGGCTGGTGAGCCGCCCGGGCTCCTCCCCCACCCTCCCGAGCACCTGCTCCTCACGCAGCACGAGCCGGGCGGAGTCGGCAAGATCGACGCGTGTGGTGACGTACAAATCGCTCCCGCGCACGGAGATCAACTGCTCGGGCAGCCAGTGCAGTTCACCGCCCTCGGCAACGTCGATCCGCACGTCGTACCGAGACTCCCCCTTGGCCTGCCCGGGCAGCGCGATGGTGGCGGCGGCAGACCCGACCCGCAACCGGGCCCCGCGCTCAACATCCGCTTGAACAGCGAAGCGATCCCCACCCAGCGGCCCGCTCATGGCCCCCACGAGCATGACCTGAGCCTCGGCTCCACTCCCCCGGGTCCGCCGCAACGCGAGCGGCCCGTCCCCCTCCAGCACGGGCAGCGCGGTACCGCCGCGCCCGTCCTCCCGGGCCACCATCCGCGCTGTGGCCCGCACCCCGCTCACCATCACACCGTCCACGCGGCAAGCCGCTCCCGCACCCAGCCGGCGACGTCGGCAACCCCGGCCTCGCTCCTCAACGACTGGAAGACCACGGGCAGTTCGGCCCGCTGAGCCTTGGCATCGGCGGCCATCCGCCCGAGATCGGACCCGACGTAGGGCGCGAGGTCGGTCTTGTTGACGACGAGCAGATCGGCCGTGGTCACTCCCGGCCCGCCCTTGCGCGGAATGTCATCCCCACCGGCAACGTCGATGACGAAGATCTGCGCGTCGACAAGCCCCTTGGAGAAGGTGGCGGTGAGATTGTCCCCACCCGACTCGACAAGGATGAGATCCAAGGGCCCGACCTCGTCCTCAAGATCCTCGACGGCTTCGAGGTTGGCGGAGATGTCGTCCCGGATAGCGGTGTGCGGACAGGCCCCGGTCTCCACGGCGGTGATCCGCTCGGGCGGCAACACGGCCTCCCGCAACAGGAATTCGGCGTCCTCACGGGTGTAGATGTCATTGGTGACGACAGCGAGGGAGAACTCGTCACGCAGGGTCCGGCAGAGCGCGGCGACGGTAGCGGTCTTCCCGGACCCGACGGGCCCACCGAGCCCGATCCGCAGGGCACGGTGAGTCCCGTCGGGCCGGTGAGCATCGGCACTGACGGCGGCGGGGCCGTCGTGGGTGTGGTCGAGGTGCATGGGGCGGCTCCTTCTGGTTTCTTACGGGGTTGTGCGATTCCGGCTCCTTGTCAGCCGGGGCCGGCACCACTCAGCCCGTCCGGCGTTTGAGGACGAGGCCCTTTCGGGGCCGACGGGGGTCCAGGGGGCGGAGCCCCCTGGGAGCGGGGTCAAAGGGGCAGAGCCCCTGGAGGATGGGACGGGTAGGGGCGGCGGGGGCGATGAAAACCCCTAGGACGCGAACAACCGCACAGCCCAAGCCGCATGCACCTCCGCCCCGATCTCCAGCAACGGCGCCGCCGCACAAGGCAGTTCATCAACCCCCTCGGCAAGAACCCGCCGCCCCGCCTCCACCGCCCGATCGGCAACAAGGTCCAACTCCGGCGCCAACCGGGCCAGTACAGCCGTAGCGTCAAAGGGATCCAGGCTCAGCAACCGCACCGTCGCGGACGCAGGCCCACTCACGCTCTCGTAGGCCGCGCAGTACGCCGCATCCTCCGCCCCCAGCCCAGCCGCCCGAGCGACCAGCCCCAACACCACAGGCTGATGCGCCCCCTTGGGGAACTCCCGCGCCAGGGCGTCGAGTTCACCGGACGGCCAGGTAGCCCGAGCGGCCCGCATCAACTGCCGCCCCAGCTTCCGCGAGGCCACCCGCAAGGCAGGCGACGGTGTCCGCGCATCCAGAGCGAGGTCCAACTCCCCTGGATCGGCACCCAATACAGCCGCAGCGGCCACCGCGGCGGACACAAGACCCGCCGTATGCAACCGCCCCCGACAGAACTCCCCAAGACTGGCCGCGCCAGTAACCCGCCCGGCCTTGACGGCGGCTTCCGCCCCGCCGGAGTGCGCATGTCCCCCGGCGGGAAACCGCCCGTCGGCGAGAACAAGTAGCGCCGCCCTGCTCATGAAACCCACCTCACCCGGCTCATCAGAACCCCTCCTCAGAAGAGGAAGTACCGCTGAGCCATGGGCAGTTCGGCCGCCGGAGTCGCCTCGACGAGCTCCCCGTCGATGTGCACGGCGAAGCTGTCGGGGTCGACCTGCACACGAGGCCGGGCGTCGTTCTCGCGCATGTCGGCCTTCGTGACCCCACGCGTCGACTCGATCGCGACGAACTTCTTCCCGAGATCGAGCCGCTCGGGCAGCCCGTCCTCGATCGCCAACTGTGCGACGAAGTTGAAGGAGTTGGCGGCCGGTGCCCGCCCGATCGCCCCGAACATCGGCCGCGGCAGGATGGGCTGGGGCGTCGGGATGGACGCGTTGGCGTCGCCCATCTGCGCGTACGCGATCTGCCCGCCCTTCATGACGAGGTGCGGCTTGACCCCGAAGAACGGCGGCTCCCACAGCACGAGGTCGGCGAGCTTGCCGGTCTCGACGGAACCGACCTCACGGGCGAGACCCTGCGCGAGAGCGGGGTTGATCGTGTACTTGGCGACGTAACGCCGCACCCGACGATTGTCCGCACGCCCGTCCCCGGGCAGCGCCCCCCGCCGCCGCTTCATCACATGCGCCGTCTGCCAGGTCCGCATGATGACCTCGCCGACCCGCCCCATCGCCTGCGCGTCGGAGGAGATGATCGAGATGGCGCCGAGGTCGTGGAGGATGTCCTCCGCGCCGATGGTCGACGGGCGGATGCGGGACTCGGCGAAGGCCAGGTCCTCGGGGACCGCCGGGTTGAGGTGGTGGCAGACCATCAGCATGTCGAGGTGTTCCTCGGCGGTGTTGACGGTGTAGGGCCGCGTCGGGTTGGTCGAGCTGGGCAGCACGTGCGGCTCGGAGACCACGGTCATGATGTCGGGCGCGTGCCCGCCGCCCGCACCCTCGGTGTGGTACGCGTGGATACCGCGTCCGGCGATCGCGGCGAGGGTGTCGCCGACGAACCCGGCCTCGTTCAACGTGTCGGTGTGGATGGCGACTTGGACGCCCGTACGGTCGGCGACGGTGAGCGAGGCGTCGATGACGGCCGGGGTCGAGCCCCAGTCCTCGTGCAGCTTCAGTCCCAGCGCTCCCCCGCGGATCTGGGACATCATCGCGTCGTGCGAGACGGTGTTGCCCTTGCCGAGGAAGCCGATGTTGAGCGGGTACTGCTCCATCGCCGCCATCATCCGGGCCAGATGCCAGGGGCCGGGGGTGACCGTGGTCGCCTTGGAGCCCTCGGCCGGTCCGGTGCCGCCGCCGACCAGGGTGGTGACTCCGGCGGAGAGCGCCTCGTCGGCGATCTGCGGGCAGATGAAGTGGACGTGCGCGTCGACGGCGCCGGCCGTGAGGATGCGTCCGTTGCCGGCGATGACCTCGGTCTCGGGGCCGATCACCAGGTCGGGGTGGATGCCGTCCATGGTGTCGGGGTTGCCGGCCTTGCCGATGCCGGTGATCCGGCCGTCGCGGATGCCGACGTCCGCCTTGACGATGCCCCAGTGGTCGATGATGACGGCACCGGTGATGACGGTGTCGGGGGTGCCTTCTGCGCGCGTCGCACGCGCCTGGCCCATCGACTCGCGGATGACCTTGCCACCACCGAACACGGCCTCGTCACCGGCGAGTCCGGGACCGCCGGAGCGGTCCTCCTCGATCTCGATCAGGAGGTCGGTGTCGGCGAGCCGGATCCGGTCACCGGTGGTCGGCCCGAACAGGTCCGCGTACGCGGCACGGGAGATCTCAGGCATCGAGGGCACCTCCGGTCTCCCCGCGCAGTCCGGGCACGATCCGAGCGCCGGTGAGGGGGACGAGTTCGACGTCGACGGGGATGCCCGGCTCGAAGCGCACGGCCGTACCGGCGGCGACGTTGAGTCGCTTGCCGCGCGCGGCCGCACGGTCGAATTCGAGCCCGGGGTTGGCCTCGGCGAAGTGGTAGTGGGAGCCGACCTGGACGGGCCGGTCGGCGGCGTTGAGGACGGTCATCCGTGTGACCTCGCGGCCCGCGTTGTAGACGATCGGGTCGTCCGCGAACAGGATCTCGCCGGGAATCATCGAGGCCTCCTACACGATCGGATCGTGGACGGTGACGAGCTTGGTGCCGTCCGGGAAGGTCGCCTCGACCTGTACGTCGTGGATCATCTCGGGGATGCCCACCATGACGTCGTCCCTGGTGAGCAGCTTGCGCCCGGAGGACATCAACTCGGCGACGGTCCGGCCGTCACGGGCGCCTTCGAGGATGTGCGACGTGATGAGGGCGACCGCCTCGGGGTGGTTCAGCTTCAGACCACGGGCCCGGCGCTTCTCGGCCACGTCGGCCGCCACATGGATCAGCAGCCTCTCTTGCTCGTGCGGGGTCAGTTGCACGCTCCCACCTCACAGTCCTCGCTCCGGACCGTGCGGGGTCCGGCTGCCGTAGCCCCCGGTCAACGTCCCTGGTGGCATGGATCGGCAGGCTAGTTGGACCGAGTTTCAAGCAAGTTAACCGAGCTGTGATCAGGGCAATCACATCTACGCCCGTAGAGCCGCCCCTCGACCACTCGCCTAGGAGGGGTTGGGCCCCCGATGCTCGGCCGCGATACCGAACCGCTGGCGTTCGCGGGGAGCGGACGCGACCTCGTGGACACGCGAGACGGAGCTGATCACCTGCTCCTCGGCCGCCTCGTCGAGGCGGTCCAGCTTGTCGAGCTCGTCCAGTCGCTCCAGGTCGGCGGCGGAGACCAGCGCGACAAGGGGCTTGCCGTGCCGTGTCACGACGACGCGCTCACGGCCGTACACCACCCGGTTGATCAGGTCGGCGAGCTCAGCCCTGGCTTGTGTCACCGGAATCTCGTAGGCCATACCCCCATCATAACGTCATGTACGTCCTGTACATTTCTTACAGACGCCGAAGGAGGGGCACCCATGACCCGACCGTCCGCCCGCCATGTCCTGCCCGAGTTCACCGAGCGCACCAGCGCCGGGCACCGGACCCTCGACCCGTACTCGAAGCTGCTGGAGGAGCGGATCGTCTTTCTCGGGACGCCGATCGACGACATCTCGGCGAACGACGTGATGGCCCAGTTCATGCACCTCGAATACCAGGCACCGGACCGGGACATCTCGCTGTACATCAACTCGCCCGGCGGTTCGTTCACCGCGATGTCGGCGATCTACGACACGTTGCGGTTCGTCACGTGTGACGTGGAGACGATCTGCCTGGGCCAGGCCGGCACCTCCGCGGCGCTGCTGCTCGCGGCGGGCACCCCGGGCAAGCGGTCCGCGCTGCCGGGTGCGCGGGTGGTGCTCCACCAGCCCTCGCTCCCCGAGCCGATCCAGGGTCAGGCGAGTGATCTCGCCATCCAGGCAGAGGAGTTGGCACGCACCCGGGTCCAACTGGAGGAACTGCTGGCCCTGCACACGGGCCGGACGGTGGCGCAGGTGAGCGAGGACATCGAGCGGGACCGGATCATGGATGCCCAACAAGCCCTGGAATACGGGCTGGTGGACCGGATCGTGGCCACGCGGAAGACTTCGCTCATCGAGCACGGCGGGGAGTGAGCCGACGATGCTGCCGCCGGAACTGCCGCCGCTGCCCGCACTCACGCGCGCCGAGGGCGAGTTGATCGACCGTTACCTGGATGTGGCCGACCTCCTCGGCCGAATCAACCCGGCGCACAACGGTGACACGTACCGTGGTCTGCGGGCCGCTCAGGCGCTCGTGGCCAAGGCCGCCGAGCTCCGGGACGCGCTGGCGCTGATGCACCAGCGGGGCGAGACCGAGCTGCACGCCCCCACACTCGCGCGGGCGCTGCGCGTGCTGGACGGGGAGCGCCGCACGGCGCGCGTCACCCTGCCCTCGCCCTCCGACAGTTGACGGACGCGAAGCTGTCCCGGACGACGTCGAAACGAGCCGAACGACGTACCCCCGATCGGCGTAGTCGCGCCTCCGCGCATACGGCCGTCCGGGTTGCGCAACACGCGTAGCCCGAGGGCCGGATGAAGTGTTCCGGTGCTGGTCCGGGCGTCACACCCGCCTCGACACTCCCTCGAACACCGATGCGTTCAGCCGAACGGGTGAGTGGTGAGTAACCCCACAAATCCCCGGTTCCGTTGGGCTTTTCGGACATTCATAGGTGAAGATCCCTGTCTGACGACAAGACCCCGCCGCAGCGGCGGGGCGATCCGGGCGGACGCCGAGTCCTGCCGCCGCCCGGATGACAGGTCGACAGGATTGCATCGGCAGGAGTGGAGGACCCAAGCACGACGGGTCGCCGGGACGGTCACGCCATGACCGGGCCGAGCAGCCCTTGGGGTGAAGCCGCGTCAGCGGCCGGGCAACTTCGCCAGCCCGAATCCGACAGGTCATCCTTCACAGGCGGCTGACGAAGGGTTGCGCATGACTGCGCTCAATCGTGTCCCGTCGCTGATGGTCAGGGCCGGTACGGCCTCGGCCTTCGCCATCGCCGCCGTTGGCGGCTCCGTCGTGATACCGGGCGTCGCATCCGACGCCGCGGCCGCGACACCCGCGACGAAGGCACTCCAGGTCGCGGCGTCCAAGAAGGGCGCCCCGTACAGGTACGGGGCCACCGGACCGGGCCGCTTCGACTGCTCCGGGCTCACGCTGTACTCGTACAAGAAGGCGGGCAAGAAACTGCCCCGTACGGCGGCCCAGCAGTACAACAAGACCCACCACATCTCGGCCAAGAGCCGCAAGGCCGGGGACCTCGTCTTCTTCCACTCGGGCTCCAGCGTCTACCACGTCGGCATCTACGCCGGCAAGGGAAAGATCTGGCACGCCCCGAAGACCGGGGACGTGGTGAGACTGCAGAAGATCTGGACCAAGAGCGTCTGGTACGGCCGGGTCAGCTGACCCACGCCGAAAACTCCCGAGGGGGTGGCGGTCTCCTGACGGACCGCCACCCCCTCGGGCGTCCGGGGACGTTCACCACGCCGTTCTACGGCTCCTGCTGGCCCGCGGCGGTCACCGGGCGGGCCGGTACCGTCCAGGGCACCTCGATGGATACCGTCTTGCCGCCCTCCAGGGTGGGCCGGACCTTGAGCCTGCCGCCGCACTCCGCGGTCAGCCAGCGGATGATCACCATGCCCCGGCCGTTGTCCTGCTGGACGGCGGCCGGCAGGCGTTTCGGGAACCGGGGATGGCTGTCGGTGACGCCGATGCGCAGCCGTTCGTCACGCTCCAGCTCGATGTCCACCGTGAAGGTGGGTGACTGCCCGAAGGTGTGCTGTACGGCGTTGGTGGCGAGTTCGGAGACGATGAGGCGGATGGTGTCGGCGACCTCCGTGTCCGCCGGAAGTCCCCAATCCACCAGGGTCCCGACCACATACGTGCGGGCGGCGGAGACCGAGGCGGGATCGCTCGGCAGAGTGACGGATGCTTCCAGATGGTCTGCCATGGCGCGGTCGTCCCTTTCCCGCGGGACCGGTGTCCGACACGGAGCGGATGGTTCGAGTACGGTCCCGGACTGGTGCTTCTTCGCCAGACTGCCATTACCGCGTCGGTAACGGTGGCGATCCACCAAGATATGCATATATCTGTCGCTCGAAGCGGTGAACTCTGCGACCCCAGACCGTATTTGGGCGGCTCGGAAGGAGTAAGGAGAAACCCATGCAGTACGGTCCCGCGGTGCGCCGCCGGAAACTGGGCGCCGAACTCCGCGCGTTGCGTGCGGAGGCGGGGCTCACCAGCGGTGAGGCGGCCCGGCTGGTCGGCTGGCACCAGTCGAAAGTGAGCCGCATCGAGACGGGCGCGAGTGGCGTGAAACCGCCCGACGTCCGGTTACTCCTGGACGCCTACCAGGTCGGCGACCCACAACTTCGGGACATGCTCCTCGTGTTGGCGGGCTCCGAGGACGGCGGCGGCCGGCACCACTGGTGGCACGCCTATCGCGGTGTACTGCCGCCCGCCTACCGGGACTTCATCAGCCTGGAGTCACAGGCCAGCACGCTGCGCACCCTGGAGACCTCGGTGGTCCCCGGACTGCTGCAGACGCCGGAGTACGCCCGCGCGGTGACCCGGGCCGCCGTGGGAGGCCTCGACAACGACGGCCCCGACCGGCTGGACGCCCTGGTGCAGGTGCGGTTGGCCAGGCAGGACGTGCTGCGCGCGGATCCGCCGCTGGAGCTGAGCGTGGTCCTCGACGAGGCGGTGCTCCGGCGCGAGGTGGGCGGGCCGGGGGTGATGGCACGTCAGCTGGACCGGCTCGTGGAGGCGGCCAAGCTGCCCCAAGTGAGGCTTCAGGTACTGCCGTTCGCCGCAGGAGCACACATCGGCATCACCGGGCCTTTCGTTATCTTCTCCTTTCCGAGCACTTCTGATCTGGACGTGGTTGTTCTAGACCACTTGACGAGTAGCCTCTACCTCGAACGGAAAGAAGACCTAGAGGCCTACACCGAGGCCTTCAACACCCTTCAGTTCCACGCCCTTTCGCCCGAGGATTCGTCGGATTACATCGCCGGGATAGGTGACGGCGCGTAAGGAGGCACCATGTCTGCACTGCCTCGGAACGTACCTTCCAGTTCTGACAGCTCTGAACTGTCCGGTGTGCGGTGGCTGCGCAGCAGCTACAGCACGGGAGCGAACAACTGCGTCGAGGCGGCTCGTCCGCGCTCAGGCCCCCGCGCGGGGCTGCTCGCCGTACGCGACTCGAAGGACCCGCAAGGACCCGCCCTGCTCTTCTCCCCCGCGAGCTGGACGGGCTTCCTCGCCACGTTCCACTGATCTGTCCGATCGCAGGCGACGCACGGCCGTGTCACGCCGACTCATGGTCGCGTCTCGCCGATCACACGTACAGCGCGTTCGATCTCGGCCCCGGAGAGGTCCGCTCGGGCGGTCAGCCTGAGCCGTGAGATGCCGTCGGGCACGGAAGGAGGACGGAAGCAGCCCACGGCCAGCCCTGCCGTACGGCAGTCGGCCGCCCATTGCACGGCCGCCTCCGGGGACGGCGCACGCACCGAGACCACGGCGGCGTCCGGACGTACCGCTTCCAGACCCGCGGCGGTCAGCCGTGCGTGCAGGTCGCCCGCCACGGCGCGCGCCCGGGCAGCCCGCTCGGGCTCGCGCCGCAGCAGGGTGAGCGCGGCCAGCGCCGCGCCGGCCGCAGCGGGCGCGAGCCCCGTGTCGAAGATGAACGTCCGCGCCGCGTTGACCAGATGGTCGATCACCCTGGCCGGCCCGAGCACGGCACCGCCCTGACTGCCGAGCGACTTGGACAGGGTCACGGTCACGACCACGTCCTCACACCCCGCGAGCCCCGCCGCGTATGGCGCCCCGCGCCCGCCCTCGCCCAGCACCCCGAGCCCGTGCGCGTCGTCGAGCAGCAGCCCCGCCCCGAACTCCCGGCACGCCTCGGCGAGCGCCCCCACCGGCGCCGCGTCCCCGTCCACGGAGAACACCGAGTCGGACACGACCACGGCCTGCCCGTCATGCGTCCGCAACGCCTTGCGCACCCCGTCCGGATCGGCATGTCCTACGACCTGGGTCGCACCCCGCGCCAGCCGGCAGCCGTCGATGAGCGAGGCGTGGTTCCCCGCGTCGGAGACGATCAGCGAGCCGTGCGGCGCGAGCGTGGTGACACCGGCGAGGTTGGCCGCGTACCCGGAGGAGAAGACGAGGGCCGCCTCGAAGCCGCAGAACTCGGCCAGTTCGCGCTCCAGTTGGGCATGCAGCTCGGTCGTACCGGTGACGAGCCGCGACCCGGTGGACCCCCCGCCCCAGGTCCGCGCGGCATCAGCAGCGCCCTCGACGACCTCGGGGTGATGGGCCAGACCCAGGTAGTCGTTGCTCGCGAGATCCAGCAGCGGCGAGTCGGCGGGACGGGGTCGCAGCGTCCGCACGAGCCCGGCGCGACGGCGCTGCTCCGCCTGTTCGTCGATCCAGCCGAACGCCATGGGTCCTCCGGGGCTTTTGTAGGCAGTGCACAGACACTAATCGGACGACCAGCCGCCCATGGTGTGGTGATACCCACACCGCCCGCCCCATCTCTTGTTCAATCTCTCCTTGGCCGCGGGCGGTCCCGTAGGACAGGATCGGATCTCATGGACCTGCTGAACACGCTCGTGGACAAGGGGCTTCGGCGCGAGCTGCCGACCCGCGCGGAAGCACTCGCCGTCCTCGCCACCTCGGACGACGACCTGCTGGATGTCGTGGCCGCGGCCGGAAAGGTGCGCCGGCACTGGTTCGGCCGACGGGTGAAGCTCAACTATCTCGTCAACCTGAAGTCCGGCCTGTGCCCCGAGGACTGCTCGTACTGCTCGCAGCGGCTCGGCTCCAAGGCCGAGATCCTGAAGTACACGTGGCTGAAACCCGACGCTGCCTCGAAGGCCGCGGCGGCCGGTGTGGCGGGAGGCGCCAAGCGCGTCTGCCTGGTCGCCTCGGGCCGGGGTCCGACCGACCGGGACGTGGACCGGGTCGCGGGCACCATCAAGGCGATCAAGGACCAGAACGAGGGCGTCGAGGTGTGCGCCTGCCTCGGCCTGCTCTCCGACGGCCAGGCCGACCGGCTGCGCGAGGCGGGCGCGGACGCCTACAACCACAACCTCAACACGTCCGAGTCGACGTACGGCGACATCACGACCACCCACACGTACGCCGACCGCGTCGACACCGTGCAGAAGGCGCACGCGGCCGGCCTGTCCGCCTGCTCAGGCCTGATCGCCGGCATGGGTGAGACGGACGAGGACCTGGTGGACGTCGTCTTCTCCCTCCGCGATCTCGACCCCGACTCGGTGCCGGTGAACTTCCTGATCCCGATGGAGGGCACCCCGCTCGCCGCCGAGTGGCACCTCACCCCGCAGCGCTGTCTGCGCATCCTCGCGATGGTCCGCTTCGTCTGCCCGGACGTCGAGGTCCGTATCGCGGGCGGCCGCGAGGTCCACCTGCGCACGATGCAGCCCCTCGCCCTGAACCTCGCCAACTCGATCTTCCTCGGCGACTACCTCACCAGCGAGGGCCAGGCCGGCCACGCCGACCTGGAGATGATCGCGGACGCGGGCTTCGAGGTGGAGGGCGCGGGCGAGGTGACCCTGCCGCAGCACCGGGCGACGGCGGGCGGCTGCGGATCACACGAGGACGCCGGATGCGGCGGGGGCTGCGGTGGACACGAGGGCGCCGGAGTCTGCGGTTCCGCTCCCGCCGCCGCCTCTACGTCCGCCCCCGCGCCGCACGTCGACGAGGTGCGCCGTGACCTGGTCTCCGTACGCCGTCGAGGTGCCGGAACGGACATCGCGCCCAATGCCTGACCCGATCGACCGCCTGCCCGTCCCGGAGCTGCTGGAACTGGACCGACGGCACGTCTGGCATCCGTACGGTCCGATGCCCGGCCGTGTCGACCCGCTCGTCGTGGAGTCGGCGAGCGGGGTGCGGCTCCGACTGGCGGGCGGCGGGGGCGAGTTGGTCGACGGGATGTCGTCCTGGTGGTCGGCGATCCACGGCTACAACCACCCCGTGCTCAACGAGGCCGCCCAGGAGCAGCTCGGCCGGATGAGTCACGTGATGTTCGGCGGGCTCACCCACGAGCCCGCCGTGCGCCTCGCGAAGCTCCTTGTCGACATGTCTCCGGACGGCCTGGAGCACGTGTTTCTGGCCGACTCGGGCTCGGTGTCGGTCGAGGTCGCGGTGAAGATGTGCCTGCAGTACTGGCGCTCGCTCGGCCGCCCCGCGAAACAGCGCCTGCTGACCTGGCGCGGCGGCTACCACGGCGACACCTGGCAGCCGATGTCGGTGTGCGACCCCGAG
This sequence comes from Streptomyces sp. NPDC050528, assembly GCF_044457795.1. Lineage (NCBI taxonomy): Bacteria > Bacillati > Actinomycetota > Actinomycetes > Kitasatosporales > Streptomycetaceae > Streptomyces > Streptomyces sp. NPDC050528. The sequence continues at coordinate 387,284 of NZ_JBITHH010000007.1, forward strand.
GGCGGGATGCACGAGCTGTGGTCCGGGGTGCTCCCGCGCCAGGTGTTCGCGGACGCGCCGCCGACGGAGTACGAGGAGTCGTACGCCGACCAACTGCGCGAGTTGATCGAGCGGCACGCGCACGAACTGGCCGCGGTGATCGTGGAGCCGGTGGTGCAGGGTGCGGGCGGGATGCGGTTCCACTCCCCCGCGTATCTGCGCGTGCTGCGCGAGGCGTGCGACGCGCACGACGTACTGCTGGTGTTCGACGAGATCGCGACGGGTTTCGGCCGCACGGGCGCGCTGTTCGCGGCGGAGCACGCGGCGGTGACGCCGGACGTGATGTGCGTGGGCAAGGCGCTGACCGGCGGCTACCTGACGATGGCCGCGACGCTGTGCACGTCACGCGTGGCCGAGGGCATCTCGCGGGGCGAGGTACCGGTCCTGGCCCACGGCCCGACCTTCATGGGCAACCCGCTGGCGGCCGCCGTGGCCTGCGCCTCGCTCGAACTCCTCCTGCACCAGGACTGGTTGACGGAGGTGAAGCGCATCGAGACGGGCCTACGGGAGGGCCTGGCCCCGGCGGCACAGCTCCCCGGTGTCCGGGACGTCCGCGTCCTCGGCGCCATCGGCGTGGTCCAACTCGACCACGACGTCGACATGAAGGCCGCGACGGACGCGGCCGTACGCGAGGGCGTGTGGCTCCGGCCGTTCCGCGACCTCGTCTACACGATGCCGCCGTACGTCACGGGCGACACCGACCTGGCTCGGATCACCCGCGCGGTCTGCGCGGCGGCACGGGAGGGATGACATGCCGGTACTGGTGATCACGGGCACGGGCACGGAGGTCGGCAAAACGATCACCACAGCCGCGGTAGCAGCCGCAGCGCTCGCCTCCGGCCGCACAGTGGCCGTCCTGAAGGCCGCCCAGACGGGTCTACGGCCGGACGAACGCGGGGACGCCGACGAGGTCACGCGGCTCGCGGGCGCGGTCACGGCGACCGAACTCGCCCGGTATCCCGAGCCGTTGGCACCGGGCACGGCTGCCCGCCGGGCCGGCATGGCGCCGGTACGCCCGCACGAAATCGCCGAAGCCGCCCAGAAGTTGGCCACCGAGCACGACCTGGTGCTGGTCGAGGGCGCGGGCGGGCTGCTCGTACGGTTCGACGAGGCGGGCGGGACGCTGGCGGACGCGGCGAAGTTGCTCGGCGCTCCGGTCCTGGTGGTGGCGTCGGCGGGTCTGGGCACCCTGAACACGACCGAACTGACAGCCCGTGAAATCCGTTCACAGGGGCTTGAGTTGCTGGGTGTGGTGATCGGCAGCTGGCCCAACACTCCTGACCTGGCGTCGCGTTGCAATGTCGCCGATCTGCCGGAGGTGGCCGGGGCGCCGTTGCTCGGGGCGTTGCCGGAGGGGGCGGGCGCTTTGGAACCCGCCGACTTCCGTGCTGCGGCCGCGAGTTGGCTGGTTCCCCGGCTCGACGGGACGTGGGACGCGGAGGGGTTCGGGGAGCGGGAGGCTCCGGCGGCCTGGGACTCCCGCTCGACCGGCGCCGTCTAGGAGGCCTCTCCCTCGGCCAGCAGCCGCACCAGTTCGATCCGTGACCGGATGCCCAACCGGCTGAAGACGCCGCGTAGATGGTGGTCGATCGTACGGGGGCTGAGGGCGAGGCGGACGGCGATCTCGCGGTTGGTGGCGCCGTCGGCGGCCATGCGGGCGACCATCAGTTGCTGGGCGGTCAGGCGGGTGGTCGGGGCGAGCTCACCCGGTGCGGGCAGGGCCGTCGCGGCCACCGGTGTACCCAGGGCCCGGAGTTCGGCGCGGGCCTGGGCGGCGCAGTGCGGGGCGCCGAAGGACTCGAAGGCCTCCAGCGAGGTGTGCAGCCGGTCGCGGGCCTCGGTACGCCGGCGCAGTCGGCGCAGCGCACCGCCCAACAGCAGCTCGGTACGGGCCCGTTCGAAGTCACGGGTGCCGTGTGCGTGCAGGTCGAGGGCGATGCGGTAGTGCTCGACGGCTTCGTCGCCGGGCGCCAGCAGGGCACGGCAACGGGCGCTCAGGGCAAGGTCGTCGGGGCTGCGTACGGCACGGGCCCAGCGGTCGTAGTCGGCGTGTGCCGCGCGGGCGATCCGGGTGTCCCCGCTGCGGGCGGCGGCCTCGACGTAGTGCGGGGTGGCCAGATGCCGGATCGCCCGGTGCCCGTGCCCCGGCCCGAACCCGGCGAGCGCGCGCAGCCGGGCCGCGGCGGCGGCGAACCGGCCACTGCTCAGGTCGAGATAGGCGAGCGCCCACTGGGCGAGGGCGGCGGGCAGCCCCAAGCCACGACCGAGGGCGTACGAGCGAGCGGCGGCGGCACGTTCCCGGCAGACATCGCCGTCCCCGGTGAGCGCGGCGAACATGGCGAGCGCGGCCTGCAGATGGCAGGCGCCGTTGTCCTGCCCGGTGGCGTGGGCCTGCCACAGGGCGTCCGCCGTCGCCGTCTCGGCGGCCCGCGGATGCCCGGTCCAGAACTCGGCGTACGCCCGGAACTCCATGGCCTGCGCCACGACCACGATCGCACCCCGCGCCCGCGCCGAGGCCGCCGCCCGCACGGTCGCGGTGGTGGCACGGGTGTGGTCGCCGAGCATCAACGCGGCGATCCCGGCGTGGATGAGGAGGGTGGGGTCACCCCCGGGTCCGCACCGCCCGGCGGCGGCCTTGAGCAGATCCCGCGCGTCCTCGTACCGCCCCTCGAACGCGGCGGCCAGTCCCCCGAGCGTCCCGTGCGGCACGATCCCGACCCGGGAGGCGACGGCCGCCGCCTCCCGGCACCGTCTCAGGTCCCCGGTGTAGACGGCGGCCTCGGTGGCGCGGGCGAGGAGGTGAACTGCGTGGTCGGGGGCGGGAGTTCGGGGTACGGCGGTGATGCGAGGTGTTCCGGTCGTGAGAGGCGTCCCAATGGTGAGCGATGTCGTAGCCGACGGAGATGTCGCGTCCGGCGAGGCAGCGCTCGGGGAGACCGCGTTCGGCGGGGCCACGTTCAGCGAAGCCGCAGGTTCTCCCGGCCCCCGTCGCCCCACCGCCGTCAGCAGCGCGTCGAACGCCTCGGCCGCGTTCCCCGCCCGCAACGCGAACACCCCGTTCAACGCGTCGCTGTCCGTCGTGGCCGCGAGTCTTCGCGCCCGGTCCCCCTCCCCGGACTGCCAGGCGTCCCCGGCGGCCCGGTTGAGGAGGCGGGACTGTTCGCGCGGGTCGCTGGAGAGCGCGGCGGCGCGTTCCACGAGGGCGCAGGCGAGGGGGTGTTCGCCGGCGTCGCGGGCCCGTTGCGCGGCCGTGCGGAGTTCGGCGGTGAGCCGCACGCTGGGGCCGAGCGCGCCCGCGCCCCGGTGCCAGGAACGTCGTGGTGTCTCGCCCTCGGCGCCCAACACCCGTGCCAGCAACCGGTGGACGTCCCGGCGGTCCGCCGGGTCCCCGGTTTCATACGCGGCGATCCTCGTCCACGCGTCGCGGAACACGACCCCGCCGGCCGTCGCGTGCGCGACCCCGGCCGTCTCGGCGGCGTCGAGCGGCCGGGTGTCGAGCCGCCCCGCCGCGACGGCACGCAGGAAGGCATGGGTGGCGACCGGGTACTGGTCCGCCGCCGCGAGCAGCAACAGCAGGCGTGTGTCGTCGGGGAGGGCACGGATCTCCCGGCGGTACCGGGTGAGCAACTCCGGCGCCAGGGACGCCGGTTCGGTCGGGAGGGGGTCGAGGCCCGCAGCCTGACGTGGGGTCAGGCGCGAGAGGAGTTCGGCGGCGGCGCGCGGATCGCCGTAGACCGAGCGCAGTGCCCGGATGCGGACCCCGGCGGGGAGCGCGGGGTCGGGGGTTCGCCCTGTGTCGGTGCGCGACGGTGGCGAAGTGCGGTCTAGAGAAGTGGGGTTCACCGGAGTCAGCACACAACTGACGTTACTGGCGAGTTAATTCACCCGTAAAGACCGGCGATTTCGCCGATGCGGCGCGCGTAGACCCCCGCCGACACTCCTGACAACCCCACCCGTATCAGGAGGCATCATGCAGCGCCACAAGCGTCGCATCGCCGCGGCCCTGTCGGCCGTGACCACCTCGCTCCTTCTGTCACTCTCCCTGGCCTCGACGCCCGCTCACGCGGCGAGCCACAACCCGATCGTGTTCGTGCACGGTCTGAGCAGCGACTCCACCAGCTGGGACGACTGGATCGCGGACTTCGAGGCGGACGGCTACTCGTCCTCCGAGCTGTACGCGATCTCCTACGACTGGACGAAGTCGAACGTCACGACCGCTTCGACGCTGTCCACCTACATCCAGTCCGTCCTCGCCAAGACCGGCGCCTCGAAGGTCGACCTGGTGGTCCACTCCATGGGTGCGCTCAACAGCCGCTACTACCTCAAGAACCTGGGCGGGACTTCGTACGTCGACGACTTCGTGTCGGTCGCCGGCGTGAACCACGGGACGAGCATCGCCTCGCTGTGCGGCTGGCTGTACACGTCCTGCAAGGAGATGCAGACGGGGAGTTCCTTCCTCACCGCGCTCAACTCCGGTGACGAGACGCCCGGCAGCGTGTCGTACGCAGCCTACTGGTCGGACTGCGACGCGGCGATCGACCCGGACACCTCGGCCGAGCTGAGCGGCGCGACCAATGTCGACGTCGGGTGCATCTCGCACACCGACATGAACAACGACTACGGCGTCTACGAGCAGGTGCGGGACTTCATCTCCTGAACCTCCCGGCCTCACCCCGGGCGACAGCGGGGGTGGGCGCGGGCCGCAGGGGGGACAATCCCGGTAGGGACCGGTTTCGCTCCGGTCCGGCCCGGGAGGTCGCCATGCCGCTACGGTCCGCAGGCCCCGGCACAGTGCCGCGGGACGCCGTCCACCACCCGCTGTTCGCCCGTTACTACGCCCGTTTCAGTGTGACCGCCGAGTCGAAGCTCGGCCTCGCCGGGATGCGGGACCGGCTGCTCGCCGGGCTCTCCGGGCGGGTGATCGAGATCGGGGCCGGGAACGGCCTGAACTTCGCGCACTATCCGAGCGCCGTCTCGGAGGTCGTCGCGATCGAGCCCGAGCGGACGCTACGACAGCTCGCCGTGGAATCCGCGCTCCGCTCCGAGGTACCCGTCGACGTGGTGCCGGGCGCCGCGGAGAAGCTGCCCGTCAAGAGCGAGGCCTACGACGCGGTCGTACTGTCGCTGGTGCTGTGCAGCGTGCGCGACGTACCGCGGGCGCTCGCGGAGGTACGGCGGGTGCTGCGGCCCGGTGGAGTCGTGCGGTTCTTCGAGCACGGCAAGGGCGGCGGACCGGCGATGGCGTTCACCCAGCGCGCCCTGGACCGCACACTGTGGCCGCCGCTGAACGGCGGCTGCCATCTGGCCCGCGACCCGGTCGCCGCGCTGCGCGCCGCCGGGTTCGAACTCGGTCCGTACCGGCGGGTGTTGATCCCGGAGAAGGGTCCGACGCTGCCCAGCTCGTACTGCGTCCTGGGCACCGCGTGGCGCCCTGACACGGACGGCTGATCACAGGCTCCACTGGCGCAGTTCGTGCGCGATCTCGTCGACCGATGCCTCGCCGCTCTTGACCAACTGGGCCAGATCGCGGACCTGTTCGGGCGAGGTGACGACCTTCAGGCCGCTGGCGACGAGGTAGGCGTAGGCGACAGCCGAGGCGAAGAGGGCGTTGGAGCGCTCCAACGCGGGGACGTGGATGAGGAGTTGGAGTAAGGCGGCGGCGCGTGCGTGCGGGCTGTCATAGACCGGGACGTCGAATATGTCGGCCTGATGGCGTGCTACGGCGGCGACGAGCGCGCCCCAGTCGGTGACCTGGGGATCCCCGGGTGTGTTGTGTTCGGCGAGCATCAGCAGCCAGGCGAGGTCGATCCTGAGGTTGTTCAAGGGATCAGCGGCGACCTTCGCGGGTGCTCTTCCCGTCGGCGCCGAACTCGTCGGCGAAGACGGACTCGTACTGCTTCATGAAGTCGGCCGCGGCCTCGACGAACGTGTGGCCGACCTCCCCGGTGTCCTGTCTGACCAGCTCTTCTATGTACCGGTTGACGCTCATCCCACGGGCCAGGGCACGCTCACGGGCCGCGCGGGCGGTGCCCTCGTCCACGCGTACGTTCAGCTGGGTCTTCGCCATACCCAGACGCTAGCGCCGGATTGCTAGCACCCGCAAGGGCTCACCCGGGTGGGAGGCGGTGGGTGGAGAGTGCCCCTTACACCAGTATCCGGGGCCCGACCTGGGATGGAGACCGCCTCGGTCGCACGGGGGATATCGGGTGTGCAGCGCGTCACACTAGGCTCGGCCCGCGACGAAGGCGTCGGAACGACAGCGAGCGAAGACAACGAGTCGAGCCGACGAGCGAAGACGACGAGTGAAGGAATCCCAGGGGGCCGTCTTGTCCACATCTGCTGCGCAGCACGTCCCGGGTCAGGCACCGGCCGGCGCGATCGCGGCCCGCGCCCGCGGTCTGACCAAGGCGTACGGCTCGGGCGAGACGGCCGTGCTCGCTTTGGACTCGGTGGACGTGGACATCGCGCGGGGTCGTTTCACCGCGGTGATGGGCCCGTCGGGGTCCGGGAAGTCCACGCTGATGCACTGCCTGGCGGGGCTCGACACCGTGTCGGCCGGACAGGTGTGGCTCGGCGACACCGAGATCACGGGGCTGAAGGACCGCGAGCTGACGCGGCTGCGCCGGGACCGGATCGGGTTCATGTTCCAGTCGTTCAACCTCATCCCGACCCTCAACGCGGCCGAGAACATCACGCTGCCCATGGACATCGCGGGCAAGAAGCCGGACCAGAAGTGGCTGGACCAGGTGATCGACACGCTCGGGCTGCGGGACCGGCTCAAGCACCGGCCGTCCCAGCTGTCCGGCGGCCAGCAGCAGCGCGTGGCCTGCGCCCGGGCGCTCGCCTCCCGCCCCGAACTGATCTTCGCCGACGAGCCGACCGGCAACCTCGACTCACGAGCGGGGCTCGAAGTCCTCGGCTTCCTGCGCGACGCCGTAGACGATCTCGGCCAGTCCGTGGTCATGGTCACCCACGACCCGGGCGCCGCCGCCCACTCCGACCTGGTGCTCTTCCTCGGCGACGGCCGGATCGTGGACGAGATGGAGCGGCCTACGGCGGAAGGGGTGCTGGAGCGGATGAAGCGGTTCGACTTGGCGAGGGGACAGTTCGACGCCCCCGGTACCGGTACCGCCGAGAACACGACCGGCGCACCCGACGTAACCCTCGACAAGGACTGAACCCGTGCTGAAGGCGACCCTCCGGAGCTTCCTCGCGCACAAGGGACGGCTGTTGCTCTCGGCGCTCGCCGTCGTGCTGTCGGTGGCGTTCGTGGCCGGCAGTCTGATCTTCTCCGACACGGTGACGCGCACCTTCGACCGGCTCTTCGCGTCCACCGCCGCCAATGTGACCGTCGAGCCGAAGCAGGACCTCAAGTCCTCGGTACCGACCGGCGCGACCGAGACCGTCCCCGCCTCACTCGCCGCCCAGGTCGCGAAGGTGGCCGGGGTCGCCTCGACCCACGCGGACGTGTCCGTCGAGAACATCGTGGTCGTCGACAGCAAGAACAAGTCCGTCGGCCCCACCACGGGCGCGCCGACCATCGCCACCGACTGGTATCTGACCGACCGCAGCCCGGTGAAACTGACCTCGGGCCACGCCCCACAGGGCGCCGACCAGGCCCTCCTCGACGCGGACACCGCCGACAACAAGCACGTGAAGATCGGTGACACGCTGACCGTGCAGGCGCAGCCCGGCAGCTTCAAGGTCGAGATCGTCGGCATCGCCACCTTCACCACCACCAACCCCGGTGCCGCGCTGGTCTTCCTCGACCCCGCCACCGCGAAGTCCCAACTCCTGGGCGCCTCCGACCGCGCGACGAGCATCTCGGTGGACGCGGCGAAGGGGGTCGACGACGCCGTACTGAAGCAGCGGGTGACCGCCGCGATCGACTCCTCCGGTGCGTACGACATCAAGACCGCGAGCGAACAGGCGAAGTCGGCGGCCGCCGATCTGGGCGGCTTCCTCGACGTGATCAAGTACGTGATGTTGGGATTCGCCGGCATCGCTGTCCTGGTCGGCGTGTTCCTGATCGTCAACACGTTCTCCATGCTGATCGCCCAACGCACCCGCGAACTGGGCCTGTTGCGTGCCCTGGGTGCCGACCGCAAGCAGGTGCGGCGGTCGGTGCTCACCGAGGCGCTGCTGCTCGGGCTGGTGGGCTCGACTCTGGGTCTGGCGGCCGGGATCGGGCTCGCGGCCGGGCTGATCAAGCTGATGACCGCGTTCGGCATGAACCTCAAGACCACGGAGATGGTGGTCGGTTGGCCAACTCCCGTGGCCGCGTACGTCGTTGGTGTCGGCGTCACCTTCGTCGCCGCGTATCTCCCGGCCAGGCGCGCGGCGACCGTTTCCCCGATGGCGGCCCTCGCGGACGCCGAAGTCGCGGGCGTGGGGCGGCCGTTGAGGGTGCGTGCCGTGATGGGTTCGATCGTCGGGGTGATCGGTGTGGCCGCGCTGGCGGGTTGCGCCGGCGCGACGAAGACGGCCTCCGCCTCCTCCTTCCTGGGCCTCGGGATCGTCCTCACCCTCATCGCGACCGTGATCGCGGGCCCGCTGCTGGTCCGCCCGATGATCCGGGTGCTGGGCGGCGCCTTCCCTGCCCTGTTCGGTTCGGTCGGCCGGATGAGCCAGCGCAACGCCCTGCGCAATCCGCGCCGTACGGGCGCCACCGCGGCGGCCCTGATGGTGGGGCTCGCACTCGTCGGCGGGATGTCGGTGGCGAGCGCGTCCATGTCGAAGTCCTTCGACCAGCAGATCGACAAGACCCTCGGCGCCGACTTCGTGATCCAGAACGGCAACTTCCTGCCGTTCTCCAAGGAGGTCACGAACCACGTGCGCGCCACCGAGGGCGTCGGTCTCGTCGTACGGGCCCGCTTCGCGCCCCTCGCGGTCCGACTGCCGGACGGCCAGCGGGTGGAGACGACGGCGGCCGGTTACGACACCCCGCTCGACGACGTCGCCCACATCAAGTACGCGCAGGGCGACACGAGTTCGGCGCTCGCCGCCGGACACCTCGCGATGGAGGCCGACTTCGCGAAGAAGCACGGCGTACGGCTCGGCAGCGTGCTCCCCGTCGAGTTCCCGGGCGGCCGCACAACGAAGCTGACGGTGGGCGCCCTCAGCGACCAGGGCTCCTCTGGCGGGTTCGGGACGCAGGGCGGGCTGTTCTTCGGGATCGCGACGGTCGAGAAGTACGTCCCGAACGGCCAGGACTCCTCGCTGTACGTCAACGCCGCGTCCGGCACCGGCGCCGACCAGCTCCGCAAGTCCCTTGAGACGACGCTGAAGCCCTATCCGCAGGTCCAGGTCCGCGACCAGGCCGACTACAAGAAACTGGTCCACGACCAGATCGCTGTGCTCCTGTACCTGGTGTACGCGCTGCTGGGGCTGGCCATCGTCATCGCGGTGCTCGGGGTGGTCAACACCCTTGCCCTGTCGGTCGTGGAGCGCACCCGCGAGATCGGCCTGCTCCGCGCGATCGGGCTCGGCCGACGCCAACTGCGGCGAATGATCCGGCTGGAGTCGGTGGTGATCGCGGTGTTCGGCGCGGTACTCGGCCTCGGCCTGGGCCTGGTGTGGGGTGTCTGCGCCCAGCAAGTCCTGGCGCTCCAGGGCATGAAGGCGCTCGCGGTGCCGTGGACCACGATCGTCGCGGTGGTGATCGGCTCGGCGGTGGTCGGCATCGTGGCAGCCCTGCTGCCGGCGCTGCGCGCGTCCCGCATGAACGTGCTGGCGGCGATCGCACACGAGTGAGGAAAACGCGGCTGGCGTCGAGTCGCCCGCCGTCACGGATTCACGGCGGACACTCAAGTAACCACCTGCGAAGGAGAGTTCATGCCCCGCCCGTTCCGCTTCGGAGCCAGTCTGCTCACCTCCTCACCGGCCGACGAGTGGCGCGCGAGATGCCGACGCGCCGAGGAACTCGGCTACGACGTGATCCTGGTCCCCGACCATCTGGGCATGGTCGCGCCGTTCCCGGCACTGGTCGCGGCGGCGGAGGCGACCGAGCGGCCACGAGTGGGCACGTTCGTGCTCAACGCGGGCTTCTGGAACCCCACTTTGCTGGCCCGCGAGGTGACGACGACCCACGACCTGACGGGCGGACGCCTCGAACTCGGGCTCGGCACCGGTTACGTACAGGCGGAACACGACACGGCGGGGCTGCCGTTCGGTTCGCCGAGGGAACGAGTGGACCAACTCCGTCGCACGGTCGAGGAGTTGGTACGGCTGCTGGAAGCCGCGAAGTCCCGGGTTCCCCTCCTCCTCGGCGGCAACGGCGACCGCATGCTGCGCCTGACCGCCGAGCACGCGGACATCGCGGCGTTCGCGGGCGCGAGCCTGGAGCCGGGCAGCACAACAGGCAAGCTGGCACCGGTCGATGCCGCCGAGTTCGGTCAACGGGCCGCCCGGTACCGGGAGTTCGCGGCCGACCGCGAGGAACCCGCCGAACTCAACCTCCTGATCCAGTTGGTTGCGGTGACCGACGACCCCGCGAGCGCGCTACGCCCGCTGCTGGACCGCCGACCGGACCTGACCCTGGAACAGGTCCTCGATCTCCCCGTCATGCTGGTCGGCACCCTGGACGAGATCACCGCGAAGGTGCTGGCGCTGCGCGACCGCTACGGGTTCTCGTACCTCACGGTGCTGGAGCCGTACATGGAGGCGTTCGCGCCGGTCATGGCGGCACTGCGCCGAAACCCGCTCGCCCCGCACGCCCGTCCTCTGCTTGGCTCACCCCATGAGTGATCTTCATATTCGTAGCGCCGCCCTCTCCGACATCGACGCCGTGCTGGCGTTCTGGGGCGAGGCCGCCGAGGGCACCAGCATCAGCGACGACCGCGACGGGGTGGCCCGGCTCATCACCAGGGACCCGGACGCGCTGATCCTCGCGGAACGCGACGGGCGGCTCGTCGGGTCCGTGATCGCCGGCTTCGACGGCTGGCGCTGCCACCTCTACCGGCTGGCCGTGCACCCGGAGCAGCGCCGCCAGGGCATCGGCTCGGCGCTGCTCACGGCGGCCGAGGAGCGGTTCGTGGCGCTGGGCGGGCGGCGCGGGGACGCGATGGTGCTGGAGCGCAACGAGACCGGACAGCATGCGTGGCGCGCTGCGGGGTACGCACCCGAGGAACAGTGGCGACGGTGGGTGAAGCACCTCACCACCTGATCGCTTTGCCCATCCTTTACCATTGGCGGACGACTCCGAATGTCGGCATCTCCACGATCTTCGACATCTTCATCTTCACGAAAGGTGTGAGCGTCCGCCCATGGGCGAGCCTCCCAGTCCCGACGCGCGACATCGCGCGAACCTCCCTGCCCTGTCCGATCATGGGACGGAGGTGACCCGATGACCGAAGTGCTTCTGCTGCTGGTGGCGATCCTGCTGTCGCTCGCCTGTGGTGCCTTCGTCGCGGCCGAGTTCTCGCTGACCACCGTCGAGCGCGGCGAGCTGGAGCGCGCGGTCGAGCGCGGTGAGCGGGGCGCCTCGGGTGCCCTGAAGGCCGTACGGAATCTGACGTTCCAGCTGTCCGGGGCGCAGCTCGGCATCACCGTCACCAACCTGGTCGTCGGCATGCTCTCCGAGCCGTCGATCGCCGCGCTGATCGCGGGCCCGCTCGAATCGCTGGGCATCTCGCACTCCGCGTCGCGGTCCGTCGCGCTGGTGCTGGGTACGGCGTTGTCGACGGTGTTCCTGATGGTCGTGGGCGAGCTGGTGCCCAAGAACTGGGCGATCTCCTCGCCGCTGGCCGTGGCCAAACGGGTGGGGAACGCGCAGCGCTGGTTCAGTGCCGCGTTCCGCCCGTTCATCAGCCATCTGAACAACACGGCGAACCATGTGGTGCGGGCCTTCGGTCTGGAGCCAGCCGAGGAGCTGGCGTCCGCGCGCGGTCCGCAGGAGCTGGCCGCGCTGGCCCGGCACTCCGCCAAGGCGGGCGCGCTGGAGCCGGACACGGCCGAACTGTTCGTACGGACCCTCAACCTCGCCGACCTCACCGCGGAGAACGTGATGACGCCCCGCGTCCAGGTCGTCGCCCTCGACGCCCAGGCGACCTGCGAGGACGTGGCGAACGCGACGCGGGCGACCGGGCTGTCCCGGTTCCCGGTCTTCCGGGGCAACCTCGACGAGGTCGTCGGCACCGTGCACATCAAGGACGTCCTGGCGGTGCCGGCCGACCGACGGGCCCGCTTCCCCCTCGCCGAGGTGATGCGCGAACCCCTCCTCGTCCCGGAGTCCCTGACCGTGGACCGTCTCCTGGACCGGCTGTCCGGCAAGCGCACGATGGCGGTCGTCATCGACGAGTACGGCGGTACGGCCGGGGTCGCGACCCTGGAGGACATCGTCGAGGAGGTCGTGGGCGAGGTGCGGGACGAGCACGACCCGCACGAGACGCCCGACCTGGCCCCGGCCGGGGCGGACGACGACGGCCGCACGCTGTACTCGGCGGACGGCGCCGCCCGGATGGACCAGCTCGCGCGCGTGGGTCTGCGGGCGCCCGAGGGGCCGTACGAGACGCTGGCCGGTCTGGTCGCCAATGAGCTGGGGCGGATTCCGGAGGTCGGGGACGTCGTCGAGGTCGCCGGTTGGCGGATCGACGTGGTGGACGCGTCGGGGCGCAGGGCGGCGCGGCTGCTGTTGCACGCGCCGGTGGACGAGGCCGGTTCCGACCCCGACTCCGACCCCGGCACCGGTTCCGACTCTGGTTCCGACTCCGCGAAGGGGGAGCTGTGACCGCCGTACAACTGCTGATCGGGTTGGCGACGCTGGTCGTCAACGCCTTCTTCGTGGCTGCCGAGTTCGCGTTGATCTCGGTGCGCCGCAGCCAGATCGAGCCGTACGCCGAGGACGGTGACCGGCGGGCCAAGAGCGTGCTGTGGGGGCTGCAGCACGTGTCCGCGCTGATGGCCGCGGCCCAACTCGGCATCACGCTCTGCACGTTGGTGCTCGGTATCGTCGCGGAACCGGCGATCGCGCATCTGCTGGAACCGGTGTTCCACGCGGTCGGTGTCCCGGAGAGCGCAGGGCACGCCGTGTCCTTCGTGATCGCGCTGGCGGCGGCGACCTACCTGCACATGCTGCTCGGCGAGATGGTCCCGAAGAACATCGCCCTGGCCGAACCGGTCCGCAGCGCGCTGTTGCTGGGACCGCCGCTGGTGACGCTGTCCCGGGCGCTGCGCCCGGTGATCTTCACGATCAACTCGTTCGCCAACACACTCCTCAAACTCCTGCGCGTCGAGGTCAAGGACGAGGTCACCGCGTCCTTCTCGGACGCCGAACTCGCCCGGATCGTACGGGACTCCGGCGAGGCGGGACTCATCGACGAACGGGCCCTGGAGCGGCTGAACGACGCGCTGGAACTGGGTCGGCGGCCCGTGCGGGACGTAGTACTCCCCTTGGAACACGTCGACTACGTAGTCGCCGGCATCACCCCGGCCGAGCTGGAGGTGCTGTCGGCCGAGTCCGGCTTCTCCCGCTTCCCGGTGGTGGACGGCGAGCGCCGGATCATCGGCTACCTGCACGTCAAGGACGCGCTGGACGCCTCGCCGCGCAACGAGCCGTTCAAGGTCGAGGACATGCGCTCCATCGCGAACGTGAAGCAGGACACCCCGCTGGACGACGTCCTCACCGCGATGCGCAGCAGCCGTACCCATCTCGCAGCGGTCCTCGACGAGGAGGACCGCCTGACCGGCCTGGTGACCATGGAGGACGTACTGCGGGAGCTGTTCGGGCAGCGGGCGTGAGGGGTTAGAGGTGAGGGGGGCCGTCGATCCGGGGGCGGCCTCGGGCTTATGGCTGGCTGGTCCGGGGCGGGCGGCAGCTCGATGCGCGACGGGTGGGCGGCATGCCATGAGCTCCGCGCGGGACGCGCCGGAGCCTGGCTGGTCAGTCGGGCTGGTTCCCGACCGGTGGCGTTCTCGACGGGTGGGAGGCCAGGGGCTGGGCGAGTGGCTTCGTGAACCCGCGAGCCCCGCGAGGGACGCCTCGGAGCCCGGCCACTGGCTCGGGCTCGTTCCCGACCGGTGGCAGGCCTAGGGCTCGGCGAGTGACTTCGCGGGCCCGCGTCCGACAGTGGGGCTGGCCCCGGCGGGCCCCCGGCGCCAGCCCGACCGGTCGTCGTGGAGGCCGACCTACCGGCGGGTATGGAGGCGAGTTATCCTCTTCGTCGCCATGCAGACGAATCCCACGCACACCAGCCTGGTCGCGATCGGCGACTCCTTCACCGAGGGCATGTCGGACCTGCTCCCGGACGGTACCTACCGGGGCTGGGCCGACCTCCTCGCCGGCCGGATGGCCGCGCGGACGCCCGGCTTCCGGTACGCCAACCTCGCCGTGCGCGGCAAGCTGATCGCGCAGATCGTCGAGGAGCAGGTCGGCCCGGCGGCCGCCATGCAGCCCGATGTGATCACGCTGGTGGGCGGCCTGAACGACACCCTGCGCCCCAAGTGCGACATGGGCCGCGTCCGCGCGCTGCTGGAGGAGGCCGTCGAACGCCTCACCCCCGCCTGCAAGCACCTGGTGCTGATGCGCAGCCCCGGTCGCCAGGGCCCGGTCCTGGAGCGCTTCCGCCCGCGCATGGAGGAACTCTTCACCTGCGTGGACGACGTGGCCGCCCGCCACGGCGCCCTCGTCGTCGACCTCTACGGCGCCCCCTCACTCGCCGACCCGCGCGCGTGGGACGTCGATCGTCTCCACCTCACGGATGAGGGCCACCGCCGCGTCGCCGAGGCGGTCTGGCAGACCCTCGGCTACGAACCCCAGGACCCGGAGTGGCGCACCCCGATGCCCCCGACCCCGCCCCCGAACTGGACCGCCCGCCGCATCGAAGACGCCCGCTTCACCCGCCAGTACCTCCTCCCCTGGATCGGCCGCCGCCTGACCGGCCGCTCCTCGGGAGACGGCCTCTCCCCGAAGCGCCCGGACCTGCTCCCCTACGAGGGCCCTGCGGCGTAACTCCCCATGCCGACGCGGGTGATCAACGTCAGGGGCCGTATCCACGAGTACGGCCCCCGGCTCGAACTCGCCCCGAAGGACATCGTCTACGTCGGCCGCCGCTGGACCCTCGGCGGCTGGGACCTCCCCCGCCACCCGCTCTACAACCCCTTCGCCTACGACACCCCCACGCGCCGCCGGGACGGCACGCGCGCGGAGGTGATGGCGAAGTACCGGGCGTATCTGCTGGAGCGGCCTGAACTGCTGGGGCTGGTACCGGAGTTGCGGGGGCGGGTGCTGGCTTGTTGGTGCGCGCCGCTGGATTGTCATGCGGGGGTGCTGGCGGAGCTCGCCGACGCGGGACAGTGACGGACGTCTCGTAGCTTCCGACGAAGGAGGCCGTGTCGCTGGCCTGCACGAATCGCCAGTAGAATCCGTACACGTGACTTCCGCTCCCGCCAAGCCCCGCATCCCGAACGTCCTCGCCGGACGTTACGCCTCCACCGAGCTCGCCACGCTCTGGTCCCCCGAGCAGAAGGTGAAGCTGGAACGGCAGCTCTGGCTCGCCGTGCTGCGGGCCCAGAAGGACCTCGGCATCGAGGTGCCGGACGCTGCGATCACGGACTACGAGCGTGTGCTCGACCAGGTCGACCTGGCCTCGATCGCCGAGCGCGAGAAGGTCACGCGGCACGATGTGAAGGCGCGGATCGAGGAGTTCAACGACCTCGCCGGGCACGAGCAGGTGCACAAGGGCATGACGTCCCGGGACCTGACGGAGAACGTCGAGCAGTTGCAGATCCGGCTCTCGCTGGAGCTGATGCGCGACCGTACCGTGGCCGTTCTGGCGCGGCTCGGGAAGCTGGCCGGTGAGTACGGCGAGCTGGTCATGGCCGGTCGCTCGCACAACGTGGCCGCGCAGGCCACCACCCTCGGCAAGCGTTTCGCGACCGCCGCCGACGAGCTGCTTGTCGCCCACGGGCGGGTGGAAGAGCTGCTCGGTCGTTACCCGCTGCGTGGCATCAAGGGCCCGGTGGGCACGGCGCAGGACATGCTCGACCTGCTCGGCGGCGACGCGGCGAAGCTCGCGGAGCTGGAGCAGCGGATCGCCTCCCACCTGGGCTTCTCGCAGGCGTTCACCTCGGTCGGCCAGGTGTACCCACGCTCGCTGGACTACGAGGTCGTGACCGCGCTGGTGCAGGTCGCGGCGGCGCCCTCGTCGCTCGCGAAGACGATCCGGCTGATGGCCGGGCACGAGCTGGTCACCGAGGGCTTCAAGCCGGGCCAGGTCGGTTCCTCCGCGATGCCGCACAAGATGAACACCCGCTCCTGCGAGCGCGTCAACGGCCTGATGGTCATCCTGCGCGGCTACGCGTCGATGACCGGCGAGCTGGCGGGCGACCAGTGGAACGAGGGCGATGTCTCGTGCTCGGTGGTGCGCCGGGTGGCCCTCCCCGACGCGTTCTTCGCGCTCGACGGGCTGCTGGAGACCTTCCTGACCGTGCTCGACGAGTTCGGCGCGTTCCCGGCCGTCGTCGCGCGTGAGCTGGACCGCTATCTGCCGTTCCTCGCAACGACCAAGGTGCTGATGGCCGCGGTCCGCGCCGGTGTCGGCCGCGAGGTCGCGCACGAGGCCATCAAGGAGAACGCCGTCGCCTCCGCGCTGGCCATGCGCGAGCAGGGCGCCGAGCGCAACGAGCTGCTGGACAAGCTCGCAGCCGACGAGCGCATCCCGCTCGACCGCGCCCAGTTGGACGCCCTGATGGCCGACAAACTGTCCTTCACGGGCGCCGCCGCCGACCAGGTCGCCGTCATCGTCGCCCGCGTCGAGGAACTCGCGAAGCAGCACCCGGAGGCCGCGGGTTACACCCCGGGGGCGATCCTCTGACCCGCTTCACCCAGGCCGAGCTGGAGGCCGCCCGCGACCGTCTCGTACCGGACGTCGTCGCGGACGGCCTCGGCGTGCTGTTCTGCGGCATCAACCCCGGTCTGATGACGGCGGCCACGGGCCACCACTTCGCCCGCCCCGGCAACCGCTTCTGGCCGGTGCTGCATCTCTCCGCCTTCACCCCGAGGCTCATGAAGCCGGAGGAACAAGGGGAGTTGCTGTCGTACGGGCTCGGCATCACGAACGTGGTGGCGCGGGCGACGGCCCGTGCCGACGAGTTGAGTGCGGAGGAGTACCGCGAGGGCGGGCAACTCCTCGCGTCGAAGCTCACGGGGTGGAAGCCGCGGTGGCTGGCCGTACTCGGGGTGACCGCGTACCGGGCCGCGTTCGACGACAAGAAGGCCCAAGTGGGGCCGCAGGAGCGGGTGTTCGGGGACACGCGGGTGTGGGTTCTGCCGAATCCGAGCGGATTGAACGCGCATTGGACTGCGGCGACGATGGCCGAGGAGTTCGGGCGGCTGCGGGTGGCGGCACAGGGCTAGCGCGTCACGGCGGGTCCATCTCCGTGACCGCTGCCAGGAGTTGGATCTCGTCCTGGTCGTCCCGGTCGGCGACGCCGAGAGCTATCCAACGGCCGGTGTCCTCCGCCTGCCACACGTTCAGTACGTCGGTGCGGAGGGCCAGCGTGGCCCAGGGCTCCGGTATCTCCTCGCCCCGCCCTATGCGCTCTCTCACCGTGAGCTGGCCCCACGGGAGTTGCTCCGCCCAACGGTCGTTCAGCCGCTGGGCGATCCCCTGCAGATAGGCCTGGACATCGTCCGCCGTCCGCTCCCGCGACCCGTCAGGCGGCACCGGGCCCGTCTCTAACTCCACCAGGAAGTAACCCTGCCCTGCGGGGAACTCCTGGGCGCAGAGCCGGTAGATCGTGGCGAGGTCCTTCGCGATGTCCATGTGATCCAGTAAAGCGGTTGCCACTGACATTTGGCGGGGCGTCAGTGCCCGCACGGGGCCAAACGTTCCGGCACTTTCGCCGTCAGGCGTCCCGGCGCCGTATGCTCCACGCCCCCGCCGCCAACGCCGCCGCGGCCCACAGCGCCGTCACCCCGAGGCCGACCCACGGCCCCATCGCCCCGTCCCAGGTCTGGTGGAGCGCCACCTGGCCGGCCCGGTCGGGAAGGAGGTCCGCGATGTCGCTCGACGCGTCGCCGACCACGAAGGACACGATGAGCAGGAACGGGATGACGATGCTCAGCGTCGCCACTCCACTGCGCAGCACCGCCGTGAGACCGGCCGCGAGCAGTGCCATCAGCGTGAGGTAGACGGCGCAGCCGACCACACCGCGCACCTGCTCGGCCCCGCCGAGCCCGTCGGCCTCGGCACCGAGCACCGCCCTGCCGACGGCCAGCGTCACCCCACCGGTGACCAGGCCGACGATGAACACCGGCACCGCGATCGCCACCGCCTTGGCCGCAAACCACCGCGCCCGGTTGGGCACCGCCGCCAGCGACAGCCGTAGTGCTCCGCCCTGGAACTCGGAGGACACGGCGGTCGTGCCGAAGGCGATGGCCGCGATCTGGCCGAAGGCCACGCCGAAGAAGACCGCGAACAGCGGGTCGAAGTCGTCGCCTCCGGTGTCGGACGAGGCGAGTGCCGAGAACAGTGCCGTCATCGCGGGGATCATGGCAAGGGCCGCGATCTGTGAGCGCAGGGTGCGGATCTTGATCCACTCGGAGTGGAACACGGGCGTGAATGCCATGGTCAGGCCTCCTGGTGCGGTGCGGTGAACTCGGTCTCGGTGGCTGTCAGGTCGAGATAGGCCTGCTCCAACGTGCCCTCGGCGGCGGCCAGTTCGAGGATCGGTACGCCGGCCACGGACAACAGGGCGCCGATCTCGTCCACGCGTGCGTGCGCCACGGTCCAGTGCCCTTCCTCGTGCTCCACGGCGTCGTGACCACCTCCGGCGAGCGCGCTCTTGAGGGCGCCGGCGTCCGTCGTACGGATGCGTACGTGGGGTTGCACGCGCGCGTCGATGAAGTCCCGCATCGGGGTGTCGGCGAGGACGCGGCCGCGCCCGAGGACCACGAGGTGGTCGGCGAAGGTGGCGGTCTCGTTCATCAGGTGGCTGGAGACCAGGACCGTGCGGCCCTCCGCCGCCAGCCGGCGCAGCAACTCCCGGATCCAGACGATGCCTTCAGGATCCAGGCCGTTCGACGGCTCATCCAGCAGGACCACCTCGGGGTCACCCAGGAGGGCACCGGCGATGCCCAGCCGTTGGCGCATCCCCAGGGAGTACGTCTTCACCCGGCGCCGCGCGACCGACACGAGTCCCGTCTCCTCCAGCACCGCGTCGACCCGGGCGACCGGGATGCGGTTGCTCGCCGCCAGGGCGTGCAGATGGTCGCGGGCGGTACGGGAGCCGTGCGCCGCCTGCGCGTCGAGCAGGGCGCCCACGTGGCGCAGCGGCTCGGCAAGCGCGGCGTAGGGGCGGCCTCCGATGGTGGCGGTTCCGGAGGTGGGCCGGTCGAGGGCGAGGACGAGGCGCATGGTGGTGGACTTTCCGGCGCCGTTGGGGCCGAGGAAGCCGGTGACCTTGCCGGGGCGGACGTCGAAGGTGACGTGGTCCACGGCCCGCCGGGTGCCGTACTCCTTGGTGAGGTCTTGTACGTCGATGCTGGTCATGGCCAACAGCCTTGCCGTTCAAGGGGGTTGGGTCCTCCCCCGACCGTGGAGATCGTCTCCCCCGCCCGGGGGAGGCCGATTGTCGGTGCCGGCTGTCACGATGTCGGAATGGCCCGCTTCCTGCGCCCGCTGCTCCGGGGGACGACGTACACGCGTCTGCTGCACCTCTGGGTGCCGATGCTGATCACCGCCGTGTGGATCTTGATCAGTCCGGCGACCCCGTACGCACCCGCGCTCGCGCTGATCCCGGTCGCCCTGATCCCGGCCGTGCGGATCGGGGAGGGAGTGCAGGCGCGGCTGTTGCTGACACCGGGACAGGAGGACCCGAGCATCTCCGTGGGGCCGTCGGTGACGTGGCGGGACCGCGGCCGCACCATGCTGTGGCTGGAGGCCCGGATGGTTCTGGGCTGGGTGACCGCGTTCGCCTGCGTCTGGCTGCCGATCATCGCTTTCCAGTTCATCGAGGTCGCACGCGGGCGCGTGCCCGACGACGTCTGGCTTCTCAAGGAGGCGACGCCACACGGCTGGTACGCCCTGCTGGTACCCCTTCCTCTGATCGCCCTGTACGCGGCCGTGGTCGGCCTCGGCGCGTTGGCCACGTTCCTGGCCCGGAAGTTGCTCGGCCCCTCGCGCGCGGAGCAGCTCGCCGCCCTGGAGGAGCGCACCGAGCAGCTGCTGGAACGCACGCGTATCGCACGGGAGTTGCACGACTCCATCGGTCACGCGCTCACCGTGGCGGTGGTGCAGGCGGGCGCTGCCCGCGCGGCGGGCGACCCGGAGTTCACCGAGCGGGCGTTGGGTGCCATCGAGGAGACCGGACGGGCCGCGCTGGAGGATCTGGAGCGGGTGTTGGGCGTACTGCGGGAGGCGGAGCGGCCGGTGAGCAGTCGGCCGACACTCGTGGACGCCGACCGGCTGCTGGAGTCGGCGCGGGCCTCCGGGGCGAAAGTCGACGCCGAGGTGACCGGACCGTTGGAGACGGTGCCGGGGCCGGTCTCCCGGGAGGGGTACCGGATTCTGCAGGAGGCGCTGACCAATGTGCTGCGGCACGCGGGGTCCGTGCCCGTACGGGTCCGTATCGGCGTCACCGACGGCACCCTCGATCTGGAGGTCCGCAATCCGCTGACGGCGGCGATATCCGGGCCGGGACGCGGCAGTGGTCTACGGGGCATACGCGAACGGGCCGCACTGCTCGGCGGGCGGGCGTACACCGGGCCCGACGAGGGTGACTGGCAGGTGCACGCGGAGCTGCCGCTGAGCTGATCTAGGCTGGCCGGATGCCGGTCACCGTGCTCCTGGTCGACGACGAACCCCTCGTACGCGCGGGTCTGCGGGCCGTGTTGGAGGCGCAGCCGGACATCGAGGTGGTCGGGGAGGCCGCCGACGGCGCCGCGGTGATCCCGCTGGTGCGGCAACTGCGGCCGGACGTGGTCGCCATGGACGTGCGGATGCCGCTCCTGGACGGCATCGAGGCCACGCGCGCGGTGCTGCGGACGGTCGCCGATCCGCCGAAGATCCTGGTCATCACGACCTTCGAGAACGACGAATACGTCTACGAGGCACTGCGGGCCGGCGCCGACGGGTTCCTGCTGAAGCGGGCGCGGCCGGCCGAGATCGTGCACGCGGTGCGGCTGGTGGCCGAGGGCGAGTCGCTGCTGTTCCCGGCCTCCGTACGGCAGTTGGCCGCCGAGTACGGCGACGGCGGCGGGAACCGGGCGGCCCGCGCGGTGATGGAGCGGGCCCAACTGACCGAGCGTGAGGCCGAGGTGCTGCGGCTGATGGCGCGCGGTTTGTCGAACGCGGAGATCGCCGCCCGGCTGGTCGTCGGGACCGAGACGGTGAAGTCCCATGTGAGCGCCGTGCTGGCGAAGCTGGGGGCGCGGGACCGGACGCAGGCGGTGATCGCGGCGTACGAGTCGGGGTTCGTGGCGCCGGGGTGACGTGGTGGGCCGGACGGGTCGGGGGCGCCCGGCACTCGCCGGGGTCCGCCGCGCCGAGTACGATCCGCCCAACACGCGCACGAGCTGGGAGGACAGACCTTGGCGGGGCTGACCGGCGGGGACCCCTCGCTGCTGCGGAGGATCAACTCCGCGGTGGTGTTGCACGCGTTGCGTGCCACGGACTGCGCCACGCTGACGGAGATCACCCGGGTGACCGGTCTGTCCCGGCCGACCGTCGAGGGCGTCGTCGAGGGACTGATCGAGGCCGGACTGGTCGTCGAGAAGGCGCCCGACGAGAGCGTTGTACGGCGGCAGGGGCGGCCCGCACGACGGTTCAGGTTCCGGGCTGAGGCCGGGCATCTGCTGGGCCTGGAGATCGGCGCACATCGCGTCGCGGTGCTCCTCGCCGACCTGGATGGCCGGGTGCTCGGCGCGATCGCCAAGGACGTCGACGAGACGGCTTCGGCGGACGAGCGCCTTGAGCGGCTGCGCACCGCTGTCGCCGAGCTGCTGCGCCGGGCCGGGGTCGCGCGCGGCTCGCTGCGGGCGGTGGGCGTCGCCACGCCGGGCATCGTCGAGGCGGACGGCACCGTACGGCTGGGCACCGCGTTGCCCCAGTGGACGGGGCTGCACCTGGGCGAGCGGTTGAGCCGGTCCTTCAAGTGCCCTGTGCTGGTGGAGAACGACGCCAACGCGGCGGCGGTCGCCGAGCACTGGAAGGGTGCGGCGACCGAGTCCGACGACATGGTGATGGTGCTGGCCGGGTTGAGTCCGGGTGCCGGTTCGCTCATCGGGGGGCGGTTGCACCGGGGGTATCGCGGGGCGGCCGGGGAGATCGGCGCGCTGCATCTGCTGGGGCGGGACGTGACTCCGGAGACGTTGCTCTCCACTACGGACGAGCCGCTGCATCCCTTGGACGAGCAGGCGGTCGCGAAGGTCTTCGCGCTGGCCCGTGACGGTGACCAGCGGGCGCGGGCGGCTGTCGACCGGTTCATCCAGCGCCTTGTGCACGATGTCGCCGCGCTGGTGCTCGCCCTTGATCCGGAGCTGGTCGTGGTGGGTGGGTGGGCTGCCGGGTTGGACGGTGTACTGGAGCCGTTGCGGCGGGAGTTGGCGCGGTATTGCCTGCGGCCGCCGAAGGTTGCCCTGTCGCTGCTCGGGGAGGCCGCTGCGGCAACTGGGGCGCTGCGGTTGGCTCTTGACCATGTTGAGGAGCAACTGTTCGCGGTCGAGGGCACGGTGACGCGGCGCTAGCTTGGCGGTGGGGTTGTTTTTTGGGTGCCGGTCCGTTGTGGCTGGCCTCGGTGGTTGTTTTTTGGGTGCGGCGCCGTTGGGCTGGGCGCGGTGGTCGTTTGTCGGGTGCGGCTCCGTTGTGGGTGGGCGCGATGGTCGTGTGTCGAGTGCGGCGCCGTTGGGGCTGGTCGCGCAGTTCCCCGCGCCCCTTTGGGGTGTTGGCGTGCAGGGCGCTGAGAAGGGAACGCGTCGTAACTCCGGGCGCAAGGGGCGGCTGCTGCGACATCGCGGCTGAGCCACACATCGACACAGCCCCGCGCCCCTTTGGGGTGCTGCCGTGCAGGGAACTGAGAAGGGAACATGTCGCGCTCCGGGCGCAAGGGGCGGCTGCTGCGGCGTCGTGGGTGGGCGCGCCCGCGCGGCTGAGCCGCACATCGATACCGCCCCGCGCCTCTTTGGGGTGCTGCCCCGCCCGGCACAGAAACACTTCCGTCACGGAAAACGCGTCGCGCCCCGGAGTGGTTCCGGGGCGCGACGGTTCGGCAGTGATCTTGGTCAGGAGGCCTGGCGTTCTGGGCCGTGGTGGATTTCTACGCCTCCGGAGTCGGCGAAGGTCAGGCGGCAGGTGTCCGCGCGGTAGGTCGCGACGGAGACCGCGGCGGTGCGGCCCTCGGCGAAGAAGCGGGTGGTGACGACGAGGACCGGGGCTCCGGGGAGGCGGTCCAGTTCCTTGGCGTCGTCCGCGCGGGCCGAGCCGAGTTCGACGGCGCGGTCCTGGCCCTCCAGTTCGAGGCGCTGCAACTCGCGCAGGACGGCACGCGCGCGTGCCGTCGCCGAGGGAGTGTCTATGGCGGAGAGGTCGGGTACCGACGACTCCGGGATGTAGAGCAGCTCGGCGGCGACCGGCTGGCCGTGGCTCACCCGGGAGCGCCGCACGGTGTGCACCAGTTCCTCGGAACCGGTCTCCAGGACGTCCGCGACGGCCGCCGGCGGAGCCGCCAGCACACAGTCGACGGACTGCCAGGCGTCCTCCCCGGCGCCCGGCCAGGCGTGCTGCTCGGTGCCGACGGCGACACCCACGCGCGGCGGCGCGACGGTCGTACCGACCCCACGACGGCGCTGCAGCCTGCCTTCCAGTTCGAGTTGTTCCAGAGCCTGCCGGAGCGTGGCCCGGGCGACGCCGAAGCGGGCCGCCAGGTCTCGCTCGTTGGGCAGGATCTCGCCAACGGAGAACTCGGAGTCCAGTGCCTCACTCAGCACTGTCTTGAGATGCCAGTACTTCGGCTCCGGCACCGATTCCAACTGCGTGGTCCCCACCCTGTCCTCCGCAATCGCCGTGTTCCGGCGGCGTTTTAGCGCCCTTGTTTATTAAAGGTTGTTTCACTTATCTGCGACCATAGGACGGCCCCCACCCTTGGTCAAGACCAATCCTCTATGTCATATGCAATGCACAGAGCGTCTGCCGCAGAGCGTTCACAAGGCGTTCGTACTGGGTGTTCTTCGTGACGTAACAGCAAAGCCCCCGTCGCGAAACGGGGGCCCCGCGCGGGCTGCGGCTAAGCGGAAGCCAGTGATCGAAGCTTGTCGGGGTTGCGGACGATGTAGACGGAGCGGATGCGTCCGGCGGATACGTCCACCTGGAGGACGCTGTCGGGCGTGTCACCCGAAAGGATCAGTACCGCGGGTCCGCCGTTGAGTTCGAGGAAGCGGAACGACATCTCCGGGACGCCCTTCTCGGCCACGGCGACCAGGAAGCGGCCCACATTGTCGGCACTCTCCAGGACACGCAGCGGCGCCTGGGACTTGCCGCCGCTGTCGCCGATCAGACGGACGTCCGGGGCAAGCATGGCCATGAGGCCGGCCAGGTCGCCCTCGCCCGCCGCGGCGAGGAACCGCTCGGTGAGATCGCGGCGTTGGGCGGGGTCGACCTCGTAGCGCGGGCGCCGCTCGTCGACGTGTTTGCGGGCCCGTCCGGCGAGTTGGCGCACCGCCGGCTCACCCCGGTCCAACATGGCCGCGATGTCGGCGTACGGGTAACCGAACGCCTCCCTGAGGACGAACACGGCCCGTTCCAGCGGCGACAGCGACTCCAGGACGACGAGTACGGCGAGGGAGACGGAGTCGGCGAGGACGGCGCGCTCGGCGGTGTCGGGGACGGTGTCCCCGAAGTCGGTGACGTACGGCTCGGGCAGCCACGGGCCCACGTAGGTCTCGCCGCGTGCCTTGACCTGGCGGAGTCGGTCGATCGCGAGGCGGGTCGTGACGCGCACCAAGTAGGCGCGCGGTTCGCGGACGCCGGCGCGGTCGGCGGCGGACCAGCGCAGCCAGGCCTCCTGGACCACGTCCTCGGCGTCGGCCACCCGCCCGAGCATGCGGTAGGCGACTCCCATGAGGACGGGTCGGTGCTCTTCGAAGACATCGGTCGGGGTGTCGGTGGTCACCACCTCATCCCATGCGCTGGGCGCTGCCCTGTCCAGCAGAAAACCGCCTGCCTCAAGGTCCCCGACGCCTGGGGCTACCGGTGAGTAGCAGTTACTGACAAGCTGTCTACACAGCCTGTACGGCGTCTGCCAGCGTGTCCCAGACGAGGAGCATCCCCATGTCCGCCACCGTCTCCTTCCCGGTCCCCACTCCGCAGGGCCCGAAGACCGTGACCGTGTCCTACGCGCGCGTGGGTCACGGCGAACCACTCCTCCTGCTGCACGGCATAGGTCACCACCGGCAGGCCTGGGACCCGGTGGTGGACATCCTGGCGACCGAGCGCGATGTGATCGCCGTGGACCTGCCCGGGTTCGGCGCCTCGCCCGCGCTCCCGGAGGGGCTGGCGTACGACCTGACCACGACGGCGGCCGTGTTCAGGGGCTTCTGCGAGGAGCTGGGGCTCGAACGTCCGCATGTCGCGGGCAACTCGCTCGGCGGCCTGATGGCCCTGGAACTGGGCCGCGAGAAGGTCGTACGGTCCGTCACCGCCCTCTCCCCCGCCGGATTCTGGTCCCAGGCCGAGCGTCGCTACGCCTTCGGTGTGCTGCTCACCATGCGGCAGATCGCCCGCCGGCTGCCCCTCCCGCTGGTCGAGAAACTCGCCCGCACGACGGCCGGCCGCACGGCCCTCACCAGCACCATCTACGCCCGCCCCGGCCGCCGTTCACCCGAGGCCGTGGTCGCCGAGACGCTCGCACTGGTCAACGCCCCCGGGTTCGACGACACGCTCCGGGCGGGTACGAGCGTCCGGTTCACCGACGACATCCCCGGCATCCCGGTGACCGTGGCCTGGGGGACGCAGGACCGGCTGCTGCTGCGCCGCCAGGGCGTCCGCGCCAAGCAGTTGATCCCCCGGTCCCGGCTCGTTCGGCTGCCGGGTTGCGGGCACTGCCCGATGAACGACGACCCGGCCCTGGTCGCACGCGTCATCCTCGACGGCAGCCGCTGACCGACGCGGCACCGGCCCCAACGCCCCCGATCCCAGGGCGACTCCGGCGCCGACAAAGGCGCTGCCGACGACCGTGACAACCGCCGCCTGCCACAACAGCGCGGCGGCCTCTGTCCCCTCGGGGTAACGCGGCCAGGCGGTTCCGTCGAGGACGAGCCCGGCCCTTGGTCCTGGGGTACGCGCACCTGTCCCCCGGACGGATCCGTGCAGGCATACGTCTGATGGCCGGCGCCGTACGCCCGTAGTGAGCCTCCGACGTCGCACGCGGTCCCCCATGTCACCGCGTTCCGTTGTTCACCCCTGGTTTGCGTGTGCGCTGTGGCGCACCAGTAGTTGTGGCAGTGCACCCTGACCGCAGCCCGTCCGTGGAGGCGCAACCCCATGTCGCATCGTCCGTTCCCCGCCCGCCGTAGCGTCCTGCGCGGCTCCCTCGCCGCGTCGGCGGCCCTGACCGTGCCCGCCGCTCTCGGCGCCGCCCCGGCCTTCGCCCTGTCCGGGCGTCCCAAGGCGGGCTGGGGCGTGCAGGCGGGGGACGTAACCTCCGACTCCGGGCTCGTGTGGGTGCGTTCGGACCGCCCCGCGCGGATGATCGTGGAGACCTCGGCCACCGAGTCGTTCCGCAATCCGCACCGGTGGCACGGTCCGCTGCTCGGCTCGGACACCGACTTCACCGGCACCACCCGGCTGCGCGGGCTGCCCTCGGGGCAGCAGATCCACTACCGGGTCCTGCTCGCCGACCCCGACGACCCCCGTCGTACGGGCGAGCCGGTCGACGGCACGTTCCGCACGGTGCCGACCGGGCGGCGCGGCGTGCGTTTCCTGTGGTCCGGTGACCTGGCGGGGCAGGGCTGGGGCATCAACCCCGACCTCGGCGGCTACCGGATCTACGACGCGATGGCCAAGCTGGACCCGGACTTCTTCGTGTGCAGCGGCGACAACATCTACGCCGACGGTCCGATCACGGCGACCCAGGCGCTGCCCGACGGCAGCCTCTACAGGAACGTCACCACGGAGGAGAAGTCCAAGGTCGCCGAGACCCTGGCCGAGTTCCGCGGGAACTTCCGCTACAACCTGCTCGACGAGAACCTGAAGCGGTTCAACGCCCAGGTGCCGTCGATCATCCAGTGGGACGACCACGAGGTGCGCAACAACTGGTACCCGGGCGAGGTGATCGCCGCCTCCGACACGCGCTACACCGAGAAGAACGTCGACGTCATGGCGGTGCGCGCCCGGCGTGCGTTCAGCGAGTACTTCCCGATCTCGACGCTGCGGCCGGGCGCCGAGGAGGGCCGCGTCCAGCGGGTGATGCGGCACGGTCCGCTGCTCGACGTGTTCGTCCTGGACATGCGGACCTACCGCAACGCCAACTCGCCCGACAAACAGACCGTGGACCCGCAGGGCATCCTCGGCCGGGAGCAACTGGAGTGGCTCAAGCGGGAGTTGTCCCGGTCACGTGCGGTGTGGAAGGTGATCGCCGCCGACATGCCGCTCGGCCTGGTCGTGCCCGATGCCACCGAGGGCAAGGCGAACATCGAGGCCGTCGCACAGGGCGACCCGGGCGCGCCGCTCGGGCGTGAGCTGCAGATCGCCGAGCTGCTGCGCTACATCAAGCACCGTCGGATCACCGGCACCGTGTGGCTGACGGCCGACGTGCACCACACCTCCGCCCAGCACTACCAGCCCTCTCGGGCCGCGTTCACCGACTTCGAGCCGTTCTGGGAGTTCGTCTCCGGTCCGCTGAACGCGGGCGCCTTCCCGGCCAGCGACCTCGACAACACCTTCGGTCCGGAGCGGGTGTTCGTGAAGGCGCCGACCGCGCAGAACGTGTCGCCGGCCGAGGGCTACCAGTTCTTCGGCGAGGTCGACATCGACGGCCACAGCGGGGAGTTGACGGTCCGTCTGCGCGAGCAGGACGGCACCGTGCTGTTCACCAAGACCCTGCAGCCGGGACGGGCCGGCCAGTAACTCCACTACCCTCGTACCTGAGCCGCGCACCGGCGTCATCCCCCGGTGCGCGGCGCGCGGCGAAGCGTGCCAACTCCCCGCCGCCGAACACGTTTCCGCAGGTCAGGCCGATTGTCAGTGGTGGCCTCTACGGTTTTTCCCATGACGCGATCTTTGCAGGCCGTGACCTATCCCCGACCCTCCGTGCTGGAGTCGTCGGCGGACGGACGGCGCCTCGGGCTGGAGACCTCACGAGGTGCGACTCCTTCGGGTGTCACCGATCATCCGCGCTTCTTCGCGGGCTTCCTGACCTCTCCTCAGGTGGCCTCGGCGGCGCTGCTTGCGGTGGCCGACGTGGCGGCCACGCGCTACTACCAGCGTCAACTGGCCGCCTCCCTCGACCCGGTGGTGACGGCGGGCGGCGATCGGCTGCGCTTCGAGTCCTTCTCCGGCTGCGGCGGGGTGTACGCACGACTGGACGTCCTGGGCCCCGGACTCGACGGCGACGAGGTGGGACACGGCACGACGAACGTCGACGTCAACAACCCGCTGCGCGAGGCCCTCTCCCGGATCGGCACGGACGATCCGCTCCATCTCCGGGTCGGCCCCGAGGAGTTGGCCGTCACCACGCTGGACGGCCCGGTCGTGGAGAAGAAGGTTCCCTTGCCCGACCGGTGGCTGCGCGGCTTCGCGGAGGCCCAGGTCATAGCGGCCGGCTTCGACCTGCGCGCCGAGCTCCCGGCGGCCGAGGCGGTCCGCTTCCTGCGCTCGCTCCCGAAGAGCGGCGCACGCGGCACCACGAGCGGCCCGCGCTGGGTCGTCCCGGCGGGCCGAGGCCTGCGCCCGACCACCCGCCCCGTACCGGGCGCGGTCTGCCTCCCGGGCCCGGAGCGCCTGATCGCACTCCAACGCGTCCTGCGCCACGCCACGGCCCTGCGGATCTACGGCCCCTCCGTCGTCGGCGCCGACGCCACGGCCGGCGCGTGGGAAGCCGTCCTGCCGGGCATGCGGCTCACCCTCACACTGTCGCCGGACGCGTCGCGCGGATTCTCCGGCGAGGGCAGGGTCCTGGACGCGCTCACGGCCGACGAGGCAGGCGAGGACGCGGAGTTGATCTCCGTACTGCTGGCCTGGGAACCTCGCATCGACGTCGCCGACATGGCCGCCTCCTCCGGCCTCACCCCGGAGCGGGTCCGCGCCGCGCTGACCCGGCTGGGCACCTCGGGACGCGTCGGTTACGACACGGCGGAGGCGTCCTACTTCCACCGTGAACTCCCCTACGACGCACAGCGCGTGGAGCGCCACAATCCGCGGCTGCGCTCGGCCCGCGCACTGGTGGCGGCAGGGGCGGTCCGTCTGGAGGGCGCGCTCGGGACCGTGACCGCCGAGGACGGTCATGTGCACCGGGTGCGGGACGAGGCGGGGGTGCTGAGTTGCAGCTGCGTGTGGTGGGCGAAGTACCGGGGCGGGCGCGGGCCGTGCAAGCACGCCCTGGCGGTACGGATGGTGCGACGGGGTGCCGCGACGGAGCTGAGCGCGGATCAGAACATGGTGCGGGTCGACGGGGGTGTGCGATGAGTTCGCTGATGGAAGCGGTGCGGGCGGGCCGGACGGCCGAGGCGGTGGGCCTGCTCGACGGGCTGACGGACACCGAACGGCGGTCGTTCCTGCCGGAGTTGAAGGCACTCCGCAAGGAGCTGCGCAAGGCACCGTGGGAAGAGCCGTCCCGCCGCGCCTATCCCACCCTGCACGCGGCCGGAGCCGCCTGCGAGACGGGCGCTGCGGCCGCGGCGACCTGGATCGCCGCCACCGACATGCGCTGGTCGCAGTCGTCCCCGGCGCTCCTGATCCACATCCTGGGCGACCGTGACACCGCCTGGCTCGCCGACGTGACGCACCGCCTCGCCGGACGCCCGGCCTCCTCCGGCGTGCCGTACGAGCTGATGGCCGGTCTGGTACGGCTCTCCGGCTGCCCGGTGCCGACGACGGACGCCTATGTGCGGGGCTGGGTGGAGCACATCGGCAACCTGCGGCAGCTCGGGAACACCCTGCTCGACCGGCTGCGCAAGGATCCGCATCTCGCGGAGCTGGTGGACGCGGTCTTCGAGACGGAGGACATCGGCAGCCCACTGGAGTGGACCTCGGGCGAAGGGCCGAACAGTTGGGTCGACGCACTCGCCCAGCTCACCACCGAAGGCGTCCTGGACCGGAGGCGGACGGTGGACGCGTGCGTGGCCCGGCTGCTGCGCGGCGGTACGACCCTCGACAACCGGGTGTTCCTGCGCGTGCTGAAGGCCCTCGCCCTGAGCCGCGAGGAGGAGCGGGAGCGGATCGCCGACTGGGTCGCGCTGGCCTCGGACGCGGTGTCGATGGTGGCGTCGCATGCGCAGTCGGTGCTCGGATCCCTCGCACTGGAGGGGAAGTTGACGCCTCGTCGGCTGGCGGAGATGTCGGACGCGGTGCTGTTCCGGCCCGAGAAGAAGCTCGTCCGGGCTCAACTCGTGCTGCTGGGAAAGGTCTTGGCGCGGGACGCGTCGGTTGCCCCCGAGGTACTGCCCGCCCTCGCGCAGGCCTTCGCGCACGAGGACGCGGAGGTGCAGGAACGCGCGCTGAAGCTGGTCGAACGGCACGTCAAGAAGGTCGACTCCCCCGAGGTACGGGACGAACTCGCCGCAGCGGCCGACCAGTTGATCCCGGCTCTGCGCACACGCGCGGTCGAGACGCTGGGTGCCGCGCCCGTGACGGCAGCGGTGTCGTTGTACGAGGAGTTGCTCCCGCCGGCACCGGAGGCTGCGCGCCTCGCACCGGCGCCCGAGTCGGCGGTCGAACTAGCCGAGGAACTGGGGGCGTTGCTGGCGACCGAGGGTGACGTGGCGGCGTTCGAGCGGGCGCTGGACGGACTGGTCCGTCATGCGTACGGCGACCGGGACGCCTTGCTGGAGGCGTTGGGTCCGGTGGTCGCGCGCCGGTGGTGGAGCAGCGCGGATCCCGGGTACGCCCAGCATCCGGACAACAACTTCCGCAGGTCGCACCACAGCTTCGGCAGCGGGTCGTACGCGCTCGACCTCCTGCTGGCCACGCTTCTGGACAAGGTACGCACCGGCACCCTCCACGATGGGATGCGGCACGGCGACAAG
Organism: Streptomyces sp. NPDC050528; assembly: GCF_044457795.1. NCBI lineage: Bacteria > Bacillati > Actinomycetota > Actinomycetes > Kitasatosporales > Streptomycetaceae > Streptomyces > Streptomyces sp. NPDC050528. The sequence goes on from NZ_JBITHH010000007.1 coordinate 418,497, forward strand.
GGACGCGAGTGCGGACACAGCGCACTGACCCGGGCCTTCGACGCCCGGATATGGGAGATCGCGTACCGGCTCCGCGCGGAGCCGCTGCCGTTCCTGCTGTCGACGCCGAGTTGGAGCACGGGGCTGCTGGAGCCGGACGAGTTGGTGGACCGGCTGGACGTATACCGGCGCCTGGGCGCACGGGTCTCGGAGGCCGACTTCGCGCAGGCCCTGCTGCGGGTGCGCCGCGAGGACCGCTCGGCGGCAGCCGTTGCCGCCGAGCGGGCGGAGTCGCTCGGCACGGCGGAGGGCACCCGGCTCGCGCACTGGCTGACGTCCGAGAGCCCCACCCTGCCCCTGAGCAGGCGGCGGACAGCCGGGGCCCGTGTCGTAGTGGAGCTGGGTGAACTCCTCGATCTTCAGGAGGACTTCCCCGCGGAGTTCCGCGCGCTCGGCAAGCCGGTGACCGCCTACGGCGACCGTTGGCACTGCTACCACTGGAACCAGGAGATGCAGCGGCACTGGCTCGCGATACTCCCCGAGCGTCGCGAACTGGTGGCGGCGCGGCTGGTGCGGGACGTGTCCACCGCCGCGCTGGACGACACCCGGGGTGCGGCCGCCGTACTCCCGCTGCTGGCCGAGTCCGAGGGGCTCGCCGGGCAGGCCACGCACCTGTGTCTGGCGTACGGTCTCGGCGCGCGGCACCCCCAGGATCGGCTCGCCGCCGTAGACGCGTTGCTGGTGCTCGCGGCGCGTGGGCAGTTGGACGGGGACCGGCTCGGTACGGATCTCGGGGAGCTGGTGCGGAGCGGGGCCGTGAAGCCGTCGCGGCTCGCCGAGTCGGCGCGGACGGGGGCGGCGACCGGGGCGAACGCGACCATCTGGGGGATCCTCCGGCACACCCTGGCCGCGTTGCTCGCCGACCTGGACGGCGACGCCAAACCCGCCCACGCGCGGGCGCTCGGAGATCTCCTCGCCGTGGCCGCGGAGTGCGCGGAGCGCTCGGGGGCACGGGGTGAACTGCCGCATCTGGCGCAGACGGCGGCCCGGGGCGGCTCGTCCCGGCTGGTCGCGCAGGCACGTCGGCTGCGCAGTGCGCTGGCGGAAGAGGTGGCCGCATGACGTAGGGCGACAGGGCTGACCTCCAGTGCTCCCTACTCACCAAAAGAACGGCAAAAGGTACAGAACCACGCTTTTACCGGTAGGTCACAGAGCGTTCGTGATCACGCAACACCCTTCCTTCACAGTGGGTGCATGAGTCGAGACATGTTTGATGTGACGCGCGCGAGGCACGGGCGTCCGGTGCATCACTGGCGGCGGGATCTGGTGGAGCTGGCCGCGCTGTTCACGGCGGTCGCGGTGGCGGACGTCGTCGCGGATCTGGTGGGACACGGGCCCGACGGTCCGGGCCTGCTGGCGATCTCCGCGCTGGCCCTGATCGCGACGGCGGGGTTCCACACGTGGTGGTCACGCCGCCACGGTCATGCGCCGCCGACGGGCGATACCGGTGCCCGGCCGGCCGCGGACCTGCGGCAGACCGGGCCGACCGGATCACCCGAGTCGAAGCCGAAGTCCAAGTCCGCATCGGCATCCGCATCCGAGGTCACCTCCGCGTCCGAGTCCGAGTCCGCGCAGTCGTCCGCGACGGCCGACCCCGTCGCCGAGGCGGCCGCGCTGTGGCGGATGCGGACGACGGTGCGGGACGCGCCGGGATCGCTGGCGGTGTTGTGCACGGCGCTGGCCGGCCAGCGCGTCGACATCCTGAGCCTGCAGACGCATCCGCTGGCCGAGGGCACGGTGGACGAGTTCCTGCTGCGGGCTCCGGCCGAGGTCGCGGCGTCCGAGATCACCCGGGCCGTGGCGTCGGCCGGCGGTTCGGGCACCTGGATCGAGCGGGCCGACGCCCACGACCTGGTGGACGCGCCGACCCGCGTCCTGGGCCTGGCCACGCGCACGGCCCTGGACGCGGCCGAACTGCCCCTGGCGCTGCGGCAGTTGCTGGGCCGGTGCACCATCCGTTCGCTGCCCGCCAACGTTGTCGCCGGCAAGGGGCGCGAGCCGGGGTCGGTTCCGGTGGAGGGTGCGTTGGAGGACACGGTCATGCGGCTGCGGGCGCCGGAAGGCGGAGTGATCACAGTGGAGCGGGCATATCTGCCGTTCACGCCCACCGAGTTCGCGCGGGCGCGGGCCCTGGTCGAGCTGGACGCCCGGCTCGGTCCGCGCATCCCGCGCTGCCAGGACGTACTGACGCTGCCCGAGGGCAACGCGATCACCGTACGGCGTGCTGACACCGGCGATCTGGACGCGGCGCGGGAGATGCACGAGCGGTGCTCTTCGCGGACGCTCGGTATGCGGTACCACGGGCCGGTCGGGGACGCCGACCGGTATCTCAACCACCTGCTCTCCCCGCGATTCGGGCGGACGCTGGCCGTGCAGACGGCGTCGGGGCGGATTGTCGGGCTCGGGCATCTGTTGTGGGACGGGGACGAGACGGAGGTTGCGCTGCTGGTCGAGGACGACTGGCAGCGGCGGGGGATCGGGAGTGAGTTGTTGGGGCGGCTGGTGGGGATGGCTGTCGAGGCGGGGTGCGAGAGCGTGTATGCGGTGACGCAGGCGTCCAACACGGGGATGGTGGCGGCGATGCGGGGGCTTGGGTTGCCGCTTGACTATCAGATCGAGGAGGGGACGTTGGTGGTCACGGCTCGGCTGAGTGCGGCGGTGGAAGTTGCGGAGGTTACGGAGTTCGGGAGGGCCGAAGCGCCGTAGCGGTTGCGGATCGGTTGACGGGCGCGGGTGCGTTGTGGCTGGTCGCGCAGTTCCCCGCGCCCCTTTGGAGGGGCGCTAGCGCCCCATCCAAATCCGTCCAGAGGTCCTCTACGTCCTCCAGCCCTACCGACAGCCTCAGCAAACTGTCGCTCACCCCCGAACCCCTCCTGTCCTCCTCTCCCACCACACGGTGGCTGATGGAGGCCGGGATCTGGATGAGCGTGTCGACGCTGCCGAGGCTGACCGTGGGGGTGATGAGGCGGACCGCGGCGATGACCTCGTGGGGGTCGCCGTGGGGCTCGAAGGCGATCATCGCGCCGCCGATGCGCGGGTAGTGGACGCGGGTGACGCGTGGGTCGGCGGTGAGGCGGCGGGCGAGTTCGGCGGCGGTGGCGGACGCGGCCTGGACCCGGACCGGGAGGGTCGCGAGGCCGCGCAGCAGGAGATAGCCGGCCAGTGGGTGCAGTACGCCGCCCGTCGCGAACCGCACCTGGCGGAGCTGCCCGGCGAACTCCTCGTCGCAGGCCACCACGCCTCCCATCACATCGCCGTGCCCGCCGAGGTACTTGGTGGCGCTGTGCAGGACGAGGCGCGCGCCGTGTTCGGCGGGGCGTTGCAGGACGGGCGTGGCGAAGGTGTTGTCCGCGAGGAGCGGGACCGAGCCGCAGGCGTGGGCGATGGCGCGCAGGTCGAGTTCGGCCAGGGTCGGGTTGGCCGGGGACTCGACGATGACCAGGCCGGTGTCCGGGCGCAGCGCGTCGGCGATCCCGGCCGGGTCGGTCCAGGTCACCTCGGAGCCGAGCAGCCCTGCGGTGAGCAGGTGGTCGCTGCTGCCGTAGAGGGGGCGTACCGCCACCACATGGCGCAGCCCCGTCGCGGCCCGCGCCAGGAGGACGGCGGTCAGGGCCGCCATGCCGCTGGCGAACGCCACCGCGCTCTCGGTGCCTTCGAGGCGGGCGAGGGCGGTCTCGAAACGGGCGACGGTCGGGTTGCCGACACGGCCGTAGACGGGCGGGCCGTCCGGTTCGGCGCCGGTGGCGGCGAAGGCGTCGACGCGGGCGGCCTCCTCGCGGCTGTCGTACGACGGGTAGGTGGTCGACAGGTCGATGGGCGCGGCGTGCAGGCCCTGCCGGGCGAGGTCGTCGCGGCCCGCGTGCACGGCTTCGGTGGCCAGGGCTCGGGGGGCCGGGGAGGGGTGCCGGTTCGTTGTGTCCATGGACGGAAGGGTGAACATCCACCGGCCAAAATGGAGCGGGCACCGTGTTACGTTCGGTTCATGACCGAATCTGTCGTACTGGATCCGGTGGATCTCCACCTCCTGCGGTTGCTGCAGAACGACGCCCGGGCCACGTATCGCGAGCTCGCGGCGCAGGTCGGGGTCGCGCCGTCGACGTGTCTGGACCGGGTGGCGCGGCTGCGCCGGGCCGGGGTGATCCTCGGGCATCAACTGCGTCTCGATCCGGCCAAGTTGGGGCGCGGTCTGGAGGCACTGCTGTCGGTGCAGGTGCGGCCGCACCGGCGGGAGCTGGTGGGGCCGTTCGTGGAGCGGATCCGGGCGTTGCCGGAGTCGCGGACCGTGTTCCATCTGACCGGGCCCGACGACTATGTCGTGCATGTGGCCGTGGCGGACATGGCGGATCTGCAGCGGCTGGTCCTGGACGAGTTCACGTCACAGCGCGAAGTGGCGCGTGTGGAGACCCGGTTGATCTTCCAGCAGTGGGACTGCGGGCCCCTGCTTCCGCTTGCCACGCCCGTAGCTGAATCGGGCTGACATCGGGGTGACGGGGACAAGTTCCGCGTATGAGGATGGTCCCCATGTCGCAGACCAACACTCCGCTGCCCCGGCAGGTCGCCGACGCCTACGTCGACGACCTCATCGCCCTCGACCCGGTCACCGGTACGTATCTCGGTGTGAAGGAGAGTTCGAACCGCCTGACCGACCTCTCGCCCGCGGGTCAGGAAGCCCTCGCGGAGCTTCAGCGGGCCACGCTCGCGAAGCTCGACGAGGCCGAGCGCCGGCCCGGAGCGGACGCTGACATCGAGCGCCGCTGTGCCCGCCTGCTGCGCGAACGGCTCACCGCCCAACTCGCCGTGCACGAGGCCGACGAGGGCCTCCGCGCGGTCGGCAACCTGCACTCGCCCGCGCACGCAGTGCGCGAGGTGTTCACACTGACGCCGGCCGAGACCGACGAGGACTGGGCGGCGATCGCCGAGCGGCTGCGCGCGGTGCCCGCCGCGCTGGCCGGCTACCGCGAGTCCCTCCAACTCGGCCTGGACCGCAAGCTGTTCGCGGGTCCGCGCGCGGTCGCCACCTTCACCGGCCAGCTCACCGAGTGGTCGGACATCGACGGTCAGGGGACCGGCTGGTACGAGGACTTCGCCTCGGCGGGACCCGACTCCCTGCGCGTCGAACTGGACGAGGCCGCGACCGCGGCGACCGCCGCGCTGGTCGAACTGCGCGACTGGATGCGGGACGTGTACGCGCCCGAGGTCGAGGGCGCGCCGAACACCGTGGGCCGGGAGCGGTACGCGCGCTGGGCGCGGTACTTCAACGGTACGGATCTGGATCTCGACGAGGCGTACGCGTACGGCTGGTCCGAGTACCACCGGCTGCTCGCCGAGATGAAGCGGGAGGCCGAGAAGGTCCTGCCCGGCGCGGAGACGCCGTGGGTGGCGCTCGCGCACCTCGACGAGCACGGCCGGCACATCGAGGGCGTCGAGGAGGTCCGCGTCTGGCTGCAGGGCGTGATGGACAAGGCGATCGATGATCTGGACGGCACACACTTCGAACTCGCCGAGCGGGTAAGGCGGGTGGAGTCGCACATCGCGCCCGCGGGCAGCGCGGCGGCGCCGTACTACACCTCGCCGTCCCAGGACTTCTCGCGCCCCGGACGCACCTGGCTGCCGACCATGGGGCGCACCCGCTTCCCGGTCTACGACCTCGTCTCGACCTGGTACCACGAGGGCGTCCCGGGCCATCACCTCCAACTCGCCCAGTGGGCGCACGTCGCCGACGACCTGTCCCGCTACCAGGCCGCCGTCGGCATGGTCAGCGCCAACGCCGAGGGCTGGGCGCTGTACGCGGAGCAACTCATGGACGAGCTGGGCTACTTGGAGAACGCGGACGAGCGACTCGGCTATCTCGACGGGCAGATGATGCGGGCCACCCGGATCATCATCGACATCGGCATGCACCTGGAGATGGAGATCCCTGCCGACTCGCCGTTCCACCCCGGTGAGCGGTGGACGCCCGAGCTGGCGCAGGAGTTCTTCGGGGCGCACATCAGCCGTCCGGCGGACTTCGTGGAGAGCGAGCTGACCCGCTATCTCTCGATCCCGGGCCAGGCCATCGGCTACAAACTCGGCCAGCGGGCCTGGCTGTTGGGCCGCGAGAACGCACGGCAGCGGCACGGCGACACCTTCGACCTGAAGGCCTGGCACATGGCCGCGCTGTCCCAGGGCTCGCTGGGATTGGACGACCTGGTGGACGAGCTGTCGCAACTCTGACCCGGGGTGCGATGTGTCAGCGGCCGGGTCCCGGAGTTGGGGATCCGGCCGTCGGCAACTCTCCGCGCCGCGTGCTCAGTTCGGAGCCGGGCGCCCGCACCTCCCCTCACCACACGGTCAGTTCGGAAGTCGCCGTAGCTGGACAAGCCCGAGCCACGTCTCCGGCCCCGGCTGCGCCTGCCCCGCGCGGACCGCGTAGCGCCCCGGTTCCAGGTCGACCTTCAGATGCTCGGTACCCTCCGAATCCCGCCCGGGCCACGCCGAGTCGAACAGGACGACGGGTCCGGGTACGTCCCACTGCACCTCGTTCTCCCAGAGCGCACCGGCGAGCGCGGCGGGCAGGCCGGCCAGCACCTCGTCCTCGGAGTTCGCGGCACGCCACCGTACGAACGTGCCGTGTTCGGGCAGGAAGGCCGTCGACGCGGGATCGTCCCCCAGGACCAGCGCCGCGCTGTCCCCCACGGGCAACAGCCCCGCGTAGCCGCCGACTTCGCACGCCCGGTCGTAGTCCGATGCGAGTTCGTCGCCGTCGGCTCCCGTCCAGAACGGCAGCACCGTCTCCGGCACCGCTATGAGCGGACCGCCGCCCGACTCCACCCACTGCACCGCCGTTCCCGGCTCCGCGTATCGCGCCATGGGCAGAACCTACACGCACAGCGAGCCCACATGTTCGGGGTTCGAAGACTCGCGCGTCGGCGGCCGCTCCTCGAACTCGCCTTCCAGGGCGCCGAGTTGACGGCATAGCGGGCACATCAGCAGCCGCAGTCGCCCGCGTCCACCGGTGCCGTCAACGCATCGGCCGCACGCCTCTCACGACCTTCCCACGTCTCGAACTCGAAGCCCTCACGCACCCAGTACTCGAACCCGCCGAGCATCTCCTTGACCTGGTACCCGAGTTCGGCGAGCGCGAGGGCGGCCCGGGTGCCGCCGTTGCAGCCCGGACCCCAGCAATACGTCACGACCGGGACGGACTTGTCGAGCAGAGCCTCGGCCTGCACCGGGATGAGCGCGGTGGGGAGATGGACCGCTCCGGGGACGTGCCCCTGGTCCCAGGACTCGGTGGACCGTGAGTCGAGGACGACGAAGCCGGGGTCGCCACCGGCCGCGAGCGCGGTGGCCACGTCGGACACATCGGCGTGAAAGGCGAGGCTCGCACGGAAGTGGGCGGCGGCTGCCGACGGTGCGGCGGGGGCGACCCGCAGAACAGGGTTGACGACGGTACTGCTGCTGCTCATGATCCGGCCTTTCACGGAGGAGCCGCTACGGCTCTGCATCTCCACGTCGCTGCGTCTCTAAGTCTCTAGGTCTCTAGGTCTCTACATCGAGAAATCTATGGCCGCCGTCCGGCCCGCTGAAGGGACGATCCCTGCCGTACCCCTTGATCGGCCGGGGATTCCCCTGCTATTCATCAGCCATGACCGCGTATTCCCCGGACGCCACCGACTGGCGCATCCTCGATGTCCTCCAGCGGGAGGGCCGGGCCAGTTTCGCCGAGCTGGCCCGGGCCGTCTCCATGTCCGCGAGCGCGGTGACCGAGCGGGTGCGGCGGCTGGAGGAGGCGGGGGTGATCCAGGGATACGCGGCGGTCGTGGACCCGGAGCAACTGGGCCTGCCCATCCTCGCGTTCGTCCGGCTGCGCTACCCGACCGGCAACTACAAGCCCTTCCACGACCTGGTCGCGGTGACGCCGGAGATCCTGGAGGCGCATCACATCACGGGCGACGACTGCTTCATGATCAAGGTCGCGGCCCGTTCGATGCGCCACCTGGAAGAGGTGTCCGGCAAGATCGGCGCCCTCGGATCGGTCACGACGAGCGTCGTCTACTCGTCACCGCTCCCCCGCCGCCCACTGGGCCACTGACCCCAGAGACCCCACAGACCTCAGAGACCCCACACACTCACTGCGCCCGCTGCCGTACTGCCGACCCCGCCCGCCCCTTCACGACCTCCAACTGCGCATGGATCCGCCGCCGCAGATCGGCGACATGGCTGACGATGCCGACGCTGCGGTCCCGCTCGCGCAGGGAGTCGAGGACGTCGAGGACCTCGTCGAGGGTCTCCTCGTCGAGGCTGCCGAAGCCCTCGTCGATGAAGAGGGTGTCGAGCCGCACCCCGCCGGCCTCGTCGGTGACCACGTCCGCGAGCCCGAGCGCGAGGGCGAGCGACGCGAAGAACGTCTCCCCGCCGGACAGCGTCGCCGTGTCCCGCTCCCGCCCGGTCCACGCGTCGACGACATGCAACCCGAGTCCGCTACGGCCGCGCCCGGCCCGGTCGTCGGAATGGACAAGCGTGTAGCGGCCGGACGACATGCGCTGCAACCGTACGGTCGCCGCCGCGGCCACCTGTTCCAGGCGGGCGGCGAGGACGTACGACTCCAGGCGCATCCGGCGTTCGTTGTCGGCCGAGGTGCCGGCGGTGAGGGCGGCGAGGCGGGCCACCCGGTCGTACTCCTCGCGCAGCGGGGCGAGTTGGCGTGCCCCGGCCGCCGATCGGGCGGAGAGCCGGTCGAGTTCGGTGCAACGCCGGGCCGCCGCGTCCCGCGCGGAAGCCGCCTGCCGGGTCCGCTGCACGGCCGCCGTCGCGGCACGCTCCGCCGCGTCCAGGTCGGCCGGGGCCTGCTGCGCGGCCGCCGCCGTCTCGGCCTCCGCGAGCACGGCCCGTACGGCGGCCTCCTCCGACTGCCAGGCGTCCAGGCGCCGTTGGAGCTCGCGGTGCGCGGTGTCGTCGAGGAGCGCGTCCCCCGCCGCCTGCGGAGTCTCGAACCCGGCGCGGAACGCCGCGTCGGCGAGCCGGGCGTCGGCGTCCTTGAGGCGCTGTGCGGTGTCCTCGGCGGTACGGACGGCATCGGCCGCGTCGGTGAGCAGCGCGGCCTGCCGCTCCAGTTGGGCGGCACGGGCGGCCACACTGTCGGCGGCACCCCGCGACTGCGCCAACTCCCCTTCCAGGGAGGCCCGTTCGCGGTCCAGGGTGTCGCGCAGGGTGGTACGGGAGGCGGCGCGGAGGGCGGCCTGCTGCTGGATCGTGGTCCGCCGCTCGTGCTCCTGCTCTGCGCGGCGCAGTTCCTCGGTCGCGGGGTGCAGCCAGGAGGCGTCCCGGCGCGCCTGCTCGTAGAGCCGTTCCAACTCCGCGACCTCGTCGGCGAGTTGCTCGGTCGGCGTGTCACCCGCCTCGGCGGTGGCGGCGGCGAGGGCTTCGCGTACGACGCCCAGGCGGCGCTCGGCCTCGGTGCGCTGTTCCTCGGCGCGCTGGTGGGCGGTGAGGGCCTGTTCCTCCGCCGCGCGGTCGACATGTCCGGCGGATTTGCGGGCGGGGGCGGGGTGTTCGGTGGCCCCGCAGACGGCGCAGGGGGCGCCGTCGGTGAGGTGGGCGGCGAGTTCGGCGGCGATGCCGTTCAGCCGCTGTTCCTTGAGGTCGAGCCAGTGGGCTCGGGCCTCGACGGCACGTTCGGCGGAGGCGAGCACCTGCCGCTGGGTGTCCTCCGTGTCACCGGCGAACTGGTCCCGCTGCCGGGCCGCCTTGAGCCGCCGCTCGGCCGGCTCGCGCCGCTCGGCCAACTGCTCGGCCCGGGTGGCGGCCTCCTGGGCCGAGTCGATCCGCGTCTGAAGTCCCGCGCGGGTGCTGTCCCACTCGGCGAGCCAGGCCTCGGCCTCCTGCCGTACGTCCTCGTCGTCGCGCTCCTGGCGGTCCAACTCGGCGCGCTCCGAGCCGAGTTCGGCGAGCCGTTGCTCTGCGCGGCGGGCCGACTCAAGGCCGCCCAGTTCTTCGGCGGCCCGGCGTGCGGCGGCGGCGAGTCCGGCCGCTCCGGCGCCCGCGAAGGTGTCCGGCAACAGGTCACGTGCGCGTGCCTCGGCCCGGGCGGCCTCCCTGTGTTCGGTGTCGGCGGCCTCCCGCAGCTCCAGCGCCGGGGCCACCGCCTCCGCCTTCCGGGCCCGCTCCATCCGCGCCTGCGCCTGCCGATAGCCGTCGACGCGCTGCTCCATGAGCGTGGCCCGCTCCCGCGCCTGCGTGAACCGCAGTTGCAGACGTGCCAGTTCGCGTACGTCGGCCAGGGTCCGGTCGGCGGCGGCCTGGGCGGACTCGGCGGCGGCCAACCCGCTGCGCGCGACGGCGAGTTGCTCACGTGCGGTGCTGCGGGCGACGGCCGCCGCGCTCAACACCGCGTCGGTGAGGCCCGGTTCACCCGGGGCGAGGTCCGGCAGCTCCATGGCGTCACCGGCGGCCTGCTGCATGCGGTGCGCGTCGGCGAGCAACTGGGCGTCGCCCTCGCGGACTTGGGCCTCGGTGGCCCGGCGCCGGTCGGCGAGCCGCTTCTCGACCTCGGCGAAGCGGTGGGTGTCGAAGAGCCGCCCGAGCAGCTTGCCGCGTGCCTCGGCGTCGGAGCGCAGGAAACGCGCGAACTCCCCCTGGGGCAACAGCACGACCTGACAGAACTGCTCCCGGCTCATGCCGAGCAGCTGGGTGATCTCCTCGCCGATCTCCTGGTGCGAGCGGCTGAGATCCTTCCAGGCACCGGCCGCCGTGTCGTACTCGCGCAGCCAGCTCTGCGCCTTGTCGAGTGTGCTGCCGGTGCCGCGCTTCTTGGGGCGTTCCATGGGCGGCTGCCGGGTGAGCTCCAACCGCCGCCCGGCGATGGTCAGTTCGAGCCTGACCTCCGTGCGCGTACCGGCCGCCGCGTGGTCGCTGCGCAGGGTGAGCCCCTGACCGGACTGACGGACGCCGGGCACCGAGCCGTAGAGCGCGTAGCAGACGGCGTCGAGGACGGAGGTCTTGCCGGCACCGGTCGGCCCGTGGAGCAGGAACAGCCCGGCGGAGGACAGCTCGTCGAAGTCGACGCTCTGGGACCCGCCGAAGGGCCCGAAGGCGGTGATGTCGAGCCGATGCAGCCTCATCGGGCGCCCCCTGTTCCCGTGTGGCGCACGTTCACGGCGTCACCTCCCGTACGACCGAGTCCGCGCGCACCGCGTCGAACGCCTCCTGGAGTACGGCCTGTTCATCCTCGTCGGGACCGGCGCCACGCACATGGGCCACGAAGTCGTCGGCGATCTCCCGGTCGTTGCGGCCCGCGAGGCGGCGGGCGTACGACACGTCGGGGTCGTCGGGAGACCGCTCGGGGTCGAAGACGAGGCTGAGCGTGTGCGGGAAGCGCTCGGTGAGCCGGGCCATCGGGTCGGCCGGGCGCACCGGGTCGGTGAGTGTCGCCTCGACCCACGCCTCCTCGTGCCGCGCGAGCTCGGGATCGTAGAGCAGGTCCTCCAACGTGCCCCGGATCCGGGCCAGTTCACGCGGTACCGGGCAGTCGAGGCGCTCCGCCGTGACGGTCCCGTCCGCGTCCAGGTCGATCAGCCACATGCTCTTGCGGTGGTCGGCCTCGGAGAAGGAGTACGGCAGCGGTGAGCCCGAGTAGCGGACGCGCTCGGTGATCGTCTGGGAGCCGTGCAGATGCCCGAGCGCCACGTAGTCGACGCCGTCGAAGACACCGGCCGGTACGGCGGCGACTCCGCCGACGGTGATGTCCCGCTCGCTGTCGCTGGCCTCGCCGCCGGTGACGAAGGCGTGCGCGAGGACCACGGAACGGGTGCCGGGCGCGCGGCCGGCGAGGTCGGCGCGGACGCGTTCCATGGCGGCGGCGAGAACGGCCTCGTGCCCGGCCTTCTCGACCCCGAACTCGGCCTTCACCAGGGCGGGTTCGAGATAGGGCAGTCCGTAGAAGGCCACGTCGCCGAACGCGTCCGGAATCACCACGGGCGTCCCGCAGGCCGACGGCGCGGTGCGCAGGTGGATACCCGCGCGGTCGATCAGACCGGCGCCCACGCCGAGGCGGCGGGCGGAGTCGTGGTTCCCGGAGATCATCACCGTGGGCACGCCCAGGTCGGCGAGCCGGTGCAGGGTGTCGTCGAACAACTCGACCGCCGCCAGTGGCGGCACCGCCCGGTCGTACACGTCTCCCGACACGACCACCGCGTCCACATCACGCTCGCGCACGGTGGCGACGAGGTGGCTCACGAAGTCGGCCTGGGCCCCGAGCATGTTCACTCGGTGGAACGCCCGGCCCAGGTGCCAGTCGGAAGTGTGCAGCAGTCTCATCGGGCCACCACGCTAGCGCCTGTCGGCCCCTGAACCACCATTGACCTCGGGGTTCCCACGCATCGGCGATGATATGGCCGTAAATGCAGCAATATGGACTCTCCGCTCAACCAGGCAGCTTCTGCACGGGTATGAACCGCCGGGGGTCCCTGATGTACCGGCGTACGGCGAACGCGGTGTAGGCCAGGCCGACGAACCAGCCGATGGGCACCGCCCAGATGATGCCGTCCAGGCCCAGCGGTCCCTTCAGGAGGTACGCCGTGGGAACCCGAACCACCAGGAACGACAGCATCGTGCACACAAGGGGGAAGACCGTGCGGCCGATGCCGTTCAGGAAACCGTGTGTGACCGCCATCGCCGAGTACCAGAGGAAGAACGGGTACGCCATGAGGATAAAGGAGCCGACGATCGCCCGGACCGACGCGTCGGTGGTGAAAGCGGCGGCGATGTCGTGCCGTAACAGGATCACCAGTAAGGACTCCGCGACCGTCCCCCACAGACAGATCCGCAACGCCTCCAGCAGCATCCGCCGGGCCCGCTCGGCGTCGCCGGCCCCCGTGTGCTGGGCCACGAAGACGGTGACCGCGCCGGACAGGTCCAGGTAGAAGCGCCCGGCCAGGGCCTCCAGCCGGGAGGCGATGCTGAAGGCCGCGATCGCGGCCGCGCCGAAGGGGGCGATCAGCGAGGTCAGGACCATGGTGCCCAGCGAGAGCAGGACGTGCTGGATGCCGACCGGGAAGCCGAGGCGCAGGGAGGTGCTCGCCTGGCGGGCCAGTTCGGGGACGTTGCTGCGGTAGCGGTGGATGCCGTGCCGGCGGGCGACCAGGACGAGACCGGCGACGAAGGCGAGCGAGGCGGCGGTCACCGTGCCGAGGGCCGCGCCGCGCAGGCCCCATCCCAGTACAGCCACGAAGGTCCAGGCGAGGGCGATGTTGAGCAGGCTGCTGAACACCATGATGTACATGACCGTGCGCGAGTCGCCGAGCCCCCGCAGGAAGCCGCCCAGGGCGCCGATGCCGAACATGCCGACGAAGCCGAGGGACAGGGTCCGTAGATACGTCGTGCTGCCGGCGGCCACGCTGCCGTGGATGCCCATGGCGCCGAGGAAGAAGCCGGTGGTGGCGAAGACCAGGCCGACGCAGAGCGCGGCCCAGACCACGGCGAACACCGCGAGGCCGATCACGGCGTCCTGCTGCCGTTCGGCGCGGCCGGATCCGGTCATCCTCGCGAACCGGATGGCGAAGCCGCTGACCAGTCCGAGGAAGACGGCGTTGACGAGGTAGAAGATCGGCTGGGCGGCGCCGACCGAGGCCAGGCCGTCGATGCCGACGTAGTGGCCCACGATGATGCTGTCGGCCAACAGGTACGACTGCTGAACGTAGTTGGCGACCGACATCGGAAGGCTGAACCCGAGAATCGCCTGCCGCTCGGAGCGGTTCTCCTTCCTCTGCCGCTCTTTCGGTCGGCGTTTCAGCGCGTCCTTGTTCATCCGGCCCCCACGGTGTCTCGATCCCTTCGGCCCCTCAACTACCCCACCGCTTACGGCATTGATGCATGGCACACTCACCACATGTCAGGTCCCATACAGTCCCTGTCCCGAGGCGCCGCGCTGTTACGGCTGCTGGCCACCGGTGACGGACGGTTCGGCCTCTCCGAGACCGCCGCCTCGCTGGGACTGCCGAAGGGCACCGTGTACGGCATCCTGCGCACGCTCCGGCAAGAGGGGCTCGTCGAGCAGGATCCGGCGTCCGGAAAGTACGGCCTGGGCCCCGAGTTGGCGCGGCTGGGCGGCAGTTACCTGCGGACGCACGAGGTACGGGCGCATGCCCTGGCGTGGGCCGACGACCTGGCCCGGGACACCGGAGAGGCCGTGCACGTCGGCGTACCGCACCGGTCCGGCGTCCTGATCGTCCATCACGTCCTACGGCCCGACACCGCGCGGCAGGTCCTGGAGACCGGCACAGTCGTGCCGTTCGGGGCGACGGCGCTGGGTGCGGTGCTGGACGCCAACACCCTTGATCCGTCCGGCGGTTCGGGGAGTCCCGGTGACGGTCCGGACGCCGTCAGGGAGCGCGGCTGGGCCTGCGTCCTCGGGGCCGCCCGGGACGGCACCGCGTCGATCGCCGTATCGATCCGCGACCGGCACGAGGCCGCCGTCGCGGCGGTGAGCGTCACGGGGTCCGCCGACCGGGTCCACGCGGACGGCGGGGTGCGTGACGCGCTGGTCTCCGCGGTCAGGACCTGCGCCCGTTCGATCTCGCACAGCCTGGGCACCATGGACCGCCGATAGCACGGTCGGGTCCCGGTCCCTCCCGCGCGTCGATCTTCCTGACGAAGGTCATCCGGAGCCTGTGGGAAAACCTCAACTCCCTTGTCGCACACATGTGCTGCGCTAATCTCACGTCACACGCACCACGCGAGAGACACAGGGTTCCCATGCCAGTCGAGTTCCGCGGTCGGTCCGAAACGATGGCGTATGCGGCGGCGGGAATGGAGCCGCCTCCCGTGGTCCCCCTGCGGAAGAGCGACCCGCGGCAGGCGGGCCCGTACCGGCTGCTGTCCGTGCTCGGCAGTGGCGGGATGGGCCGGGTCTATCTCGGCCGCGACGCCACCGGCGCCACGGGCCCGGCCGCCGTGAAGGTGATCCGCCCCGAGTACGCGGAGGACCCGCTCTTCCGCAGGCGCTTCGAGCGCGAGGTCGGCGCCCTGGACCGGATCCAAGGGGCCCATATCGTACGGCTGTTGGGCAGCGGCTGCGACGAGGACCTGGTGTGGGTCGCCACCGAGTACATACCCGGGCCCACGCTCGCCGAGCTGGTCGACGCGCGCGGACCGGTCGACGCGGCGGCGGCCTGGCGCCTGCTGGCCGACGTGGGACGCGCGATCGAGGCGATCTGGCGCGCGGGGATCGTGCACCGCGACCTCAAGCCGTCCAACGTCATCCTGGGGGCCGACGGCGCCCGCGTCATCGACTTCGGCGTCGTCCAGGCCGGCGACGGTACGTCGATCACCGCGACGGGCCAGAACGTGGGCACCCCCGCCTACATGTCCCCGGAGCAGGTGCGCGGCCAGGAGGTCACCGCCGCCTCCGACGTCTTCTCGTTGGCGTCCACGCTGACCTACGCCGTCGCCGGGGAGGCGCCGTTCGGCGAGGGCACGGGGGTCGACGTGCTGCACCGGGTGGCGTTCGACCCGCCCCGGGAGGAGGTGCTCGACAAAGTCGCGGGCGTCGACGCGGAGTTGGCCGCGTTCATCCGCACCTGCCTGGACAAGGACCCCGAGCTGCGGCCGTTACCCGAAGCCGTGTTCAGGACGGCCATCGGGCACCAGCTGTCCGCGCCGGCCGGCGGTCCGCCACCCCGTGTCACCTCCCAGCGCAGGCCCTCCCCCGTCGAGCGGCCCGCGGCCCATCCTTCGGCGGCACCGTCCGGTCCGCCCGCCGCCCCCCGGAAACACGGCAACACCCGTGGAAAACGCGGGAAGTTGATCGCGGGTGCCGTCGCCGCCGCAGCCGTCCTGTTCGCCGGCAGCATCACCGCGACCCTGCTGCTGCACCACGACAACTCCGCGCCGTCGGCCGGTGCCCCGCCGGAGCCGCCCCCGACGGCCGCCGCACTGGACAACTCGCCCTCGGCGTCGAACAGTTCACCGAGTACGTCCCCCTCCGCGTCGGCGACGAAGGACAAGGCGTCGCAGAGTCCGTCGGGCGCACCGGCCACGCTGGATCCCGCGGGCCTCGACATCCGCGTCGCCTCCTGCGTCCACGAACTCACCTCGGGCTCCCACGGCGACTGCGTCAAGGCGCTCCAACTCCTGCTCGCCGGTTACGGGTTGCACGTCACGGTGGACGGCGACTTCGGGGCGGCCACGGTCGACGCGTTGAAGGTGTTCCAGACCGAGGCAGGCACCCCAGCCAGCGGCACGGTCGACGCGCAGATCGCGACGCTCCTGTACGGCACGCCGCGCGGGCCGGTCCGGGCCGGTTCGGTGACCGTCACCGAGAGCGTTCACGCCGTGAATGTCGCCCGGTGCCTCGACGCCCATGTCAGCGCCGTACAGGTGTGGGCGTGCAACGGCACGGCGCCCCAGAAGTGGGCGCTGTTCCATGTGCCCGGGCACAACTCCCAGTACCTGGTGGTCAATCAGGGCAGCCACTCCTGTCTGGACGCCGACGCCAGTACGGTCGGCCAGAACTTCTCGAAGATCCGGGCCAGGAGCTGCGACGGGCTGAGCGCGCAACGGTGGCAGCTGGGCAGCGGCGGGATCCTGGTCAGCGCCCCGGACGGTTTCTGTCTGGACGCGGAGGCCTCCGAGTCGGGCCAGGACGGTCAGACGGTCCAGACGTTCGGCTGCGCGGGCAGCTCCAACCAGGTTTGGAAATGGGCTCCCTGACGTGACGTCAGAAGCAGACGCAGCGTCAGAAGCAGACAGGGCATCAGAAGCAGTGGGCGGTCACGCGTCCCCGTACGCCTCGCCGCCCAGTTCCAGCTCCGCCGTCCCCGCCGTCGCGTCGGCCAACCAGCCCCGGAAGGCGTCCACTTCGGCGTCCGGCAGGCCGATCTCGATGGTGACCGCCTCGCCGTAGCGGACGTCGCGTACCTCGCGGCCGGTGGCGTGCAGGTCGTTCTGGATCTTGCCGGCGCGCTGGTGGTCGACGGTCAGTGTGGCGAGGCGGAAGCGGCGGCGGGTGAGCGTGCCGAGGGTGTCGAGGGCCTCGCCGACCGAGCCGCCGTAGGCACGGATGAGGCCGCCCGCGCCGAGCTTGACGCCGCCGTAGTAGCGGGTGACGACGGCGACGACGTACCGCATGTCGCGGCGCAGCAGCATCTGGAGCATGGGGACGCCCGCCGTGCCGCCGGGTTCGCCGTCGTCGCTCGCCTTCTGGATCGCGGCGTCGGCGCCGATGACGTAGGCGAAGCAGTTGTGGGAGGCGTCGGTGTGTTCCTTGCGGACGCGGGCGATGAAGTCCTGGGCCTCCTGTTCGGTGGCCGCCGGGGCGAGGGCGCACAGGAAGCGGGAGCGGTTGACCTCGGTCTCGTGCACGCCCGGGCGGGCCACTGTGCGGTACTCGTCCTGCATCCGCCCAGCCTATGCGCAGGGTCAGGGGTCGCCCCCGGTCCGGGCGCGGGTGACGATGTGGTGGATACTCGCTCCTCGTCGCCCGGACACCGGGCACGGTCGTTCGATCACAGGGAGTTCTCAGCATGACCGGCGCGCAGGTGGACCCGACGGAGAGCACGGGGTCCGGGGGTCCCGAGTCCGCCGCCGAGCGCTGCCGGGCCTGGCTCCTGGACGGGCTGAGCGAGCAGAGCGCCCGGCATCCGGGCCCGCACGCCACACCGAACCCGGAGCACGAAGGGCACCGCTGGTGGCGTGTCATGTGTCTGACCGGCGTCGACTACTTCTCCACGCTCGGCTACCAGCCGGGCATCGCCGCCCTCGCGGCCGGACTGCTCTCGCCGCTGGCGACGGTCGTCCTGATCGGGCTGACGCTGCTGGGCGCGCTGCCGGTGTACCGGCGGGTGGCGCACGAGTCTCCGCACGGCGAGGGGTCGATCGCCATGCTGGAGCGGCTGCTGCCGTGGTGGTCGGGGAAGATCTTCGTCCTGGTGCTGCTGGGCTTCGCGGCGACGGACTTCATGATCACGGTCACCCTGTCGGCGGCGGACGCGGCGGCGCACGTCGTGGAGAACCCGTTCGCGCCGGGCTGGATGCACGGCGGCAACACGTGGATCACGCTGGTGCTCGTCGGTGCGCTGGGCGCGGTCTTCCTCAAGGGGTTCCGGGAGGCCATCGGGATCGCCGTGGTCCTGGTGGGCGTGTATCTCACGCTCAACCTGGTGGTCCTCGCGGTGTCCGCGTGGGAGGTGCTGAGCCATCCGGTGAAGATCGGCGACTGGACGGACGCGATGACGGCCGCGCACTCCTCGCCGCTCGCGATGGTCGGCGTGGCGCTGCTCGTGTTCCCGAAACTCGCCCTCGGCATGTCCGGCTTCGAGACCGGTGTCGCGGTGATGCCGCAGGTCAAGGGCGATGACACGGACACCTGGGAGAAGCCGACGGGCCGCATCCGCGAGACCCGCAAGCTGCTCACCACGGCCGCCGTGATCATGTCCGGCTTCCTGCTGCTGTCCAGCCTGGCGACGACGATCCTGATCCCGCAGAGCGCGTTCAAGACGGGCGGCCCGGCGAACGGCCGCGCGCTCGCCTATCTCGCACACGAGCATCTGGGCCAGGTCTTCGGCACGGTCTACGACGTCTCGACGATCGCGATCCTGTGGTTCGCCGGCGCCTCCGCACTTGCCGGCCTGCTGAACCTCGTCCCGCGCTATCTCCCGCGCTACGGCATGGCGCCGGAGTGGACGCGAGCGGTACGCCCGCTGGTGCTCGTGTTCATGGTGACGGCCGTGCTCATCACGCTGTGGTTCCACGCGAGCGTCGACGCGCAGAGCGGGGCGTACGCGACGGGCGTCCTGGTGCTGATGCTCTCCGCGGCCTTCGCGTCCACGGTCACCGTGCACAAGCGCGGCCACCGCAAGGCCACGGTCGGCTTCGGCGCGATCACCGCCGTGTTCGCCTACACGCTGGTCACGAACGTCATCGAACGGCCCGACGGCATCAAGATCGCGGGCATTTTCATCGTGCTGATCCTGGCGACGTCGTTCGGTTCGCGCGTCCACCGTGCCTTCGAACTCCGCGCCGCCGAGGTCACGTTCGACGACACCGCGGCCTGCTTCGTCGACGAGGCGGCGGAGCACGGACCGCTGCGGCTGATCGCCAACGAGCCGCAGGAGCGCAGCAGACGGGAGTACCGCGCCAAGGAGTACAGCCAGCGCGAGCACACCCACATGCCGGACGGCGGACCCGTGCTGTTCCTGGAGGTGCTGGTCCGGGACTCCTCCGACTTCTCGGCGGACATCACCGTGCACGGCGACCGGAAACACGGGGTACGACGGCTGCGGATCGAGGGGCCCACGGTGCCCAACGCGATCGCCGCGGTCCTGCTGGCCCTGCGGGACCGCACCGGCCAGGTCCCGCACGCCTACTTCGACTGGACCGAGGGCAATCCGGTCAGTCTCCTGATCCGCTTCCTGATCTTCGGCGACGGCGAGGTCGCGCCGGTCACCCGCGAGGTACTGCGCCGCGCGGAACCGGACCGGCACCGGCGGCCCCGCATCCACGTCGGCTGATCCGGAGGGTGCCGTGAAGGTCCTGGTCGTCGGCGGCAGCGGCTTCCTGGGCGGGGAACTGGTGCACCGGGCGGCGGCAGCGGGCTGGGAGACGGCGGCGACCTACTGCTCCGGCCGCCCCGGCACCACGCCCGGGACCGCATGGCACCGGCTCGACCTGCGCTCCCCCGCCCGCATCGACGAGCTGCTGACCGAGGTGGCGCCCGACGCGGTCGTCAACGCGACCAGCGGACAGAGCGACTGGGCCGTCACCGCCGACGGCTCGGTCCGCGTGGCGATGGCCGCGGCCCGCCACGGCTGCCGCCTGGTCCATGTCTCCAGCGACGCCGTGTTCTCCGGTTCCCGGATCTCCTACGACGAGTCCTGCCTGCCCGACCCCGTCACCCCGTACGGCGCGGCGAAGGCCGCCGCCGAAACCGCCGTACGCCTTCTGACCCCGTCCGCCGCGGTCGCGCGCACCTCACTGATCATCGGCTACGGCGGCTCGGCGCACGAACGCATGGTGCACGAGCTGGTCGCCGGTACCCGCGAGGGTGTCCTGTTCACCGACGTCGTCCGCTGCCCGGTCCATGTCGAGGACTTGGCCGGCGCGTTGCTGGAACTCGCGCTGTCCGACCGGGCCGGGATGTTCCACCTCGCAGGACCGGACGCCCTCAGTCGCCATGAACTCGGTGTGCTCATCGCCCGCCGCGACGGACTCGACGCGACCCGGCTGCCCGCCGCACGCCGAGCGGGCACCCCTGCGCCCGGAGCGCTCGACGTCCGCCTGGTCAGTACCGCCGTACAGGGGCAGCTGCGCGGAGCCCGGGAGTTCCTCCAACTCCCCTGAACCCAGCCCTGCTTCACTTCTTCCTGCCTCTCGGCACGGTAAGCCCCGTCAACAGCGCTGTCCCCGGGGCGAGTTCGCGCCACGTGCTGCCGTGCCAGGCCAGGACCGCGATCGCCGAGGTCGGGAACTTCACCCGGACCTCGTCGAGCGCGTCGTCGAGACTGTCACCGGCGAGTTCGAGAACGAGCTCCTCCAGCCCGGGGTTGTGCCCGATCAGGAGCAACGTCTCGACCTCGGGCGGCACTTGGTGAACCGCGTCGAGAAGTTCCGGTACGTCGGCCCCGTACAGCCCCGGCTCGTACCGCACCGGCGGCGGGGTGCCCCACTCGGCGGACGCCAACTCCCAGGTCTGGCGCGCCCGTACGGCGGTCGAGCACAGGGCGAGGTCCGGCAGGGAGTCGGTCTCGGCGAGGGCGATACCGGCGGCCGGGGCGTCCCGGAGCCCGCGCGGGGCGAGGGGACGGCGGTGGTCGGGAACACCCACGGGCCAGGCCGACTTGGCATGCCGCAGCACGACCAGCCGGCGCAACGGACGGGCTCCGGCGCGCGCGTTCACCCCAACGACCCGATGTCACGGGTGAGTTCGAGCCCGAGGAGCCGGTCGGCGTAGGCGTATGTCTCGAAACGGGCGCCGTCCGGCAGGTCGGGCCAGGTCTCCACCCGGCGCAACACCCGCAGCACCTCGGGCACGTTCAGGTCGTCCTCCCAGGCGGTCCGCAACTCCGCCCGCACCGCGTCGGGCACCGGCCGCGAGGGCTGCCGCGCCCATCCGGCGACCGAACCACGCCAGTGCGCCAGCGTCCCCCGCGCCTCCTCCAGCGCCTCCGCGTCGAGCCGTACCGGCAGATCCCGGGGGTGCGAGAGCAGCGCGAGCCGGAGCGCGCCAGGGTCGGAGAGGTCGGGCGCGGCGGTCGTAGGGGAATCGACGGGGGCTACGGCCACCAGGACTCCCCCGGTTGTCTCGGCGCCGCCCTCCGTCGGTCGCGATGCCGCCACGTGGAGGACCTGGGCCTCGCCGAGTCCGGAGCCGAGGTCTCCGCCGTCCTCGAAGGGCCGTATGCCCAAGGCCCTTGCGGCGGCGCGGAGTTCGGGCTGCTCGTGCTCGCCGGTGAGCAGCGACCAGACGGGGGTGCCGCCGAGTTCGAGGGCGCGTACGAGGAGGTCGGCGACGAGGAGCAGGCGTAGTGCCGTGGGGTCCAGGCCCGACGCGTGCGCCTCGACCCTGGTCAGGCCACGGCGGGCGGGGGCGGCTTCGACGGGCTCGCCGGTTCGGGCGTCGGTGATGCGCAGCACGGCCTGAGCGTAGGCGGGCGGCGGGCCATCCGCATGCATGTTCGCTCTGGTCCGGCCGGAGTGGCGGGATTCACCCCGGTCTGTCCGGCGCGTGGATGCGCGACCGGGGCTTACGGGGAGACCGTCGCGCAGGCCGGGTCCGCGGAGTCCCGGGCACGGTTCGTGCCGATGGGAATCCCCCGGGCACCCCTGTCCCCTTCCCCGCGTTCACCCGTTCGCCCATCTCGCCTTTCCCCGAGGGCGGTCGGGCGTGTGGGGTGGGAGCAGCCGACCAGCTCCCCTGCCGAGACGATCCCGGAGACTCCCGATGCCCGACCGCACGTTCCGCTACGGACCCCCGCTCCTCCTGGCCGCCGCGCTCGTCGCCGGTACGGCGCTCCTCCCGCCCGGCATCGCCACCGCCGCGCCCTTCCGCACCGACTCCGGGGAGGTGTTCGTACGGGTTCTGGGCGGTACGGCGACGATCGTGCCGGGGCGGTCCGGGCTGGTGGAGATCAGCGGGTACACCGGTGCCGCCCTGCCGGCCGGGTCCTCGCTGCGGCTGACGGCGCCCGCCGGGGCCCGGGTCACGGGTACGCCGCTCGCCGACGCCGCGGGGTTCCAGGGCTCGGTGACCGCCGACGGTGCGAGCGGCACGTATACATACGTCCGTGACTCGGGGCTCGGTTCGTGGCGGGACAGCGGCTATCCGTTCGCGCTCGCCGTGGACGCGCGGGCGGTGCCGGGGACGCGACTGCCCGGGTGCACGGTCGTGCTGACCGACGCCGGGGGCAGGCGGCGCGCGTCCGGCGGTTGCACCGTGACCGTCGGCATGCCTGGGCCGACGCTGGGCGAACCGGCGGGCGGCACGTTCGTGTCCGGCGCGGCGCGGCTCGCCGGGACCTCGTATCCGGGGGCGCGGGTGAGCGTCCTGGACGCCGCCGAGCACAAGGTGTGCGCGGGTGTCGCCCGCCTCGACGGCACCTGGTCGTGCACCCCGAACACCCCACTGCCGAAGGGCGCCAACCGGCTCCACGCGAGCGCCACGTTCAACGGGGTCTCGGCGGTCGGCGAGGACGTCGACTTCACCGTGATCGCGCACGCCGACCGGACCACACCGCCTCGCCCGTGACCGCGAGGGCCACCCGACGCGCACCGGTTCAGCGGCCGGCGACCAGCTCCCGCAGCGTCTTCGCCACGACGGCCGGGTCCTCCTCCGCCATGAAGTGGCCGCAGGTCACGGTCTCGTGCCGTAGATCCGGTGCCCAGGCGCGCCACAGGGCCGCCGCGTCGAAGCCGAGGGCGGCGCCCCAGTCCTGCTGGAGGACGGCGACCGGCATCCGCAGCCGGTTGCCGGCGTCGCGGTCGGCCCGGTCGTGGGCGATGTCGATGCCGGCGGAGGCGCGGTAGTCGGCCACGATCGAGGGGACCGCGGCGCGGCAGGCGTCTAGGTAGGCGGTGCGGATGTCGGCGGGGATCGCGGACGGGTCGTTGGTCCAGAGATCGAGGAAGTGACCGAAGAACGCGTCGGGCGCGGCGGCGATCAACTCCTCGGGCAGGCCCGGGGGTTGGGCCATCAGGTAGAGGTGGAAGCCGACGGCTGCGGTGACGCCGTGCATCACGTCCCACATGTCCAGCGTGGGGAGTACGTCGAGACAGGCGAGGTGCGTGATCGCGTCGGGGTGGTCGAGCCCGGCGCGGAAGGCGACCAGGGCGCCGCGGTCGTGCCCGGCGAGCGCGAACCGGTCGTGCCCCAGGGCGCGGGCGAGGGCGACGACGTCCGCGGCCATCGCGCGCTTGGCGTAACCGGAACCGTCGGTCTCGGCGGGCTTGTCACTCGCGCCGTAGCCGCGCAGGTCGGGGCAGATCACGGTGTGGTCGGCGGCGAGGTCGGCGGCGACATGGCGCCACATGAGGTGGGTCTGCGGGAAACCGTGCAGCAGCACGATCGGACTGCCGGAACCGGACACGGCGGCGTTCAGGGAGACGCCGTCAGCGACCGCGACGCGGTGGTAGGTGAAGCCGGGGATGACTGGTGACATGGGGGCGCCCTGCTTTCGTGGCGAAGTCGAAGTCGAGGTCGGGATCGGGGTCGAGGTCGAGGTCGATGCCGTAGAGCCTGCCGGGCGTGAATGAGCAACGAGTGAGCGCGCTACCGTGACCTGGGGCGATGCCCCGGAAAGGGTGGTCGGCGATGGAGGTCTCGTTCGGGGTGCTGGGGCCGGTCGCGGCCTGGGACGGTACCGGGGACACGATCGCGCTGAAGGGCCCGCGACACCGGGCGGTGCTGGCCCGACTGCTGGTGGCCCGGCGCCGGGTCGTCCCGGTCGCGCGTCTGGTCGAGGACCTGTGGGCGGACCAGCCGGACCCACCCGCCGACGCGACGGGCGCGCTGCGCACCTTCGTGGCCGCGCTGCGCCGGGCCCTGGAACCGGAACGCGCACCGCGAACTCCGGCCCGACTCCTGGTCACCGAGGGCCCGGGATACGCACTGCGCGCCGAGCCGGAGACCGTGGACGCCTGGCGCTTCGAGCGCGCGGTGACCACCGCCGCAACCCTGCCGGCCCCGCACGCGCTCAACCACCTCCAGGAGGCGCTGAGTTGGTGGCGGGGCCCGGCCTACGCCGACTTCGCCACGGAGACCTGGGCCTGCGCGGAACGCGCCCGCCTCACCGAACTCCGCCTGCACGCCGTCGAACGCCACGCCGAGACCCAACTCGCCCTGGGCCAGGCCGCGTTGGCGATCCCCGACCTGGACGCCCACGTGGCCGACCACCCCTGGCGCGAGGACGCCTGGCGCCTACTGACCCTGGCCCTCTACACCACCGGCCGCCAGGGCGACGCCCTGGCGGTACTACGCCGCGCCCGCACCCTCCTCGCAGAACAACTCGGCACAGACCCGGGCCCAGCCTTGCGCCGCCTGGAGGCGGACATCCTGGACCATGCGGCGCATCTGGACCCGGGGCGGGGTGGTCCGACGGGGTGGGCGGAGGCAGTTGCCGCGTCGGACCCCGGGAGCCGTGGCCCGGCGGAGCGCGCGTGGACACAGGGGCCAGTCGCGCAGAGTCCCGGACCCGTTGGCCCTGCGGGACGCGGGTGGACCCGGGCGGCTCTCTCGCAGGACCCCCAGTCCGATGGCCCAGCCGAACGCGAACGGAGACAGGCTCCCGCCACGCAAGACCTCGGATCCGGCGACCCGGCCGAGCGGCTACGGCAGCAGGCAGGCGCCGCGCAGAACCCCGAGCCCGGTAGCCCAGCCGAGCAGGTACAGCCGCAGGCACCCGCCACGCCGAACCCCGCATCCGGTGACCCGACAGCGCAGCAACGCCCGCCTGCCGCCACCGCGCCCACCCCCCAACCCGACAGCCCGGCCGAGCGCGTCTGGGCGCAGGCAACCGCCGCCTACGACCAGACCGTGGCGTCCGGTGCGCGTGCCCGGCTGGAGTCGACGGTGGGTCTGCTGCGTGCGCTCGCGGTGACCGGAGGCGGTGGGCTGGAGGCCGCCCGGCAGCACCGCCTCGCGGCGATCACGGCCGCGCAGGAACTGGGGGACCCGGAACTCACCGCCCGCGTGATCGGTGCCTACGACGTCCCCGCGATCTGGACCCGCGTCGACGATCCACGGCAGGCGGCGGACACGGTGGCCGCGGCCGAGCGCACCCTGGAGGCGCTCCCGCCGGGGGCCCATCTCGCCGCGCGGGCACGTCTGTTGACCACGATCGCCTTGGAATCGCGCGGCACCCGCTCCGCCCGCGGGCCTCAGGCCGCGCGCCAGGCCGAGGACATCGCCCGTCAGTTGAACGACCCCGCGCTGCTGGCCTTCGCTCTCAACGGGACGTTCATGCAGACCTTCCACCGCGCGGGCCTGGCTCCTCAACGGGACGCTGTCGGCGCCGAGTTGATCGCCCTGTCGGCCCGCCACGGCCTGGTCACGTACGAGGTGCTCGGGCATCTCATCCGGCTCCAGTCCCGCAGCGCCCTCGCCGACTTCACCGGAGCCGACGAACACGCGGTGGCGGCGGACCGGCTGGCGGAGCGTCACGAACTGCCGCTGGTGGGCGTGTTCACCGAGTGGTACCGGGTTCTACGGCTCTCCGCGACCGGCAGCCCGGAGCCGACCCGGGCAGCAACCGCCTACCGGCACGCGGCACTTCGGCTGGACGGAGCCGGCATGCCCGGGCTGGAGCACGGACTGCTGCCGCTGGCCCTGCTGTGCCTGCGGCTGCGGAACGGGCAGCCCGCCCAGACCGACGAGCACGTCGAATGGGGACCCTACGAGCCATGGGCCCGCCCGCTGGTGTTGCTGGCCCGGAGCCGTCCCGCCGACGCCCGGCGCGCACTCCGCTCGCTCCCCGACCCACCCCGCGACCTCCTCTTCGAGGCCCTGTGGTGCCTGGCCGCCCGCGCCGCACTGGCCGTGGACGACCGCGAGACGATGGAGCGCGCTCTCGACGAACTGACGCCCGCCGCAGCCGAGTTGGCCGGGGCGGGCAGCGGGCTGCTCACCCTGGGGCCGGTCGCGCGCCACCTCGACGACCTCGCGGCGGCGCTACGACTCCCTCGGTGAGCCCACGCGTCAGCCGGTCACCTGCACCGCCACCGTCGCCCCCGCCCGCACTGTCGGCGTCGCGTACGTGTAGGTCACGCCGTTGACCACCTTGGTGCGGACGTGCTGCTGGACGCCGTTGACCTTGATGCTCTTGTGGACGCCGGGGAAGCGGGCCTCCCAACTGTAGGAGTCCTTGCGGGAGTTGTTCGTCAGGGTGGTCTTCGTCGCGCCGTCGTGGCGGACGGTCACCGTGCCCGTGCCGATGGGGACGTCCGCCGCCTGGAGCCACTTCATGCCGGTCGGCAGCTGCGACTGGGTGGTCACCTTGTGGTTCGGCGCGTCCGGTGTGATGCCCATCAGGCCCTGGACGGTCTGGCTGACCAGGGTGAACGACACCTCGGGGTAGTCGCCGTTCGGGCCCTGGCTGGAGTTGACGTGCTGGGTGTCCCGCTCGCCGTAGATCTTCCGCATCCACTGCCAGGCGGTGTCTGGACGGTTGTTCTTGAAGAACATGTCGGGCAGGTACGTCGTCGACTCGATGTTGGGCGAGCCGTTCGGGCCCAGTTCCTGCGCCTGGATGTAGTCGAGGTAGGCGTCGTTGCGTGGGCCGGGGTCGATGATCTGCTTCATCGGCATGAAGACGCTGTTCTCCTTGCCCCAGCCGGTGACCGGGGTGCCGGAGGTGGTGTACGCGCGGACCATGTCGGCCCCGCTGCCGGTGCCGCTCCAGTCGTCGTTGAAGTACGTCTTCAGGTCGGCGGCCCGCTTGTCGTACGTCCTGGCCAGCGCGGTGTCGCCCTTGCCGCGGGCGAGCACGGCCATCGCCAGGTACGCCTGGTACTCGGAGGCGATGCCGTCCCCGGCCTCGGCGAGACCGTCGCCGTCCTGTTCGTTGTAGCTGGCGGCGCCCTGGAAGATGCCCTGGCCCGTGCCCTCGGCGACCTTCACCTTGCCGTTGTCCTTGGCCGAGTTGTGCAGGTCGATGAACTGCTCGGTGGCGTGCCGGTAGAAGTCCCACAGCACCGGGTCGTCGACGTATCTGCGGTCACCGGTCCACAGGTACGCCTGCGCCGCCTTCTCGACGAGCTCGAACGTGGCCGGCACCTCGCGGACGAAATTGTCCGGGCTCTTGTAGTCGATGCTCAGGTAGGTCTTGGCATCGAAGTTGAGGGACCACACCGGGAAGTACTTGTGCTCGGCGGTGGCCGACGCCGCGTACGAGCGGAGCATCGTCTCGTTCTCGGCGTCGAGGCCGATGAGGTGGGCGCCGGCGAGCTGGTGGGTCATGTCGCGGGAGTAGTAGGCGCTGCGGTTGGCGTATCCGGCCCAGTAGGTCGGCTCGTACGACGCGGTGCCGGTGCCGCCGGTCTGGTACTCGTCGACGTTGATCGGGCCCACTGTGCCCGGGAGTTGGACCCAGCTGTTGGCCTTCTTCTGCGCCCAGTCGAACATCGCGACGACCTCGGGGTCGGACGAGGTGACCTTCGGGTCGGCGGGCGCGGCGGGCGAGATCATCAGGTCGTCGGCGTTGACCCAGGCGGTGCCGGAGCCGAATTCGATCTGGAGCCGGTCGCCGGTCCTCAACACGACATTGCTGATGGTGTAACGGGCGTACCCGGGGTGCTGCGGCAGCGTGATCGTCTGGACGGTCTCGCCGTTGCGCCGGATCGTGTACGTGCCCCCGGTGCCGGCGCTGCCGATCCACGCGGAGAAGTCGTAACTCCCGTTCCTGGGCGCGACGATGGTCGCCTCGGCGCTCTTGCCGGCTCCGGCGTCGAGGTAGAGGAAGCGTTCGCCGCCGTGCTTGTTGCCGGTGCCGACACCGGCACCCGAGGTGAAGGTCCAGCCCGTGCCGCCGTTCTCGAACCCGGGGTCGGGGATGGCGAGTTGGGGGCGGGGTGCGGCGGACGCGGTGGCCGACAGGGCGGGAGCCATCGGGGCGAGCAGGGCAACAGCGGTGAGCAGCATGAGCCTTGAGGGCTTCATCGGATCTCCCGGTCTTCGGTCACTGCGGGATGGGGCCGCGTGGTGGCCGGAAAGCTAGCAGGGGCCGAAGTGGCGATTCAATGGTCATGCGCAAGAAACATGGAAGACATGCAGTCTCGCTGCTATGTTGCGTAGGGGGTTGGACTGAAAGTTTTCATCCAACTGTTGCAAGTCGGGGTGGAGGGAACCGTATGAAGGTCGGCATCACCGAGGTCGCGGAGCGCGCGGAGGTGAGCGAGGCCACGGTCAGCCGGGTCATCAACCGCCGTCAGGGTGTGTCCCGCAAGACCCGCGAGGCGGTCGAGCAGGCGATGGCCGACCTGGGGTACGAGCGGCAGACCCGGGGCCAACTCGTCGCGATCGTCACCGAGTTGGTCTCCAACCCGTTCTTCGCCGATGTCGCCGAGCGCATCGAGTCCGTGCTCGCCCCGCACGGTCTGAAGACGGTGCTGTGCCCGTGTTTCCCGGGCGGGGTACAGGAGTTGGACTTCGTGACCTCGCTCGCCGACCGGGGCGTCGCGGCCGTCGTGTTCCTCTCGGCCAGCAACACCCTTGAGGGCGCGGACCCTTCGGCGTACGAACTGCTGCGGTCCCGCAGGATCCCGTTCGTCGGGATCAACGGCCGGTTCGAGGGCGTGAGCGAGGCGCCGGTGTTCTCCACGGACGATCTGCTCGCCGCCGAACTCGCCGTCGACCACCTGCACCGGCTCGGTCACCGCCGTATCGGCATGGCGTCGGGCCCGATCGGCAACCGCCCGGCCGACCGGCGCGTCAGCGGCTTCGTCGCCTCGCTCACCAAGCGCGGCGTCGAGGACGCGGAGCAGTGGGTGGTCCGGCAGTCGTACACCGTCGAGGGCGGCCAGTCCGCCGCGATCTCGCTGCTCGGGCGCGGTGCCACGGCGATCGTCGCGGCCAGCGACTACATGGCGCTCGGCGCGATCCGCGGTGCGCGCCGGCAGGGGTACGACGTGCCGGGCGATGTGTCGGTGGTCGGCTACGACGGCTCCATGATCATGGACTTCGTCGACCCGCCGCTCACCACGGTCCGCCAGCCGGCCGACCGGCTGGCCTCGGAGGCGGGCCGCAGCGTCCTCGCCCTGGTCGGCAACCGCGATGTCCCCGTCGGCGAGCTCCTCTTCGACCCGGAGCTGGTGATCCGCGCGAGCACGGCGGCGCCGAAGACCTGAGTGCCCTTGCTCGACTGGTTGCTCACCGGTCACTCGACCGGTCGCTCGTCCAGACCATTGACCCAGAGGTCGGATCTAAGGACACTCCAGTCGGAGTTCCGACCGGGATATCGGCCTCAACTCCGCCTATTCATCGGGTGTTTCGCGGCTCATGGCCGTGCATCATGAATGCTCCGGAGGGGCTATGTCTCGGTCTCGGTTCGTGTTTGTCGGGGTGGCGCTCGCGCTGCTCGTGGGCGGTGGCGGTCCTGTCGCCGCGGCGCAGAGAACGACGCCGGTGGCGGTGGTCGACGTGGACGCGTTCGGGGCCGACCCCACCGGCCGGACGGACTCCACGCCCGCCGTCGTCGCGGCGCTGCGGCACGCCAAGAGCGTCGATCACGGGCGGGCGGTGCGGATCGAGTTCTCGAAGGGCACCTATCAGCTCTACCCCGAGCGGGCCGAGACGCGTGAGCTGTATGTCTCCAACACCGTTGGCGCGGACCAGCGTTACCGGGACAAGAAGATCGGGCTGCTCATCGAGGACATGCACGACGTCACCGTCGACGGCGGTGGCGCGAAGCTCGTCTACCACGGTCTGCAGACGGCGTTCGCGTCGATCCGCTCGACCAATGTGACGTTCCAGAACTTCTCCTTCGACTACGCGGCGCCCGAGGTCATCGACGCGACCGTCGCCACCGCCGGTGTCACCGACGGCGCCGACGCGCACGCCTACCGCGTCCTGAAGATCCCGGCCGGCAGCCCGTACGAGGTGAACGGCACGCACATCACCTGGCTCGGCGAGAAGAGCCCGGCCACCGGGCAGCCGTACTGGTCGGGCACGGACGGGCTCCAGTACACGCAGATCCACGACCCCAAGGCGCAGCGGACCTGGCGCGGCGACAACCCGCTCTTCAACGACGTCTCCTCGGTCACCGACCTCGGCGACCGCCGGATCCGCATCGACTACAGCACCGCGACGCGGCCGACGGACGCCGGGCTCGTCTACCAGATGCGGCTGATCGAGCGGACGGAACCGGGCGCGTTCATCTGGCAGTCCAAGAACGTCACGATGCGGTCGATGAACGCGTACTACCTCCAATCCTTCGGTGTGGTGGGGCAGTTCAGCGAGAACATCTCCATCGACAAGGTGAACTTCGCGCCCGATCCGACGTCCGGCCGGTCGACGGCGTCGTTCGCGGACTTCGTGCAGATGTCCGGCGTCAAGGGCAGGGTCTCGATCACCCGGAGCCTCTTCGACGGCCCGCACGACGACCCGATCAACATCCACGGCACGTACCTGGAGGTCGTAGGACAGCCCGGGCCGAACACGCTCACCCTCGCCTACGAGCACCCGCAGACAGCCGGCTTCCCGCAGTTCGCGCCCGGTGACGAGGTCGAGTTCACGAGCAAGCGCACGATGGTCCCGCTGACGCCCGCGCACGCGAAGGTCACGGCGGTCGACGGGCCGAGCGGAATGGACCACGACAAGCCGCTGACCACCATGACCGTCACCTTCGACCGGCCGGTCCCCGCCGGGGTCGAGATCGGCGGCACGGTCGTCGAGAACATCACGGCCACCCCGTCGGTCGTCATCACCGGCAACACGTTCCGCAACGTGCCGACGCGCGGCATCCTGGTCACCACCCGCAAGCCGGTCCTGATCGCCGGCAACCGCTTCGACGCGATGTCGATGGCCAGCATCTACGTCTCGGCCGACGCCTACCAGTGGTACGAGTCGGGCCCGGTAGCCGACCTCACGATCCGCGACAACTCCTTCACCCGCCCCACCGGCCCGGTGATCTTCGTGGAGCCGACCAACCAGGTCGTCGACCCGGCGCACCCGGTCCACCACAACATCAAGGTCGAGCACAACTCCTTCGACATCAGCGATGTGACGGTCGTCAACGCCAAGAGCGTCGGCGGCTTCACGTTCACCGGCAACACGGTCCACCGCCTGGCGGCAGCGGACCAACCGCCGTACACCTCCCCGCTGTTCGTCTTCCACGGCAGCACGGGCATCAAGATCGCGCACAACCACTACGACAAGGGCCTCAACACGTCCGTGGTCTCGGACTGAGGAATCCCGGTGCGCCGCCCGCTGTTGTCGCAGGCAGCAGCGGGCGCGCACGATTCCAAGGAGACCGAGCATGTACGGCGACTCAGCAACGATCCGCAAGATCCTCACCGAGTCCGGTGGCACCTGGGCCGTCGTGGGCCTGTCCTCGAACCGGTCCCGCGCGGCCTACGGCGTCGCCGAGGTGCTGCAGCGCTTCGGCAAGCGTGTCGTACCCGTCCATCCCAAGGCGGAGACGGTGCACGGCGAGCAGGGGTACGCCTCCCTCGCCGACATCCCCTTCGAGGTGGACGTCGTGGACGTGTTCGTGAACAGCGACCTCGCGGGCGCGGTCGCCGACGAGGCGGTCGGCATCGGCGCGAAGGCGGTCTGGTTCCAGCTCGGGGTGATCGACGAGAGCGCGTACGACCGCACCCGCGCCGCCGGTCTCGACATGGTCATGGACCACTGCCCGGCGATCGAGATCCCGCGACTCGGCTGACCTGCGAGGACCTGTGCGGACACTGTGTAAAAGAAGCTCTCCAGCCCGGGTCAAATTTCAGGCAACATACTTCTGAAAAAATTCATTCATTCCTAGCCTGAGGCCTCCCGACCGTTAAGCATGCGTGCTGACTTCGAGAGGCCTCTTGACATGGTGAGTGTTGACAAGCTCGTGCCGGAGGCCAGCAGGGATCCGAGCGGCTTGCGGAGAGATGTCGGTCTGATCGGGCTGATGTGGGCGTCGGTCGGCTCGATCATCGGCTCCGGGTGGTTGTACGGCGCCGAGAAGGCCGTGGTGGTGGCCGGTCCGGCGGCGATCATCTCCTGGTTGATCGGCACGGTCGCGATCGTGCTGCTGGCCCTGGTGCACGCGGAACTCGGCGGTATGTTCCCGGTCGCGGGCGGTACGGCACGCTACCCGCACTACGCCTTCGGCGGCCTGGCCGGTATGTCCTTCGGCTGGTTCTCCTGGCTGCAAGCGGCGACCGTCGCGCCGGTCGAGGTCGAGGCGATGATCGGTTACGCCGGTCACTGGTCCTGGGCGACCGGCTTCCAGCACACCGACGGGACGCTGACGGGCAGCGGCATCCTCGTCGCGGTCTTCCTCATGGCCGTGTTCGTCGTCGTCAACTTCCTGGGCGTCCGGGTCCTGGCGCACACCAACAGCGCCGCGACCTGGTGGAAGATCGCTGTGCCGCTCGCCACGATATTCATCATCGCGGTCGGCAACTTCCACCCGGGCAACTTCACCTCGCACGGCTTCGCGCCGTTCGGTGCCAAGGGTGTGCTGAGCGCGATCAGTTCCAGCGGCATCATCTTCGCCCTGCTGGGCTTCGAGCAGGCCATCCAGCTCGCCGGCGAGAGCCGCGACCCCAAGCGGGACCTGCCGCGTGCGACGCTCGGCTCCGTGGCCATCGGCGCGACCATCTACGTCCTTCTCCAGGTCGTGTTCATCGGCGCGCTCCCGGGCAGCTCCTTCGCACACGGCTGGGCCCACCTGGCGTACGCCGGCATCAGCGGTCCCTGGGCGGGCCTCGCAACCGTGGTGGGCCTCGGCTGGCTGAGCGTCGTGCTGTACCTCGACGCCATCATCTCCCCCGGTGGCACCGGCCTGATCTACACCACCGCCACCTCTCGCGTCTCCTACGGCCTGTCCAAGAACGGCTACGCGCCCAAGGTCTTCGCCGACACCGACAAGCGGGGCGTGCCGTGGTTCGGCCTGATCATTTCCTTCGTGACCGGCGTGGTCTGCTTCCTGCCGTTCCCGAGCTGGCAGGAACTGGTCGGGTTCATCACCTCGGCGAGCGTCCTGATGTATGCGGGTGCCCCACTGGCGTACGGAGTGTTCGCCGACCGGCTGCCGCAGCTGGAGCGCCCCTACCGGCTCCCCTTCGGCAAGGTGCTCTCGCCGCTGTCGTTCGTGGTGGCCAACCTCATCATCTACTGGGCCGGCTGGGACACTCTCTGGCGGCTCGGCGTCGCCATCGTTCTTGGCTACATGCTGCTCGGCACCTACGCCTGGTACGCCACGGCCAGCGAGCGGCCCGACGCGCCCCGGCTGGACTGGAAGGCCGCGCAGTGGCTGCCGGTCTATCTACTGGGCCTCGGTGTCATCTCGTGGCAGGGCAGCTTCGGCGGTCAGGGTCACATCGCACTGTGGTGGGACATCGTGGTCGTCGCGGTCTTCTCCCTCGGCATCTACTACTGGGCCAAGGCGACCGCGTCACGGCCCGAGGAGATCGAGCGCAGCATTGACGAGGTCGTCATCACGGACGCACCCGCGCACTGACCCCTCCCTCTCCTCCCCCACGATCCGAACCGGCCGCCCTCCAGGTGGCCGGTTTTCGGTTGTCCGGACACCGTCATAATGGCCGGGTGACCCTCACCTCCCCCCACCCCAACTCCCCGTCCGCACACCACTTTCCGGTCGTCGTCGTGGGCGCCGGACCCGCCGGGCTCACCATCGGCAACATCCTGCGCGCCGCCGGGATCGACTGCCTGGTGCTGGAGACCGAGACCCGGGAGTTCATAGAACAGCGGCCCCGGGCCGGCGTCATCGAGGAGTGGGCCGTTCGTGGCCTGCAGCAACGCGGGCTCGCCGAGCGGCTGTTGGAGCGGGCGCAGCTGCACACCGAGTGCGAGTTCCGGTTCGGTGGGCAGCGACACCGGTTCGCCTACACGGAGTTGACGGGGCATCACCACTTTGTCTATCCGCAGCCGCTGCTCGTCACGGACCTGGTGCGGGAGTACGCGGACGTGCGGGGCGGCGCGATCCGTTTCGGCGTCCAGGACGTCCAGCTGCACGACCTGGACACCGACCGCCCGGCGGTGTCGTACACCGACCCGGAGACCGGTCAACGGCAGCTCGTGCAGGGCGACTTCGTGGCGGGCTGCGACGGTGCGCGCGGGGTGACCCGGGCCGCGTTGCCGCCGGAGCGGGCCCGGATCGCACGGCACGACTACGGCATCGGCTGGCTCGCGCTGCTCGCGGAGGCGCCGCCGTCCTCGGACTGTGTGCTGTTCGGCGTCCATCCGCGCGGCTTCGCCGGGCACATGGCACGCAGTCCCGAAGTCACCCGCTACTACCTGGAGTGCCCGCCCGGCGACGACCCCGACAACTGGCCGCACGAGCGCGTCTGGGCCGAGCTCCAGCACCGCCTCGCCGCGACCGGCGCCCCTCCCCTGACCGAGGGCCGGCTGATCGAGAAGCGCGTGCTCGACATGCACAACTACGTTGTCGAACCGATGGTGTTCGGCCGCCTCTACCTCGCCGGCGACGCGGCCCACCTCACCGCCCCCATCGCCGCGAAGGGCATGAACCTCGCCCTGCACGACGCGTTCCTGCTCGGCGACGCGCTCGTCGCGTACCTCACGAAGGGCGACTCGGCGGGCCTGGGCGGCTATTCGGAGGCATGCCTGGGCCGTGTGTGGGACTACCAGGAGTTCTCCCAGTGGCTCTCCGACGTGTACCACGGTGCCTCGTCCGGCGACCCGTACCACGCGGGCACCACCCTCGCCCGCCTCCGCCGCGTCTTCGAATCCCCCGCCGCGGGCCTGGCGTTCGCGGAGAGCTACCTGGGCAAGGACCCCAACTCCTGAGCCACGACTGACAGTTGTACGGCTGACATCTGTACGGCCATCAGTCGTGCGGTGGGCGGTCGGTGAGGCGGTGGTCCGCCACGTTCAGCGCCTCGTCGACCAGCCGTCGTAGATGACCGTCACTCAACGCGTAGATCACCCGGCGGCCCTCCTTGCGTGTGGTCACCAGGCCCGCGAGGCGCAGCCGTGCCAGGTGCTGGCTGACGGCCGGGCGGGCCGCGTCGCAGGCCTCCGTGAGGGTGGTGACGTCGGCCTCGCCCGCCGTCAACGCGTGCAGGAGGGTCAGGCGGGTGCGGTCGCCGAGGAGGGCCAGGAGTTCGGCGGCCAGCGCGAACTGTTCCTCGCCCGGGGTGCGCGGATGCGCATCGTGCGCAGGTGATAGGTGCATGCGTGCGCTCATACGCACATAATGGCTCCGTGGGCGCCGTACGTCCACCCACGCACCGGAAGGGGCCCCACGTGAGCGACCAGCATCACCACGAACACGAGCACGCACACCCGCACGACGACCACGGCCACGACCACCCGCATCCCCACCACCACTCCCCCACCGGCATCCGGCACCGCCTCGGCCACCTCCTCACCCCGCACTCCCACGAGACCGCCGACAAGCTCGACTCCGCCCTGGAGTCCTCGGCGCGCGGGATGCGCGCGCTCTGGGTCTCGCTCGCGGTGCTCGGGGTGACCGCGCTGGTGCAGGCCGTCGTCGTGGTCGTGTCCGGGTCGGTCGCGCTGCTCGGCGACACCGTGCACAACGCGGCGGACGCGCTGACCGCCGTGCCGCTCGGCATCGCGTTCGTCCTCGGCCGCCGGGCCGCCAACCGCCGCTTCACGTACGGCTACGGGCGCGCCGAGGACCTGGCCGGGATCGCGATCGTGCTGACGATCGCCGGGTCCGCCGCGTTCGCGGCCTGGGCTGCGGTGGACCGGCTGCTCGATCCGCGCCCCATGTCACACGTCCCGGTGGTCGCCGTCGCGGCGCTCGTCGGGTTCGTGGGCAACGAGTGGGTGGCGCGGTACCGGATGCGGGTCGGCCGGGAGATCGGTTCGGCCGCGCTGGTCGCCGACGGACTCCACGCCCGTACCGACGGGTTCACCTCACTGGCCGTGCTGATCGGGGCCGGTGGTTCGGCGCTGGGGTGGCAACTGGCCGATCCCATCGTGGGGTTGGCGATCACGGCCGCGATCGTCCTGGTCCTGCGGGACGCGGCGCGCGAGGTGTTCCGGCGGGTGATGGACGCCGTCGATCCCGAACTGGTGGACCGGGCCGAGCATGCCGTACGGGAGGTCGAAGGGGTGCGCGGGGTGGGCGAGTTGAGGCTGCGGTGGATCGGACACCGGCTGCGCGCGGAGGTGGCGGTTGTCGTGGACGGGGAGGCGACGGTGCGAGAGGCCCACGGCGTCGCCGTAGCGGCGGAGCATGCTCTGTTGCACGCGGTGCCGCGGCTCACGGCGGCGCTGGTGCACGCGGATCCGGCGCCGGTGCCCGGGGAGGCGGACCCGCATGGGGAGTTGGCCCACCACCACGCCATGGTGTGAGATCCCAGGGGTTCAAGCGACGCCCAGGCCCTCCAGCACCACCGCGCCCGGGAGTTCCGCGAACGCCTTGCCGGGGACGAGGAGTTTGCCGCGGCGGCGTCCGCTGCCGACCAGGACGTAGGGCAGGTCGACGACGGCGGAGTCCACCAACACCGGCCAGTCGGCGGGGAGTCCGACGGGGGTGATGCCGCCGTACTCCATGCCGCTCCCGCCGGTCGCGGTGTCCATCGACGCGAACGAGGCCTTGCGGGCGCCGAGTTGGCGGCGGACGACGCCGTTCACGTCGACGCGGGTGGTGGACAGGACCACGCACGCGGCCAGCATGGTCTCGCCGCCGCGCTTTCCGGCGACGACCACACAGTTCGCGGACTGCTCCAGCAGCTCACGGCCGTAGTGCTCGACGAAGGTGGCGGTGTCGGCCCACTCGGGGTCGGTGTCGACGTAGACGAACTGGTCGGCGGGGACGCTGCCGCGCCAGGCGCGCACGGCGTCGGCGACCGGGCGGGTCAGCTCGTCGAGGCAGTCGGGGGCCGGGGTGGCGTGGTCGAAGTGTCCGATGGGTGCGCGCATGACGGCACGCTAACAGCCGTACGGCGGCGGCTCACGGGGTGTCCCGAACGGTCGCTCGGCGGGCGCTCACGGGGTCTCCCGGTGCACGGGCGGGACCGACACCGCCATCACCATCTCCATCGGTTCGTCGCCCTGATTGCCGTACGTGTGGGGGGTGTTGGCCTCGAAGGTGGCGCTCGCGCCGGCCGGGACGCGGTGGTCCTCGCCGTCCACGGTGAGGGTCAGTTCGCCGGTGATGACGTGGAGCAGTTCGACGGTGCCGGTGGGGTGCGGCTCCGAGGGGCTGGACTCCCCCGGCATCAGCCGCCAGTCCCACATCTCCAGCGGTCCGGGGGCCTCGGTGCCGGCGAGGAGGCGGTTGTAGCTGCCGGCGTCGGTGTGCCAGAGCCGTACGGCGCGCTCGGCGGGGACGATGCGGACCTTCGGGCCCTGTTCGTAGTCGAGCAGGGTGGTGATGCTGACGCCGAGCGCGTCGCCGATCTTGACGACCGTGCCGATGCTGGGGTTGGTACGGGCCTGCTCGATCTGGATGAGCATGCCCCGGCTCACGGAGGCCCGGGCGGCGAGCACGTCCAGGGTGAAGCCGCGCACCGAGCGCCAGTGCTTGACGTTGCGAGCCAGGGACTGGTTCAGCAGGTCGAGGTCCGACACGTTCCGCCCATACCTTCAGTTCAATATTGTGGATGACAGAGTTCAGTGCAGCGAACTACGGTGTGCTGCACCCGATCGTTCACCGAACTGTACTGCGAGGCACCCCGTGACAGCATTCTTCGCCCTGGCCACCAGCCTCCTGTGGGGATTGGCCGACTTCGGCGGAGGCCTGCTGACCCGACGCAGCCCGGCGCTGACGGTGGTCGTGGTCTCGCAGGGGATCGCGGCGGCCGTGCTCGGCGCGGTCGTGGTGGCCACCGGGGGCTGGAGCGAGGCCGGGCCGCGATTGTGGTTCGCGTTCGCGGCGGGGGTGGTGGGGCCGGTCGCGCTGTTCAGTTTCTACAAGGCACTGGCCCTGGGCCCGATGGGCGTCGTCTCACCGCTCGCGACGCTGAGCGTGGCCGTACCGGTCGGGGTGGGGCTGTTCCTCGGCGAACGCCCCGGCCTGATGCAGGCGGCGGGGATCGCGGTCGCCGTCACCGGGGTCGTCCTCGCGGGCGGGCCGCAGTTGCGGGGCGCGCCCGTGCAGCGGCAGACGATCCTGCTGACCCTGATCGCCGCACTCGGCTTCGGCACGGTGTTCGCGTTGATCGCGGAGGCATCGACGACCGTGACCGGGCTCTTCCTCGCACTGTTCGTACAGCGCGCGACGAACGTGGCGACGGGCGGGGCCGCGCTCTACGTCTCCGTGCGGCGGGGCGGTGACGCGCTTCCGGAGGGCGGATTCCCGTGGCGTTCGCTGCCTGCGCTGGCCTTCGTGGGGCTGGCCGATGTGGCGGCGAACGGGACGTATTCGATCGCCGCGCAGCATGGGCCGGTGACGGTGGCGGCGGTGCTCGCGTCGTTGTATCCGGTGGTCACGGCGCTGGCCGCGCGCGGGTTTCTGAGCGAACGGCTGCGGGCGGTGCAGGCGGCGGGGGCGGGGCTGGCGTTGGTGGGGACGTTGTTGCTGGCCACGGGGTGAGGGGACGCGCGGCGGGTGCGGGTCCGGATTCCGATGTGGGTCAGGCCTCCGCGTCCAGTTCCGCGAGGTGGGCGATCACGTTCTCGTCGAGTGCGGCGAGCCGTGCCGCGCTCGCCTCGTCCAGGTCCGCCAGGGCGCGCAGTTGATCCGGGGTCACGTCCGCGGGGATCGGCACCGGGGCCGGCGTTCGGAGGGGCGGCTGCCAGCCCTCCGTCGGCGTCCAGCGGCGTACGACCCGTGCGGGCGCCCCGGCCACTACGGCGTGGTCGGGCACCGTGCCGCGGACCACCGCACCGGCCGCCACCACCACGTTCCGGCCGATGCGCGCGCCCGGCAGGATCACCGCGCCGGTGCCGATCCAGCAGCCGGGGCCGATCTCGACGGGTTCCATGCGCGGCCACTGCTTGCCGATGGGCTCGTGCGGGTCGTCGTAGGAATGGTTCGTGGACGTGACGTAGACGTACGGCCCGAAGTAGCAGTCGCTGCCGATGGTGACCGTCGTGTCGGCGATGACGTGGCTGCCGCGGCCGAGGACCACGCCGTCGCCCAGGCGCAGGATCGGGTCGGGGCCGAGGTCGAGGTCCGGCATCAGGCCTGCCGTGAGGGTGACCTGTTCGCCGACGATGCAGTGGGAACCGAGGTGGATCCAGGGTTCACCGAAGACCGTGCCCAGCGGGAAGGCGAGGCGGGTGGCTTCGCCGATGGCGCCGAACCGGAAGCGGCCGGGGTTCTCCGCCGTCACCGAACCCGTGCGCTGCACCCAGGCCCAGCCCGCGTGGACGGCGCGCTGCGCGAGGTGGCGCCGCCATTTTGAGAACGTGTTCTTGCTCTTGGGCACCCGGCCACGGTACTCAGCGTGAGCCGTGCCCAAGAGGTCCGGCCGCTGTGATCTTCGCCCTACCGATGTCGTACCGTGCGGGTGTCTCCGACGGTTGGGAGGGTCTTATGACGCACAGGGCGTTGATCGTGGGTATTGGTGGCCGGGAGCCGAAGGTCGATGGGGCGGCCTTTGTGGCTCCTACGGCGTCTGTGATCGGGGATGTGACGCTGGCTGCGGGGGCGAGTGTCTGGTACGGGGCGGTGGTGCGCGGTGACGTCGAGCGGATCTCCGTGGGTGCGAGCAGCAACATCCAGGACAACTGCACGCTGCACGCCGATCCGGGGTTTCCGGTGCGTGTGGGTGAGCGGGTTTCCGTCGGGCACAACGCCGTCGTGCATGGGGCGACCGTTGAGGACGACTGTCTTGTCGGGATGGGGGCTACGGTGCTCAACGGGGCGGTGATCGGGGCCGGTTCGCTGGTTGCGGCTCAGGCGTTGGTGCCGCAGGGGATGGTGGTGCCGCCGGGTTCACTCGTCGCCGGGGTGCCTGCGAAGGTGCGGCGGGAGTTGACCTCTGAGGAGCGGGAGGGGTTGACCCTCAACGGGACCATGTATGCGGAGTTGGCCAAGGCGCATCAGGGGGTGCATGAGTAGGTCGTCTGGCGGGTGCGGGTCGTGTGTGGCTGGTCGCGCCGTTCCCCGCGCCCCTTTGGGGCGCCTTACTCGCCGGCGTTCACTGGCTCGGCCGCGTTCTTCTCTGCCGTCATCCTTTGCGCTTTGCGGCGCACCATCAGCATGGAGGCGAGGCCTACCAACACCGCTGCCGCCAGGCCGAAGTAGGAGAAGCGCTTGAGCCAGTCCTCGGC
Organism: Streptomyces sp. NPDC050528; assembly: GCF_044457795.1. Lineage (NCBI taxonomy): Bacteria > Bacillati > Actinomycetota > Actinomycetes > Kitasatosporales > Streptomycetaceae > Streptomyces > Streptomyces sp. NPDC050528. The sequence goes on from NZ_JBITHH010000007.1 coordinate 458,890, forward strand.
GACGATTCCTACGTAGTAGACGACCGCCGTGGTGCCGCCGGCCCAGATGACTCCGCCGAGGAGGTTGGCGGTGAGGAACTTCCAGTAGGGCATGTGGAGTACGCCCGCGAGGGGGCCGGCGAAGATGCGGAGGAGGGCGATGAAGCGGCCGAAGAAGACGGCCCACATGCCCCACTTCTCGAAGGACCGTTCCGCGGTGGCCACATGGCCTTCGCTGAAGTGTCTCGGGAACTTCTTCGCGAGCCAGGCCAGGAGCGGGCGTCCGCCCTTGCGGCCGATCGCGTAGCCGATGGAGTCGCCGATCACCGCGCCCAGGCTCGCGCAGGCGCCCAGGACGATCGGGTTGATGCCCGAGTGCTGGGAGGAGAGCAGTGCCGCCGACACCAGGACGATCTCGCCCGGCAGCGGAATGCCCAGGCTCTCCACCCCGATGACGAGTGCCACCAGGGCATAGACGGCCACCGCCGGAACCGAGTCGAGCCATTCCTGGACGTGCAACGCCGGTCCTCCTGCTGATGCGCGGACTGCCTGTCCTGCCGGCGTGCGCCCCGAACGCGAATCGGGCGCACTCAGGAAGCCTACAGCTCGGCCTCGGACGGCAACGCCCCCGTGCGACCCCTCCGATGTCAGCGCGGAGGACCGCATCGGAATCGCTCCGTTACGTGCCAGGAGTGCCGAAAGGGCGTCGACTGCCGGAGATTCACTTAGAGTAGCCTTGCCTAAGTTGGCCGGTTTCCGGAGGGTGGCTGGTGGGAGCAGGGGAACTGTCGGGGCGGGACGTCCTGACGCGCTCGGTCAAGGGACAGATACGGCGCGTCGCTCTCGGCTCGGCGCTCGGAAGCGTGCACCAACTGGGGGAAGCCCTGGTGCCGGTGCTCATCGGTGTCGTCATCGATCAGGCCGTCGCCGGGCAGGACGCCGGGCGGCTCGCGCTGTGGCTCGGTGTCCTGGCCGTCATGTACGTGACGCTGTCGTGGAGTTTCCGGCTGGGCGCCAAGGCCGGTGAGCGCGCGGCCGAAGAGGCCGCGCACACACTCCGGTTGGCGATCGTGGACCGGGTGCTCGACGCCCGTGGCGGCGCCGAGGAGGGACGGCTGCCCGGTGAACTCGCCAACGTCGCCACCGAGGACGCCAAGCGGGTCGGCGCGGTCAACATGGCGCTGATGGCCGGGATGTGGGCCCTCGCGGGTGTCGCTGTGAGCGCCGTCGCGCTGCTGCTGACGTCCGTGACACTCGGGTTGATCGTGCTGCTGGGTACGCCCGTGCTGCTCTGGCTGGGGCATCTGCTGAGCAAGCCGTTGGAGCGGCGCAGCGAGGCCGAGCAGGACAAGGCCGCTCACGCGTCGGGCGTGGCCGCCGACCTGGTGGCCGGACTGCGGGTCCTGAAGGGGCTCGGTGCGCAGGATGCCGCCGTCGAGCGGTATCGCCGGACGAGTCGTATCTCCCTTGCCGCCACGCTGCGTTCGGCTCGTGCCGAGTCCTGGCAGACGGGGCTCGTGCTCGCGCTCACGGGTGGGTTCATCGCGCTGATCGCTCTCGTGGGCGGGCGACTAGCCCTCAACGGGTCCCTTACGTTGGGGCAGTTGGTGTCGGCGGTGGGGCTCGCGCTGTTCCTGCTGGGGCCGTTGGAGACGTTCGCCTGGGTCAACGCCGAGCTGGCGCAGGGGCGTGCCTCGGCCGCGCGCGTCGCCGAGGTACTGGCCACCGGGCACGCGGTCGTGGACGGCGACGACCCGGTCGCCGAGCCCGTTCGCGGGGAACTGCGGCTGCGTGGCATACGGCTCGGTGGGCTCGACGGGCTCGATCTCGACCTGCCCGCCGGGCAGTTGACCGGCATCGCGGTCACGGACCCGGCCGGTGCGGAGGCGCTGTTGCGGTGCCTCGGGCGCGAGACGGACCCGGAGTCGGGGTCGGTCGAGCTGGACGGCGTGCCCCTGACTCGCCTTGATCCTGCGGGACTTCGGGCCGCCGTGCTGGTCGCCGCTCATGACGCCGCGCTGTTCGAGGGCTCGTTGGCGGCGAACGTGACGCCGGACGACAGCTCTGAAGGCGAGGAGGCCGGTCTCCGCACCGAGCGGGCGATGGCCGCCGCCCGGGCCGACGAGGTCGCCGACTCGCTGCCGCACGGCACCGCGACCGATGTCGGTGAGGGCGGGCGCTCCCTGTCCGGCGGACAGCGTCAACGCGTGCTGCTGGCAAGGGCGTTGCGTGCCGGGCCGCCCGTCCTGGTCGTGCACGATCCGACGACGGCCGTCGACACGGTGACCGAGGCCCGCATCGCCGGTGGCCTGCGCGAGTTCCGGCAGGGGCGCACCACCATCGTGGTGACCAACAGCCCCGCCCTGCTCGCCGTCACCGACCACGTGATCCTCCTCGACGCCGGCCGCGTCGGCGCCGAGGGCACCCACGCGGACCTCGTACGAACCGACGCGACTTACCGGACGGCGGTGCTGGCATGACGACGGGAGCCGAGGGGACGGGAGCGGGACGGGTGGACACGGAGCGGGTGGACACCGGGCAGGTGGGTGCCGAGCAGAGGGGTGCCGGGCAAGTGGACGCCGAGGGAGTGGGCGCAGGGCAGGTGGCTGCCGGGCGGACTCAAGCCGAGTCGGTCGGTGTCGGGCAGGCGCCCGCCGAGCGGTCGGAAACCCAGGCGGTCGACGCCGAGCAGCCGCGTGCCGAGCGGACGGAAACCGAGCCGGTCAACACCGGACAGCCGCGTGCCGAGCGGACGGAAACCGAGCCGGTCAACACCGGACAGCCGCAAGCCGCCCCACCAGCCCCCGACCAGTCCATCCCCGACCCCGACCCCGACCGCACGCTCCTCCCCACCGCCACCCCCGCCCGCACCCGCGCCGCAGTCCGTGAACTGCTGCGCCCGCAGCGCGGGTTGGCCGTCGCCGGGTTCGGGCTGATGGTGCTGGCCACGGCCGTCGGGCTGCTCACCCAGCCGCTGCTGGGCCACATCGTCGACATCGTCACCGAGCGCCGCTCCCCCGACGCGCTCACCTTCCCCGTGGTCGCGCTGGCCGGGGTCGCGGTCGTCCAGGGCGTGACCACCGCGCTCGGCATGTCACTCATATCCCGGCTGGGCGAGACGGCACTCGCACGGCTGCGTGAACTGTTCGTCGAGCGTGCCCTGTCCCTGCCCCTCGACCGGGTGGAGAAGGCCGGTTCCGGTGACCTCAACTCCCGTGTCACACGGGACGTTTCGCGGGTCGCCGACGCTGTGCGCGGGGCGTTGCCCGAGCTGGCGCGGTCCGCGCTGTCGATCGTGCTGACGCTCGGCGCGCTCGCCCTGCTGGACTGGCGGTTCCTGCTAGCCGCGCTGATCGCCGTGCCGGTGCAGGCGCACACCGCGCGTTGGTACGTCCGCAACGCCGTTCCCCTGTACGCCAAGGAGCGCATCGCCACCGGGACCCAGCAGCAGCAGTTGCTGGACACGATCGGCGGGGCGCGGACCGTACGGGCGTACCGGCTGCAGAAGGGCCACGCGCGGCGCGTCACCGAACGCTCTCGTGCCGCCGTCGAACTGACCATGCGTGGCGTGCAGTTGATGCTCCGCTTCTACAGTCGGCTGCACATCGCCGAGTACCTGGGGCTGTCCGCCGTCCTGGTCACCGGGTACCTGCTGGTGCGCGACGGTTCGGCCTCGGTCGGTACGGCCACCGCGGCCGCGCTGTACTTCGCCAGTCTCTTCGGCCCGGTCAACACCGCGCTGGTGCTGCTCGACGACGCTCAGTCGGCAACTGCCGGGCTGGCACGGCTCGTTGGGGTCGTGGACGAACCCGCGCCCGTGGTCGCCGACCGCGCTGACGACCGTACGACCTCCGCCGGTCCCCCGTCCGTGACGCTGACCGGTGTCTCGCACGCGTATGTGCCGGGCCGCCCGGTGCTGCACGAGGTCGACCTGGAGATCCGGCCCAAGGAGCGGGTCGCGCTGGTCGGTACGACCGGTGCGGGCAAGACGACCCTGGCCAAGCTGGTCGCGGGGCTGCACCGCCCGCAGTCGGGCCGGATCGACGTCGGCGGCGCGGAACCGGACGAGGCCGGTCACCTCGTCGGACTCGTCACGCAGGAGGTCCACGTCTTCGCCGGACCGCTCGCGGACGATCTACGCCTGGCCCGCCCGGACGCGCACATCGAAGAACTCCGCGAGGCGCTCGACACGGTGGGCGCACTCGGCTGGGTCGAGGCGCTGCCGGAGGGACTGGACACGGTCGTCGGCGACGGCGGTCACCGGCTCACCGCCGACCGTGCGCAGCAACTCGCCCTCGCCCGGCTGCTGTTGGCCGATCCGCCCGTCGTCGTACTCGACGAAGCCACGGCGGAGGCGGGCAGTTCGGGTGCGCGGCAGCTCGACGAGGCCGCCGAACAGGCTCTGCGCGGCCGAACCGCGCTGGTCGTGGCGCACCGGCTCAGTCAGGCCGCCTCGGCGGACCGGGTGATCGTCCTGAGCGACGGCCGGGTCGTGGAGAGCGGCACGCACGACGAACTCCTCACCGCCCAGGGCCAGTACGCCGCCCTGTGGCACGCCTGGTCCGGCAGCCGCTCCGCCGAGACTGCCCCCGACGCCCACTAACCACCCCCTCTTCGACCTCCCCCAGACCTGTCACCCCCCGCCGAACCCACCGCGACGAACAGAAGGATCACCCGATGCCCCGCGCCACCAGAGCTTCACGGCTGTCCGGCCTGCTCGCCTCCGTACTCCTGCTGGCCGTCACGGCGGTCGGCTGCGGTTCCTCCAACTCCGACTCCACGTCGTCCAGTTCGAGCACGTCGGGGGCTGAGGCAAAGGCCTCCGCGGACGCGTTCCCCGTGACGATCGCCCACAAGTTCGGCAGTACGACGATCAAGTCCGAGCCCAAGCGCATCGTCACCGTCGGTCTGACCGACCAGGACGCGGTCCTCGCCCTGGGCAAGGTGCCGGTCGGCACGACCGAGTGGCTCGGCGGCTACAAGGGCGCGATCGGTCCATGGGCCAAGGACAAGCTGGGGAGTTCACCGGCGCCGACCGTCCTCAAGGACACCGGCACCGGCCCGCAGGTGGAGAAGATCGCCGCCCTCAAGCCCGATCTGATCCTCGCCGTCTACTCCGGCCTGACGAAGGCGCAGTACCAGAGCCTGTCGCAGTTCGCGCCGGTCGTCGCCCAGCCGAAGGCCTACAACGACTACGGCGTGCCGTGGCAGCAGCAGACCGAGGAGATCGGCAAGGCGCTCGGCAAGGCCGACGAGGCCAAGACCCTGGTGTCGGGCGTCCAGGCGAAGTTCGACGCGGCCAAGAAGGCCAACCCGGCGTTCGCCGGCACGTCGGCCGTCATGGCCACCCCGTACGAGGGCGTGTTCGTCTACGGCAGCCAGGACCCGCGCTCCCGCCTCCTCTCGGACCTGGGCTTCACGCTGCCGAAGGACCTCGACAAGGTCATCGGTGACACGTTCGGCGCGAACATCAGCAAGGAGCGCTACGACCTCCTCAACCAGAAGGTCGCCGTGTGGATCGTCCCGGACACCACCACGGCCGTCACCAAGCTGCACAGCGACAAGATCTACGGCGACCTGAACGTGGTGAAGCAGGGCCGCGAGGTCTTCATCAAGGAGACCAGCGACTACGGCAACGCGGTATCCCTGTCCACGGTGTTGAGCATCCCGTACGTCCTCGACCGTCTCGTCCCGCAGCTCGCGGCGGCGGTGGACGGCAAGACCTCGACGAAGGTGGAGCAGCCGGCCTCCTGACACCGGGAACGTGAAAGGGGGGCGGGTCCGAGGTAGTTCGGACCCGCCCCCCTTTCGTGTGCTCAGACCCCGTCGACCTCGACCAGGCTCTTCGGCCTCATGTCCGTCCAGTTGGCCTCGATGTGGTCGAGGCACTCCTGCCGCGCGGCCGGTCCGTGCGCGACCGTCCAGCCCGCCGGTACGTCCACGAAGTCGGGCCAAAGGCTGTGCTGGCCCTCGTCGTTGACGAGGACGGAGTAGACGCCTTCGGGGTTCTCGAACGGGTTGCTCATGTCGGGGGTTCCTTGCCTCTCTGATGCGGTCGGGGTGGGTAAGTGGGGTGCGGTCAGGGCTGGTTCGGCGCCAGGTCAGGGCTGGTCACGGCTTATTGAGTACGGCCGCACGTCGTACGACCGCTTCCAGCGCCCGGAACCAGGTGTCGGCCAGGTCCCGTACCTGTTCCTCGGTGAGGAGTTCGGCGGCGTACGCCCAGTGGGCGTTCAACTCCGGTCCCTCGGGGCGGTCTTCGGTGATGGCGTTGAGGGTCAGGGCGTGGGACATCGGCTGGCCGGGGTCGGCGTCGAGGTCGGCGGCGTCGTCCTCGGGGGCGTAGGACCAGTCGGCTGCCGCCGGGCGGTCGAAGCGGCCCATGTAGTTGAACTCGATCTGCGGCTCGCCGAGTTGGGTGAGCCACGGGCCGGTCCCGGGGTTGAGGTGGCGCAGCAGGCCGTGTCCGATGCCGGCGGTGGGCAGTGCGGCGAGGTGCTCGCGGACCCGGGCCAGGGCCGCGTCCAGCGCGGGCCCGTCCGCGACAACGTCCGCCAACTCGGCCTCGCCCGGGTCGAGTCGCACGGGCACGACACTGGTGAACCAGCCGACCGTACGGGACAGGTCGGCGTCACCCGCGAGTTGCTCCTCGCGTCCGTGGCCTTCGACGTCCACCAACACCGGTCCCCCGCTCTGCTGTTCGGCACCCAGGGTGCGGGCGCGCCAGTCACCGACTGCCAGTGCGAACGCGGTGAGCAGGACGTCGTTGACCGTCGCTCCGAAGGCGGCCGGGGCCCGGCTCAGCAGCGGGCCGGTGACATCGGCGGGCAGGGATACGGAGACGTACCGGGTGGTGGCGACCGTGTCCCGGGCCGGGTCTAGCGGGCGGGCCAGCGGGAGTTCGGCGCCTTCAGCGAGGGCCGAGGTCCACCATGGCAGCTCGTCCTCGGTGGCGGGGTCGACGGCACGGGTCCCGAGGAGCCGGGACCAGCGGGCGAACGACAGCTCCACCGGGGCGAGTTCGGGAGAACGGCCGCCCCTGACCGCCGCCCAGGCGGTGGCCAGGTCGGGGAGCAGGACGCGCCAGGAAACGCCGTCGATCACCAAGTGGTGGACCAGGATGAGGAGTCGGCCCGGCTGCCCGGGTCCGGCGTCGAACCAGACCGCCCGCACCATCGCCCCGGCGTCCGGGTCGAGCCCGGCCCGGGCCGTCTCGGCGTGGCGGGAGATGGCGGCGCGCAGTGCGTCCTCGTCGGCCCCACGTACGTTGACGCGGGAGAGCCAGGTGTTGTTGTCGGTGTCCCGTGCCGCCGGTACCCGGAGCAACCACTCGGGTTCGCGGACGAGTTGGGCCCGCAGCATGTCGTGCCGGGCGGCGAGTGCCGTGAGCACGGTCAGCAGGCCGGGTTCGGTCAGGTCGGCCGGAGTCTGGACCAGGGCCGCCTGGTGGTAGGCGGCGATGGGGCCGCCGCGCTCCAGGAGCCCGCGCATGATCGGGGTGAGCGGGACGGTGCCGGTGCCGTCGTCGTGGACCGCGTGCCGCTCGTCGGTGCCGAGCGGGACGGCAACAGCCGCCAGGGCGGCGACAGTTCGGTGCTGGAAGACTTGCCGGGGCGTGACCCGCAACCCACCGGCGCGGGCCCGGGCGACCAGTTGCATGGCGACGATGCTGTCACCGCCGAAGGTGAAGAAGTCGTCGTCCGTGCCGATGGCCTCGGCGGGCAGCCCGAGGGCGTCCGCGAACAGGTCGCGGAGGGTGCGCTCGGTGTCGCTCGAAGGGGCCCGGCCGCCGCCCTGTGTGGTGAAGTCCGGTGCGGGCAGGGCGGATCGGTCGAGTTTGCCGTTGGACAGCAGCGGCAGCCGGTCGAGGACGACCACGGCGGCCGGGACCATGTAGTCGGGCAGTACGGAGGCGGCGTGGGCCCGGAGAGCGGCCCCGTCCGTCCCGTCGGCGACCGCGTAGGCGATCAACTGCCGTATGCCGGGACGGTGTTCGCGCGCGACGACCACGGTCTGGGTGACGGCCGGGTGGGTGTCCAACGCGGCCTCGATCTCGGCGAGTTCGATGCGGTAGCCGCGGATCTTGACCTGGTCGTCGGTACGGCCGGCGAACTCCAGCAGACCATCCTCGGTCCAGCGGGCCATGTCACCGGTGCGGTACATGCGCTCGCCGGGCTTGGCGGCGTACGGGTCGGCGACGAAACGCTCGGCGGTGAGTTCGGGCCGGCCGAGGTAGCCACGTGCCAGACCGGGTCCCGACAGGTACAACTCCCCTGTGACGCCCGGCGGTACGGGGCGCAGGGCAGTGTCGAGGACGTAGGCACGCGACTCGTGAACCGGCCGTCCGACGACTGGGGTGGCGCTGTCACGGACCCTGCCGACGAGGGCGTCGACGGTGGCCTCGGTGGGGCCGTAGAGGTTGAACGCCTCGGTGTCCTGCAATGCGGCCAGCCGGGCCCACAGGGACTCGGGTACGGCCTCGCCGCCGAAGCCGACCACGGAGAGCGGGCAGTCGCCCTCGTCTCCGATCAGGCCGCTGTCCGCCATCTGCGCGAGGAGCGACGGGGTGACCTCGATGAAGTCGATGCCCCGGTCGCGGATGAAGGCGGCGAGGAGTTCGGGGTCGCGCCGGGTCTCGTCATCGGCGATGTGCAGCGCGTGTCCGTCCAGCAGCCACAACTGCGGTTGCCAGGAGGCGTCGAAGGAGAACGACCAGGCGTGCCCGACGCGCAGCCGCCGAAGTCCGGTGCGCTGCTTGGCAACCTCGTGCAGATCGTGGCGGTGACTGTGGAAGAGGTTGGCGATGCCTCGCTGGGTGACGACGACGCCCTTGGGACGGCCGGTGGATCCGGAGGTGTAGATGACGTAGGCGGGGTGGTCAGGGCCGGGGGCGACGGGTTCGGCCTCCGGGAGTCCGTCGGCCGGCGCGTCAAGTCGTAGGACGGGGACGGTGGTTGGGGGCAGCGTGGCGGCCGTCTCGTCCGTGGCCAGGATCAGCACCGGGCGGGCGTCGTCGAGCATGCCGGTGAGGCGGGACTCGGGCAGGTCCGGGTCGAGGGGCAGATAGGCGGCGCCCGCCTTCATCACGGCGAGGATCGCGGCGATGTGGTCGGCGGTGCGGGGCAGCGCGAGAGCTACGATCCGCTCGGGTCCGACGCCGTGGCCGGCGAGGATGCGCGCCAACTGGTCGGTGCGGGCGTCGAGTTCCGCGAACGTCCAGGTCGTCCGGCCGTCGGTGACGGCGACCGCGCCGGGGTCGGCGGCGGCCTGTGCGACGAACAACTCCGGTACGGTGCCGAGGCGTTCGGTCTCCGGCGCGGGCAGTGCGGTGTCGTTCCAGGTCTCCACAACGGTGTGCCGCTCGGCGGGAGCGAGCAGGTCGAGACGGCCGACGGGACGGTCGGGCTCGGCCGCCATGCCGGTCAGCAGGGCCGTCAGGGCGTCCGTGATCCGTCGCACGACGGCCGGTTGGAAGAGGTCGGGCCTGAACTCGGCGGTGAGCCGCAGCCGTTCGGCGGGCTCGACCGCCCACGCGAACGGGTAGTGGGTGGAGTCCTCGTGGTCGCGGACGGTGACGCGCGGCCCGTCGCCGCCCTCTTCCTCGTCCGCGACCGGGTACGACTCGAACACCACGAGTGTGTCGAAGAGTTCGCCCAGTCCGGCGGCCCGCTGGATGTCGGCGAGGCCGAGGTGCTGGTGGGCGATGAGCCGGGACTGCTCGTCCTGGAGCCGGTCGAGGAGCGCGGCGGTGCTCTCCTCCGGGCGGACCCGCACCCGTACCGGAACGGTGTTGATGAACAGACCGATCATCGACTCTGCGCCGGGCAGTTCGGGCGAACGCCCGGCGACGGTGGCACCGAACACCACGTCGTCCCGGCCGGTGAGCCGCCCGAGGAGCACGCCCCAGGCGGCCTGGACAAGGGTGTTGACGGTGACGCCCTGGCGGCGCGCGAACGCCTCCAGTTCAGCCGTGCGGTCCGGGTCCAACTCCACGGTGTGGGTGGACGGTACGACGGCCGCCCGGTCGGGGTCGCCGGGCGCGAGCCGTGTCGGCTCGGCCAGCCCGCCGAGGGCCTCGGCCCACGCGGCGGCGGAGACGGCCGGGTCCTGCGCGGCCAACAGCCGCAGGTGCGCGCGGTACGGAGCGGGCGCGGCCGGGGTACGGCCCTCGTAGCGCGCCCACAGTTCGGCGGTGAGCAGCGGCAACGACCAGCCGTCCAGCAGGAGATGCTGGTGCGAGAGCACGAGCCGGTGCCGGTCCGGCCCGAGCCGGGCCAGCAACAACCGGAGCAGCGGCGGCCGTTCGGGGTCGAAGCGGCGCCGCTCCTGAACGAGCAGTCGCTCCCACTCCTCCGGGTCGTCGCTCAGGTCGAGCTGCCGCCAGGGCAGAACGGCCGTGCGCGGTACGACGGCCACGGGTCGTCCGGAGGAGAGGTGCCGGAAGCCGCTGCGCAGGTTCTCGTGCGCGTCGAGCACGGACTGGGCCGCGCTGTGCAACCGGTCGGCGTCCAGCGGGCCTTCGAGGTCGTAGGAGACCTGGACGGTGTACACGTCCGGTCCGTCGTCGCCGGAGTCGAGGGCTGCGTGGAAGAGCAGGCCGGCCTGGAGCGGGGAGACGGACAGGACCTCGGTTCCGGCGGGCAGGGCGGCCAGTTCGGCGCGCTCGTCGGCGGTGAGGTCGAGCAGGATCACGTCGTCGTCGCGGTCGGCGGCGACCGTGGTGGCGGTGACCGTGGCGAGCCCCGCCGCCGACTTGTGGCGGAACACGTCACGCGGGCTGAAGGTGAGCCCGGCCGCGCGGGCGCGGGCAACCAGCTGCATGGCGACGATGCTGTCGCCGCCGAGTGAGAAGAAGTCGTCCTCGACACCGACGCGTTCGAGACCGAGCACGTCCGCGACGAGGGCGCAGAGAGTCTCCTCCAGCGGTGTGCGCGGCCGTGTGTCGGTGACTTCGGCGGCGAAGTCGGGGGCGGGCAGGGCACGGCGGTCGAGCTTGCCGTTGGGGGTGAGCGGGAGGGCGTCGAGGGTGACGACGGCAGCCGGGACCATGTGGTCGGGCAGCAACTGAGCAGTGTGGGCGCGGAGTTGAGCCGGGTCCACAGTGTCCTCCGCCACGACGTACGCGACGAGGCGTTCGTCCCGCAGGACGACCGTGGCGTGCGCGACGCTCTCGTGGGCGGCCAACACGCTCTCGATCTCGCCGAGTTCGATACGGAAGCCGCGCAGTTTGACCTGGTCGTCGGCGCGGCCGAGGTATTCGAGTTCGCCGTCCAGGGTCCAGCGGGCCAGGTCGCCGGTGCGGTACATGCGGGCACCGGGCTCGATGGCGTACGGGTCGGCGACGAAGCGTTCGGCGGTCAGGGCGGACCGGCCCAGGTAGCCGCGCGCCAACTGGACGCCCGCCAGATACAGTTCGCCAGCCACACCGGGCGGTACGGGCCGGAGTCCGGCGTCGAGGACGTAGGTGCGGGTGTTCCACACCGGGCGCCCGATCGGCACGGTGGCCGGGTCGGCGGGGACCTCGTGGGCGGTGACGTCGACGGATGCCTCGGTCGGGCCGTAGAGGTTGTACAGGCGGCTGCCCGGGAGGACCTGGTGGAAGCGGGCTGCCAGCGGGGCGGGCAACGCCTCGCCGCTGCACATCACTTGGAGCAGATCGGTGCAGCGGGCGGCGGCCGGCTCGTCGAGGAAGGCGCGCAGCATCGACGGCACGAAGTGGGCCGTGGTGATGTGCTGACGCTGAATCAGCTCGGCGAGGTAGACCGGGTCCTGATGCCCCTCCGGACGAGCCACGACGAGGGTGGCGCCGGTGATCAGCGGCCAGAAGAACTCCCACACGGACACGTCGAACCCGGCCGGGGTCTTCTGGAGCACCCGGTCGTCGGCGTCGAGACGGTAGGCGTCCTGCATCCACAACAGGCGGTTGGTGATGCCTTGGTGGGGGACGGTGACGCCCTTGGGGCGGCCGGTGGAGCCGGAGGTGTAGATGACGTAGGCGGGGTGGCGCGGGTCGTGGGCGGTGGGCAGCGGTGCGTGCGCCGGGTGGTCCGGGGTGCCGTCCGCGTCGACTGTGAGCGTGGGTACATCGGTGTCCGGGAGGGCGACGCCCTCGGCGGTGATCAGGCAGACCGGGCGGGCGTCGGCGAGCGTGTACGCGAGCCGTTCCGCCGGATAGCCGGTGTCGAGGGGCAGATAGGCGGCGCCCGCGCGGTGGACCGCGAGGAGCGACACCACGAGGGCGAGGGAGCGGGGCAGGGCGACGGCGACGAGCGCCTCGGCCTGGGCTCCCTGCGCGGCTAGCGTGTGTGCCAACTGCTCTACCCGCAGGTCGAGTTCGGCATAGGTGAGGGCGGTGTCCTCGAAGACGACCGCCGTGGCGTCGGGAGTGCGGGCCACCTGGGCACGGAACAGTTCCGGGAGGGTCAGGTCGGGGACGGTGCGGGCGGTGTTGTTCCAGTCGGTGAGGACGAGGGCGCGTTCGTCGTCGCGCAGGACATCGAGTGCGCCGATACGGCGGTCGGGGTCCGTGGCGATCTGAGCGAACAGCAACTCAAGCCGCTGGGCGAGGAGTTCGGCGGTGGACTCGTCGAAGAGGTCGGCGCTGTACTCGATCCAGCACCGCATACCGTTCTCGCTCTGCTCGACGAAGTCGAAGCTGAGGTCGAACTTGGCGCCCTGCTGGCCCAGTTCCTCACGGCGAGCGGTCAGGCCGGGCAGGGCGGGGGTGGCGCCCTCGTCGTCGAGGTGGACGACCATCACCTGGAACAGCGGGTGCCGGGCCAGCGAGCGGGCCGGGTTGATCGCCTCGACCAGCCGCTCGAAGGGCAGGTCCTGGTGCTCGTAGGCGGCGAGGTCGGTGTCCCGGACGCGGGCGAGCAGGTCGGCGAACGTGGGGTCGCCGGACAGATCGGTGCGCAGGACAAGGGTGTTGACGAAGAACCCGACCAAGTCTTCGAGGTGTTCGTCGCCCCGTCCGGAGATCGGTGCGCCGAGCGGGATGTCGGACCCGGCGCCGAGCCGGTGCAGAAGCGCGGCAACGGCGGCCTGGGTGACCATGAACATACTGACGCCGTGGCGACGGGCCAACGCGCTCAGCTTTCCGGTCCGTTCCCGGTCTAGGGTCAGCCCGACAGCTCCGCCCTGGTGACTGCTCTCCAGCGGGCGAGGTCGGTCGGTGGGCAGCGCGAGTTCGTCCGGGAGGCCCGCCAAGGCGGTTTGCCAGTACGCCAGTTGGCGGGACTGGCGGCTGTCCGGGTCGTCGGGGTCGCCGAGTGCCTCGCGGTGCCAGAGGGCGTAGTCGCCGTACTGCGCGGGCAGCGGTGCCCACTCGGGCGCCCGTCCCTTACAGCGGGCCGCGTACGCGGTGGCCAGGTCGCGCCACAACGGGCCGTCGGACCACTGGTCGCCGGCGATGTGGTGCAGGACGAGCAGCAGAACGTGTTCGTCTTGCCCTACCTCGAACACATGGGCCCGCAGCGGGAGTTCGCGGTCGATGTCGAAGCCGCACGCGGCGGTCTCGGCGAGCCCGGCGGCCAGTTCGGTCTCCGTGACGCGGCTGTGGTGGAGGGGCACGGTGGCCGCGTCGAGCACGACCTGGTGGGGGCGGCCGTCCCGTTCGGGGAAGACCGTGCGCAGGCTTTCGTGTCGTACGGCGAGGTCGTTCAGGGCTGCGGACAGGGCGTCCCGGTCGAGTGAGCCGGTGAGTCGCCAGGCGGCCGGGATGTTGTAGGTGCCTCCCGGGCCCTCGATGCGGTGCAGCAGCCACAGTCGCTGTTGGGCGTAGGAGAGCGGGAGTTCGGCGGGGCGGTCGGCGGGGACGAGGGCGGGGAGTCCGCCGGCCCGGTCGTCGAGGCGGGCCGCGAGGAGTGCGGGGGTGGACGCCTCAAAGACGGTGCGGACGGTGAGGTCGGCGCCGAGCACCGTGCGGACGCGGCTCACCAGGCGCATGGCGAGCAAGGAGTGACCGCCAAGCGCGAAGAAGTCGCCGTCGACGCCCACCCGTTCGAGGCCGAGGACGTCGCCGAAGAGTCCGGCGAGGATCTCCTCGCGCGGGTTGCGGGGCGAAGTGCCGGTGTCAGTGGCGATGTTGCTCGTGAAGTCGGGGGCGGGCAGGGCGGCGCGGTCGAGCTTGCCGTTGGGGGTGAGGGGCAGCGCGTCGAGCGCGACGAAGACGGCCGGGACCATGTGGGCGGGGAGGGCAGCGGAGACGTGGGCGCGGAGTGCCGTCACGTCGAGCGATCCCGATACGGCTGCGCGGGCGCGCGTTGCCCCCACGCTCACCAGTCCGCCGTCCCCGGCCGGGACCACGTACGCCACCAGGCGCTGCTCCCGAACCACGACCACCGCGTGCGTGACGGACGGGTGCGCCGTCAACACGCCCTCGATCTCGCCGGGTTCGACGCGGAAGCCGCGTACCTTCACCTGGTCGTCGGTGCGGCCCAGGTACTCGATGGTCCCGTCGGTGTTCCAGCGGGCCAGGTCGCCGGTGCGGTACATGCGGGTGCCGGGAGCGCCGTACGGGTCGGCGACGAAGCGCTCGGCGGTCAGGCCGGGACGGTCGAGGTAGCCGCGCGCGAGCTGGATGCCCGCGAGGTACAACTCGCCCGGGACGCCCGGCGGTACGGGGCGCAGGCCGGCGTCGAGGACGTAGGTGCGGGTGTTCCAGACCGGGCGGCCGATCGGAACGCTCGTCGCGTCCGGTGCGATCCGCACGGCCGTGACGTCGACCGACGCCTCGGTCGGGCCGTAGAGATTGTGGAGTTCGGCGGTGGTCAAGATGTCGTGGAAGCGGTGGGTGAGGGCGACGGGCAGGGCCTCGCCGCTGCACACCACGCGGCGCAGGCCGGTGCAGTCCGCTACCGAGGGCTCCTCCAGGAAGAGTTGGAGCATGGAGGGCACGAAGTGGACGGTGGTGACGTCCTGTTCGCGGATCAGACGGGCCAAGTAGGCCGGGTCGCGGTGGCCTTCGGGCCGGGCGACCACCAGCGCGGCGCCGGTGATCAGCGGCCAGAAGAACTCCCACACCGACACGTCGAAACTGGACGGCGTCTTCTGCAGCACCCGGTCGCCGGCCGTCAGTCCGTACGCGTCCTGCATCCACAGCAGCCGGTTGACGATGCCCTCGTGCGGGACGACGACGCCCTTGGGGCGGCCAGTCGAACCGGAAGTGTAGATGACGTAGGCCGGGCTCGACGGGTCGTAGGACGTGGGGAGTTGACCCTCGGGGCCGGTCGGCAGGGTGTCGCGGATGACGTACACCGGGCGGGCGTCCTCGACCATCAGGGCGAGGCGGTCCTCCGGGTAGTCGGGGTCGAGCGGGAGATAGGCGGCTCCGGCGCGATGGACGGCGAGGAGGGCGACGACGAGTTCAAGTGAGCGCGGGAGCGCTACGGCCACGGTCTGCTCGGGGCCTGCGCCGAGCCCGGCCAACACCCTTGCCGTGCGCTCCACTTGGACGTCCAGCTCCGCATACGTCAGCTGCTGCCCCTCGAAGACGAGGGCCGTCGCGTCGGGGGTGCGGGCGACCTGGGCGCGGAAGAGCTCCGGGAGGGTGGTGGACGGAACGGGGTGCTCGGTGGCGTTCCACTCCCCGAGGACCAGGGATCGTTCGGCGTCCTCCAGGAGGTCGAAGTCCCTTACCGCGCGGTCGGGTTGGGTCGCCGCGTGATCCAACAGGCGTGCCATGTGACCGGCGATTCGCTCGGCGGTCGACGCGTCGAAGAGGTCGGTCGCGTACTCCAGCAGCAGGACCACGCGGTCGCTGCCCGTCTCGTCGACGAAGGTGAAGTGCAGGTCGAACTTCGCCATGCCGGTGTCCATGTCGAACCACTCGGTCGCGAGGCCGAGCACGTCCGGGTCGCCCTCGGGGCGGTGGTGGTAGCCGAGCATGACCTGGAAGAGAGGGTTGCGGCCGGCCACGCGGGGCGGGTTGAGGTCCTCCACCACCCTGTCGAAGGGCAGGTCCTGGTACTCGAAGGCGGCGAGGGACGACTCCCTTACCCGGCCCAGGAGTTCGCGGAATGTCAGCTCGTCGCCGGACACATCGGTGCGCAGCACCAGCGTGTTGACGAAGAAGCCCACCAGGTCGGCGAGGGCCTCGTCGGTGCGGCCCGCGATGGGGGCGCCGAGCGGGATGTCCTCGCCTGCGCCCAGCCGGTTCAGCAGGGCGGCGGTGGCCGCCTGGAACACCATGAACATGCTGGTACCGGTCGCGCCGGAGAGGTCACGCAGGGCGTGGCCGGTGGCGGTGGGGAGTTCCAGGCGGATCTTGCCGCCGTGACCGGTCGGTTCGGCGGGACGGGGGCGGTCTGCGGGCAGGGCGAGTTCGTCGGGCAGGCCCCGCAACGCGTCGGCCCAGTGGGCGAGTTGGGCCTCGCCGGTGCGGGCGAGGAGGTCGTCCTGCCAGAGGGTGTAGTCGGCGTACTGCACCGGCAGCGGGGCCCACTCGGGCGCCCGTCCCTCGCGGCGGGCCGCGTACGCGGTGTCGAGGTCGGCGAGGAAGGGGCGGTCGGACCACTCGTCCGTCGTGATGTGGTGCAGGACGACGGCGACGACGTGCTCGTCCGCGCCGAGCCTGAACACCTCACAACGCAGCGGGAGTTCGATGGCGAGGTCGAAGGGGCGACGCTGGGCGGACTCGATCAGCGCGGGCAGTTCGTCCTCCGCGCAGTCGAGAACCGTGAAGGCCACGGCCACCTCTTCGACCGGGACGATCCGCTGATACGGCTCGCCCTCGTACGTCGGGAACACCGTCCGCAGTGCCTCGTGGCGGCCGGCGACATCCCTCAGCGCGACGGCCAGCGCGTCGGTGTCGAGGGTGCCGCGCAGCCGGAAGACCAGCGGGAAGTTGTAGGCGACTCCGCTGCCGGTGATCTCCTCGACGAGCAACAGCCGTCGCTGTGCGGCCGACAGCGGGATGCGCTCGGGTCGATCAGCGACCGGGGTCACCGCAGGGCGGGCGGGGCTCGCCTGGTCGGCGCGGCCCGCGAGCAGCGCCGAGGTGGGGGCCTCGAAGAGGTCACGGATGGCGAGTTCGGCGCCGAGTTCGGTGCGGGCGCGGCTGACGAGTCGGGTGGCGAGGAGTGAATGGCCGCCCAGGTCGAAGAAGTTGTCCTCGGCGCCGACCTCCGGCAGACCCAACACCTCGGCGAACAGGCGGCAGAGCACCTCTTCCTGCGGGGTACGCGGGCCGCGTCCGCCGCCGAGGGCGACGGCGGGTTCGGCGTCGGGCAGGGCGCGGACGTCAAGCTTGCCGTTGGCGTTCATGGGCAGGCCGTCGACGGTGACGAAGGCGGACGGGACCATGTAGTCGGGCAGTTCACGGCCCAGGTCCTCGCGCAGCCGTCGTACCAACGCGCTCGCCTCGCGGGCGGCGGTGGGGTCGTTGGCGTAGGGATGGGTGCCGCCGCCGGGCTTGAACAGGCCGCCGGTCAGGCGGAGTTCGTCGGACTTCAGGAAGACGGCGTCGTATGTGCCCTCCTGCTCCGACCAGGTGGTCAGCACCCGGTATCCGGCCGTCGTACCGAGTTCGTGGAGGTGCTCGGGGTCGACGCCCGTCTCGGTCGTACGGCCGTCGGGGATGCCGGTGAAGCGGAGTGCCTCGGGGCGTTCGCCGCGCGGGCGTTCACCGGTCACACCGGTCGCGGACCAGTTCCCGGCGAGGAGTTGGCCGATCGCCTCGGCCGACGACCAGTCGCCGCGCAGGAGTTCGCCGATGGTGTTGCCGGTGGCCCAGTCGACGGACGGGATGCTTTCCAGGCGTACGTCCGGCTCGTCGGCGTAGAGGACGACGTCGTAGCGGTGCCGGGACAGCTCGTTGTGGTGGTGGGCGCGCTTGGTGCGCAGGTCGACGCCGTAGCCAAGGGTGGTGAAGTAGTCGGGGTCTACGAGGAGTTCCTTCTCCAGGCGCAGGCCGCGTTCCACCGCCCGCTCCAGGTCCGCCTCGGCGGTGCCCCGGGTGCGCTGGATCTCGGTGTGGAAGGTGCCGGCGAGCCGCAGGTTGCGGACGTCGCCGACGAACAGGGCACCGCCGGGCGCGAGGAGTTCCATCGCGCCGTGCAGGACGGCGGTCAGGTGGTCGATGCTCGGGAAGTACTGGATGACGGAGTTGATGACGATCGTGTCGAAGTAGGCGAACGGCAGACCGCTCAGGTCCTCGGCCGGGCGGCAGCGCAGTTCGACCTTGGAGGCGAGGGCGGGGTCGCGCCGTACTTCCTCGCCGATCTTGCGAATGACGGGCGCGGCGAAGTCAGTTGCCCAGTACGCCTCCGCGTCCGGGGCGAGCCGGGACAGCAACAGGCCTGATCCGACGCCGATTTCGAGGATACGGCGGGGCTTGAGGGAGCCGATGCGGGCGAGGGTGGCCTCGCGCCACTCGTGCATCTCCTCGAAGGGAATAGGCTGTCCGTCGTAGGAGCTGTCCCAGCCGTCGTACTGCTCGGTGAAGACAGCGGTACCGATCTCCTCGTACTCGTCCGAGTAGATCTCCTGCCACTCCCCCACCTGTGCGGCCTCGGCGGCGGTGCGTTCGGCCGAGTCGGCGCCGGAGGGGACGACGTAGCCGACGAGGCGTTCGTCGCGGACGACGACGGCGGCCTGGGCGACCAACGGGTGGCGACTCAGGGCGGTTTCGATCTCGCCGGGCTCGATGCGGTACCCCCGGATCTTGACCTGGTCGTCGGTGCGGCCGAGGAAGTCGAGGTTGCCGTCGGGGTTGCGGCGCACCAAGTCGCCCGTGCGGTACATGCGTTCGCCGGGTTCACCGAACGGGTCGGCGACGAAGCGTTCGGCGGTCAGCGCGGGGCGGTCCAAGTAGCCGCGGGCCAGGCCGATTCCGGCGATGTACAGCTCCCCGGGGACACCGTCGGGCACCGGGCGCAGCCAGGCGTCGAGGATGTGGGCGCGGGTGCCGCGGATGGGCTTGCCGACGGTGGGGGTGTCGCTGTCGAGGGTGCCGCCGCCGAGGGTGTTGATGGTGTACTCGGTCGGCCCGTACAGGTTGTAGCCGTACGTCCCCTCGGTGTCGCGCAGTGCCGTCCACACCGTCTCGGGAACGGCCTCGCCGCCGAGCAGGACGAGCGGCGGGACATGACCCTCCAACAGGCCCTGCTCGATGAGGAGTCGGGCGTAGGTGGGCGTGACGTTGACGACGTCGACGCGGTGCCGTTCGCAGTAGGCGACCAGGGCTTCGGCATCACGCCTCAACTCCTCGTCGCAGACGTGCACTTCGTGGCCCTCGACCAGCCAGAGCAGCTCTTCCCATGACATGTCAAAGGCGAAGGACACGGTGTGCGCGATGCGCAGCCGTCGGCCGCCTGCGGAGGCGATGGCGGGCTCGAAGATCTCCTTCTGGTGGTTCAACTGCATGTTCGTCAGGCCCCGGTAGGGGGTGACGACGCCCTTGGGGCGGCCGGTGGAGCCGGAGGTGTAGATGACGTAGGCAGGGTGTTCGAGGCTGAAGCGGAGCCGGACCGGAGCGTCCGACAGGGCTGCCAACTCCCCCTTGATCTCTGAGGTGTCGAGCAGGACGCGGTCCATCTCGCCGTCCAGCGTGGCCGATACGGCCGAGGTGCTGAGCAGCAGGAGCGGGCGGGCGTCGGCCAGCATCAGGGAGAGGCGGTCGGCCGGGTGGTCCAACTCCAGGGGGAGGTAAGCCGCTCCGGTGCGCAGGACCGCGAAGAGGGCGACCACCATGTCGAGAGAACGCGGCAGGGCGAGGGCCACGACCTTCTCGGGGCCCGCGCCCCGGTCGATCAGCAGCCGAGCCAACCGGTTTACGGCGGCGTCGAGTTCGGCGTACGTCATGCTGCGCTCGCCGAAGACGAGGGCGCGCTCGTCCGGGGTGCGTTCCGCCTGCGCGGCCAGCAGGTCGGCGATGGTGTCCTCGGGGTCGGGGACACGACTGGCCGCCGACTCCCGCCGTAGCGCCGCGTGTTCGGCAGGCAGGAGCGGGTCGAGGGAGCCGACCGGGGCCGTGAGGTCAGCGGTGAGGCGGTCGACGAGCAGGGCGAAGCGGTCAAGGAGGGCTTGGGCTCGGTCGGTTGGGACGAGGTCGGGGCGGTGGGTGAGGGTGACGGCGATCTCGCGGCCCGGGGTGATGACGAGGTTGGCCGGGTAGTGCGTGGCGTCGACGTTGGCGACGGCCGTGGCGCCGTGCCGGGTCTTCAGGGCGGCGAGCCGTTCCTCGGTGTCGTTGTTGCGGAGCACGAACAGCGTGTCGAAGAGCTTGCGGTGGCCGGTCTCGGCCTGGAGCACGCCGAGGCTCAAGTGCTCGTAGGGCATGAGGTCGAGGCGTTCGCCCTGGACGCGGTGGAGCAGGTCGATGACCGGTTCGGCGGGGTCGAGGGCGATACGTGTCGGCACGGTGTTGAGGAACAGGCCGATGATGTTGCCGACGTCCGGGACCTCGCTCGGCCGGCCGGCGACGGTCGTGCCGAACACGACGTCGGCGCGGCCGGTCGCGGAGGCGAGGGTGAGTCCCCAGGCCGCGTTGAGGATCGTGTTGAGGGTCAGGCCGTGGGTCGGGGCCAACTCGCGCAGCCGGTCGCCGAGTTCGGCGGACAGGCGTACGTCGAGCTGGTCGGGGATGACCGGTTCGAGGCCGTCGGTGGCGGTGGGCGCGAGCAGCGTCGGTTCGTCGAGACCAGCGAGCGCGGTGCGCCAGGCGGCTGTGGCGACCGAGTCGTCCTGCTCCTCCAGCCAGGTCAGGTAGTCGCGGTAACTGCCGGGCTCGGGCAGGGCGTTGGCGTCGCCGCCCGTCTCGTAGAGCGCGAACAGCTCATCGAGGAACAGCCAGGCCGACCAGCCGTCCCAGAGGATCAGGTGGCGGCCGATGACGAGCCGGTCGCCGCGTTCCGCACCCAGGCGCAGGAGCAGCAGGCGGAAGAGCGGGGGTGCGGAGAGGTCGAAGCGGCGGTTGCGTTCGGCGCCCGTCAACTCCGTTAGGAGTACGTCCTGTTCGGCTGCCGGGAGCAGGGAGAGGTCGACCTCTTCGAGGGGGATCTCCGGGTCCTCGACGATGAACTGCACCGGCTGGTCGAGGCCGTCGCTGGTGAAACCCGCGCGCAGGCCGGGGTTGCGGTCGAGGAGGGTGCGGACGGCGGCGCGCAGCCGGGTGGTGTCCAGGCGGGTCGTGAAGTCGAAGGTCTCGTGGACGGTGTAGACGTCCAACGCCCCCTCGTCGTACGCCGAGTGGAAGAACAGGCCCTCCTGGAGGGGGGCCAGCGGCCAGACGTCGGCGACCTCCGCCGGGGCGGCGACGGCGCGGACGCGGGTGTGCTCGGCTTCGGTGAGGGCGAAGGCCTCAACGCGGGTGCTCGGGGCGGCCGTTGCGATGCCGGCGGCCGTCGCGAGGGCGGCCGGTGTGCGGTGGGTGAACACGTCGCGCGGGCTCAGGTCCAGGCCGGCCGCTCGGGCGCGGCTGGCGACGCCGATGGAGCTGATGCTGTCTCCGCCGAGGCGGAAGAAGTCGTCGTCCGGTCCCGCGTCCTCGATGCCGAGGACAGCCGCGAAGATCTCGGTGAGCTGCCGCTCCAACGGCCCTGCGGGCAAACGTCGTTCGGCGCGTTCGGCCTCGGGGGCGGGCAGCGCGGCCTGGTCCAGCTTGCCGCTCGGGGTGAGCGGGAGGTCGTCGAGGACGACGTACGCCTCCGGGACCAGAGGCGCGGGCAGCGTGTCCGCCAGGGCGGCACGCAGGTCGGCGGGGTCGAGCACGGCTCCGGATGTCGGCACCGCGTAGGCGACGAGGCGCTGGTCCCGGATGACCACAGCACCCCGTGCCACACCCTGCACTCGCGTCAACTCGGCCTCGATCTCGCCGAGTTCGACCCGATTGCCGCGGAGTTTGACCTGGCGGTCGGTGCGGCCGAGGTAGTCGATCGTTCCGTCGGGGCGGCGGCGCACCAGGTCGCCGGTGCGGTACATACGGGCGCCGGGTTCGGTGGCGTAGGGGTCGGCGACGAAGCGGTCGGCGGTGAGCGCGGGGCGCCGGTGGTAGCCGCGGGCCAGCTGGACGCCGGTCAGGTACAGCTCGCCGGGGACGCCGTTCGGCACGGGGCGCAGGCAGGAGTCGAGGACGCGCAGGCCGGTGTTCCACACGGGTCGGCCGATGGGCACGGTGGTGCCGGGCGCGCCGTCGTAGGCGTGGTAGGTCACGTCCACGGCGGCCTCGGTGGGGCCGTAGAGGTTGTGCAGCGGGACGCCGGTCAGCTCGTGCCAGCGGTGCGCGGCTGACCCGGACAGGGCCTCGCCGCTGCTGAACACGCGGCGCAGGCTGCCCGCCCACGCGGGGTCGGCGGTGACCTCGTCGGAGGCGAGGAACGCCTCCAGCATCGAGGGCACGAAGTGCATCGTCGTGATGCCCTCGGCCCGGATCAGGCGGGACAGATAGGCGGGGTCGCGGTGTCCGTCGGGGGCGGCGAGGACTACGGCGGCGCCCTCGCACAGCGCCCAAAAGAACTCCCACACACTCACGTCGAAGCTGGACGGGGTCTTCTGCAACACCCGGTCTTCGGGGGTGAGTTCGTATGCGCCCTGCATCCAGGCCAGTCGGTTGCCGATGGCTCGGTGGGTGACGACGACGCCCTTGGGGCGGCCGGTGGAGCCAGAGGTGTAGATGAGGTAGGCGGGGTCGTCCGGGCGGGCGGGGTCCAACGCCCCGCCGAACAGGGCCTCTTCGCCCTCCGCGTCCACGTGCAGCACGTCCAGGCCGTCGACCGACGGCAGCCGGTGCGCGTCCCGTTCCGTCGTGACGACCGTCGTCGCCCCCGAGTCGGCCAGCATGTAGGCGAGCCGCTCGGCCGGATAGTCCAGGTCGAGGGGCAGATAGGCAGCCCCCGACTTCAGGACACCCAGCAGCGCCACCATCAACTCCGCCGAGCGGGGTACGGCAACGGCGACGAACCGATCCCGGCCGGCGCCCTTGGCCCGCAGCCGCGCGGCCAACTCCTCGGCCCGCTCGTCTAGTTCGGCGTAGGTGAGCGTGGTCGTACCGTCGAAGACGACAGCCGTCGCGTCCGGAGTACGCGCGACCTGCGCGGCGAACGCGGCGGCGAGCGTGGTGGGCGGAACCGGCCGCGTCTCCCCCGCCGAGTGGGCGTCCGCCAGCTCTTCCGGAGTCAGCAGGTCGAGGTCGGCGATCCGGGCGCCGGGGTCGTCCGCCAGCGCGTGCAGGATCAGGGTGAGCCGGTCGGCGAGGGACTGCACGGCGTCGGCGTCGAGGCGTCGGGCGTGGTGCTTGAGGCGCAGGTCGAGGCGGCGGCCGGGCTTGACGATGAGGGCCAGCGGGTAGTGCACGGCGTCGTGGAAGGCGTGCCCGGCGACGGCGATCGTGCCGGTCGGATCGGTGATGCCCGGGCTGCCTTCGCCGCCGGGGTAGTTCTCGAACACCACGAGGGTGTCGAAGAGTTCACCGTCGCCCGCGTGACCGGTGGCGCGCTGGATGTCGGCGAGGCCGAGGTGCTGATGGTCGAGGAGCGCGCTCTGCTCGTCCTGGAGCCGGTCGAGCAACCCGCCCAGGGTGTCCCCCGGAGCCCAACGCAGGCGGGTGGGCAGGGTGTTGATGAACAGGCCGATCATCGACTCGATGCCGTCGACGGCGGCGTCACGTCCAGCCACCGTGGTACCGAACAGCACGTCCTCGCGACCCGTCATACGACCGACGAGCAGACCCCAGGCACCCTGTACGAGCGTGCCGAGGGTGACTCCGCGTTCGCGGGCACGGGCGGCAAGTCGCGAGGTGCCCCGCTCGCTCAACTCGACGCGGATCTGGGCGGGTTCGACGGGTCCGGCGGGCGCCGGGGTCTCCACCAGCCGGGTGGGCTCGTCGACCCCGGCGAGCGCGGTGCTCCAAGCGGCTCGGGCGGCCTCACGGTCGGCGCCGGCGATGCGGCGGAGGTAGCCGCGGTACGGGGCGACTTCAGGGAGCGGGGTCGGGTTCTCGCCGTAGAGGGCGAGGAGTTCGCGGTGCAGGACCGGCAAGGACCAGCCGTCCGCGACGATGTGATGGAACGTCAGGACCAGGCGGCTGCGGTCCTCGCCGAAGCGGATGAGGGCGCAGCGGATCAGCGGCGGGTGGGCGAGGTCGAAGCGGTGGGCGCGTTCGTCGGCGGCGACTGCCTCAGCGAGGGCGCGGCGGACGGTGGTGTCGTCCTGCGTGGCCAAGTCGATCTCGCGCCACGGCAGTTCGAGACCGGTGGCGATGAGCTGGACCGGGCGGCCGTCGGGTGTCTGGCGGAAGCAGGCGCGCAGCGGGGCGTGCCGGTCCATGAGTCGTTGGGCGGCCTCACGGAGCAGGGTGCCGTCGACCGGTCCCGACAGCTCGATGACCTGCTGGACGACGTACGCGTCGAGTTCGGCGCCGTCCACCAGCGCGTGGAAGAAGAAGCCTTCCTGGAGCGGTCCGAGGGGCAGCGCCTCCTCGACGGCCACGGGGAACTCGCCCTGCACGACGGCGAGTTGCTCCTCACTCAGGGGCTGCCACGGGGTGGTGTCGACATCGCCGGCCGTGCCCGTGCGGGCCACCGTGGCGAGTTCGGCGACCGTACGGTAGCGGAAGACGTCACGCGGGGTGAGTTCCAGGCCTGCCCGGCGGGCCAGGATGAGGAGTTGGACAGCGACGATGCTGTCGCCGCCGAGCGCGAAGAAGTCGTCGTCGACACCGACCGAGGGCACCTTGAGTGCCCGCGCGTACAGGTCGCACAGCAGTTGTTCGCGGGCCGTCTCGGGCGCCCGGCCCGCACTCAGCATGCGGGTGAGATCCGGGACGGGCAGCGCGGCGGCGTCCAGCTTGCCGCTCGGGGTGACGGGCAGCCGGTCCAGCGGCACGAACGCGGCCGGGACCATGTAGTCGGGCAGGTACTCGGTGGCGTGTGTCCGCAGGGTCGACATCAGGGCGTTGACGTTGCGGAAGGGCGCGGGGCGGTTGGTGAGCGGGTGACCGCCGCCGGGGCGGTAGCGGACGAGCGCCCGCCCGTCCCCCTCGGGTGCGAACACGGCGTCCAAACTGCCGTCCTCCGCATCCCCGTTCCAGGTCAGTGCCGCCTCGTAACCGTGCCGCGCGGCGATCTCGTGCAGGGCTTCGGGATCCACACCGTACGATCCGGCGGCCGGCCTGCTGCTGTCGTGGAGGGTGTCGAGCGCTGCGAGGTCGTCGGCGAGACGCGAGTTGGGGATCCCGGTGATCCGCAGCAAGTCCGGGCTCCCGGCAAGCAGTTCGTCCAGCGCCTGGACCGAACCGAGGGCGGGCCAGGGCGACTCGGGTGACTCCGCGGCCGTATCCGCCTGCGGCCGGAGCACAACGTCGTAGCGATAGCGGGTCAGTTCGTTGTGATGCGTGCCGCGCTTGACGCGGATGTCGGCGGTGAGGCCGTCGAGGGTGGTGAAGTAGTCGGGGTCGACGAGGAGTTCGCCCTCCCAGGCGACGGCCCGGTCCACGGCGGCGCGCAGGGCTTCCTTGTCGTCGTCCGCCGCGTCCCGTGCCCGTCCGCTCTCGACGGCCGCGCTCAGGGTGCGGAGCAGTCGCAGGTTGCGTATGTCGCCGACGAACACCGCGCCGCCGGGGGCGAGTAGAGCCGCCGCGTCACGGAGTATGCCCGTGAGGTAGTCGCCCCCGGGGAAGTACTGGATGACGGAGTTCACGACGATCGTGTCGAAGTGGCCCTCGGGCAGACCGGTGAGGTCGTGCGCGGGGCGGGCCAACAGCGTTACGCGGTCGGCGAGTTCGGGGACGGCGGACACCTGGGCGTCCAGGGCGCGTACGGCTTCCTCGGAGAGGTCGGTGCCCCAGTACTCGGCGCAGTCCGGGGCGAGCCGGGACAGCAACAGGCCGGAGCCGACGCCGATTTCGAGGATGCGCCGGGGGCGTAGCGAGCGGATGCGGTCGAGGGTCGCCTCGCGCCACTCGCGCATGTCGGCGAGGGGGATGGGCAGCCCGTCGTACATGCTGTTCCAGCCCGCGAAATTCTCCTCGAAACCGTCCGATCCGGCGGCGGAGTACAGGAGTTCGTGCAGGTCCTTCCATTCCGCCACCCCCTCGTCGGGGGTCGCCTCGGCGTCCAGCGAGGGCACTACGTACGCGGCGAGGCGGCGTTCGCCGGGGCGGTCCTCGCGGACGACGACGGCGGCCTGGTCGACGGACGGGTGGGAGCGCAGGACGGATTCGATCTCGCCGGGTTCGATGCGGAAGCCGCGGATCTTGACCTGGGTGTCGACGCGGCCGTGGAACTCCAGTCGACCGTCCGCCTTCCAGCGCACCAAGTCGCCTGTGCGGTAAAGGCGTTCACCGGGCGCGCCGAAGGGGTCGGCGACGAAGCGTTCGGCGGTGAGGGCGGGGCGGCCGAGGTAGCCGCGGGCCAGACCGGCGCCGCCGAGGTAGAGCTCTCCCGTCACACCGGCGGGGACCGGGCGCAGGCGGTCGTCGAGGACATAGGCGCGGGTGCCGGGGTCGGGGACGCCGATGGGCACGATGGTGCCGGTCGGGGTGTCCGGGTCGCACAGGCCCAGGGTGGAGTTGGTGGTGGCTTCGGTCGGGCCGTAGGCGTTGAACATCATCCGGCCGCGCGCGTAGCGGCCGACGAGTTCGGGCGAGACGCGCTCGGTTCCCGCCAACAGGGTTGCCTCGGGCGGAAGTTGGACGTCCTCGGGCATCGCGGCGAGCAACGCCGGCGGCAGGATCATGAACGTGATGCCGTGCTCGTTCGCGTAGTCCGCGAGGGGGGCGCCGGGGACGCGGCGGTCGGCGGGGACGACGACCAGGCGGCCTCCGGAGAGCAGGCCGAGGCACAGGTCCCAGAACGCGACGTCGAAGCTGGGCGAGGCGAACTGCAGGACCCGGCTGTGCGGCCCGATGCCGAAGCGTTCCTGCTGGGTGGCGACGAGTTTCGCGACGCCCGCGTGGGAGAGGACGGTGCCCTTGGGGCGACCGGTGGAGCCCGAGGTGTAGATCACGTAGGCCGCGTGCGCGGTCGTCAACTCGTCGGCGGTGGCCGGACCTTGAGCGGGGTACGCGGCCAGTTCCGCAACCGTCTCCGGGGCGTCGAGCACCAGCGGGTCGAGGTCCGGCGGGAGGTCGGGGGCGATCTCGGCGGTGGTGACGAGGCAGACCGGGCGGGCGTCGGCGAGCATGTACGCGATGCGGTCGGCCGGGTAGTCGGTGTCGACCGGGAGATAGGCGGCGCCCGACTTCAGGACGGCGACCTCGGCGACGATCATGTCCGCCGAGCGCGGCACGGCGAGCGCCACGACCTGCTCGGGGCCGGCACCCCGGGCCACCAACGCGTGCGCCAACTGGGCCGCACGGGCGTCGAGTTCGGCGTAGGTGAGGCGGACGTCCTCGTGGATGAGGGCGATCTCGTTCGGGCGGGCGGCGACCTGGTCGGCGAACATGCGCGGCCAGGTGAGCGCGGGCACGTCGTGCTCGGTGTCGTTCCAGCCGTGCAGGATGCGGTGCCGCTCGTCCGCGCCGAGGAGTTGGAGGTCGGCGACCGGGGTGTCCGGGCGGGCGACGGCGTCGGAGAGGAGGGTGCCGTAGTGGCCGAGGATCAGGTCGACGGTGGCCGGCGAGAAGAGGTCGGTGCGGTAGTCCGCCGACACCTCCCCCTCGGTCACGGTGAGCGCCAGGTCAAGGGGGCCGGACGCGTCCCAGGGGGCGGGGCCGAAGCCCGTGGCGCACAACAGGCCGCCGCCGCGGAAGGGTTCGGGGGCGAGGAGTCGTAGCAGAGCCGCGGTCGGGAGGTGGTGGGCCGCGGACTCCTCGCGAACGGCCGTGATCTGCTCACGGAGTTGGGCGAACGGGGTGTTGCCGTCGATCGTGACGCGGAGTGGGAGGCCCTCGTGGGCGACCGCCGTTTCGGTGGCCGTCGTGCCGCTGTAGCGGTGCAACAGGGCGATGAAGGCGGTGAGTTGGGTGGCCTCGTCGGCCGTCGCGGCGAGGGGGGCCGTGCGTCGCTCGTGGGACACCTCGGTCTCGCCGCGTGGCGGACGGGGGAAGTCCAGCGGCAGGGACGTCTCCGGTACCGGTGACGCGAACCGCCGTCGCCAGAAGTCGTTCGTCGCCGTTGCCCGTGCCGAAGAAAGCGTGTTGCCCGCCACAGCTGCCCGTGCCTCCCAATGCGTGCGTAGCGGCTCAGCGGAGCCGCGACCGCTCGCATAGTAAGGTAAGCATTGCCTTACTTGATAGACCTCCCCCGGAACCACCGGTCCATGTCACAGCCACTGAGGTTATGCTCACCTAAGCTGCTGGCCGGGCCGCCCGGTGGTCCGCCAACAGGGCTCCAGAGCACCGAAGATGACCCGGAAGACGACATGGAGACCGGCACGTGGCTTCAGGCAGAAGGCTTCGCACCACGGCGCTGGTGACGGTGATCGTCGCCCTCCTCGTCCTGCTGTCCCTGCTGTCGGTCGCCCTCGGCGCGCTCAGCGTTCCGCTCGACCAGGTCGTGCGCTCGGTCCTCGGCCATCCGCCCAGCCGCCTCGTCGACAACGTCATCTGGTCGGTGCGCGTGCCCCGCACGCTGCTCGGCCTGACGACGGGCGCCGCGCTCGGCCTGTCCGGCGCGCTGATGCAGGCGCTGACCCGAAATCCCCTCGCGGACCCGGGAATTCTCGGGGTGAGCGCCGGGGCATCCTTCGCGATCGTCGTGGCGGTCGGGGTGTTCGGAGTCGCATCGCTCTACGGCTATGTGTGGTTCGCGTTCGGCGGGGCGCTCGTCGCGAGCGTCGTGGTGTTCTTCCTCGGGCGGATGGGACGGTCCGGGGCCACACCGGTCAAGCTGGCGCTCGCCGGGGTCGCGATCACCTCGCTGCTCCAGTCGTTCACGAGCGCCATCGTCCTCACCGACCAGGACGCGCTGGACCGTTACCGCTTCTGGTCGGCCGGCACACTCGCCGACCAGGACTCGGGCGAGCTGGTGCGCATCCTGCCCTTCCTCGTCGTGGGCGCGATCCTGGCCCTCGCCTGCGCGCCCGCCCTCAACAGCATGGCCCTCGGCGACGACGTGGCCGCCTCCCTGGGACGGAAGTTGGGCCTGGTACGGCTCCAAGGGGTCACAGCCGTCGTGCTGTTGACCGGCGCGTCCGTCGCCGTCATCGGTCCCGTGGTCTTCCTCGGCCTGGTCGTCCCGCACATCGCGCGGGTCCTCGCGCAGTACGCCGGGATCGGCCCCGACTACCGCTGGCTGCTGCCCCTTTCGGCCGCGCTCGCGCCCCTCCTGCTGCTGTCCGCCGACATCCTGGGCCGGATGGTGGACCGCCCGACCGAGATCCAGGCCGGTGTCCTCGTCGCCTTCCTCGGCGGCCCGTTCTTCATCGTCCTGGTCCGCCGCCGGAAGCTCGCGGAGGTATGAGCGTGCCCACACCCGTAGTCACTCCCCCGCGCGCCGCCCTCGCCGACCGCCCGTTCCGACTGACCGTCCCTCCGGTGTCCGGCGTACTGCGTCCACGCCTGCTGCTCACGGGAGTTGGCGTCGCGCTCGGCGCGTTCCTGCTCTTCTGCTGGGGCCTGACCATCGGCGACTATCCGGTGGCCTTCACCGATGTCATCAGAGCCCTATGGGGTTCGGGCGACGCGGGAACGGTCATCGTCGTCCAGGATCTACGGCTGCCTCGTGCCCTGGTCGGGCTGCTGGTCGGCGTCGCGTTCGGGGTCTCCGGGGCCGTGTTCCAGACGATGACCCGAAATCCGCTGGCCAGCCCCGACATGATCGGGCTCACCGAGGGCGCCGGAACTGCCGTGGTGGCGGCGGTCGTTCTGGGCTGGACCGGCGGACTCGGCCTGTCCACGCTGGGGTTGCTCGGCGCGCTGGTCACGGCGCTGCTCGTGTACGCGCTGGCGTGGAAGGGCGGGGCCACCGGGTACCGCATCATCCTCGTCGGCATCGGGGTGTCCTGGATCTGCTCCAGCGCCACCAACTTCCTTGTGGCGCGCGGCAATCGGTTCGAGGCGGAGGCTGCGCTCGGCTGGCTGGTCGGCAACCTCAACGGCCGGACCTGGAACCAGGTGGACTCGCTGGCCATCGCCCTGGCCGTACTCCTACCGATCACCCTGGGCATGGGCCGCTGGATGCGCACGCTGATGCTCGGCGACGACGTGGCCGCCGGGCTCGGCACACCCGTCCAACCCGTCCGGCTGGCCCTGCTGTTGGCCGGTGTGGGTCTCGTCGCGTTCGGTACGGCGGCTGCCGGTCCGGTGGCGTTCGTCGCGCTGGCCTGTCCGCAGATCGCCCAGCGGCTGGCGGGCACCTCGTCGCCGCCCCCGCTCGTCTCCGGTCTCACCGGCGCGCTCGTCGTCCTCGGCTCCGATCTCATCGCCCGCGAGGCGATCCCGGGGACGGAACTGCCGGTCGGGATCGTCACCGGCGCCCTCGGCGCGCCGGTCCTGCTGTGGCTGCTCATCCGCGCCAACCGCGCGGGCTCTGGAGGCTGATCGCATGTCCACCACTGACCCGCGTGCCACGCGGACGTCCGAATCACCGGCCGCCGGGCCGGAGTTGCGGGCGCGTGATCTGCATCTCGCCTACGACGGCAGGGCCGTGGTCGAGAACCTCAATCTGACGGTGCCGACCGGCCGGATCACGGCCATCGTCGGCGCCAACGCCTGCGGGAAATCAACCCTGTTGAGGGCGCTGGCCCGTCTCCTGGCCCCGCGCGAGGGCGTGGTGGAGCTGGACGGCGTAGCGCTGCGGTCGGTCCCCACCCGTGAACTCGCCCGCAAACTGGGCATCTTGCCGCAGACGCCGGTCGCACCGGAGGGTCTGACGGTCCTCGACCTGGTCGGCCGGGGCCGGTCCCCGCACCAGACCTGGTGGCGGCAGTGGTCGGCGGCCGACGAGGAGGCCGTGCACGCGGCCCTTGAGGCGACCAACCTGACCGACCTCGCCGAGCGCCCGGTCGACGAACTCTCCGGCGGCCAGCGCCAACGCGCCTGGATCGCCATGGCCGTTGCCCAGGGCACCCCGGTCCTGCTCCTCGACGAGCCGACGACCTATCTCGACCTCGCCCACCAGATCGACGTACTCGACCTGATCACGGACCTCAACCGGCGCGAGGGCCGCACGATCGTCATGGTCCTGCACGACCTCAACCAGGCCTGCCGGTACGCCGATCACGTCATCGCCATGAAGGCCGGCCGTATCG
The DNA here is from genome assembly GCF_044457795.1 of Streptomyces sp. NPDC050528. NCBI lineage: Bacteria > Bacillati > Actinomycetota > Actinomycetes > Kitasatosporales > Streptomycetaceae > Streptomyces > Streptomyces sp. NPDC050528. The sequence goes on from NZ_JBITHH010000007.1 coordinate 489,997, forward strand.
TCGCCGAGGGCGCTCCCGCCGACGTCGTCACCGAGGCGACCGTCGAGGACGTCTTCGACCTGCGCTGCCGGATCACGCCCGACCCGGTGAGCGGCACGCCGATGGTGATCCCGCTGGGGCGGCACCACCACGACGGCAACTCCCGTACGGAGGACGCCGTTTCGACGCATTGAGGCTCCCGCCGGTGCTTGACACCCAACCCACTGAGGCCCCCGTCGGCACGTGACGGGGGCCCGGTCGTTCAGGGGCGGGACGTCAGGGGTGGGACATCAGGGTCGGGAGGTCAAGTACCCGCCCATGGTGCGGAAGTAGTCGCCGGCCGCGTACTCCGTGCCGTCGTCCGTGCGCACCCGCCGCACCAACAGCCCACGACTACGCCCGGTATGGGCCTCCGGCCCCGCCACGATGACCACACCGTCGCCCTCGCGGATGAAGATCCGCCCCGGGGTGCCGCCGTAGCGTCCCTCCGAGACGGCCGCGGAGACGATCCTGAGCCGCTGACCGCGGTGGAAGGCATACGCGTTCGGGTACGGGTCCGACTGGGCCCGTACGAGGCGCTCCAGGCGTTCCGCCGGCCAACTCCAGTCGATGCGGCTGTCCTCGGCCGAGCGCTTGTGGAAGAAACTGGCGCGGCTGCGGTCCTGCGGGACCCACTGGCCGGCGTCGCGGCCGGAGGCGATCAGGTCGAGGGACTCGCGCACGATGGGCGCGATGAGGTCGACGGTCCGGTGGAACAGGTCGGTCGCGGTGTCGGTGGGTCCGACCGGCACCGAGCGCTGTATGAGCACGTCCCCGGCGTCGAGTTCGCCGTTCATGCGGTGCGCGGTGACGCCGACGCGCGGCTCGCCGTTGATGAGCGCCCAGATGATCGGCGAGAAGCCCGCGTACGACGGCAGCAGCGAGTCGTGGACGTTGAGGGTGCCGTGCGGCGGGAGGTCGAACAGTTCCGGCGGCAGCCAGGTCCGCCAGTTGTTGGCGACGATGATGTCCGGCCGTGCTTCCCGTACGGCGTCGAGGAGTTCGGCGTCGTCGGGGCGGTTGCGCAGCAGGACGGGGACGTCGTGCTTCTCGGCGAGTTCGGCGACGCTGTCGTCCCAGATCTTCTCGTAGGCATGCTCACTTTTCGGGTGGGTGACGACGAGAACGACCTCGTGGTCGGAGTCCAGCAACGCCTGCAGCGTGCGGTGACCCCAGGTCTGATAGCCGAGCATGACGACCCGCATGACGGTCCTTCCCTTCAACGACTCATTGCAAGGTAAGCCTTACCTTATCTAGCATTGGGCTGCCTGAGGGAGGCGATGCCACGGTGAAGTCACCGCTACTGGATTCCGAAGTGGTCCACGACATACTCGGAATCGGATTCGGTCCGTCAAATCTCGCTCTGTCCATAGCGGTTGAGGAGCACAACAAGAGCCTTCCGGCAGACAGCCGTCTCAACGCCCTGTTCCTGGAACGCCAGCCGCGCTTCGGCTGGCACCGGGGCATGCTGATCGACGACGCCACGATGCAGGTGTCGTTCCTCAAAGACCTGGTCACACTGCGGAATCCGACCAGCGACTACAGCTTCCTCTGCTTCCTGCGCGAGCAGGGCAGACTGATCGACTTCCTGAACCAGAAGACCCTGTTCCCGCTGCGCGTTGAGTTCCACGAGTACTTCGAGTGGGCGGCCGAGCGGGTCAACCACCTGGTCTCCTACGGCAGTGAGGTCGTCGCCGTCGACCCGGTGCGCGGCGACGACGGCGTGATCGCGTACTTCGACGTCACCAGCCGCGACCCTTCGGGTTCGGGTACGACGATCACGCGCCGGGCGCGCAACATCAGCGTGGCGATGGGGCTTGAGCCGCACGTGCCGCCGGGCCTGGAACTGGCCGAACGCATCTGGCACAACAGCGAGTTGATCCCCCGCGCGACCCGACTCGCCGACGAGGGCAAGCCGGTGCAGCGAGCCGTGGTGCTCGGTGCCGGGCAGAGTGCCGCCGAAGCGGTGGACTATCTGCACCGCACCTTCCCGGACGCCGAGGTGTGCTCGGTGTTCGCCAAATACGGTTACACCCCGGCGGACGACAGCCCGTTCGCGAACCGCATCTTCGACCCGGAGGCGGTGGACGTCTACTTCTCGGCCCCGTCCGAGGTCAAGCAGTCGCTCATCGACTACCACCGCTCCACCAACTACTCCGTGGTGGACATGGAGTTGATCGAGGCGCTGTACGCCACCGCGTACCGGGAGAAGGTGTCCGGCCGGGAACGGCTGCGCTTCCTCAACGTCTCCCGCATCCGCGCCGTCGACCCCGCGGCGGACGGTGGTCTCGACGTCGCCGTGGAGTTCCTGCCCACCGGCGAGAAGCAGGTGCTGTCCGCGGATGTGCTGGTGCTCGCCACCGGTTACCGTCCCCGTGACCTGAGTTCACTCCTCGGCGAGGCCGCGAAACTCTGCCTCAGGGACGACGGCGACGAGATCCGCGTCGGCCGGGACCACCGCGTCGAGACCGTACCGGAGGTGACGGCCGGCCTCTACCTCCAGGGCGGCACGGAGCACACGCACGGTCTGACCAGCACGTTGCTGTCGACGGTGGCGGTACGGGCGGAGGAGATCCACCGGTCGGTGCAGTCGGCGAAACTACCCGTCTGACGCACCAAGGCTCCCCGGGCCCGGAGGGTACGGTCCCTTCCGGGCCCGGGGTTTTCGCTGGGCCGGTTCTTTGCTGCTCCGGGGGTCTTGCTGTTCCCGGGCGGGGCTTTCGACGTGGCGGGGCCGGGCGTTCCACGCGGCTGGGCGAGGTTGTACGCGTGGCGGGGGCGACACCCCAGGCCGGTCGCCGGTCGCCGGTCGCCGGTCGCCGGTCGCCGGTCGCCGGTCGCCGGTCGCCGGTCGCCGGTCGCCGGTCGCCGGTCGCCGGTCGCCGG
>NZ_JBITHH010000007.1:492998-611568 GCF_044457795.1 Streptomyces sp. NPDC050528
CGCCGGTCGCCGGTCGCCGGTCGCCGGTCGCCGGTCGCCGGTCGCCGGTCGCCGGTCGCCGGTCGCCGGTCGCCGGTCGCCGGTCGCCGGTCGCCGAGGATGGTCGCTGGCCGGACGCCCCGCGTCAAACCCCCGTCAAATCAACGGCGTTGGGGCCCGGGCCCGCCGAACACGTCCGCCACCCCCCGCACCGTCCTGACCGCCCCGCACGTCGCCGCGATCCAGTCCACTGCCATCCGGTGGTCGTCGTGCGCCCGGTCGGCCACCGCGTCCGCGACGACGAAGGGCTCCATGTCCTGCATCCACGCGTCGGCGGCCGTCAGCAGCACCTGCGTGCGCGCGAACACCCCGACGATGACTGGCTGATCGCGCCCCAACTCGGCCAGCCTGCGCCGCAGTCGGGTGCCGGCGAACGCGCTGAACCGCTTCGCGACCAGCACACTGTCGCCGACCTGCGGCCGGATCGCGTCCACGACGTCACGGGAGTCCTCGCCGCCGGACAGCCTCGGATGCCCGAAGCTGGTCTCGCGTCCGTCCGGTTCCCGCTCGGCGGTCTTGAGGGTGTACAGGACGGGAATGCCCGCGGCCCGCGCCGACTCCGTCAACAGGCCTACTCCGGTGAGGAGTTCACCGACCGGCGCGGAGGACTCCCGCAGGACGTGCAGGAAGTGGTTCTGGACGTTCAGGACCACCAGCGCCGCGCGGCCCGGGTTGATGGCCCAGCCCGTCCGGTCCGGGGGCAGCGCGGCGGGGCCGGGCATGACGTACGGGACCATGTCGGATGACGGCATACGCATCGGCCTCTCACCGGTCGTCGGACGTCGTAGGGAGACGCCGTGGGGATGGAGAAACGGAGACACTCGGGTCCCGCTCAGTAAGTCCCATGGGTCCAGCGGCCGTTCGTCATCGTGGCGTGGACGGGCATCGCGCGCAGGGTGTCCGGGTCGGCGTCCAGCGGATCCACGTCGACGACCACCAGGTCCGCCGGGTCGCCGACCCTGATGAGCCGGCGTCCGCGCGCCGCCGCGACCAACGCGTCCGGTACGGACAGGCGTTGCTCGGGATGCCAGGCGGGACGTTCGTCGTCGGTACGGCTGACGGCGGACGCGATGGCGAGCCAGGGGTCGAGCGGCGAGACGGGGGCGTCCGAACCGAACTCCAGCCGGGCACCCGCGGCGAGCAAGTCGCCGTAGGCGAAGGCGCGTTCGGTGCGTCCGGCCCAGTGCCGGTCCGCCACGTCACGGTCGTCCGTCGCATGCCGGGGCTGCACCCCCGCCGTGACCCCCAACTGGGCGAAACGCGGCAGGTCTTGAGGGGTGAGCAACTGCGCGTGCTCGATCCGGCCCCGGCAGCGCACCGCCTCGAAGGCGTCCAGGGCAACGGTGTTGGCGCGGTCGCCGATGGCGTGGACGGCGGGTTCGATGCCGTGCGCGGCGGCATGCCGCATGAGCCGTACGAGTTCGTCGGGGGCGGTCTCCTCGATGCCGTGGGCGCCGTCCGTGTCCTCAAGTCCCGGGTAGGGATCGCGACACAGGGCGGTACGGGTGTTCAGCGAACCGTCCGTGAACAGCTTCAGCGGCCCGATCTGAACCAGGCTCCCGTCCGCACCGACCCCGTCCCCCGTCCGCAGCCCGCGCTTGATCGCCGCGTCCAGGTAGCTCGGATACACCGCGGCCGACACCCGTACGGCGGGCCGGAATTGAGCCGAACGCCGTTCCCAGTCCGCGACCGTGTCGCCGAACTGGAAGTCGATGACACCGCTGACCCCACGCGCGGCGGCGGCCCGGCACGCCTCCTCGATCCACCCGTCGACCACGTCGTCCGGCGCGGCGGGGAGAGCGGACAGCACCTCGTGGGCCTCGTGCTCCCGGATCAGACCGGTGGGATGGTCACCCCGCCCGACAAGGGCGAGGCAGGCCGAGTTGAGCCACGCGGCATGCAGATCGGCACTGACCAGAGCGACCGGCCGGTCGGGCAACACCGCGTCCAGCAGTTGTTTGTGCGGGGCATCGGCCCACAGCCCGTCCCGGAACCCGTACCCGTAGAGCACCGACCCGTCGGCCACCCCGGCCCGCTCCCGAACAAGGTCGGCGACGGCCCGCGCGGACCCGGTACCGGCCAGATCGAGCCGGTGCCGAGCGCTCGCCCACTCCGCGAGATGAACGTGCGCGTCCCACAGCCCGGGCAACAACACCCGCCCGTCCAGATCGAGTTGCCGCCCACCGCCGACCTCAACGCCCGCGCCCGCCCCGGAGCCCGTGTCCGTCTCCGGTACGACGTGAGTGATCCGACCGTCCGCCACCCGCACCCGCGCGAGCGATCCACCGGCACCCAGCCGCACCCGGGTGAGGGTCAGGACGGGCACCAGACCGCTTGCGTTGTCTGCCATATGAGCCTCCATCGCCCCACAGGGGAAATGCCGAGAGCACCCCTCAGCCAATCCACCGATCAACAAGTAACGTAAGCCTTACCTTACTTCACCCATCGCGCTCCGGTCCCCCGCTCGGCAACCGTCCGACGATCGCTCAGGGTGTCACGGTGGAGCCCGGGCCGGGAGAACCTGATGTACCTGCATGCGCACAACCGTTGCCGCTCTCCCGGCAGGTGCTCGCGAACGGGGAGGCGGACGATGGAATGGGGCACACTTCTGGCCACAAGCCTGGGCGCGGTGATCGGCGTCGGCTCCACACTCCTCACGGAACGGATCCGTGCCGCCCGTGAGAGGTCGGACCGCCGAGAGACGATGCGGCACCAGCTCTACGCCGACTATCTGACGGCCCTCGCACACACAGCCGATGACCTCTGGGCCCTGGGACACGACGCCGATCGCACCGACCTGCGCGCCAGGGCGCACGGCTTGTGGCGTGGTGGCGATGCCTACCCCCTTCGCTACCACCTGACCATCACGGCCCCGGCCCCCATCGTCGCCGCGTCCGACGCCTGCTTCCGCACCCTCCGCGACTTCAGGGACGCGACAGGAGCCGGAGCAGAGGGCGGTTCCGCGGAATTCGCCGAGGCACAGGAACGGTACGGACAGGCACTCGTCACGCTCCACAACGCGATGAGGTGCGACCTCAAGGCGGAATGACCACCGATCAGGCCGCACGGGCGCGACTCCTCGCACGGCACTCAACGCCCGCCGTCACCAACCCCACCGCTCCCCCGCAGCAAGGCCGATGACGACACGTCGTAGTCCTACTTCTCCGTCCTGTTTCTCCGTCCTGTTTCTCTGCCCCGCTTCTCTACGTCACCTCTTCACATCGGCACTCGTCCGCACCCGCAGATCCCCCGACGACGCCCCGACCCAGACCGAGCGCCGCCCACTCCCGAGCACCCACGCATGCCGCTTCGCATCCCAGGACGACAACGTACGAGCGGCGACCCGCACAGTGATCCTCCGCCACTCCCCGCCCCGCAGCGCGAGTCGCCGATAACCGCCCAACACCCGGACAGCCTGGTCGAGTTGAAGGTCGGGCGAGCGGCCGACGTACACCTGAGGTACCGCGACGCCGTCCCGCCGACCCGTGTTGCGGACCGTGAACGTCACGTCGAGCCCGCGCCCGTTCCAGCGCGCCGAGGCGTCCTCGTAGGAGAAGGAGGTGTACGACAGCCCGTGCCCGAAGGGATAGAGCGGCCGTACGCCCTCCGCGTCGTACCAGCGGTAGCCGACGTGGATGCCCTCCGAGTACTCCTCGATGCCGTTCACGCCGGGGTAGCGGAGCGGGTCGCCGGCGACCGGGTGGTGGGTGTCGTCGACCGGGAAGGACTGGGTGAGGCGGCCACCGGGGTCGCAGTCGCCGAACAGGACGGCGGCTGTGGCGGCGGCGCCTTCCTGGCCCGGGTAGTACATCTGGAGGACCGCCCCGGTGCGAGCCAGCCACGGCATCGACGTAGAGGACGATGTGTTGAGGACCACTGTCGTGCGCGGATTCGCGGCCGTGACCGCGGCTATCAACTTCGCCTGGTTTCCCGGGAGTTCGAGGGTGGTGCGGTCCAGGCCCTCCGTCGCGTCCTCGTAGGCGAACAACACGACACTGCGGGCGGCGCGCGCCGCGGTGACCGCCTCGACGACATCCTGCGCGCGGGTCGCGCCGGTGATGCGCCGCAACCGGAACAGCAGTCCCGCGTCGCCGCCCTCGGCGGTGATCTTCAGGGTGTGGGTGCCCTGCGCGAGGGTGAGGGTCTTGCGGCGGACGGAGAGGCCGTCGGGGTCGACCGAGACCAGGCCGCCGGAGAAGTACTCGCCGTAGCCGGGGGCGATCGGGAACAACTCCTGACCGTCCAGGAGGACTTGGGGGCGGGCGGTGGGTGCCGAGTCGAAGTGCAGGACGAAGGTCCACTCGTCGGGTTCGGTCACGGTGAGCGAGCCGTCGTACTGCCAGCTCTGGCCCGCGCCCACCCTCTGCCCCTCACTGTCGAAGGCGGGCGTGAGCGCGGACGCGGGGATGGCCTTGCCGAACAGATCCTCGCCGAGCGCGTACGTCACCCGGGTCCGCGATCCGGCCCGCGCCCTGATCGCGTCGAGCGGGCTGTCCGCATGGTCCGGCACGACATGCGCGCTGCCGCCCCCGCTGACGAAGGGCAGGGTGCCGGTGGGGCCGATCACCGCGATGCCCCCGCTGCCGATCAGCGGGAGGGTGCGGTTCTCGTTGCGGAGCAGGGTCGCGCCCGCCTTGGCGACCTCCAGGGCGACAGCGGCACCGGCCTTCGCGTCGCGGGCGGGACGCGGCGGCACGCTGCCGTCGAGGAGCCCGAACCGTTCCATGACGCCGAGGATCCGGCGCACCGCGCGGTCGACGTACCGCTCGGGCAAACTCCCGTTCTGTACGGCCGACTTGAGGGGCGCGTCGAAGTAAGTCCCGTCCGGCATCTCCATGTCGAGCCCGGCCGTGATCGCGGCGACGGTGCTGTGCGCGGCGAACCAGTCGGTCATCACCCAGCCCTCGAACCCCCATTGGCCGCGCAGGACGTCGGTGAGGAGGGTCTTGTTCTCGCAGGCGAAGGTGCCGTTGACCTTGTTGTACGCGCCCATCACCGCGCCGGTGCCGGCGTCTACGGCCGCTTCGAAACCCCTCAACTCGATCTCGTGCATGGTCTGTTCGTCGACCCGCACGTCGATGGAGTTGCGGTCCTTCTCCTGGTTGTTCATCGCGAAGTGCTTGACGGTCGCGATGAGCCCCTCGCCCTGGATGCCTTTGATCTCGGCGGCGACCAAATCACCGGCGAGCAACGGATCCTCGCTGAGCGTCTCGAAGTTGCGGCCCGCGTACGGGGTGCGGATGAGGTTGACCATCGGGGAGAGCAGGACGTCCTGGCCGAGGGCGCGACCCTCACGGCCGACCACCTGGCCGTAGCGGCGGGCGAGTTCGGGGTCGAAGGCCGAGGCCAGCAGGACGGGCGCCGGGAGAGCGGTGGCGTTTGCGGTGACGCGGACGCCGGCCGGGCCGTCGGTGAGCCGTAGCGGCGGGATCTTCAGGCGGGGGACGCCGGGGATGTAACCGGCCTGGCCGAGCGAGTTCGGGTCGGTGGCGCCGTGCAGGAGGGAGATCTTCTCGTCGAGGGTGAGCTTGGCCAGGAGTCCTTCGACGCGGGGACCGGCCCCCGCCTCGGGTCTGGCCTGCGCGTACGCGTGCGACGGGGAGACGAGTCCGGTGCTGGCCGCGCTGGCGACCGCGATAGCGCCGCCCAGCAGACGCAGGGCGGATCGCCGGGACACGGTGTCGGTCATGAGCCGTCACTCCTTCGGTGTGCGGGCACGACGTTGTGGACCGCGAGTGCGCCTCGATGCCTCGGGGGACTTCCATAGCTGTCCGTGTTCGGTTCCTGAACGCACCTTGCTTCAGCTCGACTTGACGACCCGTTAGACATCACCGGCGCGGCGGGAAAACTATGACCGCCACTGACTCGTGTCAATGACCCGAACAGGAATCGGTCGCGGGCCGACAAGAAGCGAAGGGTGAGACGGGTGCGGGGCCACCCCGGTAAGGCGGCCCCGCGAGTCGTACGTCAACGAAGGGACGGAAGGAGGGAGTTGAGGGAGTCCACGGTGTTCGCGACTGCCGCCACGACCGTCGTCAGTGGCTGCGCGGCCTCGTCGACGCCGCCCGACGGCTCGGGTTCCGGTTCAGGCGCCGGTTCGTCGCAGCAGGCGACCTGCGCGGCGCGGGGCGCGTACTGCGGCTGGTCCTGTTGCGGCAGGTCCGAGGAGGGAGGCGGCGGTACGTCGCCCTGGGGAGCGCCCTCGGGCGGCGCGGGCGCGTTCGGTGCGCCGTTCCCCGGCGCTTCGCCCTGCCCCGTCCCCTTCCCCTCCGCGTCGCCCTTCCCGGTCGGATCCCCCAGTTTCACCCGCGCGTCGGCGACGGATTCCAGTGCCCACTGCTGCTCGGCGGACCCGTTCCGGTCCGTCACCACGACCCGCGCCCCGGCCTCCGCGCCCGCCGGCGCCACCGCCAGCCCCTGGCTCCAGCGGAGCAGGAACTCGCCGCGCACCGTGAGGTCGTAGTGCACCTCGCCCGCGTGCACCAGGCAGCCGGCCAGCGTGACCGTGCGCGCCGTGGTGTCGGCGTCGAGGCAGAGTCCCGGGTCGGTGAGGCTGCGCAGCAGACCGTCCTGGTCGTACGACCACTGCTGGGACCCGGCGGTCGAGCACGTCGCCATGGTGACGGCGGTGCCTGACCGCACCCGGCCGCCCGGGATGTCGAGGCACAGGCCGGAGGCGAGGCTGCGCAGGACGCCCTGTTGGACCACTCCCGCGACTCCCCCGTCGGCGCCAGCGGCCGACGCGGAGCTCGCGGAACCCTCCGACGAGGGCGCGCCGACAGGGCTCGGGCGGGTCGAGCTGCCGCTTGGCGCGCCCCAAGTGACGTGCGGATCAGGGGTGTTGTCCCCTTCGGTCCAGCCCTTGGTGGCGAGCACGGTCGCGAGCAGGGCGAGGGAGGTCAGGCCCACGCCCACGAGCGCGACCTTGGGGTGCCTGCGCGGAAAGGCCAACCGGCCGTCCGGCGTGGGGCGGTGGCGGCCCATCGGACGGCGGGCGTCGCGGGCGGCACGGGCATCGCGGGCGGCACGGGCCGCGGACTCGGGGGTCTGGCGGCCGGGCCGTGAGTCGAGATAGCGGCGGGCGCCCCAGCCGAGGACCGTCTCGGCGAGCAGCACTTCGAGGCCGCCCTCGAAATGGCTCAACTGCTCTGCCGCGAAACGGCAGTAGCGGCACGTCATGAGATGCCGTTGCACATCGGGCAACAGACTGCCGCCGCGGCGGATCGGGACGTCCAGGAGCCGGTTGTAGTGACGGCATTCCGCGGTGGGCGCGAGTTCCTTATGGGCACGTGCACAGCCCTGCCGGAATTGCTCTCGCGCCTGGTCCAGCGCGGCGGTCGCGGTGACCTCGTCCACGCCCAGCAGACCGGCCGGTACGGATATGGGTTCGGCCTCGACCTCGGCGTGCCACAGCAGGCATTGGGAGGCGCCGGACAGCGCGCCGAAAGCACGTTCCGCGAGCTTCCGCCTTTCGGAGGTGCCGGGCCTCGCCGCGCGTAGACCTCGGGCACCGGTAGGTTTACGAAGTTCCGGCAGCAGCGCGGAAATCTGTTCCTCCGCCGCCCACTTCTTCACCATCTCCCTTACCGCCACGAGGAGTTGGGGACGCAGGGCGCCGCCGGTGGCGCGACCCGCCAGTACCTGGTGGAAGGCGGCACTGGCCACCATGGACGCCGAACTCTCGGCGGTGGCAAGGCAGATGACCGCATATTCGCTTGTCGCCTGCCAGTGTCGTGCCAGCAGCAGTGCCACGGCACGGGTGCCCGCCGCCTTATCGCCGAGTTGCGCCACGAGATTGCGGTCGGACTCCCCCGGGGTCGATCCGGGGCGGGGCGGGAACGGCGGGCGTGGGGGGTTGGGGGATTGCACGGAACCATTTCCTTCCAAGCCGCAGGACGGCACACCGAATGGCCGCCCTCGGAAAGCAGGTGCTTGATTGGTGCATACCTATGAGATGTCAGAAGGCGCCGGAAGTGACGCTGACCATTGCCTTCCGATGTCTACTGACAGCCGGTCTCACGGGGTGGCTCACACTCGCACAAGCGGCTGACAGGAAACAAGGAGTTCGAGTGACCGATGTTCAAAACGGAGAGAATTCAGATTGGTTACCGCCGGTATCCACAGGCGTCTCCACGAAATCTCCAACTCCCCGGCGAACTAAGGGAGGCGCACAGGGAACTCCGATGTTTCTCTCGGGGTGCTCTCATCGACGCGGGCCACCATGGGCCGCATGATCGCCCCCCACTCTTCAGCCACCCCCGCACCCGCCCGCGTCCCCACGGTCCGCAAGGCGGTCGTACCGGCCGCCGGGCTCGGCACGCGGTTCCTGCCCGCGACGAAGGCGACACCGAAGGAGATGCTCCCGGTCGTCGACAAGCCCGCGATCCAGTACGTCGTCGAGGAGGCCGCGGCGGCCGGGCTCGACGACATCCTGATGGTCACCGGGCGGCACAAGCGCGCCATCGAGGACCACTTCGACCACGCCTTCGAGCTCGAACAGGCCCTGGCCGCCAAGGGCGACACCGTGCGCCTGGACGCCGTACGCGATCCCGCGCGCCTCGCCGACATCCACCACATCCGCCAGGGCGACCCCCTCGGCCTCGGCCACGCGGTGCTCTGCGCCCGCCACCACGTCGGCGACCAGCCCTTCGCCGTCCTGCTCGGCGACGACCTCATCGACCCGCGCGAGACCCTGCTCAGCCAGATGCTGGAGGTCCGCGAGCGCTACGCGGGCAGCGTGGTCGCCCTCATGGAAGTCCCCGCGGAATCAGTCCACTTGTACGGCTGCGCGGCCGTCGAGCCGACCGGCGAGGAGGGTGTCGTACGCGTCACCGGCCTCGTCGAGAAGCCGTCCCGCGAGGACGCGCCGAGCCGCTACGCCGTCATCGGCCGCTATGTCCTCGACCCGGCGATCTTCCCCACCCTGGAGCGCACCCCGCCCGGCCGCGGCGGCGAGATCCAACTCACCGACGCCCTCCAGGAGTTGGCCGCCGGCGGCACGGTCCACGGAGTCGTCTTCAAGGGCCTGCGCTACGACACCGGCGACAAGGCCGACTACCTGCGCACGGTGGTCCGGCTGGCCTGCGACCGCGACGACCTGGGGCCCGAATTCGTCGCGTGGCTCAAGGAGTTCGTGGCGGGGCTGGAGAGCGGCGAAGCCGGCGGGAGTGCCGGAGAGCCCGGCGAGAGCGGGGGTTCGCGGATCGCGGCCTGATCGTCGCGGCCCGCACCTCACGCACACGAGGGCCCGGTCACCCGTAGGCGATGACCGGGCCCTCGTAGCGGAGTCGGTCGGTCGTCCATGGGCAATGACCGGGCCCCGTAAAGGAGTTGAGCCGAGCTGAACTGATCAGCCGTTCGGGCGGAGGGTCCAGGTGACCGTCATCTCGCCCGTGACGGCGCCGTCCTCGCGCTGGATGGCGACGGTGACCGGGAACTCGGGGCGCTGACCCGCGTCGAGTTCGGCGACGACGTCGGCGGCGGGGCGGCCGAGGGTCGCGGTGGCCTTCACGGGACCGAGGGCGATCTTCTTGAACGCGATCTCGGCGTTGACCGGGAGCGGCACCGCTCGCGAGAGCTGGTCGCCGAAGGCGGCGAGGACGATCGCGCCGCTGGCGGACTCGCCGAGGGTGAACATCGCGCCGGCGTGCGGTCCGCCGACGTGGTTGCGGTACTCGCTCTGGTCCGGCAGGGACAGCACGGCCCGCTCCGGACTGGTCTCCAGGTACTCCAGGTTCAGCGTGCGAACCATCGGCACCGTCGCGGCGAGCAGCTCGCCGATGGACATCTGATCTGCGCTCATGGAAGGCATGTTACCCACGAGTAGCCAAGTCTGGCCAGATGTGTGCGGCCGCACACACCGCCCACGCACCGGTCGACCATGAAGTTGGTACGACCCTGACAAGGGGCGGTGACCCAACCGTGTCCGGGGCCGCACTAGGGTTACTGCCCATGTGGCCAGGACAGCAGCCGCCCGGGGGCGAGCAGAACCCGCAGGACAACCCGTACCAGCAGCCGGGGTACCAACAGCCGAATCCGTATCAGCAGCCCGGCTACCAGCAGCCCAATCCCTATGGGCAGCAGCCGCAGTGGGGCGCTCCGGGTCCCGCGGGCGGACCGCAGCCGCCACAGCCGCCACAGGGCGGGGGCGGCGGAAACCGGACGAAAATCGTCGCGATCATCGCCGCCACGGCGGTCGTCGTGGCCGCCGGCGTGACCGGATTCCTGGTCCTGGGCGGCAACAAGGACGACAAGGCGGACGGCGGCAAGGACACGTCGAGCCAGTCCCCTTCGGCGTCCGCGGACCCGAGTGCCTCCTCCTCCGGTTCCGACGACAACCCGCGCGGCAACGAGACCGAGAAGCCGACGATCGCGGGCTGGAAGGTCGTCGTCAACCAGAAGTACGGCACCGCCTTCGACGTCCCCGCCGACTGGGAGGTCGGCAAGCCGGGCACCTTCACGTTCTTCGAGGACGAGGTCAAGGGCGACGGCTCCCCGTACATCGGCTTCTCCGCACCCGCCTACCTCAAGCAGAACTGGTGCGAGTCCGACGACAACAAGGACGGCACGAAGGAGACTTCGTCGCTGGCGACGAGCGGCACCAAGGGCGAGGACGGCGCGAAGGACACCGCGAGCACCGCGCGCGGTGACGCCGCCGCGTTCGCCTTCGGCGGGTACACGGACCAGAAGGAATCGTCCAAGAAGTACCTGAAGATCGGCGCGGCCAAGCCGTACACGTCGAAGTCGGGCGTCACAGGCAGCGTCGCCACCTCCTACACGACCGGCGTGCCGAAGAGCGGCAAGTGCTCGACCGACGGCAAGGCGACCACGTTCGCCTTCAAGAACTCGGCGGACAACTTCGTGTCCTGGACGCTCTACGGTGCGAAGGGCGTCAGCGAGGAGATCCCCGACGCGACGATCCAGAAGATCCTGAGCACCGTACGGCTGCACGGGGATCCGACGGGCGCAACAAGCTGACTGCCGTTGGCCGTTGGCGGGCGTTGACCGTTTGGCTTGATTCTGGCGGCAATCCGTTTGGCGGGGTGTGGCGTGGGCGGCGATAGTCGGCCGGTGACCGTCGCGCCCGCCCCCGCCTCCCGTCGACCGCACCGACCCGACTGGGCGGGCCGCAACTACACCCTGCTGACCGCCGCCGCGGTGGCGACCGGTCTCGGCGGCAACGGCGCGCTGATCGCGTCCGCGTTCGCCGTGCTGGAGTCGGGCGGCGACAGCGGTGACGTGGGTCTGGTGGCGGCCTCGCGCACGCTGCCGCTGGTGTTGTTCCTGCTGATCGGCGGTGCGATCTCGGACCGGGTGCCGCGCCATCACGTCATGGTCGCGGCGAACGCCCTGAGCTGCGTCTCCCAGGCGACGTTCGCGGTACTCGTCCTCACCGGCGAGCCGCGCCTCTGGCAGATGATGCTGCTGACCGCGCTCGGCGGCACCGGCCAGGCGTTCTTCGGCCCGGCGGCCGAGGGCATGCTCATGTCCACGGTGAGCGGCGAACAGGCGGGCCGGGCGTTCGCGGTCTTCCGGATGGCGATGCAGGGCGCGTCGTTGGGCGGCGCGGCGCTCGGCGGTGCGCTGGTCGCGGCGGTCGGCCCGGGCTGGGTGCTCGCGGTGGACGCGGCGGCGTTCGCGGTCGCCGGCGGACTCCGCTCCTTCCTCGACGTGAGCCACATCCCGCCACGGGCGCCGGGCGGCGGCATGCTGGCCGATCTCCGGGACGGCTGGCGGGAGTTCATCGGCCGCCCGTGGCTGTGGTCCATCGTCGTGGCGTTCTCCATCGCCAACGCGGTCGTCGGCGCGGCGGACGCGGTCTACGGCCCGCTCGTCGCCCGCGACAGCCTCGGCGGCGCGGGCCCGTGGGGCCTGGCCCTGGCGGCGTTCGGCGCGGGCACGGTCGCCGGCGCCCTGTTGATGACCCGCTGGAAACCCCGCCGCCTGCTCCTCGCGGGCATGCTCGGCATCTTCCCCCTCGCCCTCCCGTCCGCCGCGCTCGCCGTCCCGGTCCCGATCGGCGTCCTCTGCGCGGTGATGTTCGTCGCGGGCGCGACGGTCGAGATCTTCGGCGTGAGCTGGATGACCGCCCTGCACCAGGAAATCCCCGAGGACAAACTCTCCCGTATCTCCGCCTACGACTGGTTCGGCTCCATCGCCCTGATGCCGCTCGCCGCGGCGGCCGCCGGCCCGACGGAGTCGGCCTTCGGGCGTACGGCCGCGCTGTGGGGGTGCGCGGCTCTGGTCACGGTGGTCACGGGGGCGGTGTTATGCGTGCCCGAGGTGCGGAATCTGCGGCGGCGCACCGGATCGGCTTCGGTGGTCGAGGAGAAGACGGAACCGGCCGTGAACGGATCAGCCGATACCGAACGCTCCGTCGGGGGGCACGGGTGACGGAACGGCGTCCTCGTCCCGGACCGGCCGTGCGTCGCCGATGAACTCCCGTAGCGCAGGCCCGTGTTCGAGCCTCGCCGGGAACGCGTCCGACGCCACGAGCCGGGTCAGGGCCGCCGTGTCGACCGGGTGGTGCGCGGCGACGAGGACCGCGTTGCCGAAGCGGCGGCCTCGTAGGACGGCTGGTTCCGCGATCAGCGCCAGCTCTTCGAACGCGGCGCCGAACGTGGCGAGTTGGGCGCGCAGGAAGGTGAAGGGGGCCGCGTCCGCGAGGTTGGCCAGGTAGACTCCGTCGGCGCGCAGGACCCGGTCCGCTTCGCGGGCGTACGTGACGGAAGTAAGGTGCGCCGGGACTCGTGAACCGCCGAAGACATCGGCGACGATCACGTCCGCCGAGTCGTCCGGCGCCGTCTCCAGCCAGGCCCGGGCATCGGCTCCGTGCACGGTGACACCGGCGCCGTCCGGCAACGGCAGGTGCTCGGTGACCAGGTCCAGCAGACCCCGGTCGGCCTCGACCACCTCCTGCCGTGAACCCGGCCGGGTCGCCGTCACGTAGCGAGGCAGTGTGAGGGCTCCGCCGCCCAGGTGCAGCACGTCCAGTGGACGCCCCGGCTCCGCGAGAGTGTCCAGCACATGCCCGAGCCGCCGTGTGTACTCGAACTCCAGGTACGTCGGCTCGTCCAGGTCCACGTAGGACTGCGGCGCCCCGTCGACGGTCAGCAACCAGGCCCGCGCCCGGTCCACGTCGGGCATGAGCTTGGCGATGCCGTGATCGACGTCCCGGGTCACGGGTATCGGCTCGTCCACGGAGAGGGGTTCGTCCACGGGTCCATTGTGCCGGGGTGGCGGGGTGGAGCCGCATGCGAGGCACCCCGCGCAGCCCGCCCCTCACCAAGCCGACACCCCGATCACCCAGCCGTCCCGCCAACGCCCCAAACCTCCGCCACCTCCGCCACATGCGCCGCCGCCTGCTCCCGTCCCGCCCGCGCCGCGGCCGCCCGTACCGACGGGTCGAGCGGATTGCGGCCGAACGACTGCCTCGCTTCCGGGGACGGTGAGACGACGACCGCACGGGCGCCCCGCTCCACGAGTCGCCGGGCCTGGGTCGCCGGAGACACCAGGGGGCCGCCCCCGAGGGTGATCGGCGCGAGGACGACGACCTGGTCGTAGCCCTCGGCGAGTTGTGCGTTGGCCGGTGAGTGGATGCCGCCGTCGATCCAGCGGCGGTCCTCGACGGTGACCGGGGGCCACACCCCGGGGACCGCGCAGCTGGCGGCGACGGCGTCGGCCAGGGACAGCCCGCTGTCCTGGTCGAAGACCCGCAGTTCGCCGGTCACCGTGTCGACGGCGGTGATGCGCAAGGCGCGGTCGGGCCACTCCGGTGAGACGAGCCGAGTCTCGATCGCCGCCCGCCGGGCCGCCGCGTGGGGTGTCCTGGCGGCGAGCGCCATACGGCCGATCTTCCGCCCGTACGCCTCGGGAGTACGCGCGGTCACGGTCGCCCAGGCGTAGCGGAGGATCAGGCCGATACCGAGCCGGCCGGGGATCTCGCCCTCGGGGGCGGCGAGTTGACGCTCGTAGACCTCCTTGAGCGGGGCGGCCCGCAGCTGGGCGCCGACGGTCGAACCCGCCGACGTACCGATCACGACATCGGCGTCGGAGAGATCGACGCCGGCCTCGCCCAGCCCGTACAGCACCCCGGCCATCCAGCCGATCCCGCTGCTGCCCCCGCCGCCGAGCACAAGTGCCTTGCCCGCCATGGTGCCCCCACCTTCCCCACGCCTCGCCCCGACTGCCGCCGCGATCAAGTCTTGCGCACGCCACTGACAATCACGGGTCCGAACCCCTGACCTGGGACGCAGCGGACTTTCCGCCCCCGGACACACGTGGGTGCCCGCCCCCGAAGGGACGGGCACCCACTCTGCTCAGCCCACGCCGCTCATCCCACCTCCGTCACCGTCCCCGCCCCGACCGTCCGCCCGCCCTCGCGGATCGCGAAGCCGAGCCCCGGCTCCAGCGGGACCTCACGGCCCAGCTCGACCGACATCGTGACGGTGTCGCCGGGTCGGGCGACCGCCGTCTCGCCGAGGTCGATGTCGCCGACGACGTCCGCGGTGCGGATGTAGAACTGCGGCCGGTAGCCGGTCGACACCGCGGTCGTACGGCCGCCCTCGCGGGCCGACAGGACGTACACCTGCGCCGAGAAGCGACGGCTGGGGACGACGCTGCCGGGCGCCGCGACGATGTGGCCGCGCCGGACCGCGTCGCGCGGGACACCGCGCAGCAGCAGCGCCACGCTGTCGCCGGCCTGCGCCTCCGCCATCGGCTTGCCGAAGGTCTCCAAGCCGGTGACCACCGTGTCGACGGCGGCGCCGAGCACTTCGATCCGGTCGCCCACCCGGACCGTGCCGCGCTCGACCGCGCCCGTGACGACGGTCCCGCGCCCGGTGATCGTGAGCACGTTCTCGACCGGCAACAGGAACGGCGCGTCCAGATACCGCTCGGGCATGGGCACATACGTGTCCACGGCGTCGAGCAGCGCGTCGATCGACGCCGTCCAACGGGGGTCCCCCTCAAGGGCCTTGAGGCCGGACACCCGTACGACCGGTACGGAGTCGCCGCCGTAGCCGTTCGCGGTGAGCAGTTCGCGGACCTCCAGCTCGACCAGGTCGGTGAGCTCGTCGTCGCCCGCGTCGGCCTTGTTGAGCGCGACCACGATGTGGTCGACGCCCACCTGCCGGGCGAGCAGCACGTGTTCGGCGGTCTGCGGCATGATCCCGTCGAGCGCGGAGACGACGAGGATCGCCCCGTCGAGCTGCGCGGCCCCGGTGACCATGTTCTTGACGTAGTCGGCGTGGCCCGGCATGTCCACGTGCGCGTAGTGCCGGGTGTCGGTCTCGTACTCGACGTGCGCGATGTTGATGGTGATGCCGCGCGCGGCCTCCTCCGGGGCCCGGTCGATGCGGTCGAACGGTACGAAGGTGGACGCCCCGCGCTCGGCGAGGACCTTGGTGATGGCGGCGGTCAGGGTGGTCTTGCCGTGGTCGACATGGCCCATCGTGCCGATGTTCAGATGCGGTTTCGTGCGGACGTATGCCGTTTTGGACATGGCGGTACCTCGAAGCCTCTCCAGAGGTGAAAAGCCCAGTGGTGAAAAACGGGACCCCGAGGACGCGCCGACCCTCCCCCTGCGGGGTCCGCCGGACGATCCGGAGAGGGTCAGCTTCGGGCGCCGTCGACTGCGGCGACGAGAGCGGGAACGGCAGCCTTCGGGGCACCCGCGACAGGGGGTGCTGCGAGGTGGAAGGCGTACCGGAACATGAGGCCGATCATTGCCGACGCTTTGCCCGGCGTCGAACGATTTATCAGCCCGTGGGACGTCAGGCGCCGATGTTCTTCAGTGCTGATTCTTCAGGGCCTCGCGCACCGACAGCGGCGCGAACCGCCCCTTCTCCCGGGCCAGGAAGCCGCGTACCGCCTCCGGGTCCGTCTTCGCGTACTCGCGCAGGCACCAGCCGATCGCCTTGCGGATGAAGAAGTCCGAGTGCCCGGACTGACGCAGGCAGTACGCGAAGAGGCGTTCGGTGTCGGTGCGCTCCTTGTAGCGCAGTTGGTGGAGGAGGGCCGTGCGGGCGACCCACATGTCCTCGTCGACGATCCACGCGTCCATGTCGGTGACCAGCTTCGGATCGGCGGCGACCAGGCCTCCCACTACGTGGGAGGCGAGTGCGTCGACGGTGTCCCACCAGGGGACGGTCGAGACGAGGTGCCGGGCGACCCGCAGGAAGTCGGAAGTGCACTGCTTCACATGGCGTCGCAGATAGTCCACCGCGAAGTACTGGTACTCGCGCTCCGGCAACTCCCAGCAGCGCAGGGCGATGGCGGTGCAGTCGGTCTCGTCGGGGCGGGGCGTGCCCTCCAGGACCGTGCGGGACAACGCGCGGCGCACCGGTGTGGTGATGCCCAGGAAGGGCGCGATGTCCTTCATGTACGCCCGCATGGGCACGGCCCGCTCCGGGTCGGCCGCCGAGGCGTACGTGACCGTCAGCCGCTCCAGCACGGTGTCCGCGAGAACGCTGCCCGGCACCCGCACGGTGCCCGCACCTGTGACGCTCATGAGACGAACCATACGGCGATCACATACACAGGTCGGTTAGTGTCGCCGACATGCTCGCCGATGCCGCCACCGACTCTAGGGGCACCCGCTCTGGGGGCACCGCCACGGCCACTACCCAGGCCCCTGTCCAGATCACCGGCACGGAGCTCGCCGCAGTCGTGGCCGTCCCCGCGGTCATGCCCGTCGCGCCTCTGCTGCCCGTCACCCCGACCGGCCTCGCCGCGCGCTGCACGAGAGCCCTGCTCTCGCCGTGGTCGCGGCTGTCGCTGCTGCTCGTGCTGCTCGCCGGGGCGGCGTCGACTGTGCTGCTCTTCCATCCGCAGCGGCTGCTCTCCGACGGCTGGCCACCCCAACTCAGCGGCGCCATGGCCGCGTTGGTGTTCGCGGCGGCGTACGGCCTGTGCAGCGTGGCGTTCGTACCGCGCCCCCTGCTGAACCTCGCGGCGGGCGCGCTGTTCGGCTCTCAGCTGGGCACCGGCGCGGCGCTGGCGGGCACGGTGCTCGGCGCCGCGATCTCCTTCGGCCTGGGCCGCGTACTGGGCCAGGACGCCCTGCGCCCGCTGCTGCGGGGCCGGTGGCTGAAGGCCGCGGACGGCCAGCTCAGCAAGCACGGCTTCCGCTCGATGATGGCGGCACGGCTCTTCCCGGGACTGCCGTTCTGGGGCGTGAACTACTGCGCCGCCGTCTCCCGTATGCGCTGGATGCCGTTCCTGCTCGCGACGGCCCTCGGATCGATCCCGAACACCGCCGCCTACGTCGTCGCCGGCGCCCGCGCCTCCAGCCCCACGTCACCGGCCTTCCTGATCGCGATGGCCTGCATCGCCCTGCCCGCCCTGGGCGGCGCGGTGGTGGCCTGGCGCAAGCGCCACCACCTGCGCGCCCGGTGAGGATCAAACCGCCTCAGTGAGGGATCAGACCGCCTCAAGGATCATCGCGTTGGCGAGCCCGCCCGCCTCGCACATCGTCTGCAGCCCGTAGCGCGCCCCGCGATCCCGCATCGCGTGCACCAGTGTGGTCGTCAGCCGCGTACCGCTCGCCCCGAGCGGATGCCCGATCGCGATGGCACCGCCGTGCACGTTGACCTTGGCGAGATCCGCGCCCGTCTCCTGATGCCAGGCCAACACGACGCTGGAGAACGCCTCGTTGACCTCGAACAGGTCGATGTCGTCGAGGGTGAGCGAGGCCCGGCGCAGCACCTTCTCAGTGGCCGGGATGACGCCGGTGAGCATGAGCAGCGGGTCGGAACCCGTCACGGCGAAGCTGTGCAGCCGGGCGAGCGGGCGCAGGCCGAGCCGAGCCGCCGTCTCGCTCGACGTGATGAGCACGGCGGAGGCGCCGTCGTTGATCGGGCTGGAGTTGCCGGCGGTGATGTTCCACTCGATCTGCGGGAAGCGCTCGGCATACGTCGCGTCGTAGAACGCGGGCTTGAGGCCGGCCAGGATCTCGGTCGTACTGCCGGGCCGTACGCACTCGTCGCGCGATGCGCCCTCCAGGGGTGCGACCTGGGCGTCGAAGAGTCCGGCGTCCCAGGCGGTGGCCGCCTTCTGGTGCGAGGAGACCGCGAAAGCGTCCAACTGGTCGCGTGTCATCGACCACTTGGCGGCGATGAGTTCGGCGCTGATGCCCTGCGGGACGAGGCCCTCCGGGTAGCGCCCGGCGACACCGGGGCCGAAGGGATCCGTACCGGGCAGCACGCTCGACCCCATCGGCACGCGCCCCATGGACTCCACCCCGCAGGCCACGACGATGTCGTACGCCCCAGAGATCACGCCCTGCGCCGCGAAGTGCACGGCCTGCTGGGAGGAGCCGCACTGGCGGTCCACGGTGGTCGCGGGCACCGACTCCGGGAATCCGGCGGACAACACGGCCTGCCGGGTGATGTTGACGGCCTGCTCACCGACCTGGGTGACCGTGCCGCCGATGACGTCGTCGATCGTCTCCGGGTCGATACCGGTGCGTTCGACGAGAGTGCGCAGGGTGTGCGAGAGGAGTTCGACGGGGTGGACCTGGGCGAGGGAGCCGTTCGGCTTGCCCTTGCCTACGGGCGTGCGTACGGCTTCGACGATCACTGCGTCACGCCCAATTTTTAGAGACATCGTGCGGGCCTCCGCTATTTCCAGTACTTCCAGCCAGAACTACCAGTGAGTAGGAAATCCAAACTCACCATAGCTCCGTCAGTTGGAAAAACAAACCCACTCGTGAATCGACCCTAGACTGGACGCCATGCCCACCCCCAAAGACAGGTCCGCCCCCAAAGACCCGCGCCCGTGCTCCATCGCCGACACCCTCGCACTCGTCGGCGAGAAGTACTCCCTGCTCGTCCTGAGGGAGGTGTGCCTCGGCAACCGCCGCTTCGACCAGCTGGTCCGCAACATCGGCGCCCCGCGCGACGTCCTGGCCACCCGGCTGCGCCGCCTCGTCGACGCCGGGATCCTGACCCGGCGGACGTACAGCGAGCACCCGCAGCGCTTCGAGTACCGGCCCACCGAGGCGGGGCTCGAACTGGAGCCGGTCCTGATGACCCTCATGGCGTGGGGCGACCGCCATCTTCGGAGGGATCAGCTCGACCGCCCCATGGTGATCGAGCACATCTGCGGCAACGAACTGCTCCCAGTCGTCACCTGCACCGCCTGCGGTGACCCCGTGCGCCACGAGGACCTGACGGCCCACCCGCAGTCACCGGGCTGGACCGTGACAGGCCCGACCGCAGCGTAGAAACCGCTCGGCCTCAGACGGTCCCCTTGTAGACGTCCAACCGCCCACACATCCCGAACTTCCCGTACGCGGACGGCTGTTCGGCCCGTACACCGGCATCGGCGAGGTGCGAGAAGTCGCCCTGTTCGAGCCGGTCGAGCTGCTCCCCCGTAGCCGAGGCAGCGGCCCGCGCCCCCCGCTCCCAGCGCTCGCGCCACTCCGCGAGCCGGGGTCGTACCAGCGCGGCGGCGGCCCGGTGGAAGGCGGCCAGCGCTTCCGGCCCGTCGGCGTCGCGCAGCGCGCGGTAGCCCTCCAGGGCGAGGTCCCGCCGGGCGCGGGCGACCCGCTCCTGCTCCGCCTCGGGTGCGTCGGCCGGGATCACCGTGACAGAGGCGTACGTCTCCGGGTCGGTGAGGTACTGCGGGGGCAGCGTCAGCACCGCGTCCCCCGCCTCGGGCAGGCCGCTGTTCTGCATGAGGACGGTGATGCGCAGGTCGTCCTCGTTGACGAGCCGGTGGATGGTGCCCGGCGTGAACCAGGCCACCGTCCCGGCCGCGAGCGGCGTCACCTCGTACCCGGAGGTCGTGAGCGTCTGCACCGCACCGTGCCCGCCGGTGACGACGTACCCCTCCGAACAGGTCAGGTGCATATGGGGAGTTCCGCCGCACACCCCGCCGTCAGCTTCGGCGGGCCAGTCGTAGACCGACAGATGCGAGACCGCGACCCCGCCCGGCAAACCGGAAAAGCCGCTCACCACGGGCGCGCCTCCAGGTACTTGGCGATCTCCTCCCGCTCCCACGCCCCGTCGGCCACGACGACCCGGTAGCGCCGGGTGAGTGTGTCGCCGGGGGCCAGCTCCAGCTCGTCGTAGAAGGCGAAGGAGGGGGCGATGCCCGCGAACGGTTCGTTGCGGACGAACCAGTGGGCGGGGTGCGTGCCCTGGGTTCCCGCCTGATCGTTCTCGGGGGCGTGCGCGAAGACGATCGTCGCGTGGCCGTCGGTGCCGTCGTGCTCGCCGGAGACGGCGAGCCAGGGGCCCTGGGAGCCCATCAGCTCGGGGCCCTCGCCGTCGGGGCCGATGATCCGGCCGTCGCGGAAGGCGCGCGGGCCGCGCCAGAAGAGGCCCGTGTAGCCGGCCGCCTCGCGCCCGTGGGTGGTCGGGCTGCCGAACCGCAGGGGCTCGTCGCGGCGGTTCGTCACGGCGCTCGTCCAGGTCAGGGCCCACGAACGCGACTCCGCGTCCGTATCCACATCGTGCACCTCGATCCGGCGCTGCTCGTCGGCCCAGAGTTCCCCGCTGTACGGGTGCCAGGTGAGCCGTTCGGAGATGACGAGCCGCTCGGCGCCCGAATCGGTGTAGATGTCGATCTCGTCGAAGGCGACATGGGCCATCGACCCGACCCGCTCGGGGAGTTGGAGATACCCCTCGCCGTGAACGTACGTGTTGCCGCCCCACAGGTTCTGGCCCGACAGATGCGAGGCGGTGAACTGCAGCCCCTTGTGCCAGCGGTGATCGTTGGGCCGGTAGTCGGTGACGACGTCACCGGCGAGCGTCCGGATCGGGTGGAGGTACGGCTTCGGCGCCTCCCAGGCGGCCTCGGGCCGGTACACATAGCTGAACAGCTCGACGCCGGTGGTCGGTTCGGTCACCGTGATGCGGTCCCCGTGGGCATGGACAATTCGCAGGCCGGTCACGCCGACACCTCCTCGCGCGCCACGGGCGCCCAGCCGGGGGCGCCGCCGTGCAGCGCCGTGTAATAGGGGTCTCCGGGGCCGATCTCGCCCGCCCGTACGGTCGTGTCCGTGAACGCCGACTTGTAGAGCGCGGTGATCAACTCCAGGCTCGTGCGCCCGTCCGTGCCGCTGCTGCGCGGCCGCTCACCCGCGCGCATGCTCACGACGAGTTCACGCAACTGCTCCAGGTGCGAGCTCGGCACATCGGGCCCGAAGCCCTGCCAGGCGGCGGCCTCGTCCCCCGACACGTCCGGGGCGGGCGTGATGCGCCAGTTGTCGTTGCTGTGCCCGTAGAGATGGGTCAGTTCGACGGTGGCGCGCTCGCAGTCGATGCGGATACGGCTGACCTCGTCGGGGCTCAGCACGCTGTTCACGACGGTGGCCATCGCGCCGTTCTCGAAACGCACCAGCGCGGTCGAGACGTCCTCGGTCTCCACGTCATGCACCAGCCGCCCGGCCATCGCCTTCACCTCGCTCCACGGCCCGAGCAGATCGAGCAGGAGGTCCATCTGGTGGATGCCGTGTCCCATCGCGGGACCGCCGCCCTCCGTCTCCCAACGCCCGCGCCAGGGAACGGCGTAGTAAGCGGTGTCGCGGTACCAGGTGGTCTGACAGTGCGCCACGAGCGGCCGCCCCATGGCCTGCTCGGCGAGCAGCTTGCGCACGTGCCGCGACCCCGACCCGAAGCGGTGCTGAAAGACGATCGAGGCGTACGGCCCCCCGGCCGTCCCCTTCGCCGGGCCCTCCTCGTCCTCCACGGCGTCGAAGTCCGCCAGCGTCGGCACCGGCGGCTTCTCGCACCAGACCCAGGCACCGGCCCGCAGCGCGGCGATGGTCTGCGCGCGGTGCAGGGTGGGCGGGGTGCAGATGGTGACGAGGTCGGGCCGCTGTTCCCGGAGCATCTGCTCCAGGTCGGTGTAGGCGTGCGGGATCCCGGCCTCGGCGCAGAAGGACTCGACCGAGTTGGCATCGATGTCAACGGCGGCGACGACCTCGGTCTCGCCCTCTTCGGCGAGCCGGGCGAGCGCGGGGAAATGTGAACCGCGGCCGATCGCACCGGCGCCGACCACGGCGGCCCGGACGCGTCGGCCGGTGAGCGGGGGCAAGGGCTGGAAGGCCCCGGGGTTGGTGGCGGGTGTGGACATGGTCGTGATCAGCACTCCTCCGGGGACAGCGAGCGCATGCAGCAAGCGCTTTCCTCCGCTGCAACGTATGCGCCGCCCCCGCAGCTGGTCAACACCGCGAACCCTGAGTCGTCGGACCACTCGTGAAACCTCTGCGTACGGAGTCGCGCGACCACCCTGAAACCTCTGTGTCCGAAGTCGCGCGACCGCCGTGAAACCCCCGTGTCCGGCCTGTCACACCGGGACGCTACGCTGCCCCTCACACACACTCGTTCACCGCGCGCGGCGTTTTGGTGTGTCCTTTGCCCCTCCTCGATCAGCACTTGGACGCCGTAACTCCATGTCTTGGTTTGAATCCCTCATCCTTGGACTCGTCCAGGGGCTGACCGAGTTCCTCCCCGTCTCCTCCAGCGCGCATCTGCGGCTCACGGCGGCCTTCTCCGGCTGGAAGGACCCGGGCGCGGCCTTCACGGCGATCACGCAGCTCGGGACGGAGGCGGCGGTGCTGATCTATTTCCGCAAGGATGTCGGACGGATTCTCGCCGCGTGGTTCCGGTCGCTCACGAACAAGGAGATGCGCCGCGACCACGACGCCCAGATGGGCTGGCTGGTGATCGTCGGCTCCATCCCGATCGGCGTGCTCGGCGTCACCCTCAAGGACCAGATCGAGGGCCCGTTCCGCGATCTGCGCATCACCGCCACGATGCTGATCGTCATGGGCGTCGTCATCGGCATCGCCGACCGCCTCGCGGCCCGCGACGAGAACGGCGGCCGGCACCGCGCCCCCAAGCAACGCAAGACCCTGGTCGACCTCAACGCCAAGGACGGCCTCCTCTACGGCCTCTGCCAGGCGATGGCGCTGGTCCCCGGCGTCTCCCGCTCCGGCGCGACGATCAGCGGCGGCCTCTTCATGGGCTACACCCGTGAGGCGGCGGCCCGTTACTCCTTCCTCCTCGCCATGCCGGCCGTACTGGCCTCCGGCGCCTTCGAGTTGAAGGACGCGGCGGAGGAAGGGCATGTCGCATGGGGGCCGACGATGTTCGCGACGGTGATCGCGTTCGTCGTCGGATATGCCGTAATTGCATGGTTTATGAAGTTTATTTCCCACAAGAGCTTCATGCCGTTCGTCTACTACCGCATCGCGCTCGGCATCGTCATCATCGCGCTGGTGACGGCGGGCGTACTGAGCCCGCACGCGGCGGAATCCTCGGGCTGAGTCAACTCCCGGGCAGGGCAAGGGCCCACGGCTCGGGCTCGATGCCGACACCGTTGGCGACGTAGGCGATGGTGCGGTACCACCCGGCCAGCACAAGGAATTCGAGGGCTTCGGGTTCGTCGAGGTGCTCGCGCAGCCCGGACCAGACCAGGTCGCTCAGCCGTGCGCCGTCGTGGAGTTCGTCGACGGCCCGGAGCAGCGCGGACTGGCGAGGCGACCAGGCCGGGTCGTCCGGGGTGCCGGTCACGGTCAAGGTGATCTGGCGCGGGGTGAGTTGGGCCGCTTCGGCGTACGTCGCCGCGTGGACACCCCACTCGTAGGCGCAGCCGGAGCGGGCGCAGACGCGGGCGATCACGAGCTCGCGGTCGGCGGTGCTCAGGAGGCCGTGGACGAGGAGGCCGGAACCCAACGCCCGCATGCGGGAGGCGAGTTCGGGGTGGCGTTCGAGGACCTTGAAGAGCATCAGGGGTTCGCGGGTGACGCCGGGTGGCATCCAGCGGTGCAGGGCGCGGTCGGTGTCGGGGGCGTAGGGCGGGGTGACGCCCTCGATGCGCTGATGGGCGCCTGCCGGGTCTTGTTTCATGTCCACCGACTCTTGCGCTTCTGAAATCGAAGCGCAAGGGTGAGGTGCGAGGTCGAAGAAGTCATGCGAGGTCACAAGACGTAGGCAGAGGAGGTCAGTTGGAATCCACGCCCGCGGAGTCCACACCCTCGGGATCCACGCCCACCCCCGGTCGCCCCGTGCGCGGTTCGGTCACCGGCCGCCCCGTCATGGCCGCGCTCGATCTCCTCGGCCGGCGCTGGACACTCCGCGTCATCTGGGAACTCCACCGGCACGGCGCCCCGATCGGCTTCCGCGACCTGCAACGCCGTTGCGACGACATGTCCTCCAGCGTCCTGTCCACCCGGCTGGCGGAACTGCGCGAGTCGGACATCGCGCGGCAGACGCCGGACGGCGCTTGGCAGTTGACCGTGCTCGGCACGGACCTCGTGACCGCGATGGGCCCGTTGTTGGAGTGGTCGCGGGTGTGGGCCGAGCGGCGGGGGTGACCAACTCATGTCTCTGACGCGGCAGTTCACCCGCGTGACGCCCGACTACCTCGACGACTGCCGCACGTCGGCCCTCACCTCGTCCGGCGCCGACCCGGAGGTGATCGACCTGCTCGACCGTGCCGCCTCCGGCGACCCCGACGGAAACGTGGGATTCCTGGACCACGACGAGGTGTACGGCGACTTCGACAATCCGCTCGCGGACGTGCCCGCGCCTCCCCCCGAAGTCGCCGCCAGCGTCTGCGGATTCGGCGCCGGTTTCGACGGTGACGTACGGGAACATCTGACCGAACACTTCGACGCCCTGCCGGAGTTCCACCGAAACCGGCGTACCCCGCGCCCAGTTCACCGCGCCCGTGACCAACCCCATACGGTCTGAGTAGCCGTCCGGTAGCGCAGTGTCAGTCCTTGCCCCTAGGCTGTTCGCATGTCCCCCGATTTCGTGGCCCCTGGTTCCGTGCGGTCTGCTTCCGAGGTGAACGAGCAGATCCGGGCACTCTGGCTGCGTGCGGGCGGGTCGCTCTCCACCCAAGAGCGCGAGGAATACGAGCTGTTGGTGGTCGAGTGGGCCGCGGCGATACGGGACGAGGTCATCGCGGCCGCCTGAATCCCCGAACCCACCACCAGTTCAACCCAACAGTTCAGCCCGCCAGTTCAACCCGCCCGGATCTCCCGCCCGTCGGCTCACCGTCCGCCCGACACCCGCACCACCGTCCCCGTCGCGTACGACGCCTCCGGTGACATCAACCAGGCGATCGCGGCGGCGACTTCCTCGGGCTGACCCGCACGCCGTAGCGGAATCGACGCCGCCAACCGCTCGGGGCGGTCCGGGTCGCCGGACCTTCCGTGGATCTCCGTGTCGATGATGCCGGGCGCGACCGCGTTGACGCGGATGCCGTCGGGGCCGAGTTCCTTGGCGAGGCCCAGGGTGAGGGTGTCGACGGCGGCCTTCGTCGCGGCGTAGTGGACGTAGTCGCCGGGGCTGCCGAGGGTCGCGGCGGCGGACGAGACGTTCACGATCACGCCGTTGCCCCGCGATGCCATCACCTGCGCGGCGCGGCGTGAACACAGCAGTGCGCCAAGGAGGTTGACCTCGACGACCCGGCGCAGCTCGGCGGGGTCGGTGTCGACGAGGCGGCCGAACGGGCCGGTCACACCGGCGTTGTTCACCAGGCCTGTGACCGGGCCGAGTTGCTTCTCGGCCACCGTGAAGAGCCGTTCGACGTCCGCCTCTACGGAGGTGTCCCCCGGCACGCACACCGAACGGGCCCCTGTCCGCCGTACCGCCTCCGCGACTTCCTCGGCAGCCTCCGCGTCCCGTAGATAGCCCACGACCACGTCGTGCCCGTCCTCCGCGAGCCGTCGGCAGGTCGCGGCGCCGATGCCCCGGCTGCCCCCGGTGACGACCGTGACAAGACGTTTCATGAGTGCTCCTCACAACGAAAAACGACGGACGACAACAGCGCGCAATGACGAAGTCCGGCGAAGAACCTTCGAACACCACCGAATGTTCCCCACCTTGTATCCGCGTCCCTCTTGGCGCGACACCCTCCGTAGCCAACACTGAGCCGATGACGCAGCGTGTGGAACTGGCGATTGTGATGGACCGGCTGGCCGTGGACGAAGTGATCACCGAATACGCGGTGGCGGTGGACGACGGCGACTGGGAGGCGTACCGGAAACTGTTCGCCCCGGACGGGCGCGCCGACTACCGGTCCGCCGGAGGGATCGAGGGGACCGCGGAACAGGTCGCCGGGTGGCTCGCGGAGAGCCTGGGACTGTTCTCGATGCGGCAGCATCTGATCGTGAACCGGCGGATCCGCTTCGGAGCCCTGGACCAGCACACCGACGACACCGCCCGCGTCCAGGCCGACTACGTCAATCCGATGCGCTTCGCCAAGGGCGGGGAGAGCGATGAGGGCGACTCCTCCACCGCTCCCGACTTCGTGTGCGGCGGGCGGTACGCGTTCGGGCTGCTGCGGACGGACGACGGCTGGCGGCTGACGGAGGTCGTCGTGGAGGAGAAGTGGCGGCGCCTTCCCGAGCGGCGCCCGCAAGCCGTGGTCCACTGATACGACCGGTTCGGCGTCCGCCGACCGGGATGATCGGCCGCGGCACGCACACCGGAGCCACCAGCGGGTAGGGGGTTCGCATGAGGAACTTCGGCGACTGGCTCGTCTCCCCCTGGCGGCGTTCCCTGCTCGCCGCGCTCGCGGGCGCCCTGCCCGTGTTCGCGTTCCCCGCGCCATCACTCTGGTGGTTCGCCTACGTCGCGCTCGTCCCCTGGATCCTGCTGACCCGCTCGGCGCCGACCGGGCGACGGGCGGTCTACGACGGCTGGTTCGGGGGGCTCGGGTTCATGCTGGCCGTGCACAGCTGGCTGGTGCCGAGCCTGAGCGTGTTCATCGTGGTCATCGCGGGGCTGCTCGGCGTGCTGTGGGCGCCGTGGGGCTGGCTGGTACGCCGATTCCTCGGAGGCGTGCCCTCGCCCCGGCGCGCCGCCGCCGCACTGCTCGTGCTCCCCTCGGGCTGGCTGATGGTCGAACTCGTGCGGTCCTGGCAGGGGTTGGGCGGCCCCTGGGGTCTGCTCGGCTCCACCCAGTGGCAGGTGGAACCCGCGTTGCGGCTCGCGTCCGTCGGCGGGGTGTGGCTGCTGAGCTTCCTGGTGGTGGCCGTCAATGTCGCGGTGGCCGTCCTCGTCGCCGTGCGCGAGTCCCGGGTGCCCGCCGTCGCGGGGCTGCTGGCCACCGCCGCCGCGACCTCGGCCGCCTGGGTGTGGTCGCCGCGCCCCGACGTCGACGGCCGCGTCCGGATCGCCGTCGTACAGCCGGGTGTCATCACCGGCGAGGACAGCGACGTCCGGCGCTTCGACCGCGAGGAGCAGCTGACCCGCCAACTCGCCGGTCAGAACGTCGACTTGATCGCCTGGGGCGAGAGCAGTGTCGGCTTCGACCTCGGCAAACGACCGGACCTGGCGCGCCGTATCGCCGCCCTCTCCAAGGAGACGGGCGCCGACATTCTGGTCAACGTGGACGCCCAGCGCTCCGACAAGCCCGGCATCTACAAGAGCTCGATCCTGGTCGGCCCGAAGGGTCTCACCGGCGATCGCTACGACAAGATGCGGCTCGTCCCCTTCGGGGAGTACATCCCGTTCCGCTCGCTGCTCGGGTGGGCCACCTCGGTCGGCAAGGCGGCGGGCGTGGACCGTCGGCACGGCACCGAGCAGGTCGTGATGAACGTGGGGCACGGCCTGCGCATCGGCCCGCTGATCTGCTTCGAGACGGCGTTCCCCGACATGAGCCGCCATCTCGCCCAGGACGGAGCCGACGTCCTGCTCGCCCAGTCCTCGACCTCGTCGTTCCAGAGCAGCTGGGCCCCCGAACAGCACGCCACCCTCGCCGCCCTCCGCGCCGCCGAGACCGGCCGCCCAGTCGTCCACGCCACCCTGACCGGCGTCTCCGCCGTCTACGGCCCCAGCGGCCAACGCATCGGATCTTGGCTGGGCACCAACAAGAGCACGACCCAGGTCTACGACGTCCCGCTCGCCCACGGCATCACGCCGTACGTCCGCTACGGCGCCTGGCCGGTCGGCATGGCCCTGCTGGTGCTCGCGGCCATGTGCGCCGGCGAGGGCGCGCAGGCGCTCAGGCTGCGGCGGACCGGTCCGCGACCTCTCGTACCACCCGCTCGCACAGTTCATGAGTCGCCAGCGCGTCCCGGGCGCTGAGCACCTTTCCGGCACGCACGGCGTCGAGGAACGTGAGGACGGCCTGCTCGATGCCGCGCTGCCGGGCCACCGGGACCCAGTCACCGCGCCGCCGTACGGTCGGCTGGCCCTTGTGGTCGACGACCTCGGCGAGGTTGAGGACCTGACGCTTGGTGTCCTGGCCGGAGACCTCCAGGATCTCCTCGACCGAGCCGCTGAGCCGGTTCATCACCCCGAGCGCGGTGAAGCCGTCGCCGGAGAGCTGGAGCACGATGTGGTGCAGGAGACCGTCCTGGACGCGGGCGCGCACGGTCACGTCCTCGACCGGGCCCGGCACCAGGAACCGCAGGGTGTCCACGATGTGGATGAAGTCGTCCAGGATCATCGCGCGCGGCTCCTCGGGGAGCCCGATCCGGTTCTTCTGCATGAGGATCAGCTCGCGCGGGTGGTCCAGACACTGCGCGTACCCGGGGGCGTGTCGGCGGTTGAAGCCCACCGCGAGCGACACGTTCCGCTCCTCCGCGAGCCGTACCAGCCGCTCGGAGTCGGCGAGTTCGTAGGCGAGCGGCTTGTCGACGTACGTCGGTACGCCCGCCTCCAGCAGCCTCGTGACGATCTCCGGGTGCACGGCCGTGGGCGCGTGCACGAACGCCGCGTCGAGGCCCTGCGCGAGGAGCGCGTCCAGGTCCGTGTGGCGCCGGTCCGCCGGGAGGTGCAGGCCGTCGGCGACCCGGGCGAGGGTGGCGGGCGTGCGGGTCTGCAGATGCAGCTCGACCCCGGGCAGCCCGCCGAGAACCGGCAGGTACGCCTTCTGCGCGATGTCACCGAGCCCGATGCAGCCGACCTTCACGGAGTCTCCCAACGCTCGCCCAGCGGTACCTCCTGTACCTCCTCGGAAGCATACGGCGATGGAATATCCGCTGGTGCGGGCGGTCGGAGCACGCGAGGATGCGGGGATGACGATTGAGCGCAGTGAACCCGGAACCACCGCCGACGAACGCACCATGCTGGACGGCTGGCTGAAGTACCACCGGGACACCCTCGCCTGGAAGTGCGAGGGCCTGACCGACGAACAGCTGAGGACCGCTTCCGTGGAGCCGTCCACGCTGTCGCTCATGGGCCTGGTGCGGCACATGGCGGAGGTGGAGCGGGGCTGGTTCCGCAATGTCATGGCGGACGAGGGGCTGAGCCCGATCTACTGCAGCGACGAGGACCCGGACGGCGACTTCCATCTCACGGAGTCGGACACCTGGGCAGAGGCGTACGCCACCTGGCAGGCCGAGATCGAGACGGCGAACGCGATCGCGGCCCGGTTCACCCTGGACGACCACTCCCTGGGCAAGCACCGGCGTACCGGCGAGCGCTTCAACCTGCGCTGGATCCACACCCACATGATCGAGGAGTACGCCCGGCACAACGGCCACGCCGACCTGCTCCGCGAGCGCATCGACGGGAACACCGGCGACTGACACCGACGGCTGACGTCACGTCACCCGGAGCGGGCGAGGGCCGTCCGTAAGGGGCCGGAGATCACCCGTGTGGGGCATCATCCGCCCGTCCGGTGCCCCAAACCGGCCCGGAACCAGCAGAGTTGCGCGGGTGCATCGAACGACGACCACCGCAACGCTCCTGGTCACCGTGGCTGTCTCGGCCCTCTCCGGCTGTGTGACCGTCCAGCGGCCGGCGGCCCCCGCTCCCCCGGCCGTACCGTCCCACGCGTCGGTGCCGCGCCCGGACGGCAGCGCGGAGCCGCAGGTCGTACAGGCCCCGGCGCGGGAGGCGCTGGAACTGATCAACCCGTCCCACCACCCGAAACCGGCCACGCATCCCCCGCACCACGCACCGGTCCAGCCCCCGAAGGCGGCACAGGCACCGGTCCCCCGCTCACCCCAGCACCCTCACCCGTATCCCCACCCCCATCCGCACCCGAAGCCGCACCACCGCCGGCAGCCGGGTGCGGACATCCCCGACGTGGTCAAGTCGGTCCCCAAGAACACGCAGGACGTCTGCGCCCTGGGCAAGAAGTACGGCGGCTGGCAGTCGGACAGCCCGCAGTCGATCATCTGCGGCCAGACGTACGGGCGTTGAGGCGAGCGGCGCCCCCTTGGGGTTGGTGCCAGGCGGGACTCTACGGCCGCTGTCTCGGCGGCCCCCAGGTCTCGCCCGCGCCACCGCCCCCGTCGCCCAGCCGCAGCTCCAGCCGCCCGATCGCGGCCCGCACCCCGTTGCCGTAACCGTCGTCGGCGAGGACGGCACAGGCGCTGCGGGCCCGGCGGATGTGGGTGCGGGCGGCGTCCGGGCGGTCGAGCTTCACGTAGTCGGCGGCGAGGTTGAGATGCAGGGAGGGGTAGAAGGCGCGCACCGCCACCGCCCCCTCCTGACCGGCGTCCCCCGCGTCCCCCGCGTCTCGCCCGTCCGTCAGCTCGTCCGCCGCCGACAACGCCCTTAGGTCCCAGGCCAGTTCGTCGGTCGGGTCGTCCTGGGTGTCGGCGAGGTAGTGGGCCAGTGTGCAGCGGTGGAGGGGGTCGCCGTCCTCGCCGAGCTCTGCCCAGAGGCCCAGCAGGCGGTCCCGGGCCTCCTCGCGGTCGCCGCCGTGGTGCAGCATGACGATCTGTCCGATCCGCGTCAGCAGAGCGTCCGGCGCCGCCTGCTCCTGTCGCTCCGCCACCGCGTCCTCCGCACTCGCCAGCCACCTTGGCTGTCCCCGTCGAAGCTAACCGGCGGCACTGACAATCCCCGTCAGGCGGCCCCGGACCGGCCGGGCGGGGGTCAGCCCAGGTTCGGGATGCGCCAGTCGATCGGGGTGTGGCCCTGCTTGGCCACCGCCTCGTCGATCTGGGTGAACGGGTGGGAGCCGAAGAACTTCTTGGCCGAGAGCGGGGAGGGGTGCGCGCCCTTGACCACCACGTGGCGCTCCTCGTCGATCAGGGGGAGCTTCTTCTGCGCGTAGTTGCCCCACAGCACGAAGACCGCCGGGTCCGGGCGCTCGGCCACCGCGCGGATCACCGCGTCCGTGAACTTCTCCCAGCCCTTGCCCTTGTGGGAGTTGGCCTCGCCGGAACGGACTGTGAGCACCGCGTTCAGCAGCAGAACGCCCTGCTGGGCCCACGGCATCAGATAGCCGTTGTCCGGAATCGGGAGGTCCAGCTCCTCCTTCATCTCCTTGTAGATGTTCCGGAGGGAGGGCGGGGTCTTCACGCCGGGGCGGACCGAGAAGCACAGGCCGTGGCCCTGGCCCTCGCCGTGGTACGGGTCCTGGCCGAGGACCAGCACCTTCACCTGGTCGTACGGCGTCGCCTCCAGCGCGGCGAAGACCTCCTCGCGCGGCGGGTAGACGGGACCCTTCGCCCGCTCCTCCTCGACGAACTCGGTCAGCTCCTTGAAGTAGGGCTGCTGAAGCTCGTCGCCCAGGACCCCGCGCCAGGACTCGGGGAGCATGGAGATGTCGGTCACGTCAACTTCCTTACCGTGTGCGGCGACTGCGATGCGGAGCGGCCGCGCGGTGCGGTCGCCTCCATGCCCAGAACCTACAGGCGGCCACTGACAACGGGGGCCAAGAGCCGTGTCACCAGCTGGTCTTGCGGTACAGCTCCCACATCATCATGATCGTCGACGGGTCGAGGGCCTGCTCCCCGCCGGAGATGTCGTCGCTCGCGGCCACGTACTGGCGGCCCTGCCACAGCGGCAGCAGCCGGGCGTCGTCCACCAGGATCTGCTGGGCGTCCTCGAACTCCTTGACCACGTCGGCCCGGTCGCTCTCCCGGCGGGACTCGGGCAGCAGCACCTCGGTGATCCTGGTCGACGGGTAGGGCGTACCGAGCGCGTTCTGCTGCCCCACGAAGGGCGCGATGAAGTTCTCGGCGTCGGGGAAGTCCGGGAACCAGCCGCGCCCGAACACCGGGTACTCGCCCTTCTGGTAACCCGTCACGTACGTCTTCCAGGGACGGCTCTTCAGGGTGATCGAAAAGAGCCCGGAGTCGTCCAACTGCCGCTTGAGCTCCCGGAATTCGAGGGCGGTCTCCGAGCCGTAGCGGTCGCTGGTGTACCAGAGGGTGAGGGGGACGGGCTGCTTGATGCCCGCGTCGGTGAGGAGCTTGCGGGCCTTGGGGACGCTGGGGTCTCCGAAGTCGTCGAAGAAGGCGGTGGTGTGGCCGGTGAGGCCCTTCGGGACCATCGAGTAGAGCGGGTCCACGGTGTCGCGGTAGATCTTGTGGGTGATCGCCCCGCGGTCGACGAGTTGGGCCACGGCCTTCCGGACGGCGATGTTGCCGGCCCACCTGTCCTTGGGGTTGAACACCAGGTAGTTGATGTCGGTGCCGGAGCCGTCGACCAGTTGCAGGCTCTTGGACGGGCTTCCCTGGAGGGCGACGATGTCGTCGGCGGCCAGACCGCGGTAGGTGACGTCGATCCGCTTGTCCCGCAGCGCCTTCACCATGGTGCCGGAGTCCTGGAAGTACCGGATCGTCACCGCGTTGTTCTCGCGTTGGGCGAAGCCCTTGTAGCGGTCGTTGCGCACGAGTTGGGCCTGTTTCCCGTCGTCGTACGACTTCAGGGTGTACGGCCCGGAGCCGAAGACCTTGCCGTCCTTGCGCAGGGAGTGCGCGGGGTAGTCGTCGGGGTCGACGATCGACAGGGCCGGGGTGGCGAGCACGAACGGGAAGGTGGCGTCGGGCTTGTTGAGGTGGAAGACGACCTCGCGGTCGCCGAGCACCTGGACCCGGTCGAGGCTGCCCAGCAGGCCGGCGGGTCCGCCCGACACGTTGATCTGCCGGATGCGGTCGATGGAGTGCTTGACGGCCTGGGCGTCGAGGGTGTCGCCGTCGGCGAACTTCATGCCCGCGCGGAGTTCGCAGCGGTACGCCGTGTTCGAACTGTCCGTGAACTCACAGCTCTTGGCCGCGTCCGGCTCGGGCGTGGTCGCGCCGGAGGGGTAGGCGAGCAGTGTCTGGTAGATGTTGCGGAACAGCTCCCAGGAGCCGTCCCAGGAGGCGGCCGGATCGAGGGTGCTGGGGGCGCTGGTGGTGCCGACGACGATGGGTCCGCGGTCGTCGGAGTTCCCGTCCGAGAATACTCCGCATCCGGCCGCCAGGGATATCGACGCGATGGCCGCGCCCGCCCGCAGGCCTCGGTTCCGGTTGAACACGCGCTCGCTCCTCGATCCGCCGTACCAAGGGTCGGCAGACCGTACCGCAGTTCCGCGGCCCGAAAAGGTGGTTCGGGAGGGGCTGTTGAGCAGCGTTTTTATGACGACGTTGTCATTCGGCTGTGCGTGCTTTATGTCTCGACACGGGCGCCGGTTCCGTCAAGGGAACAGCAAAGAACCGGCGCCCGGGCGGAGTTGGTCAGCCGACTCCGGCGTTGAGGAGGATGCCTCCGTCGACGACGAGGGTCTGGCCGGTGATCCAGTCGGACTGGTCCGAGGTGAGGAACGCGGCGGTGCCGCCGATGTCGGACGGGACGCCGAGCCGGGCCAGCGGGTAGGAGGCGGCGGCCTCCGCCTCGCGGCCCTCGTACAGCGCGGCGGCGAACTTGGTCTTCACGACCGCCGGGGCGATCGAGTTGACCCGGACGCCGGGCGCGAACTCGTGCGCCAGCTGGAGGGTCAGGTTGATCATCGCGGCCTTGCTGACGCCGTACGCGCCGATGAACGGCGAGGCGGAGACGCCGGCGAGGGAGGCGATGTTGACGATGGCGCCGCCGTTGTCCTTCTGCCAGGCGTGCCAGGTCTTCTGGGCGAAGCCGAGCGCCGAGATGACGTTGGTCTCGAAGACCTTGCGGGCGACGTTCAGGTCGAGGTCGGCGATCGGGCCGAACACCGGGTTCGTACCGGCGTTGTTGACCAGGAAGTCGACGCGGCCGAAGGCCTCCATCGTGCGCTCGACGACGACGGTCTGGTGGGCCTCGTCGTGGGCCTTGCCGGCAACGCCGATGACGCGCTCGGCGCCGAGGGTCTCGACGGCCTCCTTGAGGGCGTCCTCGCTGCGGCCGGTGATGCAGACCCGGTCACCGCGGGCGAGCAGCGCCTCGGCGACGCCGTAGCCGATGCCGCGGCTGGCGCCGGTGATGACGGCGACCTTGCCGGAGAGTTCAGGCAGTTCAGTCATTGTTTTCCTGCGTTCCCGTGTTCCCGTGTTCCCTAGTTGAGCGGTCCGCCGGCGACGTACAGCACCTGGCCGGAGACGAAACCGGCCGCCTCGTTGGTGAAGAAGGCGACGGCGTTGGCGATGTCGTCGGGCTCGCCGACGCGCTGCACCGGGATCTGGGTGGCGGCGGCGGCCTTGAAGTCGTCGAAGCCCATGCCGACGCGGGCGGCGGTGGCGGCGGTCATGTCGGTGGCGATGAAGCCGGGGGCGACCGCGTTGGCCGTGATGCCGAACTTGCCCAGCTCGATCGCGAGGGTCTTGGTGAAGCCCTGGAGACCGGCCTTGGCGGCGGAGTAGTTGGCCTGGCCGCGGTTGCCGAGGGCGGAGGACGAGGAGAGGTTGACGATCCGGCCGAAGCCCGCGTCGACCATGTGCTTCTGGACGGCCTTGGTCATCAGGAACGAGCCGCGCAGGTGCACGCCCAGGACGGTGTCCCAGTCGGAGACGCTCATCTTGAAGAGGAGGTTGTCGCGGAGCACGCCCGCGTTGTTCACGAGGATCGTCGGGGCGCCCAGCTCGGCGACGATGCGCGCGACGGCGGCCTCGACCTGCGCCTCGTCGGAGACGTCGGCGCCGACCGCGAGGGCCTTGCCGCCGGCCGCGGTGATCTTCTCCACGGTGTCCTTGCAGGCGGCCTCGTCGAGGTCGATCACGGCGACCGCACGGCCCTCGGCCGCGAGGCGTACGGCGGTGGCGGCGCCGATGCCCCGCGCCCCGCCGGTGACAATCGCGACCCGCTGCTCAGTGGTGGACATTGCTGGTTCTCCTCGCCCTTGAGAAACTCTCGCCCTTGCGCGGCCCGCCGGTGAGCGACCGCTTAGTACCTTCGGCAGACGTGACGCTAGAAGCCATGGCACTCGGTGTCAACGTGCGCGCGGCCCGGTGTGATCCATTACCTCACCAGAAGGTCGAGCAGGCGCTCCGTCTCGGCCGCCGGATCGACGGTGAGACCGGTGTGCACGGGCCCCGGCTGCACCACGGTGGACCGCGGCGCGATCAGCCACCGGAACCGCCGCCCCGCGTCGTCCCGCCCCGCCTGCCCGGCCGCCGCGCCCCCCGCGCACACACCTTCTACGGCGCCGAGCGCGGCCCTGATTCCGGCCACATCCGCCGCCGGGTCGAGAGCGAGCAGCCTCGCCTCGTCCAGATGGGTGCGGGCGCCGACGTAGGACTGGGCGCGGCAGTAGACGAGCACCCCGGCGTTGATGCACTCGCCGCGCTCGACGCGCGGTACGACCCTCAGGAGGGCGTACTCGAAGACGTCCCGGATGTTCGCCTCGCTCGGGCGGATGATGTGGCGCTCGGTCACTGGAGTCCCTCGATGCGCTCGTGGACGAAGGGCACGCGCGCGAGGAGGGGTGCCGCGTACGCCTCACGGAGGAGGTCCGGGGTGTCGAAGCCGGGTTCGTCGGCCAGCCAGGCGTCGGGGATCTCGGCGGTGACCTCGGCGAGGAGTTCCTCGGTGACCTTCGGTGCCAGGTCTGCGGCCGCGGTCGCGATGTCCGGGGTGAAGCGGGCGAGGGCGTGGTCGGCGGCGTCGTAGGGGCGGGCGGCCGAGATCTGGGCGCCGGGCCAGTTGTGGTGCCAGATCATGGTGGCGCCGTGGTCGATGAGCCACAGGTCGCCGTGCCACATCAGCAGGTTGGGGTTGCGCCAGGAGCGGTCGACGTTGTTGACCAGCGCGTCGAACCAGACGATCCGGCCCGCCTCCTCGGCGCTCACCGAGAAGGCGAGCGGGTCGAAGCCGAGGGCGCCGGACAGGAAGTCCATGCCGAGGTTGGTGCCGCCGCTGGACCTGAGCAACTCCTGGACCTGCTGGTCGGGTTCGCCGAGGCCGAGCACCGGGTCGAGGTCGAGGGTCACGAGACGCGGCACCCGGAAGCCGAGCCGCCGGGCCAGTTCCCCCACGACGACCTCGGCGACGAGTGTCTTGCGGCCCTGCCCGGCGCCGCTGAACTTCATGACGTACGGCGCGAGGTCGTCGCCCTCGACGAGTCCCGGCAGCGAGCCGCCCTCGCGCAGGGGGGTGATGAAGCGGGTCGCGACGACCTCTTCCAGCATGTTCCCGGGCCATCCGTCTCGTCTGCGGTCCCGGGGAGAGTCCGGGGAGTTTCGGCTGCCCATGGTAGCGGGGGGTGATCACGGGGCGACCGCGTCCTGACCGCGGGTCAAGGGATCAGGTGGTCATGGCCTGGTACACGAGGTTCCGCAACTGGCGGCGCAGCGGCGCCCTGTGCTTGCCCCAGGTGACGACCTGGGTGCAGAACACGGCCGTGACGCCGTCGACCGGGTCCACGAAGAAGTGGGTGTTCGCGGCGCCGGACCAGCCGAACTCCCCCTTGTTGCCGAACGACCCCGCGACCACGGGGTCCGTGACGACGTAGAACCCGAGCCCGAAGCCGCATCCGCGGTGCTCGTCGTCGGGATACCGCCCGAAGGAGTTGATGTCGGCGCCGCCGGGCAGGTGGTTGGCCGTCATGAGCGCGAGCGTGCGGGGGCCGAGCAGCCGCTCGCCGTCCAGTTCGCCGCCGCGTACGAGCATGGCCGCGAACCGGTGGTAGTCCGCGAGGGTCGACACCAGTCCGGGGACCCCGCTGCCGGAGGGGAACTCCGCGGGTTGGCGGAAGGTGGGCCGCAGTTCCTGGTTCACGGCGAGGCGGCCCGAGTCCGGTTCCGGGCTGTAGATCTCCGCGAGGTCCGGCACGCGCTCGGACGGGAGCGAGAACGTCGTGTCGGTCATCCCGAGCGGGCCGAGCACGTTCGTCTCCATGAAGGTGTCGAGGCGCTGGCCGGTGCAGACCTCGATGATCCGGCCCAGCACGTCGACGGCGAGGGAGTAGTTCCACGCGGTCCCCGGCTCGAACAGCAGCGGCAGGCCGCCCACTTCGGCACACATCTGCTCAAGTGTCGTGCCCGGCAAGGGGAGTACGTCGTGGCCCGCCTGGCGGTACAGCGCGTCCACCGGGTCCATGTGAGCCAGCCCGAGGGTCAACCCGGCGGTGTGCGTGAGGAGTTGGCCCACGGTCACCGGGTGGGCGGCCGGGCGGGTCCGGACACTCGCCGGGGACCCGCCGTCGTACACCCGCATGTCCGCGAACTCGGGGATGTAGGCGCTGACCGGGTCGTCGAGTCCGAGCAGGCCGCGCTCCACGAGCATCATGGCGGCGACGGACGTCACCGGTTTCGTCATGGAGTACAGCCGCCACAACGTTCCGGGCTCGACCGGCAGTCCGAGGCCGAGGTCCCGGAGTCCGCCGCCCGCCGCGTACACGGGTTCTCCGTCGCGGGCGACGACCGCCGACCATCCCGGGATGACCCCGCGCTCCGTCTGCCGCTCGAAGAACTCGGCGATCCGGCCCAGCCGTTCGGCGCTGAAGCCGTACTGCTCCGGGGGCTTGGTGACGCCCAGGCGGTCGGCGAATTCCTGCATGCGTGCCTCCGTGTACGGGAGTTGGGGGCTGCCTGTGTCAGTGGGCGGAGGCGGCCGGGGCACCGTCGACCCCGGCCGCCTCCAACAGCCGCCGCGTGTAAGGGTGTTGGGCGTCGGCGTAGACGTCCTCGGTCGTGCCCTGTTCCACCACGTCACCGCGGTACAGGACGACGATCCGCTGGGCGAGATGCCGGACGACGGCGAGGTCGTGGGAGATGAACAGGTAGCTGACGCCCGTCTCCCGCTGGAGGTCGCTGAAGAGGTTCAGGATCTGGGCCTGGACCGACAGGTCGAGCGCGCTGACGGGCTCGTCGCACACGATGAGTTTCGGTGCCATCACCAACGCCCGGGCGATCGCGATCCGTTGCCGCTGCCCACCGGAGAACTGCCGCGGATAACGGTCGGCCGCCTCGGGCGGCAGCCCCACCAGCGCCAGCACCTCGCGTACCCGCCGCTGGACTACGGCCCGTTCGTCACGGGCGTGCACGAGCAGGGGTTCGGCCAGGGTCTGGCCCACGGTCAGGGCCGGGTTGAGCGAGCCGTTGGGGTCCTGGAAGACGGCCTGGACGCTCTTGCTCAGCTCCCTGCGCCGGGCGCCGCGGGCATGGGTGATGTCCTCGCCGTCGAACAGGATCGTGCCCTGTGTGACCGCCGTCAGGCCGAGCACGGCCCGGCCCAGGGTGGACTTGCCGGAACCGGACTCCCCGACCAGCGCGACGGTCTCGCCCGGCCGGATGTCCAGGGACACGTCCCGAATGGCCGGGGTGCCCTTGCCCGCGCGGTGGTAC
Organism: Streptomyces sp. NPDC050528; assembly: GCF_044457795.1. Lineage (NCBI taxonomy): Bacteria > Bacillati > Actinomycetota > Actinomycetes > Kitasatosporales > Streptomycetaceae > Streptomyces > Streptomyces sp. NPDC050528. Next base: position 531,433 of record NZ_JBITHH010000007.1, read on the forward strand.
GACACCGACAGGTCACGGATGTCGAGCAGCGGCCGTTCGGTCGTGCTCACGAGGACACCTCCAGCTCTTCGCCGGCCAACACACAGCGGGCCACGCCCAGTTCGTCGGGCTGTATCAGGACGACCGGCGCCTCGGTGCACCGGTCGAGACGATCAGGACACCGGTCGGCGAAGTGACAGCCGAGGGGCCACTGCCCCGGCGGCGGCACGGTGCCGGGGATGGTCGGGATGGGCTCGCCGACCGTCGCCAGGCGCGGGTTCGCGGCGAGCAGCTTGCGGGTGTACGGATGGAGCGGCGCGGTCATGACGCGCTCGGTCGGACCGGCCTCCACCACCTGGCCCGCGTACATGACCAGGGCGGTGTCGCAGGCCTCCGCGATGACGTCCCAGTCGTGGCTGATCATCAGCAGGGCCATGCCGGTGTCGCGCTGGATGGTGCGCAGCAGTTGGACGATCTCGCGCTGGACGGTGACGTCGAGGGCGGTGGTCGGTTCGTCGGCGACGAGGATGCGCGGGCGCCCGGCCAGGGCGACGGCGATGGAGACGCGCTGTGCCATGCCGCCCGAGATCTGCGAGGGGCGCAGCTTCATCACCCGGTCGGGGTCGGGGAGTTGGACCTGGGCGAGCAGTTCACGGACCCGGAGCGTGGCCTCCTTGCGGGAGAGCCGCTCGTGGGTGCGCACCGCCTCGCGCAGCAGGTTGCCGATGGTGAACAGGGGGTCGAGGCCGACCATGGGCTCCTGCGAGATGAACGCGATGGTGCCGCCGCGCAGGTCCCGCCACTGGGCCACACCGAACGAGGTGACGTCGGTGCCGTCGATCTCGACGGTGCCCGAGGAGATACGGGCTCCGTTCGGCAGCATGCCGAGCAGCGCCAGCCCGGTCATGGACTTGCCGCAGCCGGACTCGCCGACCAGTCCCACCGTGCGGCCTTGCCCCACGGACAGGCTCACGTCGCTGATCAGAGCGACCTCGCCCTCCGCGGTGTCCGCGGTGACGGTCACCCGGGTGAGCCGTACGACGGGATCCGGCTCGGCGAGCAGCCAGGCGTCGTCGGACACCGGGACCTCAACGGGGGCCGTTGCCTTGGCAGTTGCCTTGCGGCGCCGGGTCGGGGTCGCGTGGGAAACGCCGGACCAGCGCTCGGCGAGCATGTCGCGCAGGCCGTCGCCGAGGACGATCAGCGCGGCGGCCGTGACGGCGACCAGGCCGCCGGTGGGGATGGCCAGCCAGAGGCTCTGGTTCAGGGTCTGGGCGGCGTCGGCCATCATGCCGCCCCAGGACGGGGCGGGCGGCTTCACTCCGAGTCCGATGGAGTTCAGGCCGGCCGCGATGAGCAGGGTGTTCGCGCACGCCAGCGCCGTGTTGACCAGGATCAGGCCGGTGATCCGCGGCAGCACGTGCCGCCGGGCCACGCGCCAGGTGCTGAGGCCGGAGACCTGTGCCGCCGCGACGTAGGTCTCGCGGCCGACCGTCAGCGACGCCGAGCGGACGACGCGCATCATGCCGGGGACCGACAGCAGGCCGATCACGATCATGGCCGCGGTCATGCTCTGCGAGAACAGGGCCAGCACGATCAGCAGCAGGATGATGCCGGGGATCGACATCACCACGTCGGCCAGCCGCATCAGCACCGCGTCCATCCGGCCCCTGCGCAGGCCGATGACCAGGCCCAGGGGGACCGCGATGACCAGGGTGATCGCCACGGCCAGCGCGATGTCCTTGAACGTGTCCGCGCCGCCGTACATCAGCCGCGACAGCACGTCCCGGCCGAGCCGGTCGGTGCCGAGCAGGTGTTTCGCGCTCGGGCCGGACAACGCGGCCGTGAAGTCCGCCTGTTGGGGTGGGTACGGTGCTAGCCAGCCGGCACCGAACGACGCGATCAGTTCCAGGACCAGGATCACGGCCGGGATCGCGATGCGTGGCCGGCGCAGGGCGCGGCGGAGGCCGGACGCGTGCGGCGGGCGCGCCGGGGTGGCGGCGGGCGGAGCGGGAGCGTTCTCCGTCTGCTGGGGAGGCTCGGGTTTCGTCATCGATGTCTCCTGAGTGCTCATGCGGCGACCGCCTGAGGGTTGAGCCAGCCGATGGCGAGGTCGAGCAGGAGGTTCAGGCCGACGACGATGAGCGTGAAGTACACCGCCACTCCCTGGATGACCGGGATGTCGCCGCTGGACGCGGCCGTGACGGCCGCGCTGCCGAGGCCGGGGAGGCCGAAGAGTTCCTCGATCACCACGGCCGAGCCGAGCAGTCCGATGAGGTTGTTGCCCGCCACGGTCAGGACCGTGACGGAGACATGCCGGAGCGCGTGCTTGAAGAGGATCGACCACTCGCTGACGCCGTTGGCCCGCAGATTCCGTACGAAGTCCCGGCTCAGCACGTCGGCGAACTGCTCCCGGGTCTGCTTGGCGATCACCGTGACCAGTGCGAAGGCCAGGGCGGCCACCGGCAGCAGCAGTGAGCGCAGCCAGCCGCCGGCGGACGTCCCGAAGAACACATAGCCGTTCGCGGGCAGCAGGCCGAACCGGGTGTTGAAGACCCAGATGCCCAGCAGACCGACCCAGAACGCGGGGACGGTCATGCCGGCGATGGACGCGGTGTCCGCGGCGATCCGCGTGGTGCGCCCGCCGCGGGCGCCGGCCATGCCCAGCACGATTCCGATCACCAGCGCGAGGAGGGTGGTCGCGATCACCAGGGAGAGCGTCACCCCGAGCCGGGTGTTGAGCGACCCGGCGACCGACTCGTTGCTGCTGATCGACCGCCCGAGGTCGCCGTGGACCGCGTCCCTCAGCCAGGCCCAGTAGCGCTCCCAGACCGGCTGGTCGAGGTGGAGGCGGTGCCGCAGTGCAGCGATCGACTGGGGTGAGGCGCTGAGTCCTCCGATGGACTTGGCGGCGTCACCCGGGATGAACAGTTGGAGGAAGAAGGTGAGCGCCGAGACGAAAAGCAGCAGGGGCACAGCCTGCACGATCCGCATTCCGCTGGTTCGCCACATGACGTGGAGCCTTTCTCCGTAGGGTCACTTGGCGGCGTACAACGACGTCAGGTCGGGCGTGAGATTGGTGGTCGAGAGGTCGACGCCCTTCAGGCCGGGACGTACGTAGACGATCTTTTCCATGGAGACCATCGGGATGGTCCAGGAAAGGCCGGACAGGCGCTGTTCGAACTTCTGCCAGCCCTGTTCCTGGAGTTCGGCGGTCGCTGCGGAGGCCGCCTGGCTGTAGAGCGTGTCGAGTTGTTTGTCGCTGACCTTGAGCGGGTTTCCCCAGCTGTACAGCAGGTCGTTTCCCTGGGCGTACGGCGGGGAGATTCCGTCGCCGTAGTCGAACATCATGCCCGCGTACTTCGAGTAGGTGGAGAAGAGTTCGTTCACGTTCGCCGGGACATTGATCTTCACGTTGACCCCGATGTTCGCCATTTCCGCGGCGAAGGCCTCCGCCGCCTGGGACTCTCCAACCCCGGTGAGATTCACGGTGATGGGCAGGGTGAAGCCGTTGGGGTAACCGGCTTCCGCCAGCAGCTTCTTGGCCTTGGCGACGTCGTAGGCGTATTTCCCTTCACTGCCCTGCGTATAGCCGCTCGTGCCCGCGAGAACGGGATAGTCCCAGCCCTTCGCGTACGTTCCGTAAAGGGCCTTGGCGATCGAGTCCCGGTTGATTCCGTACATCATGGCCTGCCGTACCCGAAGGTCGCCGAGCGCCTTGACCATGGTGCCCGCGCGGTCCTGGATCATCAGCTCCATGATCGAGTAGGGGCTCGACATCACCTGGAATCCGGCGGACTTCGCGGATTTCGCGGTCGTGGAGTCGCCGAGCGCGTAGTCGACCTCGCCGGAACGCAGGGCGCTGAGCGTGCTGTTCTCGTCCTTGATGACCTTGACGACGACTTTTTTCCAGTGCACGCGCGACTTGTCGTAGTACGTGGGGTTGGGGACGTAGGTGTAGGTCTGCCCGGAGACGGTCTGCGCCTTGTCGATGACGTAGGGCCCGGCGCCGTGCGTGGTGGTGCCGAGTTCGCCCGTCTTCTTGAGGCCGATGGGGCTGATGATCTCTCCGGTCGTCGGTCTGGAGAGATAGAGCGGCAGCAGCGGATCGGACGTCTTCAGGTGAATGCGGAGCTGGAGATCGGATACGACGTCGATCGCCCCCACGGGGGCCAGGTCCGCCGCGAGTGGGCCGCCGGCCTTGGCGTAGTACCGCAGTGAATCCTTCACGCCCGCGGCGGTGAGCGCGGAGCCGTCGTTGAATTTCACGCCGGACCGCAGCGTGATGTCGAAGGTCTTGCTGCCGGAACCGACGAAGCCCCACTTGGTCGCGAGGGCCGGCGTGTATGTCCCGTTCGGCGCCTGGCGGATCAGCGTGTCGTAGGCCAGCTCGAAGAAGTACTGCTGCGGGTCGGAGGAACCGCCCAGACCGGGATTCAGGCTGTTGGGCGCGATGGCCGAGGCGACGGTCAGGACATTCGGGTCCTGGGTCTTCGCGGTGCCGGACGAAGCGCTGTTTCCGCCACCGCATGCGGTGGTCAGGAACGCCAGCGCGGCGGCACCGGCCGTGAAGGTGAGAGGAAGGCGCGTGCGTGTCATCTGAGACCTCCGGCGTCGAGGCGATAAAGGGGTACGCGGGATTCACCGGAGGTGAGGGGGGAGGCCGCCGTCATGGCGGTTTCTCGGTGGTGTAAGTCCGCGCGATGTCAGGGGACTGCGGGAGAGTCTTCAAGTTCGGCTCGGCCGGCTCTTGTGGAGATCGGCCCGAGCATCGCGTGGGCCCGACGGATACGGTCGGTGCTCTCGCGGTGATATTTCGGCGGTATTTCGGGATGAAGCCGCCTCTGTGCGGCACCCCTGGAATCGAGTGCGCTCATTATTGGGTCCAACGGTCCGGACCCCGAACGTCATGAGTCCGCTGAGCGGACCGCTGCGTAAACGAGACCTTCGCGGCGACGGTGGAGCGGGCCCGGCGCGCCCCGTCCGGGTGATCCGGCGGGCCGGGGCGTGACGGCTCCCATGAGTATCGCCCCAGGCCGCCGGTGTCTGTTCAGGCTTTATGCGCGACCGACAGCTGACCGACAGGGACGTTTTACGTCTGCCTGATCTCGATCAGGCCAAGCTCTCGACACCGTCTGAACGACGGTCGCCCGCACCTCGTACCCCTTTGCAGACCCACACATGCTTCCCATGGAAGGAACGTCAGCATGACCAGCGAATCGTTCGAACCCGTCACGACGCCGTCCCGTCGCACCGCGTTGGCGGCGGTCGGCGCGGCGGGACTCGCCGTCGCGCTGACCGCGTGCTCGTCCAGCGACGACTCGTCGTCGGGCACCTCGGGCTCCTCGGACACCTCGAACTCCACCAGCACGGCCGGCGCCTCGACCGCCCAGGGTGACGCCGGTGGCACCGAACTGGCGAAGACCTCCGACATCCCCGAGGGCGGCGGCAAGATCTTCGCCAGCCAGGGCGTGGTCGTCACCCAGCCGACGGCGGGCACCTACAAGGCGTTCTCGTCGAAGTGCACCCACCAGGGCTGTGCGGTGAGCAGCATCAGCAGCGGGGCCATCGTCTGCCCGTGCCACGGCAGCGAGTTCTCCGTCACCGACGGCAGCGTCAAGAAGGGCCCGGCCACCCAGGGCCTGCCCGCCGAGCAGATCACCGTCTCCGGGGACTCGATCACGCTGGCGTGACGGCCGGCCGGCCGCCGATGCGACGGCCACCCGCTGATGTGACGGTCAGCCGCGGCCCGCTCTGCGCGGCCGTTTGAGACAGCCCAGCACCTCGTCCGTGGTCGCGACCGTAGCGACCAATGCGAGGGTGTTGCGGATCATCGCGGGGGTGTACTCCGAGGGCACCCCCGCGATGGCGTCCCTGGGGACGACGACGGTGTAGCCGCGGTTGACGGCGTCGAACACCGCGTTGGGTATGGCCACGTTGGCCGAGACGCCGGTGACGATCAGTGTGCGGCAGCCGAGATTGCGCAGCAGCGCGTCGACGTCGGTGCCCTGGATCGGCGACAGACCGTGCAGTCGTCGTACGACGAAGTCCTCCTCGGCGACCTCGATCGGGGGCGCCACGCGCACCGCCGCGGTGCCCGAGAGCTGTTGGACGGGCAGGCGTTCGGCGGCGCGGAACAGCCGGGCGTTGTGGTTCGCGCCCCTGCCGTCCGGCCGGCGTTCGGCGATCGCGTGGATCACCTGGACCCCGCTCTCGTGCGCGGCGGCGACCAGCCGGGCCACATTCGTCAGCGCGCCCGACTGGCGTGCCGCGAGGGCGAGTTCGGGCAGTGCGCTGTCCGGGCCGACCACGCCCTGTTGACATTCGACGGTCAGCAGGACAGTGCTCACCGTGTCGAGGATCTCACTGAGTTGTTCGTGCGACGGCATGGCTCTCCCTTGTCGTCGACGGCCGGGGCGGGCGACAGTAACGAGCATCGCGTGCGGAGGGAAGACGGCCGACGCTCCTTCGGCCCACATTCTGACGCACCGTCAGAAGCGGCTGCCCGCCGCGCGTTTCGCAACCGAAGGGGATCGCATGACCGCCACTCAGCGTCGAGGCCGGAAGATCATGATGACACCCGGGGAACTGGACGAGTTCCTCGCCGCCGAGCGCACCTGCCGCGTCGCGACCGCCTCGGCGGACGGAGCGCCGCACGTCAGCCCGCTCTGGTTCGTGTGGGACGGCACCTCGTTGTGGCTGTACTCGATCACCCGCAGCAAGCGCTGGGCGGACCTGCGCCGCGACCCGCGCGTCGCGGTGGTGGTCGACGGCGGGCACGCCTACGACGAGTTGCGGGGCGTCGAGCTGTCCGGGACGGTGGAGTTCGTGGGCGAGGCTCCGCGCAAGGGCGAGCCGCATCCCGAACTCGTCGCCGTGGAGAAGCTGTTCGCGCAGAAGAACTTCGGCCTGGACGCGATGCCGTACGACGGACGGCACGCGTGGATACGACTGACCCCGGACACGCTCGCGTCCTGGGACTTCCGCAAGCTGGCGGCACGGCAAGGCAGTTGACCTGCGCCTCTCAGCCGACGGTCTCGGCCGCCGCCTGTAGCGCCTCGACCGCCGCGCGGATGGACGGGCGGCGGTCGGCGTCGGCACGCCAGACGACGTAGACGTGTCGGCGGACGCGCTGCTTGAGCGGGACGGTGACGACTCCGGCGGGCATCGGGTGGCGGCCCAGCAGGGGAACGACGCACACACCCAACCCGGCGGCGACCAGGCCCAGTTGGGTGTGGGTCTCGGCGGCGCGGTGGCCGACGATCGGTTCGATGCCCCGGGAGCGCAGGGTGAACATCAGCCACTCGTGGCAGAACTCGCCCTCGGCCCAGGTGATCCACTCGTCGTCGGCGAACTCCCCGAGGTCCACCTCGTCGCGCCCGGCGAGCGGGTGGCCGGCCGGCATCGCCACGTCGGCGGGGTCGTCCAGGATCGGCGCCTTCACCAGGCCGTCCGGGAGCGGCATCGGCTTGTTGTACCAGTCCAGGACGACGGCGAGGTCGAGATCGCCGCGAACGACGCCGGCGATGCCGTGCTCCGGTTCCTGCTCGGTGGAGCGGACGCGCAGTGCCGGGTGCTGGGCGCGCAGGGCGGCGAGCGCGGTGGGGAACAGACCGCGGGCGGCGGTCGGGAACGCGGAGAGCCTCAACTCGCCGACGACTTGCCCGCGTTGGGCTTCCAGGTCGGCCTGGGCCAGCTCCACCTGGGAGAGGATGCGCCCCGCGTGCTCCGCGAGCAGTCGTCCGGCGTCGGTGAGCCGCACCCCCCGACCGTTCTTGGCGAGGAGCTGCTGCCCCACCTCCCGCTCCAGCTTGGCCATTTGCTGCGACACGGCCGAGGTCGTCACATGCAGCGCCTCGGCCGCGCCGCTGACCGAGCCGTGCCGGGCGAGGGCGTCCAGGGTGCGGAGGCGCTCCAGATTCAACATGTAAGCGATCCTACGAGATACCGGGCGCGGAATCTCGCTTGTGCTACGAGGTCGGGGCCGGGATCTTGGTGTCCATGAGCACAGTCAGCACCGCCGCGACCACCGCCGACGCAGCCCTGAAGCAGGCTGGGGACACCACCGCGCCCCTCCCCCGCCGTGCCGTCGACTGGCGCCTCCGCTTCGGGGCATTGTCCGCCATCTGGGGCTTCAGCTTCCTGCTCATCAAGGTGGGCACACACGGCTACGCGCCCTTCCAAGTCACGTTCGGGCGGCTGCTGTTCGGGACGGTGGTGCTCGCGGCGGCGATGGCGGTGAAGCGGGAGCGGCTGCCGAGGGGTACGCGCACGTGGGCCCATTTGACGGTCGCCGCGTTCCTTCTGAACGCCCTGCCGTTCTCGCTCTTCGCCTACGCGGAGCTGACGATCCCGTCCACGCTCGCGGGCATCTGCAACGCGACCTCGCCGTTGTGGGGCATGGTCCTCTCCCTGGTCGCCCTCTCCGAGGACCGCCCGACCCGCGTCCGCGTGGCCGGCCTGGGCCTCGGTTTCCTGGGCGTCCTCACGGTCCTCGGCGCGTGGCAGGGCTTCAGCGGCCTGGACGCGAGAGGCACGGCGATGGCCCTGCTGGCCTCGCTCAGTTACGCGATCGGCTGGATCTACGTCCGCCGCACACTGGCGGGCACCGGCGCCTCGCATCTCTCGCTGACGGGCGCCCAGTTGCTCCTGGCGACACTCCAACTGGCCGTCATCACCCCGCTGTTCACGTCGATGCCGACCCACTTCCCGGTCCTCCCCCTGCTGTCGATCGCCGCGCTGGGCGCTCTGGGCACGGGCCTCGCCGTCCTCCTCCAGTACGGCCTGGTCGCCGAAGTCGGGCCCACCACCGCCCAGATGGTCACGTACTTCATCCCCGTCATCGCCACGGCAGCGGGCGTCGCGATCCTGGGCGAGTCGTTGACGTGGTCGACTCCAGTGGGGGCGGTGATCGTGTTGGCGGGGGCGGGGCTTACACAGGTGCGGGGGCTGGGGCGGGGGAAGCGGTAGGCGTCGCTCGGCGGGTGAGGGGGGTGAGGCGGGTGAGGGGAACGCGGGAGCTGGCGCGGGGCGAGCGAGGGGCTGTACGCGACTCGGCCAGCAGCCCAACCGCCGCACACGCACCCCGCACCCACTCCACCCTCAACCCCCCTCAGGCATAACCCCGAACCGGCGCCGGACCACACGCGGAAGCAATCGCCTCCGCCAACAGCCCAGCCTCCTCAGTCGCCAGCGTCGAGACAGTGACGCGAATACCCGGTGGCGCGCTCAACCGGAAGCGGGCGCCAGGAGCCACGGCCCAGCCTGCGTGGAGGAGGCGGGAGACCGCGCCGGTTTCGTCCGGTACCGGGATCCATACGTTGAGGCCGCTGGTGCCGTGGGCCGGGACGCCGTGTTCGGCGAGCGCGGTGATCAGCGCGTCGCGGCGGGCGGCGTACGTGGAGGCCACCGCCGGTGTGTCCACCGCGCCGTCGGTCCACAGACGGGCCACGGCTCGCTGGGTGATGCGGCTGGCCCAGCCCGGGCCCAGGCGTTGGCGACCCCGGACACGGTCGAGGGTGACGGTGTCGCCGGTGAGGACGGCGAGGCGCAGGTCGGGGCCGTAGGCCTTGGCGACCGAGCGGACGAAGGCCCAGGTGCGGGTCGTGCCGGCCAGGGGGTGCAGGGGCTGGTCGACGATGCCGTGGCCGTGGTCGTCCTCGATCAGCAACGTCTCCGGGTGGCTGCGGAGCACGGACCGCAGGGCACGCGCGCGCGTGGCGCTCACGACGGCTCCGGTGGGATTCTGCGCCCGGTCGGTGACGATCAGGGCGCGCGCGCCGGACTCCAGCGCGGCGCGTACGTCGTCGGGGTGCGGTCCCTCGTCGTCGACGCGGACGGGCGTCACGCGCAGTCCCAGCGCCGGTACGAGGTCGAGCAGGCTGCCCCATCCCGGGTCCTCCACCGCGACGGTGTCCCCGGGCTTCAGGTGGGCGGTCAGGACGCGTTCGATGGCGTCCAGGGAGCCGGAGGTGACGGCCACGGGGCCGGGCGGCACCCCGTCCGCGTCCAGCTCTGCGCGGGCGATGCGGGCCAGTTCCGGTTCGACCGGGTCGTCGCCGTACATGACCGGTTCGCGGTCGGACTGTTCGGCGGCGTAGGTGAACACCTTGACCAGGGACGGCAGTTGTGCCGGGTCCGGGTTGCCGTGGGAGACGTCACGCACCCCCGCCGGTACGTCCACCCGGATGTGCTCGCGTCCGGTCGTGGCCGGCTTGGGGCGCACCCGGCTGCCCCGGCGCCCGGCGGTCTCGATGACCCCGCGTTCCCGCAGCGTGCGGTACGCGGCCGCGACCGTATTCGGGTTCACCCCCAGCTCGACCGCCAACTCCCGCATGGGCGGCAGCAGTTGACCGGGCTCCAGCTCTCCGGAACCCACCGCACGCTCGACGTCCGCCGCAATGTCCGCTGCGCGTCGCCCTTCGATCCGATATCCTCCTAGCACAAAGCAGATTATGCACTAGTGCAATACAAACGGCAACCGCAAAGCAATGGAGAGCACCATGCAGGGGACCACCTCGCAGCCGACGTCACCGCCCACCGCCTACACGCCGACCGACCGGACCGTCCCCACCCGCTCCGCGGAACGGGCGTCGTACGACAAGGAGTTGGTGCACGCGATACTCGACCAGGCCTACGTCTGCCACCTCGGCTTCGTGCGCGACGGCGCGCCGGTCGTGCTGCCGACGCTCTACGGGCGGGTCGGCGAGCGGCTGTACGTGCATGGTTCGACAGGCGCGCGTCCGCTGCGGATGACGGGGCAGGCCGATCCGGGGCTGCCGGTGTGCCTGACGGTGACGCATGTCGACGGGCTGGTGCTGGCCCGGTCCGCGTTCCACCACTCGATCAACTACCGCTCCGTGGTGGTGCACGGCATCGCCCACCAGGTGACGGACCCCGAGGAGAAGCGCACGGCGCTGGACGCGCTGGTCGACCACGTCGTGCCGGGCCGGTCGGCGGACTCGCGGCCCGCGAACAAGAAGGAACTCGCCGCCACGATGGTGATCCGCCTCGACCTCGACGAGGTCTCCGCCAAGCTCCGCACCGGCGGCGCGAACGACGACCCCGAGGACCTGGACCTCCCCCACTGGGCCGGAGTGGTCCCCCTCCAGCCCTCCTACGGCGCCCCGCTCCCGAACGACGACCTGGCCCCCGGCATCGAACTCCCCGACTACCTCGCGGAGTTCTGATGCTCATCCACCCCTGGGACGCACCCCACGACGACGCCGAGTGGCAACACTGGCTGACCACCCACGACTTCGGCCAGCTCGCCGTCAACGGCCCTTCCGGCGAACCCCCGTTCGTCCAGCCCCTCCACTTCGCCTACGACCCCGAGCGCGGCGAGGCGATCATCCATCTCGCCCGCCCCAACCCCCTGTTGCCCGCGCTGCGGGCGGACCCGCAGGTGGTCCTGAGCGTCACCGACGACTACGTCTACGTCCCGGGCCCCTGGCAGGCGGGCCCGGACGAGCGGCCCGAGGACGGCGTACCGACCAGCTTCTACACCGCGGTCCAACTCCGGTGCACCGCCCACCTGGTGGACGACCCCGCCGAGACAGCGACCCTGCTCAACCGCCAGGTCGGCCACTTCCAGCCCGAGGGCGGCTCCTCGACGGTCACGGCGGGCGAGGCGCCGTACGGAAGGATGTTGTCGGGGATCCGGGTCGTGCGGCTCGAAGTGACCGGCGTACGGGCGAAGTTCAAGTACGCGAACCATCGCGCGACCGAGGTCCAGGACCGCATCGTGGCGGGGCTCGCGGAGCGAGGTGGTCCTCGCGACGCGGTGGCTCGGGAGCATTTGCTGCGGCGGCGGCGCGCGGGCTGAGGAGCGCGGCTCCCTTCCGATCCCGAGAGGGCTTGTTCGTCGGGCGGCGGTGGGGAGACGCAGGTCACATTCGCTCGTGTCACAGGGAACCGGGCTGTCTCGTCTCGGGGGTGTAGCCACTGACGAACACAGCCCACGGAGGGCACCATGGACGCACGACTGAACTACCTCGCCAGCCCGATCGCCGGCAAGGCCGCCAAGCAGTTCATGGCGGTGGGCAGGACGCTCAAGGGGTCGCTGCTGCCCACCTTGACGCAGGAGTTGGCGGCGCTGCGGGTGAGCCAGATCAACGGCTGCGCCATCTGCATCGACATGCACACCAAGGAGGCCGTCGCCGCGGGCGAGACCTCGGTGCGGCTCAACCTGGTCGCGGCGTGGCGCGAGGCCACCGTCTTCACCGAGGCCGAGCGGGCCGCGCTGGAGCTGGCGGAGGAGGGCACCCGGGTCGCCGACGGAGCCGGCGGGGTGAGCGACGACGTATGGGCGCGCGCGGCCAAGCACTACGACGACGAGCAGCTCACCGCCCTGGTCATCCTGGTCTCCTTCATGAACTCGGTGAACCGGCTGAACATCATCACCCGGCAGCCGTGCGCCGGCGACTACGAGCCCGGGATCTTCGGCTGAACCACACCCGGATACTGGCAAGGACAGTCGGCTCGGGACACAACTCCGGTGCAACGAAGGGGATTCGGCGTGAGCAAGGTCGAGGAGTTCGAGGAACTGCGACCCCTGCTGTTCTCGATCGCCTATCGGATTCTGGGCAGTGTGGGCGAGGCCGAGGACGCGGTGCAGGAGACCTGGCTGCGGTTCGACGGCACGGCGACGCGGCCCACGTCGACCAAGTCCTTCCTGTCGGCCACGGTGACGCGGATCGCGATCGATGTGCTGCGTTCCGCCCGGGTACGGCGGGAGGAGTACGTCGGTCCCTGGTTCCCCGAACCGCTGCTGAGCGACCCCTACCAGGATCCGGCGCGGTCGGTGGAGCTGGCCGACTCGGTGTCGATGGCGGCCCTTCTGCTGCTGGAGCAGCTCAGCCCGCTGGAGCGGGCGGTGTTCGTGCTGCGGGAGGTGTTCGCCTTCGGCTTCGACGAGATCGCCACGACCGTGGGGCGTTCGGAGTCGGCGTGCCGGCAGTTGCTGGTACGGGCACGGCGGCACATGGCGGACCGGCGTCCCCGGTTCGCCGCGGACCGGCAGGAGCGGGAGGAGCTGGCGACCCGGTTCTTCGACGCGCTGAAGGACGGCGACGTGGGCGGACTGCGTGAACTGCTCGCCGCCGACGTGCAGTTCGTCGGTGACGGCGGCGGGAAGGCCCCGCAGCTGGCCAAGGCCGTCGCCGGGGCGGAGAACGTGGCCCGGGTGCTGGGCACGGTCTTCCCGTGGCTGATCCGCATCGACGTGTCGTACGAACCGCACGAGGTCAACGGGCAGCCCGGCGCGCTCTTCCGCGACCGCGACGGAAAGGTCCTCCACACGCTGGCCCTCGACGTCCTCGACGGCCGGATCCAGACCATCCGCGCGGTGATCAACCCCGACAAGCTCGGCCACATCGGCCCGGTCGCCGACGCGTGGGCCGTCGACCGCGAGCTGCGACATGCCCGTCGCCGGCCGAGCTGACGGCGGGCCGGTGGCGGAGGGCGGCGGGTCTGCGGGTGGCCTGGTGTGGGGGGAGCTGAAAGCTGGGGGTAAAACTAACCACTGTCCACCTCGGTGACCGGTTAGAAATAACCCCAGCCTGCGGAGGGGGTGGGCGCGGCGAGCGGGTGGCGGGACGGCGGGACGAGCTGCCGTACGGCGCTCAGGCCGTCGTCTCCCGCGTGGCGGGCTCGCGGTCCGGGCCGCCGCTCGCCACCGGTTCCCCGGAGCCCTTCGTGGGCGCCGAGGACTGCGCGATGAAGGCGCCCAGCAGGACCACCGCTCCCCCGACGATCTGCGGTGCGGAGAGGTGTTCGCCGAGCAGCACCCAGGCCAGGACGGTCGCGATGACCGCTTCGAGGCAGGCGACGACGCCCGCGACCTGCGGGGAGAGTCGGCGCACGGACACGACTCCGGTGACGTAGGCGAGGACCGTGGCGATCAGGACGATCCAGGCGAGCAGGAGGGCGGCCGGGACGGGGGTGCCGTTCATGTGGGCGTCGCCCTTGAGGATCGACCAGTCCATGGTCCAGGGGCGGGCCACGGCGGTGAGGACGAGGGCGCCGACGAGCAGGCCGTAGGCGATCACGCCGAGCGGGTCGGGGGCCTCGTCGCCGGCGTCGCTGCCCTGGTCGGACAGGACGAAGTAGCCGACCTGGCAGCAGGCGGCGGCGAGCGCGAGCAGCAGTCCCACGGCGTCGAAGCTCAGGCCCGACCACACCTCGACGACACAGGCGAGTCCGCCGGCCGCGAGGACCACGCCGAGCGCGGCGGCACGGGTGACCGGCCGCCGCTGCACGAACCGGACCCAGCCGAGGACGAGGGCGGGTGCGAGGTACTCCACGAGCAGGGCGACGCCGACGGGTATGCGGGAGATCGCGGCGAAGTAGCAGGCCTGGACCCCGGCCACGGCGAGCAGCCCGAACCCGAGGAGCAGCGCGGGGCGGCTGCGGACGAGCGCGCGGTGCCGTACGGCGAGGGGCAGCATCACGAGGGCCGCGCCGGCCACCCGCAGCCACACCACGTGCAGCGGGTCGAGCCCCGACTCGATCAACGGTTTCGCCGCGACCCCGGACCCGCCGAAGGCCAACGCGGACCCGAGCGCCAGGCCCAGCCCGACACCCTTGCCTCCTCCGACCGCACTGCTCTCAGACGTATGCACGGCCACATGATGGCAGGGGATGTCAGGAGCGTCACCCCCGTTGACGCCTGTCTCAGGGCGTGGACGGAGAGGCGGCGCCGAGGGCCGGGCCCGGCAGGCCCGGCTTCAGCCGACCGACCGGCACCCCGCCCGCCTCAACAACCCTGCCCGCCTCAAGAACCCGTCTCGCCGCCCACGACGTACTCCCCTAAGCGGCTCTCGATCCAGACCAGCACCTCGGGGGACTCGATGCCGGCGCGGTGGAGGACTTCCACGGCGCGGGACTCGGGGTCCGCGACGATCGCGGCGAGGAGGTCGACGCCGCAGGCCAGGGCGTCACCGCGGAGGACGGCGCGCTCGCAGGCGTATTCCAGGGCGTCGGCGGCGAGGGGCGACCAGCCTTCCGCCGCGGGGATCACGGGGATCGCGCCGGAGTCCTCGACCGTGCCCTGCCAGCGGAGGCCGTAGCCGATGCTGCGTTGGACGAGGTAGCCGAGGAGGCGGGCGATCTGCGGGCCGTCGCCGAAGACGGCGCGTGCCTCGGGGTCGGACTCCAGGAGGCTGTGCAGCAGGTGGGCCGTGTCGATCTGGCGGTCCCCGTCCCGCAGGGCCCGGCGGCGCGCACCGGCGACCACCGCTGCCAGCTCTGCGCTGAGCCTGGCATCGGTGTCGGCGCGGTGGATTCCTTGCTCGCGGGCCGACTGCCTGGGGATACGGGGTTGCACACTCTTACCCCATCAGTCCCCCGCATTGAGGGCATCCCCGGAGGGTTGCATTTCGGCGTCCCACACAGAGTGGACCCGGGGCGACGGAATCTCCTCCTTACGGATGAGATCACGCGCCGCGCCCCTGAGAGGCGCGCGCCCGACCGCCGCGCGCCCCGTGCGCAACCGCGCTGCACCCGGCGTACGTCTTTCGCGAACGTGGAGAGCAGGTGCTGGCTGGTGGCATTGCCGGCGGTCGACGGCAGGCAGTACGTGTACCGGGTGTACGCCCCGGAGGACGCGCTGCTCGCCGACCTGTTCTGGGACGCGTGGCACTGCCACGACGAGAGTGCCCACCCGCGCGCCTGGGACCTGTTCGACGCGGCCGTCATACGGCGGGTGAGCTGAAGCGCGCAACTCGGCCCCCGTACACAATTCCTGACGGTTCATCAGTATTGAATGTTGCGCGCCCTGCGGCTACGTTCCGCGACACGGTAGCCCGATACGAAGAGGTGGTCGCATGGCCGAAATCAGCGCGGAGGCACGCATCGAGGCTCCGGCCGAGAAGGTGTGGGCTCAGCTCACGGACTGGCCCGCGTACGGCGAGTGGAACGCGACGCACACCAACTTCCCCAAGGGCGGCCCGGAGACCCTCGCGGTGGGCGGGACCTTCCAGGAGAACATGAAGCTGATGGGCTTCCCTGCCGAGGTCGAGTGGACCATCGAGGAGGTCGAACCGGCCCGGGTGTTCGCCATCCGCGGCAAGGGCCCGATGGCCGTGAACGTCGCCACGCGCTACACGCTCACGCCCGACGGCGACGCCACGACGGTCCGGATCGACGGTGAGTTCACGGGTGCGGCGGTGTCGTTGATGGCGGGCAAGCTGAAGGACTCGGGGACGGCTGCCCTGAACGAGTCACTGCGCAAACTGGCCGGGCTGGTGGCCTGAGGAACGCGCCGGGGCACCGCAGGAACGGGAACGCACAGAGGGAAGGCGCCCCACGGAAGTTCCGTGAGGCGCCTTGGCCTGCCACCTCTTCCGACCCGGAGGACATCAGTCCTCGTCGGCCAGAATCAGGTACAGCTTCTTGCGGGCGTCGTTGATGACGGTCAGCGCCTTCTCGCGCTGCTCCTTGCTGCCGGTCTTCCAGACCTGACCGAAGGCCTCCATCAGACCGAAGCCGGCCTGGCGGATCTCGCTGAGGGCCTCCCAGTCGACACCGCGGGAAGCCTCTTCCCAGGGTGCGTCCGGCCCCTCTTCGGCCGCGGTACGGCCGGCCTCGGTGAGGGCGAAGAGCTTCTTGCCGCCCTCCGACTCACTGGCGATCAGGCCCTCGTCCTCCAGCAGCTGCAAGGTCGGGTAGACCGAGCCGGGGCTCGGCTTCCACGCGCCGCCGCTGCGCTCGGCGATCTCCTGGATCATCTCGTAGCCGTGCATCGGCCGGTCCTTGAGGAGGGCCAGGATCGACGCGCGTACGTCGCCGCGCCGCGCCCTGCCGCCCCTCGGGCCGCCGCGCCCTCGTCCGCCCCAGGGGCCGGGACCGAAGCCCGGTCCGAATCCGGGGCCACCGGGCCCACCAGGTCCACCGGGCCCGAAGGGACCAAAGGCCCCACGCCGCCCGTCAGGGCCACCCCGGCCGCGCCGGGAGGGGCCGTCCTGTCCATGTCCACGCTCGTATCCGTGGGTACGCATCGCAATCACTCCATTCCATCGTTGATCTGTCGCGATGCGTCAACGATATATCGGAACTGTTCGGCTGGCAAGCCCCCTTCGAGATGACTGTCTGTCCCGTC
The DNA here is from genome assembly GCF_044457795.1 of Streptomyces sp. NPDC050528. Classification (NCBI taxonomy): domain Bacteria; kingdom Bacillati; phylum Actinomycetota; class Actinomycetes; order Kitasatosporales; family Streptomycetaceae; genus Streptomyces; species Streptomyces sp. NPDC050528. The sequence continues at coordinate 548,510 of NZ_JBITHH010000007.1, forward strand.
CCACTCAATCGAGTCGTTTCTCAACGAACCGAGTCGTTCGGGCTTCTGTCTCAGCGAACCCAGTCGCGCGGTTGAGTGTGCTCGGGGTGCTGGATGGGGCCCGGTGAAGCCGACCCGGAATCACGGTGGAGTCCGTTCCCCCCTACTACCGCTGCCGAGCCTGAGTACAGTCGGGTCGTGAGGTGGCCCAGATGCGGGGTCACACGGTGAGGGCGCCGCCGACGAAGGTACGTTCCGGCGGTGACGCCACGAGTTCGACCATGGTGCCGGCGCGGAGGTCATCGCCGACGACGCGCGTGATCGCGTCGGTGAGCGCGGCGCCGAGGCGCGCGGTGACCTGGGCGGCGTCGGGGCGGTCGAAGACGCCAGCGCGGACGCCCAAGATCACCGAGGCGTTTGTGTCCACGGCCTTGCCACCCTGCGCGAAACGGCCTGCGGGGACTCCGGCCAGGCGGACGCTGACGAGGTCGCGGGCCCATTCGCCATAGACGTCGACGACAGCGTCGGTCAGTGCGGCGACAAGCGTGGGTTCGTTCCCGGTCAGCCTGTTCTCTGGAAGGTGGACGGTCAGATGCGGCATAGTGGACCTCGTTCCCTTTGAATCCAAAGCCTTTGCTCTTAAAGGTATCTGGAAGAGGTCGCTGATGTCCACGGAATCGGACGGTCCAGCCGTCAATGAGGCCGTCCGCACCCTGCTGTTGCTCATGCCACGGCTCGTGGGCCGCGCCAAGCGTCTGCCCATACCTCCAGCGCTCCAGGGGCTGGACCTGGCACCGCGACACCTCGCGCTGCTGGCCCACCTGGAGTACGACGGCCCCACCAGCATCAACGAGCTGGCCGCTCGGCTGGAGGTGGCCCCGACGACCGTCAGCCTCATGGTCAGCGAGCTGTCACGGCCGGGCGTCCTGCAACGCACTGCCGATCCCGCCGACCGCCGCCGCCGCATCATCGCCATCGCCCCCGCCTACGCCGCGCCGATCGGCGAATGGCTCTCTGGCAGCGCCTCTGCCTGGGAACGCGTCATGCGCGGTCTCGACCCCGCGGAACGCGCCACAGTCATCACCGCCCTGCACGCCTACGAGGCCGCCTTGGAGCAGGCGGGCGACCAGCATCGGAACACGCAGTTGCGTTAGCGGGCCGAGGTTTGCCTCGACGAACCAAGTCTCCGCGTCCCACCCACTCCAGTCCACGCAGGTCAGCGCAAGGGTGGACGACTAACTTCGTTGAGACAGGACGGCTGTCCTGTGACATCCGATCGAGGCAGCTGGCATCCGATCGAGGCAGCGTGCGCGGGTCAGCCGTCCAAGCGGCGCTTGGCGAGCCAGGTGACGATCTCGGGGTCGTGGTGGTCGAAGAACAGGGAGCTGCCCGTGTCGAGCGTGGCGATCCGGGCCATCTGCTCGTCGGTGAGCCGGAAGTCGAAGACGTCGAAGTTCTCCGCCATGCGCTCGGCGCGCACGGACTTGGGGATGACGACGACGCCGCGCTGGGTGAGCCAGCGCAGTACGACCTGGGCGACGGACTTGCCGTACTCCTCGCCGATCCCGGTGAGCAACGGGTTGGTGAACAGGTCGTTCCTGCCCTCGGCGAAGCCGCCCCACGACTGGATCCGCACCCCGTGCTCGCGCATGAGGTCCTGGTAGTCGGCGCGCTGGAAGAAGGGATGCGTCTCGATCTGGTTGACCTGCGGGGTGATCTCGTTGTTGACGATCAGGTCGATCAGCCGGTCGGGATAGAAGTTGGCGACCCCGACCGCCCTGGCCACGCCCTCGCGGTTGAGCGCCTCCATGGCTCGCCACTGTCCGTAGACGTCGCCGAAGGGCTGGTGCATCAGGTACAGGTCGAGATGGTCCAGGCCCAGCTTGGTCAACGACGTCTCGAAGGCGCGGCGGGTGTTGTCCTCGGCGGGGGCGTCCTGGACCCACAGCTTGGTGGTGACGAACAGGTCCTCGCGGGCGATGCCGCTGGACTTGATGGCACGGCCTACGGCTTCTTCGTTGCCGTAGGCGGCGGCGGTGTCCAACAGGCGGTAGCCGGCGGCGAGCGCGTCGGAGACGGCGCGTTCGGTGTCCTCGGCGGGGATCTGATAGACGCCGAACCCGAGGAGCGGCATCTCGACGCCGTTGTTGAGGGTGACGGTCTGCATGAGCGGGATGTCCTTCACTGTGCGGTGGGAGCGCCTGGTCAGGGGCGGATGAGGGCCTTGAGGACCTGGCGGTCGGCCATGGCCCGGTAGGCGTCCGGTGTGCGGTCGAGGGGGAAGGTCCGGTCGAAGACGCGGCCGGGGGTGATGGTGCCGTCCAGGACGTCGGGCAGCAGTTCCGGGATGTAGGCGCGGGCCGGACTGGCGCCGCCGGTCAGGGTGAGGTTGCGCATGAACCCGGCCGGGCCGAGCGGTCCCTGCTCGTACTGGGGGACGCCCAGGCGGCTGATGGTGCCGCCGTCCAGGACCGCGCCGAGCGCGGTGTCGAGGGCCTGGCGGGTGCCGACGGCCTCAATGACCTTGTCGACGCCGCCGGTCAGCTCGCGGATGCGGGCGATGCCTTCGTCGCCGCGTTCGGCGACGACGTCGGTGGCGCCGAAGGCGCGGCCCAGGTCGGTGCGCGCGTCGTGGCGGCCGGCGAGCACGATCCGTTCGGCGCCGAGCCGCTTGGCGGCGATCACCGCGCACAGGCCGACCGCGCCGTCCCCGACGACCAGCACCGCGTCCCCGTGGGTGACGCCGGCGGTGACGGCCCCGTGGTGGCCGGTGGTCATCACGTCGGAGAGCGCCAACAGGGACGGCAGCAGCGCGGAGTCGGCGGCCACCGGCAGCTTGACCAGAGTGCCGGTGGCGCAGGGGACGCGGACGGCTTCGCCCTGGCCGCCGTCGACGCCGTGGAAGCCGTAGCGGCCGCCGTTGCGGCAGGAGATGTGCAGGCCCTTGGCGCAGTAGTCGCAGGTGTTGTCGCTGTAGGTGAACGGGGCTACGACGACGTCACCCGGCGTCAGCCCGGTGACGTCGGCGCCGGTCTCCTCCACGACGCCGAGGAACTCGTGGCCCATGGGGCGGCCGGTGCCGGTGGCGGGCATGGAGGCGTAGGGCCAGAGATCGCTGCCGCACACGCACGCGGCCAGCGTGCGCACCACGGCGTCGGTCGGACGGACGATCTTCGGGTCGGGCCGGTTCTCGACGCGGACGTCGCCGGCTCCGTACATCACTGCTGCACGCATGAGGAGTGCTGCTCCAAACAGGGGGTGTGCCGAGGGTGGTACGGGTGATCAGCGTTCGAGCATCCGCGCCTGGGCCTCGGTGTGGGTGTCGCCGGCGGCGGGCGGCAGGCTGCTGAGCTTGTGGAGCTGCTCGGCGGTCAGGGTGACCGCGTCGGCGGCGGTGTTCTCCTCGACCCGGCCGACGCGCTTGGTGCCGGGGATCGGGGCGATGTCGTCGCCCTGGGCGAGCAGCCAGGCCAGCGCGACCTGCGCGGGCGTGGCGCCGACCTCGGCGGCCAGGGCCTTGACCTCGTCGGCGAGCGCCAGGTTGCGCCGGAAGTTCTCGCCGGTGAAACGGGGGTTGTCGCGGCGGAAGTCGCCCTCGTCGAACTGGTCGGTGGAGCGGACGGTGCCGGTCAGGAAGCCGCGGCCGAGCGGGGAGAACGGCACCAGCCCGATGTTCAGCTCGCGCAGGACGGGCAGGACGCGCTCCTCGACGCCACGGGTCCACAGCGAGTACTCCGACTGCACCGCGGTCACCGGCTGCACGGCGTGGGCGCGGCGGATCGTGTCCGGGCCGGCCTCCGAGAGGCCGAAGGCACGCACCTTGCCCTCGGCGATCAGCTCGCCCACGGCGCCGGCGGTCTCCTCGATCGGGGTGTTCGGATCGACGCGGTGCTGGTAGTACAGGTCGATGTGGTCGGTGCCCAGCCGCTTGAGGGAGCCCTCGACCGCCGTGCGGATGTTGGCCGGGCCGGAGTCCAGGTTCCACGCGCCCTCACCGGCGTGCGAGACCAGGCCGAACTTGGTGGCCAGCACCACCTTGTCCCGGTGGCCCTTCAGTGCCCGCCCGAGCAGCTCCTCGTTGGTGTAGGGGCCGTAGATCTCGGCGGTGTCGATGAGCGTGACGCCCAGCTCCAGCGCCCGGTGCACGGTCCTGATCGACTCCGCGTCGTCGGTGCCCGAGCCGGTATAGCCGTGGGACATGCCCATCGCACCCAGCCCGATCCGGGAAACCTCCAGGTCACGCAACTTGATGTACCGCATCTCGCCTTCTCAGGTCGGTGGTGTTGCCCGTCCCCTCACTCTCGCCCGGCCCGGCAGGTCGTGCCGGTCGGAGCCTGGACGACGGTGGTGAGGGGGCCGGCGTCTTTTCCTCGTCAACCTTCGCCCGGAGTGCTCCGGTGTGGCAGGGCGAGCTCTTCAGGGGTAATGACAGAGCCCCCCTCCCGTCTGCGGAGCGGGTGCCCGTCGGGTGAGACTGGAGCCATGGCATCCCAGAGCGCGCACAGCGAGGGCGCCGAGCTGGGCCGCTACCTGCGCGCCCGCCGCACCCAGACCCGCCCCGAACAGGTCGGCCTCACCGTCGGCGCCGGCACCCGCCGCACCCCCGGCCTGCGCCGCGAGGAACTGGCCACCCTCGCCGGCATCAGCATCGACTACTACGTACGGCTGGAACGCGGCAAGGAGACCCGCCCCAGCCCCGCCGTCCTCGACTCCCTCGCCCGCGCCCTGCACATGGACGACCAGGAACACCAGCACCTGCGCGAACTCGCCGCCCGCGCCGCCCGTTACGTCTCCGGCCCCCCGCCCGCGCCCAGCCGCACCGTGCGCCCCCACCTCAAGCTGCTCCTGGAGTCGCTGCGGCCGAACCCGGCCTACGTCATCAGCCGCAGCATGGACGTGCTCGCCTGGAACCCCGGCGGCCTCGCCCTGTACGCGGGCCTCGACGACTGGCCGGTCAAACAGCGCAACCTCGCCCGCTATATCTTCCTGCACCCCGCGGCCCGCGACCTCTTCACCGACTGGGAACGGCAGATCACCGCATGCGTCGCCCGCCTGCGCGCCATCGCCGGCACCGCTCCCGACGCCCCCGACCTCACCAACCTCGTCGGCGAACTCCTCCTCAAGAGCCCCGACTTCGCGGGCCTGTGGGAACGCTACGAAGTGACCGGGCGCAAGCCCGCCCACAAGACCTTCCAGCACCCACAAGTCGGAACGGTCACCCTCACCTCGCAGTCGCTGCACATCGAAGGCACCCCCGGCCAGCGCATCGGCGTCTACACCGCCGAACCCGGCAGCCCCGACCACGACGCCCTGCTCCTGCTCGACATGACCGCGCGGCGGTGGCCGCAGGTCGAGCGCGCCGACGGCGCATGACAGGCCCCTGCCCCGTGATCGATGATGTCGCGAAGGAGTACCTGCACGGCGACCTCCGCGGCATACGCGAGGCGCTGCTCCGGAAGCTCGACGGGCCCGGCGAGCACGTGCCCTGGTGGCCACGCCCCGACGTGAAGCTGTGCGACACCTCCCCTAGAGTCACCGGCGTGACCGAGCCCCCGCACTCCTACCTCGCCGCGATCCGGGAGTCGTACGACACCGTCGCCGCCGACTACGTCCAACTGGTCAAGGAGCCGGGCGAGTTGGACCCGTTGTCACGCGCGATGCTGGGCGCGTTCGCCGAGGACGTGGGCGGGGGCGGGCCGGTGGCGGACATGGGGTGCGGGCCCGGGAAGGTCACGGCGTATCTGGCGGGGCTCGGGGTGGAGGTCTTCGGTATCGACATCTCCCCGCGGATGGTCGAACTGGCCCGCCGCGCCTACCCGGACCTGACCTTCACCGTGGGCTCGATGACCCAACCGCCGGTCGGGGACGGCGAGTTGGGCGGCGTCCTCGCCTACTACTCCACGCACCACACGCCGCCCGACCAACTGCCCCTGGTCTTCGCCGAGTTCCACCGCACGCTCGCGCCCGGCGGCCGGCTGATGCTGGCCGGCCATGTCGGGGACGATCAACTCCGGCGCCCGACACAGGCGTACGGCGGTCATCCCGTGTCCTACGAGTCCCATCTGATCCCACCGGACCGGATCGCCGGACTGCTGACCCGGGCCGGGTTCACGCTCACCGCCCGGCTGATCCAGGAGCCCGCCGAAGGCTCGCAACGGACCTACGCCACCTTCCTGGCGCGGAAACCGGACCCGGACCGGCCTGCGGCGTCGTAGCCCGCTCGTCACGCCCGGCGGCGCCTGACGCTCCAGTCGAAGCCGCCCCGGCACACCGTGGTGCCCGTCGCGTCGGTGATCTCGGCGTGGGTGGAGAAGCGGGCCCGGTCGGTCGCGCCCGACAGCAGGGGCCGTAGCGCGTCGCGGGCCTCGGTGTCGAGGTGGCAGACGGCGCGCAGGTGGCCGCGGGCCGGAGCGAGGAACTCCAGGGACGCGGAGGCGCCGAGCGGCACGATCCCGTCGAAGTCCCCCCGGGTCTCGCTCGCCGCGATGATCGCGCCCAGGCCCGCCGCGTCGAGCAGGGCGACGAGACCGCTGGAGTGGAGGGAACCGATGACGTTCGTCAGCGACTCCGGGACCTCCGCGGTGATCTCGGCCTCGCCGTCGGCGGCCCGCAACACCTGGATGCCGGCGGTGCGATGGGCCGGGATGGGCTCCAGCAGGGTGCGGGCCAGTTCCGTCACGTCCATGGGCGGAGCCTCGCACGCGGTCGCGGCGCCGGAGCGGGTTCGCCGCGACCGTGCGGGGAAGCCGCGGTTACACCTCGATGTGCCAGCCCATGATGACCGTGCGGTCGCGGGGCAGGCCGAAGTGTTCGGCGGCGTCGGCGGTGATGTGCGAGGTGGCGATGAACAGGCGTTTGCGCCAGGGGGCCATCGTCGGGGCCGGTCCTCGCCGTAGCTCGATCGTCGAGAGGAAGTAGGACGCCTGGTCGAGGTGGAGCGGGCCCTCGGTCTGTTCGGGGGTGAGCATCGCGAGCGTGGCGGGGACGTCCGCTGTCTCCATGTAGCCGAAGCGGGCGGTGACGTGGATGATCCCGTCGTCCGCGTAGCCGAGGCCGTCGACGACGATCCGCTGGTCGGCCGGGACGCGGGGCACGGGCTCGGTCTCGATGGAGAGGATCACGACCTGTTCGTGCCGTACGTGGTTGCGTTCCACGTTGGCGCGCATGGCCAAGGGGGCTGTCTGCTTGCCCCGGTTGAGGAAGACCGCGGTGCCGGGGACCTCGATCACCGGCCGTTCCCCGCTGCGGAGTTGGTCGACGAACTCGCGCAACGAGCCCTCGTGGTCGGCGCGTTCGGCGGTGACGACCTCACGGCCGCGCTGCCAGGTCGTCATGACGGTGAACGCGGTGAGGCCGATCAGCAGCGGCAGCCACGCGCCGTGGACGAGCTTGGTCAGGTTGGCCGCCACGAACAGCAGGTCGACGGTGAGCAACAGGGTCGCGCCGGTCGCGATCAGCCACACGGGTGTGTGCCATTTCGCCCGGGCGACGTAGAAGAACAGCAGGGTGGTGATGGTGATCGTGCCGGTGACCGCCATGCCGAACGCGAAGGCCAGCGCCGCGGAGCTGCGGAAGGCGAAGACCAGGGTGAGGACGGAGACCATCAACAGCCAGTTGATCCAAGGGACATAGATCTGGCCGATCGTGGACTCGGAGGTGTGGGCGATCCGCAGGCGCGGGAGGTAGCCGAGCTGAGCCGCCTGGGACGCGACCGAGTACGCGCCGGTGATCACCGCCTGGGAGGCGATCACGGTGGCCGCCGTGGCCAGCAGGACCATCGGCCACCGTCCCCAGTGCGGCACGAGCAGGAAGAACGGGCTGCTGATGTTGGCCGGGTCGGCGAGGATCAGCGCGCCCTGGCCGAGGTAGCTCAGGACGCAGGCGGGGAAGACGAGGAACAGCCAGCCGCGCGTGATGGCACGGCGGCCGAAGTGCCCCATGTCCGCGTAGAGCGCCTCCGCGCCGGTCACCGCGAGGACCACCGCCGCGAGCGCGAAGAACGCCGTACCGAAGTGGCCGAACAGGAAGCTCAGCGCGTAGCTCGGCCACAACGCCCGGAGGATGTTGGGGTGTTCGGTGATGCCGACGACTCCGCACGCGCCGATCGCCGTGAACCAGGCGATCATCACCGGCCCGAACACCCGGCCCACCGCGGCCGTTCCCCGGCGCTGCACCAGGAACAGCACCACGATGATCACGGCGGTGATCGGCACCACCGCGCTGTCCAGCGACGGTTCGACGACCTTGAGTCCCTCGACCGCCGACAGGACCGAAATCGCCGGGGTGATCATGCTGTCTCCGAAGAACAGCGACGCGCCGAAGATGCCGAGTCCCGCCAGAATGACGGCAGTTCGCCCGCCCCGCTGTGAACTCCAGCGCCGTAGCAGGGTGATGAGCGCCATGATGCCGCCCTCGCCCTCGTTGTCGGCGCGCATCGCCAGCAGGACGTACGTGACCGTGACGATGACCATCACCGACCAGAACACCAGCGACACCACGCCGTACACGTTCTGCGTGCTGACCGGGACCGGGTGCGGGTCGCTCGGGCTGAACACGGTCTGCAGGGTGTAGATCGGGCTGGTCCCGATGTCGCCGAAGACCACGCCGAGCGCACCGATCACGACCGCGAGCCGTACGGCGTCCCGCGCGCCCCCGTGTCGCGCTTCGGGCGGTCCCGACGCGGACGCCTCGTCCGCCTCCGCCGTGTGCCCACGGTCGGCCATGGTGTTCCTCCTTCTCGTGGACCGCGGTGCCGCGGGCCCGGTGCGTCGGGGCGGACATTACCGATGCGCCGGGGCGATCGCCGGTAGGTGTGCGCCGCTTCACCTCGAACCGGGTCGCCGTGTCGCCGCACTTCACCCGCCGTACGCGAGTCGGTCCAGTGACCGTGAATTGGCCTTGGGCCGGGAGGCCGCGGCGCGGCTAGCGTCGGGGTATGCGGATTCGTATCGTCGACGCCTTCACCGACCGGCCCTTCGCCGGCAACCCTGCCGGGGTGCTGCTTCTCGACACCCTCGACGCCTTCCCGGCGGACGACTGGCTTCAGCAGGTCGCGATGGAGGTGAATCACGCCGAGACGGCGTTCGCGCACCGGCTGCCCCAAGGCGGGGACGCCGACTGGGCGTTGCGGTGGTTCACGCCGACGACCGAGGTCGCGATGTGCGGGCACGCGACCCTCGCCACGGCCCATGTGCTGCACACCACCGGCGCCCACGAGGGGACCGTGCGGTTCGCGACGCGAAGCGGGGTGCTCAGTGCCACGCCGGCCGACGACGGGTCGATCACGCTCGACTTCCCGACCGCCCCGCTGACCGCCGTCGAGATCCCGGACGGTGTAGCCGAGGCGCTGGGTGCCGAGCCGCTCGCCGCGTTCGACACCGGCCCGAACATCGGCGACCTCCTCGTCGAACTCGCCGACGAGAAGACCGTCGTAGGACTCGCCCCGGACCACAGGGCGCTCGGGGCCCACTCCACGCGCGGCATCATCGCCACCGCCCGGGCCCAAGACCCCACCCGGGGCTACGACTTCGTGTCCCGGTGCTTCTTCCCGAACGTCGGGATCGACGAGGACCCGGTCACCGGCAGCGCGCACACGGCGCTGGCTCCCTACTGGTCGGAGCGGCTCGGGAACACGGTCCTCACCGGGCTGCAGGCCTCCTCGCGCTCCGGGCGCGTCCGGACCGAACTGCGCGGGGACCGCACCCTGTTGACCGGTCGCGCGGTGACCGTCATCGACGGCGAGCTGCTCGCCTGAGCCTCAAGTGGCGTGCCCCGCACGGGTGTTACGCCGTGGGCAGCCAGCCGACCTTCCCCGCGAGGAGCGCGTAGCCGACGAACGCCCCGATGTCGAGCAGGGAATGCGCCACCACCAGGGGACCCACGCGGCCCCAACGCCGGTACAGGTAAACGAAGACCACGCCCATCACCATGTTGCCGACGAAGCCGCCGATGCCCTGGTAGAGGTGGTAGCTACCGCGCAGTACGGAACTGGCCACCAGCGCGGTGCCCGGCGTCCAGCCCAACTGGCCGAGCCTGCGCAGGAGATAGCCGACGACGATCACTTCTTCGAGGATCGCGTTCTGCATCGCGGAGAGGATCAGGACCGGGTACTTCCACCAGACGTCGGGCAGCGCCTCCGGCACCACCGTGAGGTTGAAGCCGAGGCCGCGGGCGGACAGGTAGAAAGCGATGCCGGTGCTGCCGATGACCGCCGCGATCGCAGCCCCGCGGCCCAGGTCGGGCCAGGGCCGGGTGCGGTCGAAGCCGATCGTGCGCAGGCTCTCGCCCTCCCGCAGGAGGAAGTGCGCGACGAGGGCGACGGGGACGAGCGCGGACGCGATCCCGAACAGTTGCCAGGCGAGATCCAGCCAGGGACGGCCCGGCGCGGCCGAGGCGTTGAGGGTGGCCGCCTGGTCCTTGAGGCCTCCGGGTTTCGTGACCGATCCGACAAAACTGATCAGGGCGGACACACCACTCGCACCGAGCGAAAGCCCCAGAACGAGCAGTGCCTCGGACCGGAGAATCCGCCGTGTGGGCCGCTCCAGCGGAAAAGTTTCGGCCACCTGCCCTGCCTCCACCTGCACACCTGCCTTCAGTTCGGAAATCCCGCCTCATGCCCATCTTCGCCCCGCTAGGGTCTCGAAAGAACTTACGAAGATCGTGCGCGACAGGCCGTTGGGGGGACGGACGCGGTTCGGGGTCGTACCTCCCCCATGTCTGCCATACGGCCGCTTGCCGGCACGTGGTTCAACAGGGAGGGGCACCACCGTCATGGGACGTCACAGCTTGCCCGATCAGTACGGGGCGGGCGGCAGCGACCCCCGTCCTCGCGCGCGCCGTCGTACGGTCGCCATCGCGACTGTCCTCGTGTTGACCGTCGCCGGCGGTACCGCCGTGGCGGTGCAGAGCGGGCTGCTCTCCTTCGGTTCCTCCTGCCGCAAGGACGCCGTACGGCTGAAACTCGCCGCCTCCCCCGACATGACCCCCGCCCTGCGCGCGGCGGCCGGACAGGCGCGCGACGACGGCATCACGTCCGACGGGCGGTGTCTGAACATCTCGGTGACCGCCCAGGAGTCGTACAAGTTCGCGGACACGCTCAAGGCGGGCAAGCACCCGGACGTCCAGGTGTGGGTGCCCGACTCGGAGCTGTGGGTGAGCGAGGTCTCGTCGGCCGCCGACAGCGCGGCGACGGAGGTGACGCCCGCGGGCAACGTGGCCTCCACGCCGGTCGGGGTGGCGATGGTGCCGGCCGCCGCGAAGTCGCTGGGGTGGCCGCAGAAGACGTACGGCTGGCTGGACCTGGCCGGTGCCACCCTCACGGACGACTCGCTGCGGCTGGGCGCGGCCGACCCGGCGCGCAGCGCGACGGGACTGTTGGCGCTCACGCAGTTGAGTACAGCCGCCGCCAAGGTCAAGGGCGGGGCCACGCAGGCGGCGGCGATGATGAAGACCTTGTCGCAGCGGACCTCGGACACCGACAGCCAGGTCCTGGACACGCTCCCGCGCAACTCGTCCGGCACCGAGCAGGGCAATCCGAAGCGCAACCAGGCGCTGGTCCTCAGCGAGCAGTCGGCGTTCGCGTACAACGCGTCGGCCGCCGGGGACGGGAAGCTCGACCTGTTCTATCCGAAGGACGGCTCCCCGCGGCTCGACTACCCGTACAACCTGGTCGACCAGGAGCGGCTGACCACGGACCAGAGCCGGGCAGCGATCCGGTTCATGACCTATCTGAGCCAGCCGGCGCAGCAGAAGCTGATGGAGAAGTACGGCTTCCGGACGGATGACGACGCGGCGCCGAAGGCCGTGGTCGCGAAGGCCGGTGGCAGCAGTCCGCAGCCGTACGCCGTGGCGGCGCCCGAGCCCGCCTCCGACACGGCGCTCCAAGAGGCCCTGGGGACTTGGACGATCACGGTGCAGAGTGCCCGGATCACCACGGTCGTCGACGCGTCCGGCTCGATGGCGGAGACGGTGCCGGGGACCGGGCAGTCGCGGATGGACGTCACGAAGGGCTCGCTGCTGCAGGCGCTGGCCACGTTCACGCCCGAGGACGAGATCGGGCTGTGGGAGTTCTCGACGAAGCTCGACGGCGACAAGGACTACCGCGTCCTGGTCCCGACCGAACGCCTCGGCGACCGCAAAGGCGACGGCACCCAACGGGACGCCCTGTCAGCGGCGTTCGGCTCGCTGAAGCCGGTGCCGAACGGGGCGACCGGGCTCTACGACACCACCCTCGCCGCGTACAAGGCGGCCACCTCCTCCTATGCGACGGGGAAGTTCAACGCGCTGGTGATTCTGACCGACGGGGTCAACCAGGACCCCGGCAGCATCTCGCGCTCCGCGCTCATCAGGCAGTTGCAGCAACTCGCCAGCCCTGAACGGCCGGTGCCGCTCATCATGATCGCCGTGGGCCCGGACGCCGACAAGGAGGAGGCCCGGCAGATCGCCGAGGCGACCGGCGGCTCGGGCCACGAGGTGAGCAACCCGGCCCAGATCCAGTCGGTGATCCTCCAGGCCATCGTGGCGGCGGGCGCGAAGGGGGCATCGGCCAACGCGGGCTGAAACAGCCGGAGTTGAGCCACCCTGGCCAACGCCCGCTGAATCAGGCGCAGTTCACCCCAGCGGCACCGGCTCCGGCAACCCCACCGGCCACGTGTGGACCGGCTCCCCGAGGTGCATCAACTCGCTGTAGCGCCGGGTGGTCGCGGCCAGCGCCGCTTCCCTGCTCAGCCCCTGTTCCAGTGCGCGGTGGAACGTGGCGGACTGCCAGGTCGCACCGTTCGCCCGGCGGCGGCAGCGCTCGTCGATGACCCCCAAGTACAGGTCCCGGTCGGCCGGTTCGACCCCCCACGCGTCCAGGCCGGCCTCCGCGAGCGGCAGCAGTTCGTCGCGTACGAGGGTCACCGCGTCGATCTCGGTGGTGCCGCCGAGGCGTCCGCGCCGGGGCCAGAGCAGGCGGGCGTCGATGCCGTGGCGGCACGCGGTGTCGAAGTTGGCGGCGGCCGCCTCGAAGGGCAGCCGGGTCCACACCGGGCGCGACTCCTCGGCGAGGGCGCGCACGACGCCGTAGTAGAACGCGGTGTTGGCGATGACGTCGGTGACCGTGGGGCCCGCGGGCAGGACGCGGTTCTCGACGCGCAGGTGCGGGACGCCGTCGGCGATGCCGTAGACCGGGCGGTTCCAGCGGTACACCGTGCCGTTGTGCAGGACGAGTTCGGCGAGGGTGGGGATGCCGCCCGTGTCGAGGACGTCGAGCGGTTCCTCGTCGTCGTGGATCGGGAGCAGGGGCGGGAAGTACCGCAGGTTCTCCTCGAAGAGGTCGTACGCGGAGGTGACCCAGCGTTCGCCGAACCAGGTGCGGGGGCGGACGCCCTGGGCCTGGAGTTCGGGCGGGCGGGTGTCGGTGGCCTGCTGGAAGAGCGGGGGCCGGGACTCGTGCCACAGCTCGCGGCCGAACAGGAAGGGCGAGTTGGCGCCCACGGCGACCTGTGCGGCGGCGACGGCCTGAGCCGCGTTCCACACGTCCGCGAAGCGGTCCGGGGTGACCTGGAGGTGCAACTGCACGGAGGTGCAGGCGGCCTCGGGCGCGATGGAGCCGGAGGTGCAGGTGAGGTGCTCGACGCCGTCGATGTCGAGGACGAAATCCTCGCCGCGGGCGGCCACGATCTGATCGTTGAGCAGGGTGTACCGGTCGACCGCGGAGAGGTTCGAGGAGACCAGGTCGTCCCGGTCCAGCGTCGGCAGAATGCCGATCATCAGTATTCCGGCGTCGACCTCGCCCGCTTTCCGGTGGGCATATGCCAGTGACGTACGGATCTCCTCGGCGAGCCGGTCGAATACCCGGCCCTCCAATCGGTGTGGGGCAATGTTGACTTCCAGATTGAACATGGCGAGTTCTGTTTGGAAATCTCGGCTCGCGATGCGTTCCAGCACCTCGCCATTCAGCATTTTCGGCATGCCGTCGGAGCCGACGAGGTTCAGTTCGATCTCCAGCCCCATGAGGTTCCTGGGTCGGTCGAACCGCTTCTCGGCCAGCAGCCGCTCCAGCCCCGTCAGACAGCGCCGCAGCTTGGCGCGGTAGCGCTGACGGTCGGCGAGCTCGAACGATCCTCCCGAAACGACCTTCTCCCCCACGATGCGTCACCTCCTCGTCCCACTCGTCCCCGGGTCAGGAAGGATGATGCCCAGACCTGGCGATCGATAACGTCCCCGGACCGGCCCGGCGCCCGCTACTCTGGTCGAACGTGACCCGCGGCACATTCACGAGGCATGCAGCAGCGAGCAGTTCCCGCGCAATGAGAACCTCGTGAAAAACGCCGACGAGAATTGGCCGACCCCATCGGTGACATATCCCGAGGTCATCGCCGCAGGGCCCGTTCGGAACCGGGATGATTCCCGTGAATCGCTGGCCTAATAGGTCCTTGTTGTTCATACGGGAAACGGTTAGACGAAACATCGTCCCAACCCGTGTCGTATAAACTCCGCGAACAAGGCAGAAGGTTGGCGCCCCGGTCCTGGAACCTGCCGTCGAGGTGACGTGCGGCAGGCCGCACCCATGTTCACAGAACCCGCCCCGGCCTCCCTGACCCCGAGAGCTGACAGCGCCGTCCGCCCCCGCCCCGCCCTCGCGCCACCAGTGCCTGTCGAATGAGAGGCGACCCACCATGCCGCTGCATGTCCCCCCGGCTCCCGCGCCCGCCCTGCGCTCCGTTCTCACGGCACTCGGTTCCCCCACCGCAGTCCGCGAGGCCAAGACCCCGTCGCTGCGTGCGGCCCAGGGACCGGCAACACCCGAACTCCCGCTGCCCCTGCATGTGTTGGACCGCGTGTCCGCGGACGGGACGGCCGTCACCCGGCTGGCCGGGTGGCGTTTCCTGATCCGCTGCGGGGACCGCGCGGTCGCCGCGGCCGAGACCATGCTGACCCCCGACGGCTGGGCGTTCTCGCACTTCTTCGAGGGCCCCTACATCGCCTCCACCGAGCGGGCGCTGCGCCAGGCCGAGAACATGAAGGGCGCCCACCAGCCGCGCCTCCTCTCCGTGCCCGGCCTCTACATGCTCACGCTCTGGCTGCACGGCGACCTCACCGCGGACGGCGCCGGCGGCCACCCCGCCGCGACCGATCTGCTGGTCCCGCTGGCCCCGGCACCGCCCGGCATCGCGGCCCATCGGCCGCACCGGGTGGCCGAGTTGCTGCCGATGCTGACCCATCGGGTGACTCCCGCTCCACTGCTCGGTTCGCCCGCCTGACTTTCCCCCGCCGTCACCCCCGTACCCCGCCGCCGAATTCCCGGCAGCGGGGTACGATCGCGTTTCCGGCCCTTTCACGCTCGTAACGCTCGTCCGAGCACGAAATAGCTCGTACGAGCCGGGAATTGGGATGAACCGTCCGCGCGGGTGATGCGTCTTCAACCTGTGAGAAGCGGTGCTGCTAAATCCCTGCGGATTGACGTCCATGGGGCAACACTGGGTTCGGACCGACTCAACACCACGGGGGACGGACATGACCACAACAGAGCGAGAGATCCCACCCATGTGCAAGCACCAGCCACCGTGTCCCACAGCCGAATCCGCCGACCGGGAGTCCGCCCGCCTCATGGCGCACCACCCGGAACAGGGCTGGAGCCTGCTGTGCAACGGCGTTCTCCTGTTCGAGGACACCGGTGAGCTCCTGCCCGACGGCCAGATCATCGCCCCGCACCGCCAGGTGGTGACAGCCGCCTGAACACCATCGCGGGCGGTTCCGCCGCACCGCCCGTCGCTGTGTACCGCAAGAACATGAGGGGCCGGCCGCACATACTCGGTGCGCACCGGCCCCGACGCATATCCGGAGTTGTTCACTCCCCGTAGTCGGCTGTTATCCCAGCGCCTCACGGAGCGCGTAATAAGCCGGTTTCGCATTCAATTGCTCGTCCCAGGGAAGTGCCGCCCCCTCCCCCGGGAAGACCGCCGGAATCCACGAATACTTGTCCGTGTAATCCCAGACGGTCACCCCCACACACCCGCGCACCGCGAGGCACGCCCCCGTCAGGTCCCGGTACCAGGTCGCCTGCTCGGCCACCTTGGCGTCGGTCGCCGGGAGTTGCATCCGTACGTCGACCTCGGTGAGCGCCGTGTCGAGCCCCAGCCGGGAGAACCGGCGGAGATTGTCCTCCAGGGTCGCCGGATAGCCGTACTGGAGCGCCAGGTGCGCCTGGAACCCGATGCCGTCCAGCGGCACGTGCCGGGCCTTCAGCTCCTGGGCGAGAGCGTAGTAGGCGTCGCTCTTCGGGCCGGTCGCCTCGATGTTGTAGTCGTTGAGGTACAACTTCGCCCGCGGGTCGGCCTGGTGGGCCCAGCGCAGCGCGTCGGCGATGTAGCCGGGGCCGAGCGTCCGGTACCAGATCGTGTCGCGGTAGGTGCCGTCCTCGTTGAAGGCCTCGTTGACGACGTCCCAGGAGTAGACCTTGCCGCGGTAGTGCCGCACTTCGGTGGTGATGTGCTTCTTGAGTACGGCCCTCAACTCGTCCGCCGTCCAGGTGCGGGACGTGAGCCAGTCGGGCAACTGGCTGTGCCAGACCAGGGTGTGGGCGCGGACCCGCTGATGGTTCGCCCGGGCGAGGTTGACGATCTGATCGCCGTTCGTCCAGTCGAAGACGCCCTGTTGGGGCTCGGTGGCGTACCACTTCATGCCGTTGCCCGGGGTGATCATGTCGAACTCGCTGCCGAGGATCTTCGTGTACGCGGTGTCGGTCAGCTCGGGGTTGTCGGTGGCACTGCCGAAGTAACGCCCGTGGCGCTCGGCGAGTTGGGCGAGGGTCGGTTGTTTCTCGTGCGCCTGGGCCGGCGTGCCGGTGGCGATACCCGCAGCGATCAGGACGGCGACGAGGGCGCCCGCGAGTCTCAGTCTGTTTCTGGGCATGGTGCGACTCCTGTCCATGGGTGAGCGGTGTGTGAGGTCGCGCCCGTACTGGTGGAGGTTCGAAACTTTCGGAACCGATCCAGAAAGAGTCGATCCAGGAAGAGGTGTTACCGCGGCTGGTAGTCGAACCAGTCGAAGGCCGCCTCGCCCTCGGTGGCGTACATGCCGATCACGCGCCCGGTGAAGCCCCCGGCGACCTGCGTGGAGAGGTACCTTCCGTCCAACTCGGCCAGTTCTACGGCCCCTTCGGGTCCCTCCACCGAGAACGTCAGGGTGTCGGGGCCGCGCGTGGCGGCGCCGGTCGCGGTGATGGCGACGGTCAGGGTGACCGGTCCCGGCTCCAACGCCTGGTCGGCGATCCGTTGCCGTACGGGACCGATCCGGGCGAACACGGTCGCCGCTCCCCCGGCGACCTCGATGTCGTAGCGATGGGCCTCGTCGATGCGGACGGAGAGGCCCGCGCGGCCGGAGCCGGGGTCGATCCGGACCGACGCTCGGCAGTCGAGGTGCTGTTGGCGGCGGCCGATGAGGACCGGGCCGGACGTCGCGTCCAGGGTCAGCCAACCCGGGCGGCGGGTCAGGGACCAGGTGTCGTCCGGTCGGCTGCGCGGAGAGATCCAGGAGAAGGCGAGGGTCGGGGCGTCGAAGTCGTCGCGTACCGGCGGGAGTTCGAGGGGGTGCCAGGCGGCCGGTGCCGGGTGCTGTTCCTGTACCGGGCCGACTCGGGGCCAGCCGTCCACCCACTCCACCGGGGTCAGGAAGGTCTCGCGGCCCAGGACGTGGAAGCCGGGGAACCAGCCCCGGGGGCGGGTGCCGAGCAGCACCATCCACCAGGTGCCGTCGGGGGCGGTGACCAGGTCGGCGTGGCCGGTGCTCTGGATGGGGAGGTCGGTGCTGCGGTGGGTGAGGATCGGGTTGGCGGGGGCCGGTTCCCAGGGGCCGCGCGGGGAGCGGGCGCGGGCGATCGAGACGCTGTGGCCGTGTGCCGTGCCGCCCTCGGCGAGCAGCAGGTACCACCAGTCGCCGACGCGGTAGAGGTGCGGGGCCTCCGGGTGCTGGAGTCCGGTGCCGGACCAGATCGGGAGCGGGCCCTCCAGGACCTTGCCGGTGGTGGGTTCGATGCGGGCCACTTTCACCCCGGCGACCGCGCACCAGCAATTGCCGTCCTCGTCCCAGGCCAGGTCGGGGTCGATGCCGGGCACGTCGACGAGTACCGGGTCCGACCAGGGGCCCTCGGGGCGGTCGGCGGTGACGAGGAAGTTGCCCTTGCCGCCGACCTCCGTGGTGATCAGGTGGAAGCGGCCGTCGTGGTGGCGGAGGGTCGGGGCGTAGATGCCGGCCGAGGCGGGGGTGTCGTCCGGGAGGTCCAACTGGCTCGGCCGGTCGAGGACGTTGCCGATCTGACGCCAGTGCACCAGGTCCCGGCTGTGGAAGATCGGGACACCCGGGAAGTACTCGAAGCTGGAGCACGCGAGGTAGTAGTCCTCGCCGACCCGGCACACGCTGGGATCGGGGTGGAAGCCGCCGATGACCGGGTTGTCGTAGGTCCGCATCCGTGTCTGCCCTCCGTCCGGCCCGGTTCGAATGTTTCGGGCCGATTGACGAACGTTACGGAGCGGGACTGTAGGTGGCTCCGGGGGCGTCGGCAAGGTGTCGCGCGGGGGTGAGTTGGAGGCTGAGCACCATCGTGAGGCCGCCGCCGGGGGTGTCCTCGGCGCTCAGCGTGCCGCCGAGGGCTTCGGTGAAGCCGCGCGCGACCGCCAATCCGAGGCCCACTCCGGCGCCGCGCGGGGCGTCGCCGTAGCGCTGGAAGGGTTCGAAGATGCGGGTCTTGGCCTCGTCGGGGACGCCCGGGCCGCGGTCGATCACCCGGATCTCGACGCGGTCGGCGATGGCACTTGCCTTGACCAGGACGGGAGTTCGCTCCGGGCTGTACTTGACCGCGTTCTCGACGATGTTGGCGACGGCGCGTTCCAGCAGACCCTTGTCGACGGGGACCATGGGCAGGCTTTCGGGGATGTCGAGTTCGACGCTGTCCTCGGGGACCCCGCCCAGCGCCATCGGGATCACCTCGTCGAGGTCCGCCTCGCGGATGATCGGGGTGACCGTGCCGGTCTGGAGGCGGGACATGTCGAGGAGGTTCCCGACGAGGTTGTCGAGGCGGTCGGCGCCGTCCTCGATACCGGCGAGCAGCTCGGCCTGGTCCTCCTCCGACCAGGCGACGTCCTCCGAACGGAGCGAGGACACCGCCGCTTTGATGCCGGCGAGGGGTGTGCGCAGGTCGTGGCTCACGGCGGCGAGGAGTGCCGTGCGGATGCGGTTGCCCTCGGCCAACGCCCTTGCCTGGTCTGCCTCTTCGCGGAGACGGCGACGGTCCAGGACTACGGCTGCCTGCGCGGCGAAGGCGGCCAGGACGCGGCGGTCCTCGGCGGGCAGGACCCGGCCGGAGAGGGCGAGGGCCATGTGGTCGCCGACCGGTACGTCGACGTCCGCGTCCTCCGGGTTCTGGCAGGGGCGGGGGCCCACGCTGCCCGCGCAGGTCCAGGGTTCGACGTCGCTCGCGCGCTCCAGCAGGGCGGCGGACTCCATGCCGAAGGTCTCCCGGACCCGTTCCAGGAGCGCCTCCAGGCTGGTCTCGCCGCGCAGCACATTGCCCGCGAGGAAGGAGAGGATCTCCGACTCGGCGCGCAGGCGGGCCGCTTGATGGGTGCGACGGGCCGCCAGATCCACCACCGACGCGACCGACACCGCGACGGCGACGAAGATCGCGATGGCGACGATGTTCTTGGGGTCGGCGATGGTGAACGTGTGGACGGGCGGGGTGAAGTACCAGTTCAGGAGCAGCGATCCGACCGCCGCCGAGGCCAGTGCGGGGAAGAGTCCGCCGAGCAGGGCCGCCGCCACCGTCAGGGACAGGAACAGCAACATGTCGTTGGCCAGGCCGACTTCGGGGGCGACACCGCTCAACAGCCAGGTGAGCAGCAGCGGTCCGGCGATTCCGGCCAGCCAGCCCCAGACGATGCGGGCGCGCCCGAGCCGCGTGCCCCGGTTCACGGGCAGTCCGCGTCCCTTGCCCGCCTCGTCGTGCGTGATGAGGTGGACGTCGAGATCGGGGCCGGACTCGCGGGCGACCGTCGAGCCGACGCCGGGCCCGAAGACGTACTGCCAGCCCTTGCGGCGGGAGACACCGAGGACGATCTGGGTGGCGTTGACCCCGCGCGCGAAGTCCAGCAGGGCTGCCGGTATGTCCTCACCGACGACGTGGTGGAAGGTGCCGCCCAAGTCCTCGACCAGGGTGCGCTGTTGGGCGAGTTCCTTCGGGGAGGCCGAGGTCAGCCCGTCGCTGCGGGAGATGTAGACGGCCAACACCTCACCGCCCGCGCCCTTTTCGGCGAGGCGGGCGGCCCGGCGGATCAGGGTGCGTCCCTCGGGGCCGCCGGTCAGTCCTACGACGATCCGCTCACGGGAACCCCAGATCGCCGAGACGCGGTGTTCGCTGCGGTACTCCTGGAGGTAGGCGTCGACCCGGTCGGCGAGCCAGAGCAGCGCCAACTCCCGTAGCGCGGTGAGGTTTCCGGGCCGGAAGTAGTTGGAGAGGGCCGCGTCGACCTTGTCCGGTTTGTAGATGTTGCCGTGGGCCATCCGGCGTCGTAGCGCGGGGGGTGACATGTCGACCAGTTCGATCTGGTCGGCGCGGCGCACGACCTCGTCCGGCACGGTCTCCTGCTGCCGAACCCCGGTGATCGACTCGACGATGTCGCCCAGGGATTCCAGGTGTTGGATGTTGACGGTCGAGATCACGTCGATGCCCGCCGCCAGCAACTCCTCTATGTCCTGCCAGCGCTTGGCGTTGCGGGAGCCGGGGATGTTGGTGTGCGGGAGCTCGTCGACGAGGGCGACCTCGGGGTGGCGGGCGAGGACCGCGTCGACGTCCATCTCGGTGAACGTCGTGTCCCGGTAGGCGAGTTCACGGCGCGGGATCTCCTCCAGGCCGTGCAGCATCACCTCGGTGCGGGGTCTGCTGTGGTGTTCCACGAAGGCGACCACGCAGTCGGTGCCCCGCTCGATCCGCCGGTGCGCCTCGGACAGCATCGCGTACGTCTTGCCGACGCCCGGTGCCGCGCCGAGGTAGATCCGGAGCTTGCCGCGTCCCATGTCATCCTTCGAAGCGGTAGCCCATGCCGGGCTCGGTGATCAGATAGCGGGGGCTCGACGGGTCCCCCTCCAGCTTGCGGCGCAACTGGGCCATGTAGACCCGGAGATAGTTGGTCTTGTTGCTCTGGGTCACCCCCCACACCTCCTGGAGCAGGTACTTCTGGGTGATCAGGCGGCCGGGGTTGGTGACCAGGATCTCCAGCAGATGCCACTCGGTGGGGGTGAGCCGGATGTCGTGTCCGTCGCGGGTGGCCTTCTTGGCGAGCAGGTCGATGGTGAAGTCGTCGGTGGTCACGAGGGTGGTCGTCGGGGCGAGCGGCACGTCCTCGACGCGGCGGACCGCCGCCCGTAGCCGGGCGAGGAGTTCGTCCATGCTGAACGGCTTGGTGATGTAGTCGTCGGCGCCCGCGTCGAGAGCGGCGACCTTCTCGTCGGAGGCCTGCCGGGCCGACAGCACCAGGATCGGGACCCGGGTCCAGCCGCGCAGCGCCTTGATGACGTCGACGCCGTCCATGTCGGGCAGCCCGAGGTCGAGCATCACGACGTCCGGCTGCCGCGCCGCCGCGAGCCGGAGCGCGGTGGCGCCGTCCGGGGCGGCGTCGACGCCGTACTGCCGGGCCTGCATGTTGATCACGAGGGCCCGTACGAGCTGCGGGTCGTCCTCCACCACCAGCACCCGAGTCATGGGGGTGTGCCTTTCGTGTGGTCCCTGGCATGGCGGCGGGAGTCGGCGGCACCGGGATCTCCTCCGGGCCGCCGACTCCCCTGCCGGTCGTGTAACGCCATCAGCTCTTCGTCACAAGGGACTTGAGCGCGATGTTGAGCTCCAGCACGTTCACCGTCGGCTCGCCGATGAAGCCGAGGGTGCGGCCGTCGGTGTGCTCGTCGACCAGCTTCTGCACCTGGGCGACGGACAGGCCGTTCTTCTCGGCGATGCGGTGGACCTGGAGGTCCGCGTAGGCCGGGGAGATGTCCGGGTCGAGGCCGGAGCCGGAGGACGTGACCGCGTCGGCGGGCACCTGGGACGCCTTGACCGTGTAGCCGGGCACCGAGTTGTCCTTGATGACCGCGGCCTTGGCGTCCTTCACCTGCTGGAGGAGGACCTTGCTGTCGGCGGAGAGGTTGGTGGCACCGGAGAGGATCAACGAGTACTGGGTGTTGATGCTGTTGGCGCCGAGACCGTTCTGCGGCCGGCCCTGGAACCACTTCAGATCCGGGTCCGGGGTCTCCTGCCCCTTCTTCAACGGCAGGTTGTACGACTGCCCGATGAGGGACGAGCCGACGACCTTGCCCTCCGACTTGATCTCCGAGCCGTTCGCCTTGCCGGGGAAGATCCCCTGGGCGATCCCGGTGACGACCAGCGGGTAGACGACGCCCGTCACCAGGGTCAGCACGAGCAGGGCGCGTAGGCCCGCCCAGAGCAACCGGGCTGTGTTGGATACCGAGTTGTTCATGCCGATCAGCCGATTCCGGGGATGAGGGAGATGAGGAGGTCGATGATCTTGATGCCGATGAAGGGGGCGATCAGTCCGCCGATGCCGTAGATCCCGAGGTTGCGGCGGAGCATCTTGTCGGCGCTGACCGGCCGGTACTGCACGCCCCGCAGGGAGAGCGGGACCAGCGCGATGATGACCAGCGCGTTGAAGATGACCGCGGAGAGGATCGCGGAGTCGGGCGAGGCCAGGTGCATGATGTTGAGCTTGTCCAGGCCCGGGTAGACCGCCGCGAACAGCGCCGGGATGATCGCGAAGTACTTCGCGACGTCATTGGCGATCGAGAACGTCGTCAACGCGCCCCGGGTGATGAGGAGTTGCTTGCCGATCTCGACGATCTCGATGAGCTTGGTCGGGTTCGAGTCGAGGTCGACCATGTTGCCGGCCTCCTTCGCGGCCGACGTACCGGTGTTCATCGCGACGCCGACGTCCGCCTGGGCCAGCGCGGGCGCGTCGTTCGTTCCGTCACCGGTCATCGCGACCAGCTTGCCGCCGGCCTGCTCCCGCTTGATGAGGGCCATCTTGTCCTCGGGAGTCGCCTCCGCGAGGAAGTCGTCGACGCCCGCTTCTTCGGCGATCGCCTTGGCGGTCAGCGGGTTGTCACCCGTGATCATGACGGTCTTGATGCCCATGCGGCGCAGCTCGTCGAACCGCTCGCGCATGCCCGCCTTGACGACGTCCTTGAGGTGGATGACGCCCAACACCCGGGCGCCGTCGGTGTCTTCGACCGCCACGAGCAGCGGGGTGCCGCCGGCCGCGGAGATCCGGTCGGTGAGCGCGCCGGCGTCCTCGGACACCTCGCCGCCCCGCTCCCGGACCCAGGTGACGACCGAACCGGCCGCGCCCTTGCGGATCTTGCGCCCGTCGA
The DNA here is from genome assembly GCF_044457795.1 of Streptomyces sp. NPDC050528. Classification (NCBI taxonomy): domain Bacteria; kingdom Bacillati; phylum Actinomycetota; class Actinomycetes; order Kitasatosporales; family Streptomycetaceae; genus Streptomyces; species Streptomyces sp. NPDC050528. Next base: position 571,901 of record NZ_JBITHH010000007.1, read on the forward strand.
CGTCCACGCCGGACATACGGGTCTGCGCGGTGAACGCGATCCACTCGGCGTGGGCCAACTCGCCCTGGTGGCGCTCCCGCAGGCCGTACTTCTCCTTCGCCAGGACGACGATGGAGCGGCCCTCGGGCGTCTCGTCGGCCAGCGAGGAGAGCTGGGCGGCGTCGGCGAGTTCGGCCTCGGTGGTGCCGGTGACCGGCACGAATTCCGACGCCTGGCGGTTGCCGAGGGTGATGGTGCCGGTCTTGTCGAGCAGCAGGGTCGAGACGTCACCCGCGGCCTCAACTGCCCTGCCGGACATGGCCAGTACGTTCCTCTGCACCAGCCGGTCCATGCCCGCGATGCCGATCGCGGAGAGCAGCGCGCCGATCGTCGTCGGGATCAGACAGACCAGCAGGGCCACCAGCACGATCATCGTGAGGTGGGTGCCCGCGTAGTCCGCGAACGGCGGCAGCGTGGCACAGGCCAGCAGGAAGACGATGGTGAGGGACGCCAACAGGATGTTGAGCGCGATCTCGTTGGGCGTCTTCTGCCGGGCGGCGCCCTCGACCAGGGCGATCATCCGGTCGATGAAGGTCTCGCCCGGCTTCGTCGTGATCTTGATGACGATGCGGTCGGAGAGGACCTTCGTGCCACCGGTGACGGCCGAGCGGTCGCCGCCGGACTCGCGGATGACCGGCGCGGACTCGCCGGTGATGGCCGACTCGTCGACGCTCGCCACTCCCTCTACGACGTCACCGTCGCCGGGGATGATGTCGCCCGCCTCGCACACCACCAGGTCGCCGATGCGCAGCTCGGTGCCGGGGATCTGCTCCTCGGTCGTGCCGGTGAGGCGCCGGGCCACCGTGTCGGTCTTGGCCTTGCGCAGGGTGTCGGCCTGCGCCTTGCCGCGGCCCTCGGCGACGGCCTCCGCCAGGTTGGCGAAGATCACGGTCAGCCACAGCCAGACGCTGATCGCCCAGCCGAACCAGTCACCCGGGTCCTTGAAGGAGAAGATCGTGGTCAGCACCGAGCCGATCCACACCACGAACATCACGGGCGACTTGACCATCACCCGCGGGTCCAGCTTGCGGCACGCGTCGGGCAGGGACTTGATCAGCTGCTTCGGGTCGAACAGGCCCGCGCCGACCCGCCCTTCGTCCTTGTGACCGGTCGGCACATCGCTGTGCGGCGCCCGGGCCGGAGTGGCAGTGGACATCGAGTCCTCTTGGTTTTCTTGGTTGTCTGTGCGGGTGGTCATGACGCCAGCCCCTCGGCCAGCGGTCCCAGTGCCAGCGCCGGGAAGTAGGTCAGACCGGTGATGATGAGGATCGCGCCCACCAACAGGCCGGTGAACAAAGGCTTTTCGGTGCGCAGGGTGCCTGCCGTGACCGGCACCGGCTTCTGCTCGGCGAGCGAGCCGGCCAGGGCCAGCACGAACACCATCGGCAGGAAGCGGCCGAGCACCATCGCGAGCCCGGTCATGGTGTTGAACCAGTCGGTGTTCGCGTTCAGACCCGCGAAGGCGGAGCCGTTGTTGTTCGCGGCGGAGGTGAAGGCGTACAGCACCTCGGAGAAGCCGTGCGCGCCGGAGTTCAGCATCGAGTGCGGCGGGGTCGGCAGCGCCATGGAGGCGGCCGCGAAGATCAGTACCAGGGCCGGGGTGATCAGGATGTAGCAGGCCGCGAGCTTCATCTCGCGGGTGCCGATCTTCTTGCCCAGGTACTCGGGCGTACGGCCGACCATCAGCCCGGCGATGAACACCGCGATGACCGCCATGATCAGCATTCCGTAGAGGCCGGAGCCGGTACCACCGGGTGCGATCTCGCCCAACTGCATGCCCAGGATGGTGATTCCGCCGCCGAGACCGGTGAACGAGGAGTGGAACGAGTCCACCGCGCCCGTCGAGGTCAGGGTGGTCGACACCGCGAAGATCGAGGAGGCGCCTACGCCGATCCGCTGTTCCTTGCCCTCCATCGCACCGCCCGCGGCCTGCAACGCCGCGCCGTGGTGGGCGAACTCGGTCCACATCATCAGGGCGACGAAGCCGACCCAGATGGTGGCCATGGTCGCGAGGATCGCGTAGCCCTGCTTGATGGAACCGACCATCACGCCGAAGGTGCGGGTCAGCGCGAACGGGATGACCAACAGCAGGAAGATCTCGAAGAGGTTGGTGAAGGGCGTCGGGTTCTCGAAGGGGTGGGCGGAGTTGGCGTTGAAGTAACCGCCGCCGTTGGTACCGACTTCCTTGATGGCCTCCTGCGAGGCGACCGCGCCGCCGTTCCACTGCTGGTGGCCGCCCATGAACTGGCCGACCTCGTGGATCCCGGAGAAGTTCTGGATGGCACCGCAGGCGACGAGCACGAGCGCGGCGACTACGGACAGCGGCAACAGGATGCGGATGACACCGCGCACCAAGTCGGCCCAGAAGTTGCCGAGTTCACCGGTACGCGAGCGCGCGAAGCCGCGTACAAGAGCCACGGCCACCGCGATGCCGACGGCCGCGGAGACGAAGTTCTGCACGGCCAGACCGGCGGTCTGCACGACGTGACCCATGGTCTGCTCGCCGTAGTACGACTGCCAGTTGGTGTTCGTCACGAACGACGCGGCCGTGTTGAACGACTGCGCCGGATTGACCGAGGAGAACCCCAGCGAGCCGGGCAGGATGCCCTGAATCCGCTGAAGCAGATAGAGGAAGAGAACCCCGACCGCCGAGAAGGCGAGCACGCCGCGCAGATACGCCGGCCAGCGCATCTCGGTGTTCGGGTCGGCACCGATGCCCTTGTAGATCCACTTCTCGACGCGCAGGTGCTTGTCGGAGGAGTAGACCCTGGCCATGTAGGTGCCGAGGGGGATGTAGGCGAGCGCCAGCGCCGCTATGAGCGCGATCAGCTGGAGCACACCGGCGAGGACGGGACCCATATCGCTCTCAGAACCTCTCCGGGAAGATCAGGGCGAGGACGAGATAGCCCAGCAGGGCGACGGCCACGACGAGGCCGACAATGTTCTCGGCGGTCACAGCTTCGTCACCCCCTTGGCGACGAGGGCCACCAACGCGAAGACCGCGATCGTGGTGACGACGAAGGCCAGATCGGCCATCGTGAACTCCTGGAATGAGGTTCGAATGGAACGGACGCTTAGAGGTAACCGCGCCCGTGACCGGATTCGGCCGCCGTTGACGGGTCCCTTACGGCGACGCATACGGCTTTGACGGGACTCTTACGGCGACCGCCGTGAACCGGGTGTGTGCGCCGGGGCGGGGGCTCAGAACAGCCGGAACCGCAGCCGGCAGATCACCGCATCCGTGTCCCGTCGTACCGCATGGGCGACGACAGCCCCCCGCTGGTTCTGCAGCAGCCGCTGCCACAGCCGTACCGGCTCCACCTCGGCGATCAGGACGGTGACCCGGGTGTCCGGTTCCGTCGCGGACACCTCGCGTACGTACGCGGCGATCGGGCGGCCCAACGTGCGGCGCTCGCAGGGGAGTTGGACCAGAGGGACGCCGGGGTCCCATTGGGCCCAGGCGCGCTCCAGGGCGTGGAGGTGGGCGCGGTCCTCGAGGTCCGGGTAGCAGACAGTAACCGCGCGTACCTCGTCGCCGAGGGAGGCCGCTGCCGTCAGCGCCTCAGAGGTGAGGCGGGAGAGCGACGAGACCGGCACGATCACCACCGAACGGTCCCGGTGCGGGGGCTCCGGGATGCGGCCGAGGCCGAGCCGTTCGCCGATGTGCGCGTACGTGCGGTGCACGGTCTCGAAGGCGAGCACGAGCAGCGGCAGGGTGATCACGATCAGCCAGGCGCCCTCCTCGAACTTGGTCGCGGTGACGACGACCGCCGCGACGCCGGTGAGGAGCGCGCCGAACCCGTTCAGCAGGGCTTTTCCGCGCCAGCCGGTGCCGCGCTCGCCGCGCCAGTGCCGGACCATGCCGACCTGGGCGACCGTGAAGCCGACGAAGACGCCGATCGCGAAGAGCGGCACGAGGGTGTTGGTGTCGCCGCCGGAGAACACCAGCAGGGCGGCCGAGACCGCGGCCAGCGCGAGCACGCCGTGCCGGTGCACCTGGCGGTCGGCCTTGAGGGCGAAGACGTGCGGGAGGTAGTTGTCGCGGGCCAGCAGTTTCAGCAGCACCGGCAGCCCGCCGAAGGACGTGTTCGCGGACAGGGCGAGCAGGATCATCGTCGCGAACTGGATGACGTAGAAAGCCCAGTTGTGGCCGAGGGAGGCGTCCGCGAGCTGGGCGAGGACGGTGACTCCCTGGACGGGCTGGAGGTGGAAGCGGGAGATCAGCACCGAGAGGCCGATCAGCATCACGCCGAGCACCGCGCCGAGGGCGACCTCCGCACGCTGGGCCCGCTTCACTCGGGGTGCGCGGAAGGAGGGCACGGCGTTGGCGATGGCCTCGACGCCGGTGAGGGCGCTGCAGCCGCTGGCGAAAGCTTTCAGCAATAGCAGGGTGCCGACGCTCGTCGCGTTGTCGGCGAGCGCGGAGGCGTGTCCGTCGGCGGTCGCGGTGCTCACCGGCGCGGACCGGAACAGGCCGACCGCGATCAGCACGAGGATGGAGCCGACGAAGACGACGGTCGGCACGACGAAGGCGCGGGCCGACTCGACGATCCCGCGCAGGTTCACCGCCGTGACCAGCACGAGCACGGCGAGGCAGAGCCACAGCCGGTCGTCGTAGAGCCCCGGAAAGGCCGAGGTCAGAGCGGCGACACCGGCCGTGACGGCGACCGCGACGTTCAGTACGTAGTCCAGCACCAGCGAGGCCGCCGCCACCAGGCTGGTCCGCGCGCCGAGGTGGGTCTTCGCCACGGCGTAGGAGCCGCCGCCGTCCGGGAAGGCAGCGATGACCTGCCGGTACGAGGCGACGAGCACCGCGAGCAGAGCGGCGATGGCGAGCGTGACCGGGAGGGTGAAGCCGAGCCCGTGCGCGCCGGCGGCGGCCAGCACGAGGACGATCGCCTCGGGGCCGTAGGCCACCGACGCCATGGCGTCCAGGGAGAGGGCGGCGAACCCGGCGAGGGCGGTCAACCGGTGGCGTTCGCCGGTATCCGGGGGCTCCTCGTCGGCGGGCGTGGCGCCCGGCTGGACAGCGAGAACGGTCATGCTGGTGGCTCCTTCACGTACGGACGCGGTGACGGGACCGCGCGAGTGCGCTTCAGGTTCTGTCCCGCCGTGGCCGGTTTCCTCTTCTCCTTGCGTCTTCTTCGCGCCGAACACGCGTTCTTTGACGCGAACTTGACGACCGTGTGACCAGGGCAACTGCCCTCCGCCGTTGCGAGGGCGTCAAGAAGCACCGCCCGCCCGTCAGAGTCGCGTCAAGGCCCGGCTTCCGTACGCCCGGAGTCCCTACCGTCGCCACCATGGGACGCCCCGACGACGCACCCGCGTCCGCGCACGACCGCCGATGGAGACGCGACCTGCGCGACACGTCGCGCTGCGCGGGCGCGCTGCTCGGACTCCTGCTGCTCGTCGACCACTTGAGCGGCCGTCTCACCCTGTGGCGCGGCGCGCTGTGGCTGACCCTCGCCGTGCTGCTCTTCGTCGTGCTGTACCCGGCCCGGGTCCGCGCGGGCGAGGGCTGGCTCTCCTCACGCGGGCTGCTGCGCGAGCGCCGCGTCCGCACGGACCGGCTGGTGTCCGTCCGCTGTCTGGACGGGGTCTCTCAACGGCTGGTCCTGCGCGACGAGTTGGGCGGCCGGGTCGAGATCGACCCCGATGTGCTGGTGCACAACCCCGACCTGTGGCACCGCGTCTCCGAGGGCTCCCGCAAGTCGGTGGCCTCCGGCTCGCTCACCTGCGGGGCGACCGCGCTGCGCCGGGTCGCGGAACGCGTCGAGCGCGAGACCGCGGAAACCGTGTTCAAGGTGTCCGGCCTGGAGTAGCGGCCGCGGGCTGGATTCACGGTGTCCGGTCCCGAGTTGGCGTAGTCGCCGCCGTCGGAATTCACAGTGCCCGGTGGGGAGTTGCGGTGCCGACCTGGGGGCTGGGACGGCCGTCGCCGCGTCCGGAGGACTCGCCCCTTCGGCCGCCGGCAAAGACACGACCACGGCCGAGCCGCCCCCAGACCGCCCGACCCGGAACAACGGCCCCCGGTGAATTCACGAGGCCCGGTTCGGAGTTGAGGCGACCGTCGCCGCGTCCGCTTGACTCACCCCTTCGGCCAGCGGCAAAGACACGACCATCGTCAGCCCGCCACCCGGGGTGTCCTCGGGAGTGAGCGTCCCGTTCATCGCCTCGGTGAGGCCGCGCGCGAGGGCCAGGCCCAGCCCGAGCCCGGTGGTGTTGTCCGTGTCGCCGAGCCGCTGGAAGGGCTCAAAGAGGCGCTCGCGTCCGGTAGTTGGGAGACCGGGCCCGCGGTCCACGACCCTCAGCTCCACCCGCCCGCCCAGCGCACTCGCGGTGACCATGACCCGCCGCCCGGCCGGGGTGTGCCGCGCCGCGTTGCCGGCGAGGTTGGCGATCACGCGTTCCAGCAACGGCGGATCGACGAGCACCGGCGGAATCGACTCCACATCACGCAGATCCACATCGGGTACATCGGCGAGGGCCATGGGCAACACCTCCTCCAGGCTCGTGGCCCGCAGGCTCAGCGGCAGGACGCCCGCTTCGAGGCGGCTCAAGTCGAGGAGATTTTCCAGCAGTCGGTTGAGCTTGGCCATGGACTCGTCTGCGGTGGCAAGGAGTTCGTCCCGGTCCTCCGCGGAGAACTCGACATCCCGCCCGCGCAACGAGGTCACGGCCGCCCACCCCGCCGCGAGCGGCGTCCGCAAGTCGTGCCCAACGGCCCGCAGCAGTGCCGTACGCAAGCGGTCGGCGGCCTTCACCGGCTCGATCTCGGCGGCGGCTTCGGCGAGTTGGGCCCGTTCGACGGCGGAGCCGACATGCGCGGCGAAGGCGGCGAGCACCCGCCGTTCCGAGGATGACAGGGTGCGTCCGCGCAGGACCAGATAGGCGCCGGGGCCGGCGGGAACGGTGGTGACACCGACCCCGACTTCATGATCCGGTGGCTCGTCGACGAGCTCCGCCGAGTCCGTGCCGAAGGTCTCCCGCGTGCGTTCCAGCAGCGCCGGGATCGTCTGGCCGCCGCGCACGATGCTGCCCGCGAGGGAGGACATCGTCTCGGCCTCGGCGGTGGCACGCGCCGAGCGCCGGGACAGTCGTAGCGAACGGTCGACGACGGCGGCCACGGTCGCCGCGACCACCGTGAACACCCCTAGCGCCAAAAGGGCGTTGGGGTCGTCCAGGGTGAACTGGCCGATGGGCGGGATGAACCAGTAGTTGAGCAGCAGCGAGGCCGTCACGGACGCGATGACCGCCGAGGCCACGCCGCCTATGCACGCGACCCCGACCACGGCGAGCAGGAACAGCAGGGCCTCGCTGGTGAGGTTGACCGTGCCGCGCACCTGGGCGAGGCCGACGGTGAGCAGCACCGGCAGCACAAGTCCCGCCACGGGACCGGCAATTAGGCGTGCGGTCGAGAGCGTACGGCGGCGGGAGGGCAGGAGGGTGCCGCGGCCCGCCCGCTCGTGCGTGACCCGATGGACGTCGATGTCACCGCTCAGTTCCGTGACCGTCTCGCCCGTGCCGGGACCGGTCAGGAACCGCTCAAGTCGGCCTCTGCGGCTGGTGCCCAGGACGAGTTGGGTCGCGTTCTCGGTGCGGGCGAAGTCGACCAGGGCGGTGGCGACGCCGTCGCCGACCACCGAGTGGTAGCTGCCGCCGAGGTCCTCGACGAGGCGCCGCTGCCGGGCGAGCGAGGCGTGGGACACCCCGGCGGCTAGTCCATCGCTGCGGGCCACGTGCACGGCAAGCAGATCGCCGCCGGCGGACCGGTCGGCGATGCGGGCCGCGCGCCGGATCAGCGTGTCGCCCTCCGGGCCGCCGGTGAGGGCGACGACCACCCGCTCGCGGGTCTCCCACACCCCGCCGATCGCATGCTCGGCGCGGTACGTGTGCAGGGCCTCGTCGACCCGGTCGGCGACCCACAGCAGCGCCAACTGCCGTAGGGCGGTGAGGTTTCCGGGCCGGAAGTAGTTGGCGAGGGCCGCGTCGATCTTCTCCGGTGTGTAGATGTTGCCGTGCGCCATGCGCCGCCGCAGTCCCTCGGGCGGCATGTCGATCAACTCGATCTCCCGGGCCCGTCGTACGACGTCGTCGGGCACCGTCTCGTGCTGCGGGACCCCGGTGATCTTCTCGACGACGTCCTTGAGGGAGGCCAGGTGCTGCACGTTGACGGCGGTGACGACGTCGATGCCGGCGGCGAGCAGCACGTCGATGTCCTGCCAGCGCTTGGCGTTGCGTCCGCCGCCCGGGACGTTGCTGTGCGCGAACTCGTCGACGACGGCGACCTCGGGACGGCGCGCGAGCACCGCGGGGAGGTCCATTTCCTCGAAGTACCCACCCCGGTAAGCACATTGGGCCCGGGGCACCACCTCCAGGCCGTCGAGCATCGCCTCGGTCAGCGGTCGCCCGTGGCACTCGGCGAACCCCACCACCACATCGGCGCCGCGAGCGGCCCGGCGCCGTGCCTCGTCGAGCATGCGGTAGGTCTTGCCGACACCCGGGGCCGCCCCGAGGTAGACCTTCAGTCGCCCGCGTCGTACGTCGTTCATCGCCTCCCAGACAAGCGCCCCGCAGCGCGTCAGGCAGGCTTCTTGACGCGTCTCTGGCGCCGCCCGCGAGGACGTTGACACTGTCTTGACGGCATCCGGCCGGGTTAGGGTGAGCGCGGTGTGCCGGGAAGTCTGGTCGGCGGGGAGTCCGCATGGGCTCGTCCAAGACCACAAGGGGACGGCATGCGCGGCGTCGGTACGGTTCTGGCACTCGTGGTACTCGCGACGCTGGTGGCGACGTTCGCCCGCCGCTGGCGGATCCCCGCACCCTCCCTCCTCGTGGTCGCCGGTCTCGCCGTGGCGCTGCTGCCGGGCACTCCGTCGATCGAGATCAGCCCGGACGTGATCGGCCTGGTCGTCCTCCCACCCCTCCTCTACGCCAGCGCCGAGGACATGTCGTGGCGCGAGCTGAAGGCGGTGTGGAAGCCGGTCGGGATCCTCGCGATCGGCCTGGTCCTCGCGTCCGCGGCGGCGGTCGGCTGGGTGGCGTCGACGGTCACCCCCCTCTCCTGGCAGATGGCGTTCGTACTCGGCGCGGTCCTCGCCAGCACCGACCCGGTCGCCGTCACCGCGCTCGGCCGCCGGCTCGCGCTGCCGCCCCGGGTACAGGTCCTCGTCCAGGCGGAGTCCCTCTTCAACGACGCCACCTCACTCGTCCTGTTCCGGGTCGCGGTGACCATCGCCGTGACGTCGGCGGCGGCCAACTGGGGTTCGGCGGGCGGGGAGTTCGTCGTCCTCGCGGGCGGCGGCACGGTCATCGGAGCGGCCGTGGCCTACGTCGTCACCCTGATCCGCCGACGCACCGAGGACCCGGTCCTGGAGACGGTGATCTCCCTGGTCACCCCGTACGCGGCCTACGTCTTGGCAGAGGGCGCCCACACGTCCGGCGTAACGTCGGTCGTAGTGGCGGGAGTTGTCCTGGGCGGCCGCGGCGACCGCCTCACCAACGCCCGCATCCGGCTCCAACTGCACGCCGTCTACGGCACGGTGGTGTTCCTGCTGGAGAGCGTGGTGTTCTCGTTGATCGGCCTCGCGCTCCCCGCGCAGGTCCGGGCCCTGTCCGACGGCGACCGCGCATGGCCCCTGTACGCGCTCGCGGTGGCGGGCACCCTGATCGCCGTACGCCTGCTGTGGCTGGCGCCGCTGTCGGCGGTGGTCCAGCGCAAGGGCGGGGTACACAGGGTGAATTGGCGAGTCCCGATGGTCCTGACCTGGGCGGGCACCCGAGGCGTCCTCCCACTGGCGGCGGCCCTGTCGATCCCCGAGGTCACCAAGACCGGCACCACCCTGCCCGACCGCCCCCTGGTCCTGGTCCTCACCACATCGGTCGTGGTCGTCACCTTGGTCGTCCAGGGCTTCACGCTCGCGCCGGTCGTCCGCCGCTCCGGAATCGCCCTCGAACCCGACCACACGGAACGCGAAGAGGCCTCCGCCCGCTGCCGGTTGGCCGACGCGGGCATCCGCCGCCTCGACGAACTCGCCGAGCTGGAAGCGGTCCCTGACGTCGTCCTCGACCGCCTCCGCCGCGGCCTCAACGCCCGCCTCGACGACGCCCGAGACCGCCTCTCCGACAACACCACCCAAGCGGCCCACGCGGAGTCGGCCGACCTGGTCTACCGCCAACTCCGCCGCGACCTCATCGCCGTAGAAACAGTCGAACTACAGCGCCTCTACGACGACCACGCCATCAGCGACACGACACGTCGACGACTCCAGCGGTCATTGGACCTGGAGGAGGCGCGGCTGGCGGACGCGTGAGTCACCGGAACTCCGCGAGCCGCGCCGGCAACCCGAGGACGGTGAGCGCGGCTGCCGCGGGAAGGTTCCGAGCGCGAAAGGCAACAGCTCGCCGCCGTCAAAGCCAAACGGGCCCGCACGACCCCACCCCGGCCCCCGCCAACATCCAGGGGCGCGGGGAACTGCGCGACCAGCCACAACGAGCCCGCACCCGCCCCTCAACAGACCCCCCACCCCCCTGTGCGACAAAACCCCCAGCCCCCCGTAACGCTGGGTATCCACCACCCCCGCCCATCCCCCCGCACCCCCCATACAGCCCAACGCGCCCCCAACCAGCCCCATCCCCCCTTTCCTGATGCGCCCCCTCCACCAACCCGTCCAGTCTTAACGCAAGATTGACGCCCATCGCCCCAACATCCATGGGCCCACGCGTCACTCTCCGCTTACGCTGGTGCCGCCGTCCGCGTGATGGCCAAAGCCCACACGCTGACCCGCACTCCAGGAGCACGCCGATGGCCACCACCGAACACCCTCCCAGTCGTATGCGCGCCTGGATGCTGGAGGGCCTGGCCGACATGGGCAAGGGCGGCCACCGCACCACACAGGCCGCCCCGGAACCGGAGCAGCACGTCCACCAGGGCCAACGCTGGTGGCGGGTGATGTGCCTGACTGGCGTCGACTACTTCTCCACCCTCGGCTACCAGCCCGGCATCGCGGCCCTCGCCGCCGGCCTGCTCTCCCCCGTCGCGACGATCGTGCTCGTGATCGTCACCCTGGCCGGCGCCCTCCCCGTGTACCGCCGCGTCGCCGAGGAGAGCCCGCACGGCGAGGGCTCCATCGCGATGCTGGAACGCCTGCTGTCGTTCTGGAAGGGCAAGCTGTTCGTCCTGACCCTGCTCGGGTTCGCGGCGACGGACTTCCTCATCACGATCACCCTGTCGGCGGCGGACGCCTCCACCCACCTCGTGGAGAACCCGCACCTGACGAGCGTGCTGCACGACAAGCAGATGCTGATCACGCTGATCCTGGTTGCCCTGCTCGGCGCGGTGTTCCTCAAGGGCTTCCTGGAGGCGATCGGCGTCGCCGTGTACCTGGTCGCGGCCTACCTCAGCCTCAACGTCGTCGTCGTGATCGTCGGCATGTGGCACGTGGTCACCCACGGGCACGTGGTCACCGACTGGAGCAGCGCCCTGACCACCGAGCACGGCAACGTCTTCGCGATGATCGGCGTCTCCCTGCTGGTCTTCCCCAAGCTCGCGCTCGGCCTCTCCGGTTTCGAGACCGGCGTGGCCGTCATGCCGCACGTCGAGGGCGACCCGGACGACACCCACGAGAACCCCAAGGGCCGTATCCGCGACACGAAGAAGCTGCTGACGACGGCCGCGCTCATCATGAGCGTGTTCCTGATCGCGACCAGCTTCATCACGACGGTGCTGATCCCGGAGAAGGAGTTCAAGGCGGGCGGCCAGGCCAACGGCCGCGCGCTCGCCTATCTCGCGCACGAGTACCTGGGCAACGCCTTCGGCACGGTCTACGACCTCTCGACCATCGCCATCCTGTGGTTCGCCGGCGCCTCCGCGATGGCCGGCCTCCTGAACCTCATGCCGCGCTACCTGCCCCGCTACGGCATGGCCCCGCACTGGGCCCGCGCGGTCCGCCCGATGGTGATCGTCTTCACCCTGATCGCGTTCCTGGTCACCTGGATCTTCGACGCCAGCGTCGACGCCCAGGGCGGCGCCTACGCCACCGGCGTCCTCGTCCTCATGTCCTCGGCCGCGATCGCGGTCACCATCGCGGCCCGCCGCGCCCAGCAGCGCAACTGGACCGTCGTCTTCGGCATCGTCTCCGCGGTCCTCCTCTACGTCACCGTCGTGAACGTCATCGAACGCCCCGACGGTGTGAAGATCGGCGCCTGCTTCATCGCCGGCATCATCCTGGTCTCCCTGCTGTCCCGGCTGGCCCGAGCCTTCGAACTCCGGGTGACGAGCGTGCAGTTGGATCCCATGGCGGAACGATTCATCCGTGACATGGCCAGCCGGAAGATCCGCTTCGTCGCCAACGAGCCCGACCGGCGCGACAAGGCCGAGTACCGGGAGAAGATCGAGCAGATCCGCAACGACAACGACATCCCCGGCGAGGACTTCGTCTTCGTGGAGGTGACGGTCCTGGACGCCTCCGAGTTCGAGGCGGGCCTGACGGTACGCGGCGAGGTCCTGCACGGCCGCTACCGCGTCCTGACCCTGGAGTCGTCCTCCATCCCGAACGCCCTGGCCGCCCTGATGCTCCACGTCCGCGACTCGACGGGCCGTATCCCGCACATGTACTTCGAGTGGACCGAGGGCAATCCGTTCGCCAACTTCCTTCGCTTCTTCCTCTTCGGCCAGGGCGAGGTCGCCCCGGTCACCCGAGAGGTCCTGCGCGAGGCGGAGCCGGACCGGGCTCGGCGGCCGCGCGTGCACACCGGCTGACCGGCACACCGCGCCCGGGGATGCACACCGGCGACCGTTCGGGACCGCCCGAGCCGACCTCACCGTAAGAGGCGCGACAAAATCCGGTCCCGGTGTGTAAGAGCCCCGTCAGCGGCCCCCGCGGCGCGCTGTCCGCGGCCTAGCGTCGGCGTCATGCGGCACAGCACCCTCCCACCGGACCCGGCCGGCGACCGCCACTGGCGTGGCGACGCCCGGCTGGCGACGGGCTGCGCGCTCGGCTTCCTCGTCCTGACCCTGCTGGTCGACGGGGAAGCCGGAACCCTCACCCTGACCCGCGCGCTGCTGTGGTTCGCCCTGTCGGCGACGCTCTTCGTCGTCCTGTTGCCGCACCGCGTCACCGCGGGCCCCGGCTGGCTCACCGTGGACAGCCCGCTCCTGCGACGCACGGTGCACACGGACGCGCTGACCGTCGTACGGCAGTACGGCGATGTCTCCGCGCGCCTGGTCCTCCGGGACACGTACGGACAATGGCTCGAACTGGACCCCCGTGTCCTGGTCGCCAACCCCCTGCTCTGGCACGAGCTGGACACGGGCATGCGGCGTTCGATGGAGCGCGGCACGCTGCGCCAGGGCACCGATGTCCGGCGTCACCTGGGTCATCTGATCGACGACGAGACCGCCCGGTCGGTCCTCAGGGCGTCGGGGATTTCCTGACCGCGCGCCGCGTCCGGCGGATCACGACCTTGCCGAAGCCCAGTTGCCCGGCGACCTCGATCCGCAGCTCGACCGGAGCCCCGACATCACCCGGCCCGCGCATCTTGACCTTGCTGTAGTTGAGCACCAGGGATTCGGTGTCGACCGCGATGCCCGGCGGCAGCACCAGCCGCAGCGCACCGAGGTGCATGTCCAGGTCGATGCGGAGCGTGGGCTGGGTGATCACCGCCTGCGTGAAGTCGAGGGTCACATCGCCCAGGCGCGACTGGATCTCCAGCCGGCGCGGCACCACCCAGCCGTCACCGCGTCGCGTAGAGCCGCCGTTCTGCTCGATGCGGGCGACATCCTTCACCTCGACTGGGATCGAGCCCGCCACCACCGGCAGGTCGGCCGTGAGCACCGCCAACTCCCCCATCGTGCGGGCGGTCAGCGCCGCCTCGACGCGCTCGTCGAGCTCCTCGGCGGTCAGCCTGCCGTCACCCGCCGCCCCGGTCAGCGCCTCCACGACGCGGTCCCGGTCCGCATGCGAGGCCCGCAACCCGGTCGTGCTCACCAGCTCACCCGACATACCCTCACCCCGATCGACGGACTGACGCTATATCGCGTTATACCCCAGAGCCAACCCCCCGTCCACCGCATCGCGTTTCTGGCCCTAGGGTGACGCCTATGCAGTCCTACACAATCGGCCAGGCGGCGCGGCTGCTCGGCGTGAGCCCGGACACCGCGCGCCGGTGGGCGGACGCGGGCCGGGTGACGACCCACCGCGACGAGGGCGGCCGTCGCCTCATCGACGGGGTCGATCTCGCCGCGTTCTCGGTCGAGTTGGCGAAGGCGGGCGGTGTCGAGGAGGACCCCTCCTACACCTCGGTGCGCAACGCGTTCCCCGGCATCGTCACCGCGATCAAGCTCGGCGACGTCGCCGCCCAGGTCGAGATCCAGGCGGGCCCGCACCGACTCGTCTCCCTGCTGACCCGCGAGGCCGTCGAGGAACTCGGCCTGGAGGTGGGCATGGAGGCCACGGCCCGCGTGAAGTCGACGAACGTGCACATCGACCGGGTGTGAGGCGGGCGGCGACCTCCGTCCGTCACCGCGTCACTTGTTGACCGAGTAGGAGTGCGCGCCGGTCCCCGCCAACGCGCCCCCGTCCACGATCAGATACTCGTCCCGGATCGGCCGCCCCGCGAAGAACGCCTCCAGGATCTCCCGCGTCCCCGCCGCGTACCGGGCCTGCGCCGACAGCGACGAACCGGAGATGTGCGGGGTCATCCCGTGGTGCGGCATGGTGCGCCACGGGTGGTCCGCCGGAGCGGGCTGCGGGAACCACACGTCACCGGCGTACCCCGCCAACTGCCCACTGCGCAGGGCCCGTTCGACGGCATCCCGGTCCACGATCTTCGCCCGCGCGGTGTTGATGAGATACGCCCCGCGCTTCATCTGCGCGAGCAGCTTGTCCCCGAACAGCCCCTCGGTCTCCGGGTGCAGCGGCGCGTTGATGGTCACGACGTCGCAGTGCGGGACCATGTCCTCGGCGCTCTCGTGCCAAGTGAGCCCCAACTCCCGTTCCACGTCCTCGGGAAGCCGGTGCCGGTCGGTGTAGTGCAGCTTGACGTCGAAGGGCGCGAGCCGCCGCAGCACCGCGAGCCCGATCCGCCCGGCGGCGACCGTCCCGACGTGCATGCCTTCGAGGTCGTACGAACGGGCCACGCAGTCCGCGATGTTCCAGCCGCCGTCGAGCACGACCTGGTGGGACGGCAGGTAGTTGCGCACGAGGGACAGCGTCATCATCACGACGTGCTCGGCGACGCTGATGCTGTTGCAGTACGTCACTTCGGCGACCGTCACGCCGTGCGAGATCGCCGAGTCGAGGTCGACGTGGTCGGAGCCGATGCCGGCGGTGACCGCGAGCTTGAGGTTCTTGGCGGCGGCGATGCGCTCCGGGGTGAGGTACGCGGGCCAGAACGGCTGCGAGATCACGATGTCGGCGTCGACCAGTTCCCGGTCGAAGACCGAGCCCTCGCCGTCCTTGTCAGAGGTGACGACAAGGGTGTGCCCGGCCGCCTCCAGGTAGGCGCGCAGGCCGAGTTCACCGGAAACGCTGCCGAGGAGATGCCCCGGGGTGAAGTCGACCGCCTCGGGGGTGGGGGTGGTCTGGCCGCCCGGATAGTGGTCGATCACCGGCAGGTCGTCGCGGGCGTACGAGGTCGGGTAACCGTCGGTGGGGTCGTCGTACAGGACACAGAGAACCTTGGCCATGTCGCGGCTCCTCAACTCCGTTGTCGGAAGGTGAACTTCACGATCCTCGGGGTCGATCGCCCTGGTCAAAGCGAACGTTGCTATGTCCGGATAGCCCGCGGCTATGAGCGACTGTCAGCGTCCGTCGCCGCCCAGGTAGGTGTGCAGCAGTTCGTCGAGCGCGTCCCGTACGCCCGCCTCCCTGGCCACCTTCAACAGCGCCTCCGCCAGCACCGATTGGGGCTCACTGCGGGCGACGACCAGTCCGACCCGGGGACCGTGCGCCGGCCCCTTCAGCGGTACGACCCTCATCCCCTCCGGTACGTCGAACATGTGCAGCCACGCATGCGAGATCACGCTCGACCAACGGCCCCCGGGCAACAGGGTGTAGAGCCCGGCGACGCTGTCCGACTCGATCGCCGGGGAGGCCGTCGCGCCCTCGGCGGCGAAGCACTCGTCGATGATCCGGCGGTTGCGCATCCGCGAGTTGAGCAGGCAGAGGGGAAGGGTCGCCGCCTGGGCCCAACTGGCCTTGGAGACACCGGCAAGTGGCCCGTCGACGGGCGTGAGGAGGACATACCGCTCCTCGTAGAGCGGGAGGCGGCGGACGTTGCGCAGGGTGTCGTCGTCCAGGTACGTCATCGCCGCGTCCAGCTCGAACTCGGCGAGCCCCTGCGTGATGCCGACGGACGACAGCGACTCCAGGGCGACCTTGGCCCGGGGATGCCGTACGCAGAACGGGGTGGTGAGGAGGGAGGCGGCGGGCAGCGCGGTCGGCACCACACCGAGCCGCAGCGTGCCGGTCAGTCCACCCCGCAACGCGGACAACTCCTGGTGCAGCGCGTCCCGTTCGGCCAGGATGCGGTGCGCCCAGGCCAGCACCACCTCACCCTCCGGGGTCAGCCCCTCGTACCGTCTGCCGCGTCGCACGATCGGCACGTCCAACTCGTGCTCCAGGCGCCGGATCGCCGCCGACAGCGAGGGCTGCGAGACGTAGCAGGCCGCCGCGGCGCGCGCGAAGTGCCGCTCACGGGCGAGCGCGACCAGGTACTCCAGCTGACGCAGCAGCACGCCCGACCTCCCCTGGAATGGTGGAACCTGGCATGGCGGAACCTGGCATGTTGGACCACTGAACGTGCAGGTTAGGCGCTGTCCGTCCGGCACAACAGGGCCGCCCACAGGTCGAGGCGGTCGTAGAGGCGGGAGAGGTCACGGCCGGTGAAGTGCTCGATGCGCCCGATGCGGTAGTGCACGGAGTTGACGTGCAGATGCAGCGCCTCCGCCGTCCGCGCCCAGGAACCGTCACAGGCGAGGAAGGTCTCCAGGGTCTCCAACAGCACGGCGTTGGACCGCAGTTCACCCAGCACGGTCCGGCTGTAGGCGGTACGGACCTCGGCCGGAACACCGGTGAGCAGCGCGTCGAGTCCCGTGAGCGTCGCGGCATCGGTGAGCACGGAGCCACCCGCAGCAGCGGTGCTCCGCGCCGAGGCGAGCGCGTAACGCGCCTCCGCCAACGCCCCGTTGAGCGCCTGAGCGGTGTCGACGGGTGCGCCGGTCCCGCCGTAGAGCGGCACGGCCGGTTCGGCCCCGGCGACGAGCGGCCACACCTCGTGCAGCGCGTCGGCCTCGGCGCCTCCGGCCACAACCGCGAACGCGACCCCGTCCGGCAACCTCCCCACAGCACCCGCGACCGCCGTACCGCCCGGCACCGCATGCGCGACGACCTCCGCCAACGCCCCCTCCCCCAGCCCCGCCCGCCGCGCCCCGGTCTCCGCGACAAGCACCCGGTACGGCCCGTCGTCCGGCAACCCACAGGCCCGTAGCGCAGCCACCACAGCCGCACCATCGACACCCGGCACAGCGAGCAACGCCCCCAACTCATCGGCCGTCTGCCGCTCTTCGGCCCGCGCCCGCACCCGCGCCTCCTGACAACGCCCGAGAACGGAGGCCAACTCGTGCACCATGCGCGGCGGCGCGTCGTCGGGGTCGGGAAGGTAGAGGTGCCAACGCTCGTACGGCGAGACCCCGTCGGCATCCACGGGCACGGCCTCCCCCAGCAGCCCGGCCGCCTTCTCCACCGGTATCGCGGAGGCCACCGGCGTCGCCGCGACCATCCGCCCGGAGGGCGTGAGGACATACGCGACGGCCCGTTCGAGGTGAGCGAAAGCGGTCGCGACGATGGCTTCCGGCCCCGCCCCCTGCGCGGCCATCCGGCTCAGCCGCCCCCGCACGTTCTCCGGCAGCGGGTGCCGACGGCTCAACTCGCCCCACCGCCCGAGGTACACCGTGTCGGTGATCGCGCGGAACATGATGTGCGCCGGCACGGCGGCCACCGGCACCCCGTGCCGCACACACGCCTCGACGAGATCGTCCGGCACCGAGCCGTGCGTCTCCTCCCCGGCGAGCAGCGCGGCGGCCCCCGCACCACGCAGCGCGGACACGAACCGCTCGGCCCGCGCGGGCCCGTCCTCGGCCGACCACCACACGAGCCCGCTCAGCACGACCTCGTCCCGCCGCACAAAACGCGCGGGGTCCTCCAGGTCGGTCACGGTCACTCCGCTGATCTCCCGGGCCAGCTGGGCGTCCTCGGCCCACAGCAGGCGCAGGCCGAGTGACTCGTCCTGAAGAAGGTGTTCGACGTGCATGGTTCCGGCTCCTCGTATCTCGCATTCGCCAGGTGAATGCGAGTGATTGCATGGTAAGTGCAAGACCAATCGCCCGAAACGCCTCTTGGTTGATCCTCCAGGATCAGGCCCGGGAACATCGGCGTTTCCGTGCTGTGAACCAGTCGTCCCGACCGGCTCCGCGTTGCTTCACTGGCGGTCATGGACCTGAACGCGGTGGCCGAGATCCTCGACGCCCGGCAGCCGACACCCTGGCGGCCGGGCGACGCCTGGCTCGGCGGCGGCACGTATCTCTTCTCCGAGCCGCAACCGCACCTGCGCCGCCTGGTGGACCTGAGCCGCACCGGCTGGACCCCCGTCGAGCACCACCCGGACGGTTCCCTGGAGATCGCCGCGACCTGCACGATCGCCCAACTCTCCCGTTTCACGAAGGAGTTGACGACGCCCGCGGCCCCACTCTTCGAGCAGTGCTGCCGCGCCTTCCTCGCCTCCTTCAAGATCTGGAACATGGCGACGGTCGGCGGCAACCTCTGCAACGCCCTCCCCGCGGGCCCGATGATCTCCCTGACGGCCGCCCTGGACGCCGAGTGCCTCCTCCTGTCCCAGGACGGCGTACGACGCCGAATCCGCATCGCCGACTTCGTGACCGGCGCAGGCCGCAAAGACCTGGCCGACGGCGAACTCCTCCGCTCGATCACGGTCCCGACCCGCGCACTCACCTCCCGTACGGCGTTCCGCCAGGCTTCCCTCTACGGCCTCGGCCGCTCCGGAGTCCTGGTCATCGGCACCCTGGACCCACTGGACGGCTCACTCGCGCTGGGGATCACGGCGTCGACGGTCCGTCCGTTCCGCCTGTGGTTCCCGCTCCCACCGACGGCCGAGGAACTCCGCACGGCGATCGCCTCCGCCGTAGCGGACGACGACTGGTTCGACGACATCCACGGGCTGCCGGAATGGCGGGCGCACATGACGTTCCACTACGCGGAGGAGATCCGCCGGGAGCTGGGAGAGACGGCAGCATGAAGATCGAGGTCAACGGCCGGTCCTTCGCCGAGGAACCCCGCCCGGGTCAGTGTCTGCGCACGTACCTCCGCGAGCGCGGCTGGTTCGGCGTGAAGAAGGGCTGCGACGCGGGCGACTGCGGCGCCTGCACGGTCCACGTGGACGGCGAACCGGTGCACAGCTGCCTCTACCCGGCCTTCCGCGCCGACGGCCGATCCGTCACGACAGTCGAGGGGTTGGCCGCCGAGGACGGTGAACTCCACCCGGTCCAAAGGAAGTTCCTGGACGCGCAGGGCTTCCAGTGCGGCTTCTGCACAGCCGGCTTCCTGATGACGACAGCCGCCCTGAACGAGGACCAACTCACCGACCTCCCCAGGGCGTTCAAGGGCAACCTCTGCCGCTGCACCGGCTACCGCGCCATCGAGGACGCGGTACGAGGCGTCTGCCACGCCGAGGCACCGGGCGCGGGCGAGGCAGTGGGCCGCAACCTCCCCGCCCCGGCAGGCCCCCAGGTGGTGACGGGCACGGCCCGCTACACCTTCGACATCGACGTGCCGGGCCTGCTCCACATGAAGCTCCTCCGCTCCCCGCACGCCCACGCCCGTATCACCGCGATCGACACTACGGCGGCCCTCCAAGTCCCGGGCGTACAAGCAGTGTTCACCCACTACGACGCCCCGGAACGCCACTTCTCCACGGCCCGCCACGAACACCCCACCGAGGACCCGGACGACACCCGCGTCCTCGACGACACGGTCCGCTACATCGGCCAACGCGTAGCCGCCGTCGTCGCCGACAGCGAGGCGGCCGCCGAGGAGGGCTGCCGACGCATCGAGATGACGTACAAGATCCTCCCGTCGGTCCTCGACCCGGAGGAGGCGATGCGCCCCGGCGCCCCGGTCGTCCACGACAAAGACGCTGCGACGGCCCGCATTTCACGCCCGCAGAGCAACGTCGTGGGCGAGGCACACGGCGAGATCGGCAGCGTGGAGACGGGCTTCGCGGAGGCCGACGCGATCTACGAGGACACGTACCGCACCCAGCGCGTCCAGCACGCGAGCCTGGAGACCCACGGCGCTGTGGCATGGTTCGACGAGGACAACAGGCTGACGGTACGCACCAGTTCACAGACCCCGTTCCTCACCCGCCGCGCCCTCTGCGCGCTCTACGACCTCCCCGAGGAACAGGTCCGGGTCGTCGCCGGCCGGGTCGGCGGCGGCTTCGGCGGCAAGCAGGAGATGCTCGTCGAGGACATCGTCGCCCTGGCAGTCCTGCGCCTGCGCCGCCCGGTGAAACTGGAGTACACCCGCGCGGAACAGTTCTACGGCGCGACGACTCGCCACCCCTTCACGATCAACGTGAAGGCGGGCGCCCACCGAGACGGCCAACTCACCGCACTCCAACTACGAGTTGTCTCCTACACCGGCGCCTACGGCAACCACGGCCCCGCCGTCATCTTCCACAGCGTCGGCGAGTCGATGGCCGTCTACCGCGCCCCGCACAAGAAGGTCGACGCCTTCTCCGTCTACACGCACACCGTCCCGGCGGGCGCCTTCCGGGGCTACGGCCTCGGCCAGGTGATGTTCGCCGTGGAGTCGGCCCTCGACGAACTCGCCCGGCAACTCAACCTGGACCCCTTGGAGTTCAAGGCGAAGAACATCATCGGCCCCGGCGAGCCGATGCTCTCCCCCGGCGGCGAGGAGGAGGACCTGCACATCGCGAGCTACGGCCTCGACCAGTGCCTCGCCATCGTCCGCCGAGCGCAGGCGGAGCCGGTGACCCAACTCCCCCCGGACGGCTGGCTGGTGGGCGAGGGCACGGCGTTGGCGATGATCGCGACCGGCCCGCCCGGCGGCCACATCGCCGACGCGAAGGCGAGCCTCCTGCCCGACGGCGGCTTCGATCTCGCCGTAGGCACAGCCGAGTTCGGCAACGGAACCACCACGGTCCACCGCCAGATAGCGGCCGGCGAACTCGCCACCACCGTCGACCGCATCACCATCCGCCAGTCCGACACGGATGTCGTACGGCACGACACGGGCGCCTTCGCCTCCACGGGCACAGTCGTGGCGGGCAAGGCCACCCTCCGCGCCTCCCGCGCCCTCGCCGACCAGCTGCTGGACTTCGCCGCCGTCCACCTCCAACTCCCGCGCACCGAGTGCACGTTGGCCGAGGAAGCCGTATTGCACCCGGGCGGCCGTCTCACCCTGAAGGAGCTGCACGCGGCGGGTGCGGCGGTCGGGGTGGAGTTCACCGCCGACGGACACTTCGGCGGGACGCCCCGCTCGGTCGCCTTCAACGCGCAGTGGTTCCGGGTCGCCGTGGACCCGGACACGGGCGAGATCCGCATCCTGCGCAGCGTGCACGCGGCCGACGCGGGCAAGGTGATGAACCCGATGCAGTGCCGGGGACAGGTCGAGGGCGGGGTCGCCCAGGCGCTCGGCGCGACGCTCTTCGAGAACGTCCGTATCGACGAGCGGGGCGCGGTGGAAACAGCGGCCTTCCGCCGCTACCGGCTCCCGCAGTACGCGGACGTGCCGCGCACCGAGGTCCATTTCATGGAAACGGCGGACGCCATCGGGCCGTTGGGCGCCAAGTCGATGAGCGAGAGCCCCTTCAACCCGGTCGCGCCCGCCTTCGCCAACGCGCTGCGGGATGCGACGGGCGTCCGCTTCACCGAACTTCCGCTGACCCGAGACCGGGTGTGGCGGGCACTGGCCGACTCGCCGCATACCCCCCGTCCACGCGTATCGCCCTGATCCCGCTGATGTGCCGGGCCCCGCAACGGTCCTGCGGAAGCACCAGTTGCGGACCGGCACGGTCGAGCGGGGTGTCGTCGATGCTGACAGCGAGCAGAACAGGGGCATGAGCGAAGTCGGGGTCGATCTCGGCCCAGGACAGCAGCGCGTGGTGCCCGTCCGCACCGCTGACCGCGATGAGGAAACGCAGCCGGTCCTTGCGGCGGACGGGGTCGAAGCCGGGACCGGCCGAAGACAGGACGTCGTAGAGACGAGGGCCGGCGAAGCGGTGCACCTGGGTGCCGCTGGTGGCGCACTCGAAGCTGACCCGCACCCGGTGCAGCGGCCAGTCGAACAGGTCGGGCACGGTCAGCCGGGCGGGGCGGGCCAGGTCCCCGGTCAGGTCGAGCTGCGCGAGCGTCACGAGCCATCACCTCCCGGAATGTGGTACCCGGACGGCACTCCCGTACAAACGCACATGCGCGGACCGCAAGCGAATAGTGCAGCTCATGCGATGCGACAGGAGACTTATGCCTTGCAAATGCGGCAGTATCATCGCGGCACGGCCGTTGCGGTCGTCCCAGGGCGCGACAACCCCTTTCATGAGCCCCTTTCATGAAGAGACCAGAGGAGTAGAACCGTGATGACCCGTTCCGCGCGTCGGACCCGCCGGACCCTGCAGGTGGCCGGTGCGGGAGCCGCCGCGCTGCTGGCCCTGAGCGCCTGCTCCTCCAGCGACGACTCGTCCTCCTCGAAGTCCGACTCCTCGGCGTCCGCGTCCCCGAAGATGTCCGGCACCGTCACCGTGTTCGCCGCCGCCTCGCTCCAGGAGTCGTTCACGACCCTGGGCAAGGAGTTCGAGTCGGCGCACCCGGGCACCAAGGTCACCTTCAACTTCGGCGGCAGCGACACCCTCGCCGCGAGCATCACCGGCGGCGCCCCGGCCGACGTGTTCGCCGCCGCGAGCCCGAAGACCATGGCGATCGTGACGGACAAGAAGGACGCGGTCGGCACACCGGCCACGTTCGTCCGCAACCAGCTGGAGATCGCCACCCTGCCGGGCAACCCCGACAAGGTGACCTCCCTGAAGGACCTCACGAAGTCCTCCCTGAAGGTCGTGCTCTGCGACAAGACGGTGCCGTGCGGTGCGGCGGCCCAAAAGGCGCTGACGGCAAGCAAGTTGAAGCTCACCCCGGTGTCGTACGAGGCGGATGTCAAGAGCGCTCTGACGAAGGTGGAGCTGAAGGAGGCCGACGCGGCGGTTGTCTACAAGACCGATGTGAACGCCGCCGGCAGCAAGGTCCAGGGCGTGGAGTTCCCCGAGTCCGCCAACGCCATCAACGACTACCCGATCGTCCTCCTCAAGAACGCGCCCAACGCCGTCGCCGCCAAGGCGTTCATCGCGCTGGTGCAGTCCGCAGAGGGCCAGAAGGTGCTGTCCGCGGCAGGCTTCCTCAAGCCGTGACCCAGCCAGACACCTCCGACGCCGCGGCCGAAACCCTCAAGGGCGGTCCGCGGCGTCGCCGTGTCCGGATGACGGGGCGCGGGGTGCCGCTCCCCCTCCTGGTCCCCGCGCTGGTAGGGCTGGCGTTCCTGCTCCTCCCCCTGATCGCCTTGCTGGTACGAGCCCCGTGGCGCTCCCTCCCGTCCCAGCTGACGAGCACAGAGGTCTGGCAAGCACTCCAACTCTCCCTGTTCAGTGCGACGGCGGCGACGATCGTGAGCCTGGTCCTGGGCGTCCCACTGGCCTGGGTCCTGGCCCGCACGGAGTTCCCCGGCCGAGGCTTCCTCCGCGCCCTGGTGACACTTCCCCTGGTCCTGCCCCCGGTGGTAGGAGGCGTGGCCTTGCTCCTGGCCCTCGGCCGCAACGGCGTCGTAGGCCAATGGCTGGACTCCTGGTTCGGCATCACCCTCCCCTTCACGACGACGGGCGTGGTGGTGGCTGAGGCGTTCGTGGCGATGCCGTTCCTGGTCATCAGCGTGGAGGGCACCCTGCGCGCCGCGGACCCCCGCTACGAGGAGGCGGCCCAAACTCTCGGCGCCTCCCGCTTCACGGCGTTCCGCCGGGTCACGCTCCCCCTGATCGCCCCGGGCATCGCGGCGGGCTCGGTCCTGGCCTGGGCCCGCGCACTGGGCGAGTTCGGCGCGACGATCACTTTCGCCGGCAACTTCCCGGGCCGCACCCAAACCATGCCGCTCGCGGTCTACTTGGCCCTCCAGAACGACCCCGAGGCGGCCATCGCCCTGAGCCTGGTCCTCCTCGCCGTCTCGATCGCGGTCCTGGCAGGCCTACGGGACCGCTGGATGACCACGTCATGACCAACTCCCGTACGACCGCCCGCACATCAGCCCCCTGGACGCGCCCGTCATGACCGACACCGAGCCCTACGACCCCGAACTCCCCGGCACCCAGGGCCTCGACGCCCATCTCGTCGTGGACCACGGCACGTTCCGCCTGGACGTGGAACTGACGGCCGCCCCGGGAGACGTAGTAGCCCTGCTCGGCCCGAACGGCGCCGGCAAGACGACAGCGCTACGCGCACTCGCGGGCCTGGCAAACTTGACGGACGGTCATCTACATCTGGACGGCGAGGAGTTGCACCGAACACCACCGGAGTCCCGCCCGGTGGGAGTCGTCTTCCAGGACTACTTGCTGTTCCCCCACCTCACAGCACTCGACAACGTCGCCTTCGGCCCACGCTGCCAGGGCGCGACAAAGGCGGAGTCCCGCGCGGTGGCCGCCGAGTGGCTGAACAGGATGGGCCTCGCCGAGCACGCGAGCGCCAAACCCCGCAGACTCTCCGGCGGCCAGGCCCAACGCGTGGCCGTGGCAAGGGCGTTGGCAACCCGCCCGCGCCTACTCCTCCTCGACGAACCCCTGGCAGCCCTGGACGCCCGCACCCGCCTGGACGTAAGAGCCCAACTCCGCCGCCACCTGGCCGAGTTCGAGGCGGTGGCGGTCCTGGTCACCCACGACCCCCTGGACGCCATGGTGCTGGCCGACCGCCTGGTCGTGATCGAACAGGGCACGATCGTCCAGGAGGGCACCCCCGCCGACATCGCCCGCCACCCGCGCACGGACTACATCGCCCAACTGGTAGGCCTCAACCTCTACAAGGGCCAAGCAGCCGGCCACACGGTCACGCTGGACACGGGCCCCACGATCACCACCACGGAGAACCTCCAGGGCGAGGTCTTCGTAGCGTTCCCACCAAGCGCCGTAACTCTCTACGGCGCCCGCCCCACCACCCCCAGCGCCCGCAACCTCTGGCACTGCGAGGTAGCGGGCCTCGAATCCCACGGCGACCAGATCCGCGCAGCCCTAACCGGCGAACTCCCCCTGACCGCCGACCTAACGACAGTCGCAGCCGCCGAACTGGACCTACACCAGGGCGCGTTGATCTGGGCAACGGTAAAGGCAACCCAGACACACGCCTATCCGGCCTGAGCTGGAGCGCCCCCAAAGCGGCGCGGGGCTGTATCGATTAGCGGCTCCGCCGCGGGGCGCGACCAGCCACAACGCACCCGCGCCCAAAGTCCGACCTACCAGCGGACCACTCAGTCCTCGTAAGCATCCAACGGCGGGCAAGAACACACCAGATTCCGGTCCCCAAACGCCTGGTCAATCCGACGAACCGGCGGCCAGTACTTATCGGCAACGGAAACCCCCGCCGGGAACACCGCCTCCTCACGCGTATACGCGTGCTCCCACTCCCCACCAAGCGCAGCCGCCGTATGCGGAGCGTTCCGCAACGGGTTGTCCTCGCTCGGCCACTCCCCCACCCCGACCTTCTCGATCTCCCCCCGAATCGCAATCATCGCCTCGCAGAACCGATCCAGCTCGATCAGGTCCTCGGACTCCGTCGGCTCGATCATCAACGTCCCGGCCACCGGGAACGACATCGTCGGCGCATGGAACCCGTAGTCGATGAGCCGCTTCGCGATGTCGTCAACACTGACACCCGTCGCCTTGCTGATCGGCCGCAGATCGATGATGCACTCGTGCGCGACAAGCCCACCCGGCCCGGTGTAGAGCACGGGGTAGTGAGGCTCAAGCCGCTTGGCAATGTAGTTGGCGCTGAGCACAGCCACCTGCGTAGCCCGCTTCAACCCCTCCCCACCCATGAGCCGAACGTAAGCCCAAGAGATCGGCAGAATCCCCGCGGAACCCCAGGGCGCCGCCGAGATAGGCCCAACTCCCGTCTCCGGCCCAGCCGCAGGCTGCAACGGATGGTTGGGCAGATACGGCGCCAGATGCGCCCGCACACCCACAGGCCCGACCCCCGGCCCGCCACCACCATGCGGAATGCAGAACGTCTTGTGCAGATTCAGATGCGAGACGTCCCCACCGAAATGCCCCGGCTTCGCAAGCCCCACAAGGGCGTTGAGGTTGGCCCCGTCGACGTAGACCTGCCCACCCGCCTCGTGCACCTGCGCACAGATGTCGGCGACATGCTCCTCGAACACACCGTGCGTGGACGGGTACGTGATCATCAGCACCGACAACTCGTCACGGTACTGCTCGATCTTCGCCCGCAGATCCTCGACGTCGATCTCACCGTCCTCGGCGGTCTTCACGACGACGACCTTCATCCCGGCCATCACAGCGCTCGCGGCGTTGGTCCCATGCGCGGACGACGGAATCAGACACACAGTCCGCTGCTCGTCCCCATTGGCCCGGTGATACCCACGAACAGCAAGCAACCCGGCCAACTCGCCCTGCGAACCCGCATTCGGCTGCAACGACACCTTGTCGTACCCGGTGACCTCGGCAAGCCGCTCCTCCAACTCCCGGATGAGCGTGAGGTACCCCTGCGCCTGCTCGGCCGGCGCGAACGGGTGCAACTGCCCGAACTCGGGCCAGGTCACCGGCTCCATCTCGGTGGTCGCGTTGAGCTTCATCGTGCAGGAACCCAGCGGAATCATGCCCCGGTCGAGCGCGTAGTCCCGGTCGGCGAGCCGCCGCAGATACCGCAGCATCGCGGTCTCGGAACGGTGGTCCCGGAAGACAGGGTGCGTAAGGAAGGCATCGCTACGCAGCAACCCGGCGGGCAACGTGTCCTCGGCCGACACGTCCAGCGCCTCGATGTCCCCGTCGACCCCGAACGCGGTCCATACGGCGGCCAGTTGGTCACGGGTCGTGGTCTCGTCGCAGGCGATGGACACCTGGTCGGCATCCACGAGATGCAGGTTGACCCCGTCCTCGCGTGCGGCGGCGACAACCTCGGCGGCCCGTCCCGGAACCCGCACAGTCAGCGTGTCGAAGTAGCCCCCGTGCACGACCTCGACACCACCACCAGCGAGCCCGGCAGCAAGGATCGTGGCGTACCGATGCGTCCGCCGCGCGATGCCCTTGAGCCCCTCGGGCCCGTGATAAACGGCGTACATCCCGGCCATCACCGCGAGAAGCACCTGGGCGGTACAGATGTTGCTGGTGGCCTTCTCCCGACGGATGTGCTGCTCACGCGTCTGCAGAGCAAGCCGGTAGGCCTTGTGCCCGTCGGCATCCACGGACACGCCCACGAGCCGCCCCGGCAGGCTGCGCGCGAACTTCTCGTGCACGGCCATGTATCCGGCGTGCGGCCCGCCGAAGCCCATCGGCACCCCGAACCGCTGCGTCGTACCGACCGCGATGTCCGCCCCCAACTCACCCGGCGACTTCAGCAGCGTCAGCGCGAGCAGATCGGCGGCGACGGTCACCAGCGCGCCCAGCCCGTGCGCCTGCTCGATCAACGGCTTGATGTCGCGTACGGCGCCGGAGGCACCCGGGTACTGCACGAGCACGCCGTTGATCTCGCGCTCGGCGATGTCCGCCGGGATACCCTCGCTGAGGTCGGCGACGACGACCTCGACACCGGCCGGCTCGGCACGGGTCTCGATCACGGCGATGGTCTGCGGCAGCGCGTCCGCGTCGACCAGGAACAGCCCCTTCTTGTTCTTGCCCATACGCCGCGACAGCGCCACGGCCTCCGCGGCGGCCGTGCCCTCGTCGAGCAGGGAGGCACCGGAGGTGGGCAGCCCGGTGAGGTCGGCGACCATGGTCTGGAAGTTCAGCAGCGCTTCGAGCCGCCCCTGGGAGATCTCCGGCTGATACGGCGTGTAGGCCGTGTACCAAGCCGGGTTCTCCATCACGTTGCGCAGGATGACGGGCGGGGTGAAGGTCCCGTAGTACCCGAGGCCGATCATGGAACCGAGGACCTCGTTGCGGTCCGCGAGGGAGCGCAGTTCGGCCAGCACCTCGGCCTCGGTGCGGGCGCCCGGCAGGTCGAGGGAGTCGGCGTTCTTGATCACGTCCGGGACGGCGGCGGCCGTGAGCTCGTCGAGCGAGCCGTAGCCGACCTGCGCGAGCATCTTGGCCCGCGCCTCCTGGTCGGGGCCGATGTGACGCTGCTCGAACGGAATGCCCTGTTCGAGCTCGGAGAGCGGAATGCGAGGGGCGGTCATTGCGGAGGCCTCCTGGTCAGACACGACCTTCGAGGGACACCACGGCTGTGGGGTGCCCGGACGGCCTCCCCCTCTGTCATCTCAACCTGAGAGCTTCACCGGGCATCCCGAAGGAACCCGGTTTTCACCGTCGGTGAGAGCGAGTGCCTTCGTCGGTACCCGCCCTGCTTTCCAGAGTGACCTCGTCCGTGCGGTACGTGAGCCTGAGAGATTCCGGGGAGGAGTTGCTCCTTCGGCGCCTCCGATGAAGTCTGGAGGACTCTCCCGCGCGGGGTCAGCAGCCGCTGGCCAGCCTACCAGCGAGCACTGGAGCCGGGCTTTCGAGTGGCCACCGGCCTGAATGTGCTCTTTTGTAGTGTCTACGGATGAGTTGCGACCAGGAGGAGGGCCCGTGCAGACCGATATCGATCCGCGCAACCTGATCGGCCGCAAGGCGTTCGACCGCACCGGCGCCAAGATCGGCACGATCGACGAGGTCTACCTCGACGACGCGACCGGCGTACCGGAGTGGGCGGCCATACGCACCGGCCTGTTCTCCAGAGACGCCTTCGTCCCCCTGGAGCCCAGCGAACTGATCGAAGGCACCCTGCACATCCCCTTCGACCGCTCCCTGATCAAGGACGCCCCCGACTTCGGAGTGGGCCGCCACCTCTCCCCCGACCAGGAACTCCAGCTCTACCACCACTACGGCCTCGACGTGGCCCCACCCCCGTCCCTCCCGGACCACGACTTCGGCAAACTGGCGGGATCGGACGACACCTGATCCGGGTCGTCACTGGGGCCCTCGTCATCGCCGGGTCTTCGAGCCTCCGACGGCGAGTAGGCGGCAGACGGGGCATCGGGGTGAGTCGCCACCAACGGCGTGGGCGCAGTAGGCGTGAGGCCGTTACGGGACGCGTCGGATGACGGCGGCTCGGCCTGTGGAACACCGGGACTCGACTCCACCAACACCGGCGACTCACCCGACGGAACACCGAAGCCCGGCGCCACCAACGGCACAGGCGCCCCAGGCAAGCCCCCCGCCCCCCGTGTCACCAACGGCAACGGTTCCGCCGGCTCCAACTCCGGATCGTCGGTCCGGAACGTCCGCACCCGCCCCGGCCCGACGTCCTCCGGCGTCTCAAACCGGACGGTGACCCGCCCCAGCCCGCTCCCCTGCACCCACCCATGCCCGAACCCGGCATGACGCACATCGTGCCCCGCGGGCCAGCGCCGCTCCACGGGCGCCGCCGGCTCCTCACCCGGCTCCTCCTCCGTGTGCTCCTCGTCAAGAAGGACGGGCTCTCCCGCGGCCTGCGCGAACAGATCCTCCTGTGTGTAGTCGGCCAGCCCCGAGACCCCCACCCCGAGCAGCCGTACGCCACCCGTCGTGTCCACGGAGTCCAGCAACCGTGCCGCCGCCTCCCGCACCACCCCCGGATCGTCCGTGGGCCCACGCAGCGTCTCGGACCGGGTCAGCGTCGAGAAGTCGTACCGCCGCACCTTCAGCACGATGGTCCGCCCCGACAGCCCGGCAGCGCGCAGCCGCCGTACACACCGGTCGGCCAGCCGCTGCACCTCCAGCCCCACCCGGATCCGGTCGTGGATGTCCACGTCGTACGTGTCCTCGACCGACACCGACTTGGTCTCCCGCTCGGCGACCACGGGCCGCTCGTCGTGCGCCAGTGCCATCGCGTACAGGGCGTGCCCGTGCGCCTTGCCGACCAGTCGTACGAGTTCGTCCTCGCCCGCCTCGGCGATCTCGTCGACCGTGGTGATCCCGGCCCGCCGCAGATGGTCACCCGTAGCCGGCCCGACCCCCGGCAGCGTGCGCACCGACAACGGCCCCAGCAGTGTCCGCTCGGTCCCGGGCTCGATCATCACGAGCCCGTCCGGTTTGGCGCGCTCGGAGGCGATCTTCGCGATCATCTTGGAGGCGGCGAGACCCACCGACCCCGTGAGCCCCGTGACCGCCCGTATGTCGGCCCGCAGCCGCGCCCCGGTCAGCTGCGCGGACTCGGCGTCCCAGGCCGCTCCCCCGGCCTCCAGGTCGACGAACGCCTCGTCCAGGCTGAGCGGTTCCACCAGCGGCGACAACGCCCGCAGCAGCCCCATCACCTGCTCGCTGATCGACCGGTAGAACCCGAAGCGCGGCACGAGATACGCGGCGTTCGGAGCGAGCCGGCGCGCCTGGGCCATGGGCATCGCCGAATTCACCCCGAAGACCCGCGCCTCGTACGACGCGGTGGCCACCACCCCACGCGGCCCGAGCCCGCCCACGACGACGGCCTTCCCGCGCAGGCTCGGCTTGGACGCCTGCTCCGCCGAGGCGAAGAAGGCATCCATGTCGAGATGCAGGATCGTGGGCGCGGTTCTCACATCTCCGATGCTGCCCTACGCCACTGACAATGCCCCGCTACGGCTCCTACGAGGGCCTCAGACGGCCCGGTTGCGCCGCCTGGCCAGTTCGTCGGCGGGGTTGACCCCGACGAGCGTCTCGCCGGTGTCGATGCGCTCCCCGTGCAGCTGCGACAGGGCGCTCTCCACGTCCCGCCACACGACTCCCACGGCGATCCCGAAGACGCCCTGGCCGCCCTGGAGCAGCGCGTGGACCTCGTCCGGCGAGGTGCACTCGTAGACCGTGGCGCCGTCGCTCATCAGCGTCATGCGCTCCAGATCGCGGAAACCGCACTCCCTCAGGTGCAGGACGGCGCTACGGATGTTCTGCAGCGACACCCCCGTGTCGAGGAACCGCTTGACGATCTTCAGGACGACCACGTCCCGGAAGCTGTAGAGCCGCTGTGTCCCCGACCCGTGTGCGGGCCGCACGCTGGGCTCGACGAGCCCGGTGCGCGCCCAGTAGTCCAGTTGCCGATAGGTGATGCCGGCCGCCGCACAGGCCGTAGGCCCCCGGTAGCCGATCTCCTCGGACGCCATGGACGTCGCCCCTCCGCTGCTCGGCACTGCCGCCGGCCGCTGCGGAATGCGATCGGCCGTACTGCCGTGAAGCGGGTACGGACCTCTGTCCCCGAAACTGCGTTCCGGGGCACCCCCAGCCGTACCGTCGCCGCTGCTTCTCACGCCGACCTCCGTCCTTGACCTGCCTTCTCGACGGTAGGCAGTCACCAGGGGTGCGTCAACGATCGCCACACTCGGCACGCCGAGTGATAATCACCCCAGGAGTGGTTTCCCGTGCCCCACCGCGGGGAAAGGCTAGCCGAATGCGCTCGTGAAGAGCCGCAGGACGCTCTCACTCGCCGGTGGCAAATGCCAGCATTTTCTCGCCGTCCGTCGACTCACTGGCTGTTGGTGCCGAAGTCCTCGGGCGAGATCTGGTCGAGGAACTCGCGGAACTTCTCCACCTCGTCCTCCTGCTCGTCGGGGATCGCGATGCCCGCGTCGTCGAGGACACCGTCACTGCCGTAGATCGGCGTCCCGGTGCGCAGTGCCAGCGCTATGGCGTCGGACGGCCGGGCGCTCACCTCGACGCCGCTGGCGAAGACCAGCTCCGCGTAGAAGACGCCCTCCCGCAGATCCGTGATGCGCACTTCGGTCAGCTCCTGGCCGACGGCCTCCAGCACGTCCTTGAACAGGTCGTGGGTCAGCGGTCGTGCGGGGGCCATGCCCTGCTGCGCGAAGGCGATCGCCGTCGCCTCCCCGGGCCCGATCCAGATGGGGAGGTAGCGGTCGCCTCCCACTTCACGCAGGAGCACGATCGGTTGGTTGGAGGGCATTTCGACCCGGACACCTACGACATCGAGCTCGTTCACACAGCAACCCTAGGCCGTGCCCGGGACGTTTGGGTAGTCGGGCCGAGAACGGGTGACCGATCAGGCAGCCCCGGGACCGCCCGTCTCAGGGCAGGCGCACGCCGAGCGCGGTCTGCACCAGAGCCGCGTGCAGCTTCACCGTGAGCCCCGCCAGTTCCTTCGTACGGGCCTCCGCGTGGGCCCTGGTCTGCGGATTGCGGTGGCGCTTGAGCGGGGCCACCACCTGGTCGACGAGCCCGGCCTCACGGTCCGCGGCCGCCTTCATGGCGCGCAGATGCCGCGGCTCGATCCCGAACCGCCCGAGTTCGAGGACAAGTCCGGCCACGGTGACGGCTTCCGCGTCGTAAACCCCGTCGGGAAGCGGCGCGATGAGTCCGTACGACTCCCACTCGTCGAGCTCCTGCTCACCGATGCCTACGGCGGCCAGCAGCTCGGCCCGCCCGATCCGGGCCGCCGTGGGCCCCTCCACGGGCTCCAGGACGACCTCGCCGTCCCGCTGACGCCCCACGGTGGGCAGGGGCGCCGCCTCGCCGCGCTCCATGGCGTCGAGATGCTCACGGATCACCTTGAGCGGCAGATAGTGGTCCCGCTGCATCCTCAGGACATGGCCGAGGCGCTCGACGTCGGCAGGGCTGAACTTGCGGTACCCGGAAGGGGTCCGCTGTGGCTCGACGAGGCCCTCCGACTCCAGGAAACGGATCTTGGAGATGGTGACTTCGGGGAACTCGTCGCGCAGCACGGTCAGCACCGTGCCGATGCTCATCAACCCACTGTCCGCGGCGG
The DNA here is from genome assembly GCF_044457795.1 of Streptomyces sp. NPDC050528. Taxonomy (NCBI): domain Bacteria; kingdom Bacillati; phylum Actinomycetota; class Actinomycetes; order Kitasatosporales; family Streptomycetaceae; genus Streptomyces; species Streptomyces sp. NPDC050528. Next base: position 604,944 of record NZ_JBITHH010000007.1, read on the forward strand.
CGGTACCGTGCCCGGCACCGCCGCTCGGTGTTTGAAGCATGGACCTTCCTGGGGGAATCCCCCGGACCCAGTCCGAGGGAGGGTCAGTAACCCCGCTGGCTCGCGTAGAACACCAGCCGGTACTTGCCGATCTGTACCTCGTCACCGTTGGCCAGCGAGACCGAGTCGATGCGCTCGCGGTTGACGTACGTGCCGTTCAGGCTGCCGACGTCGGCGACCGTGAACGAACCATCGGGAGAGCGCCGGAACTCCACATGGCGGCGCGAGACCGTCACGTCGTCCAGGAAGATGTCGCTCTGCGGATGACGACCGGCCGTGGTCAGCTCGCCGTCCAACAGGAAGCGGCTGCCCGAGTTCGGACCACGCCGCACCACCAGCAGCGCCGAGCCCAACGGCAGCGCGTCGACGGCGGCCTGCGCCTCCGGGGAGAGCGTGGGCATCTGCGTCTGACCGGTCACTTCGGCGTCGTAGGCCTCGAGACCGGAGATGGAGATCGTGGAGGTCGTCTCGGACGGACGCTCCGGGGTCGCGCCGGGGCGCAGCGGCGCACCGCAGTTGGAACAGAAGCGGCTGTTCTCCGCGTTGCGGTTACCGCACCTCGTACACACCAGGGCCGACATAGGGGAAAACCCTCCACCCGTACTTGAGGTTGACGGTTGCCCGAAACCTATGTCGCCGGACTGCGCAGGGTCAACCGACGGCGCGCCCTGGCCGGCGACCTGGTCGCGGAACAGCGGGCGCTGGCCTTCTGCGTCCGGTTGTGCGCGGTGGCGAGCGGTCTGGTTGTCGCTGCTCTCTTTCGCACTCTTGCCGAACAACTTCGCAAACAACTTCACGGGCGATTCCCCTTGACCGAAACAGACCCGCCCGTGGGGCAGGACGAACCCTGATTGAACACACCGGTTGACCCGGACATCCTCACAACGTCCGTATCCACCAGACAGTTTCCACCACGCACCACCCAATCGGTGCGTCGACCCCCCGCAACCTCATGCCCTCGCGCAACGGCCCCCATGCACCCGGGGTTCACCGGGAGGACGACCGAGCGTAGTCAGGCTGCTTCGCCGCCCGCAAGGCATCCACGACGATCTTGGCCGACCGCCCGACGGTAACGGTGGCCTGCTCCTTCTCAAGAGTCTGCACCACGCCTCCAGGGATGTTGAGCGCCGGTTCGAGATCCTGCGGCTTGCCGATGACCTTGAAACGATAGGGGGCGTTGATCTTGTTCCCGTCGACGCTCACGCTCTTGCCGGAGTCCGTCAGATACGTGTTGGCCACGACCCGTACGTCGTTCACCTGGATCGCCTCCGCGCCGGCCGCGCGCAACTCCTGGACCGCGTCGAGCAGCATGTCCGCCTCGACCGTTCCCTTCGTGTCGTCGATGGTCATCGTGATGCCGGGTCCCTGCGCGGCCACGGTGCCCGCCAGAATGCCGAGTTGCTTCTCCTTCTCGGCCGTCTGCTTGCGGGCCTCCTCGGCCTGGTCGGAGCTGTTCTCCAGCTCGTCGCGCTGTTTCTGCAGACCCTGCTTCTCGTCTTCAAGACGCTGAGTACGGTCGTCCAGTTCATCGAGAATGCGCACAAGATCTTCCTGCCGTGCCCCACGCAGCGCGCTGTCACTGTTGCTGTTCGAGGCGACCTGTACGGCCAGCCCGAACCCGAGCCCGAACAGCAGCACAGCGACGATGAGTTGGGCCCGGCTCACGCGCGGCGGCCACAGCCCCTGCACCAGCCGCTGCCGACCGGTCACGGTGGACGCGGCCCGCTCCTCCGGAACCGGCGCTTCCGAAGAAGCAGACGCCGTTACCTCTTCGGGCAGTTCCCTGCGCAGCCGGTGTTCCGGCCGCTCGTCCTCGTTGCTCATCGACCTCACGCCCGGAAGACGTGCCGGCGAATGGCCGCGGCGTTGGAGAAGATACGGATACCGAGGACGACCACGACACCCGTGGACAGTTGGGCGCCGACGCCCAACTTGTCGCCCAGGAACACGATCAGCGCGGCCACGACCACGTTCGACAGGAACGACACCACGAAGACCTTGTCGTCGAAGATGCCGTCGAGCATCGCCCGCAGACCGCCGAAGACCGCGTCGAGCGCCGCGACCACGGCGATCGGCAGATAGGGCTCCACGACCACCGGCACCTCAGGCCGGACCAGGATTCCGGCCACCACTCCCACGATGAGGCCCAGTACGGCGATCACGATGTGCCCTTCTCAGTTCTCGGCTGTGCTGTACGTACGATCACACTCGGCGCGGCGGGCAGCCGGAGATCGCTCTCCACGGCGATGGTCGCCCTGATGCCGTAGTTGTCTTCCAGGGCGTGCAGATAGAGCCCGTCGGCAGCGTTCTGGAACCTGGTGCTGAGCCGTTGGCCGTCCCCCACCGCGAGCACCGTATAAGGCGGTACCAGTGGCTTGTTGTCGACCAGTATCGCGTCACCCGCGGCCCTGATCGCGGACAGTGCCGTCAGCCGCTGCCCGTTGATGGAGACGGCCTCAGCGCCCGCCGCCCACAGTCCGTTGACGACACGCTGCATGTCGCGGTCGCGGACCCGCCCGGTGTCCGAAAAGTCAGCGGTCTCACGCGGGTTGTCGCCCCCGCCGCTGCTGGCTTCCTTCGCGTCGTCGACGACGAGCTTCACACCGGGGCCGTGCACCGCGGTGGCACCGGACAACATGCTCACCAGGTCGGCCTGCCCGCTGCCGCCGCTCGTCTTGAGCGCCGCCCGCTGCCGCGCGCTCACGTCGTCCCGGAGCGTGTCGACGGAGCCCTCCAGCTTGTCCGCCGACGTGGTCTCCTTGTCGATACGGTCGATCAACTCCTGGCGCTCCTTGGCCACCACGGGGGCGGCCACACGCGCCTGTGCCGCTCCTACGGTCACGACGAGCGCCGCCAGTACCAGGCCGGCGGCGAGCCCGAGCTTCGCCCGGAGGGTCTTCGGTAGGCCACTCTCGCCCGCGGCCTTCTTCCGGGCGGCGGCCTCGGCGTAGCCGTCGTCGAGGCTGTGGTCCATGACATTGGTGAGCAGCGACATGGAAGCGTCCGGGCGCGCAGGGCGCGTGGGTGTGCTCCGAACGGGGGGCTGCTGCGGCATGCCGCACATCGTCGCACGTGGTGGCCTGTACCTCCGAATGGCCCCACCGGCGTGCCGGACAGGCCCCCTTGGGGACGCATGTCCGGCACGCGCGCGTGCGTGGTGTTTTACCGACCGGCGCTGTCCACGACCGCCGACCACTCGTCCAACAGGGCCTGTGCGGAGGCGTCGTCGGGCCCTTCGGCCCACAGATGCGTGACCGCCTCGGCGACGTCGGGCAGCACCATCACCCAGCGCCCGTCGGTCTCGACGACTCGCACTCCGTCCGTCGTATCGACAAAGCGATCGCCGGCCGCCTCGACGACCCGCCGCATCACAAGTCCCTTGACGGCCCAGGGAGTAGCCAGGTCCCGCTTGAGGACATGCGCCCGCGGAATCCGGGCGTCGATCTGGCTCAGCGTCAACTGCGTCCGCGCCACCAGCCCGATGAGTCGTACGAAGGCTGCCGCGCCGTCGAAGACACTGCTGAACTCCGGGATGATGAACCCGGCCTTGCCGTCCCCGCCGAAGATGGTCGTCTCGTCGCGCCCGACCCTGGTCAGGTCGTCCGGCGAGGTCGTCGTCCACTCGACCTGTGTCCCGTGATACGCCGCCACTTGCTCGGCGATCCTCGTGGTGGTCACGGGGAGCGCCACCCGCCCGCTGCGCCGCTCGGCGGCCACCAGGTCGAGCATCACGAGCAGGGCCCGGTCGTCCTCGACGATCCGCCCCTTCTCGTCGACGAGCGAGAGCCGCTCACCGACCGGGTCGAACCGCACCCCGAACGCGGCCCGCGCGGAGGCCACGATCTCGCCGAGCCGCACCAGCCCCGACCGCCGTGTGTCCGCGGTCTCCGTCGGCCTGGACTCGTCGAGCCCGGGATTGATCGTCAGCGAGTCCACACCGAGCTTGCCGAGCAGGCTGGGCAGTACAAGCCCGGCACTGCCGTTCGACGCGTCCACCACGACCTTCAGGCCGGATTCGGCGATCCCGGTCGTGTCGACATTCCGCAGCAGCGACCCGGTGTACGAGTCGAAGACGCTGGCCGGGAAGTGCAGATCCCCGATCTCACCGGGGAACGCACGCCGGTACTCCTGCCGCGCGAACACCCGGTCCAGCTTGCGCTGACTCCCCTGCGAGAGGTCGGCGCCCTGGCTGTCGAAGAACATGATGTCGACGGAGTCCGGCACACCGGGTGTGGTCCGGATCATGATCCCGCCGGCACTGCCCCGCGCGGTCTGCTGCCGGGCCACGGGCAGCGGTACGTTCTCCAGGTCCCGTACGTCGATGGCGCTCGTCTGCAAGGCGGAGATCACCGCCCGCTTGAGCGCACGGGCGCCTCGGGAGTGGTCGCGGGCCGTCGTGACCGTGGACCCCTTCTTGAGGGTCGTGGCGTAGGCGCCGGCGAGACGGACGACGAGCTCCGGGGTGATCTCCACGTTCAGGATTCCGGAGACACCGCGTGCGCCGAAGAGATGCGCCTGCCCTCTGTTCTCCCAGATGACCGACGTGTTGACGAAGGCACCGGCTTCGATCGTCTTGAACGGGTAGACCCGCACATTGCCCTGCACGATCGATTCTTCACCGATCAGGCACTCGTCACCGATGACCGCGCCGTCCTCGATCCGGGCCGCGCGCATGATGTCGGTGTTCTTGCCGACGACACAGCCACGGAGGTTGCTGTGCTGACCCACGTACACGTTGTCGTGTACGACGGACCTGTCCAGAAAAGCCCCGGCCTTCACGACAACGTTCGAACCGATGACGGTGTACTCACGGATTTCGGCGCCGGCCTCAACCTTGGCGTAGTCACCGATGTACAGCGGCCCGCGGAGAACCGCGTCGGGGTGCACCTCGGCACCCTCGGCCACCCACACGCCCGGCGACAGCTCGAAGCCGTCGATCTCGACGTCGACCTTGCCCTCAAGGACATCGGCCTGCGCCTTCACATAGCTTTCGTGGGTGCCGACGTCTTCCCAATAGCCCTCGGCGATAAAGCCGTAGACCGGCTTGCCTTCCTTCATCAGCTGCGGGAAGACATCGCCGGACCAGTCGACCGGAACGTCGGCCTCGACATAGTCGAAGACTTCGGGCTCCATGACGTAGATGCCCGTGTTCACGGTGTCCGAGAAGACCTGACCCCAGGTCGGCTTCTCAAGGAAACGCTCGACCTTTCCCTCTTCGTCGACGATGGTGATGCCGAATTCCAGCGGATTGGGCACCCGGGTCAGACAGACCGTGACCAGCGCGCCCTTTTCCTTGTGGAAATTGATCAGTTCGGTGAGGTCGAAGTCGGTCAGGGCATCACCGGAGATGACGAGGAAGGCATCGTCCTTCAACGCCTCTTCGGCGTTCTTGACGCTTCCGGCGGTACCGAGTGGCTTCTCCTCATTGGCATACGAGAGCTCCATGCCGAGCTCTTCGCCGTCACCGAAGTAGTTCTTGACCAGCGAGGCCAGGAACTGGACGGTGACTACGGTCTCATTGAGCCCATGCCTTTTGAGCAGCCTGAGCACGTGCTCCATGATCGGTCGATTGACCACGGGCAACAGTGGCTTGGGCATGCTTGAGGTCATGGGGCGAAGGCGTGTGCCTTCGCCTCCGGCCATCACGACGGCCTTCATGTCGGAAGCGTCCTCCTCTGCGAGACGACGGTCTAGCCGACTTCACCAGTCCAGATTGTCCCGCACTTTTGCGCAACGGGCCATCGAGCGACTGTTACCGCCCAATCGGCAAGGTCAGTCGGCCATGGCGTCCGCACGCAGTAGGCGGCGGACTTGTACCACGTAGAGGACTCCTGCCCACCAATAGAGCGTTGTACCCCATCCTGCGAACGCCCATCCGAAAATCGCTGCGAGTGACGGAAGCCAACCGCTTCCGTCACTGAGCAGCAACAACGGGAACGCGTACATCAGGTTGAACGTAGCTGCCTTGCCCAAGAAGTTCACCTGCAGCGGCGGATAGCCGTGCCGCCTGAGGATGCCCACCACCACCAGCAGGACCAGTTCACGCGCCAGCAGTACGGCGGTCAACCAGATTGGCAGAATCTCGCGCCACGTGAGTCCGACGAGAGTCGAGAGAATGTAGAGCCGGTCCGCGGCGGGATCCAGAAGCCGGCCAAGACTGCTGATCTGGTTCCAGCGCCGCGCGAGCTTGCCGTCCAGGTAGTCGCTGATCCCGCTCAGCATCAGCACCAGAAGCGCCCAGCCGTCGCTCTTGGGGCCTCCGAACTCGGGCCTGAGGATCAACCACAGGAAGATGGGTACGCCGACGAGGCGCGCCATGCTGAGGATGTTCGGGATGGTGAGCACCCGGTCTGTCTGGACGCGGGTCTCCTGGACCTCCACCCGGGGGCCTCCTGTGGGAAAACGAGTCAACGATTCTCCCTGACCTTACCCCAACGCAAAAAAGCTCTGGCTCTTGGGCTGCATGCCCAAGAGCCAGAGCTCTAAAAGGAGTTCGGCGGCGTCCTACTCTCCCACAGGGTCCCCCCTGCAGTACCATCGGCGCTGTAAGGCTTAGCTTCCGGGTTCGGAATGTAACCGGGCGTTT
>NZ_JBITHH010000008.1:0-436414 GCF_044457795.1 Streptomyces sp. NPDC050528
CACCCCCCAGGTCATCGGTTCGACAGGGGGGAACAGCCATGCCGGGCCCGGAGGCCAGCGGCCCTCTTGCAGGACCGCAGAAAACATAACGGGGGGGGCGGAGGGTGCCGTCGCTCTTCCCGGTGGGCGGGACTAGAGGACGAGGATCGTCATCCAGAGCGCCCACATTCCCACCGTGAGGACGAGCACAGTGCCTGCGCCGAGCCAACGGCCGATCCAGGTCAGGGTGCTCTGTTCAGCCGTCCCGGTTCGTAGGGCTCGTTCGGCCAGCACGTGACTCAGCTGGCGTGACACGAACAACGCGCTGGGCACCGCGGGGACCACAGAGAACGCGATCCGCACGTACCGCCCTGCGGGGGCGCCGCCGTCCGGGATCAGCAGCAGACTTCCGACTCCGAGCAGGACCGCGATCACGAACCACAGCCACGAGCGGAACGCCAGCACGTCGGAAGCCGGGGACCACACGCCGTTCTCGGCCTTCCGCTGGATCTTTCCCGGCCGAAGCCGGAGCAGACCCGCCACCGCCTCGTCGGCTTCGGCGGCCGCGGTCGCCGCCTCCCGTCGATCCCCTCGTTCGGAGACGAGGAACGTCCAGGTGGTCAGGCGGGTCTCGACGGCGCGCAGGATTCCCCCGTAGTTCTCGATCACCGCAGCCACCGCCGCCGTCCCTGCTGCCGGTAGGAGCGGTACTCCCCATACAGCCCGTAAACCATGGTCGCTCCGCCGTACCGTCTGTCGATCTTGCCCGCGCGCCGCGTGTAGCGGTGATGGTAGTGGCGGTCGGTCGCACCGTGACGTCACCGGCCGGTGGACGAGATCATCGGTCGCCGTAATTCGGTGGCTCGGTCGCCCTGTGCCTTCTATGATCCGTGGTGTTGGAGCGGCTACCCCCGAGGTGTCGCCGGTGACTTGGCTTGTGTTGTGGGAGGTGTGACCGATGGCTGTCTCTGTGATGGGCCTTGCCCGCGTTCAGAAGTGCATCAAGTCCACCTCCGTGGCCACCGGCTGACCTTCCTCTTCCAGCGCGCCCGAGTGCGCGCGCCGGGGCCACCCTGTGAAGGGTCTCCCTTGACTTCCAGTTCTGCTTTTCTCGCGCTCGCCCGCTACGGCTGGGACGACGCATGGGCGGATGAGTTCGCCCGCCACGACGCCGAAGGACTGCTGGCCGGCCGGGTGGTCCGGGTCGACCGCGGGCAGTGCGACGTCGTCACCGCCGACGGGACGCTGCGCGCCGACACGGCGTTCGTCACCCCGAACGACCCGCTGCGCGTCGTCTGCACCGGCGACTGGGTCGCCGTCGAACCTGACGGCACCCCGCGCTACGTACGGACGTATCTGCCACGCCGTACCGCCTTCGTGCGCTCCACCTCCTCCAAGCGGTCCGAGGGGCAGATCCTCGCGGCCAATGTCGACCACGCGATCGTCGCCGTACCGCTGACCGGGGATCTCGACCTCGGCCGTATCGAACGGTTTCTCGCGCTCGCCTGGGAGTCCGGTGCCCGGCCCGTGGTCGTGCTGACCAAGGCCGATCTCGTGCCGGACGCGGTGACGCTGTCGTATCTCGTCCAGGACGTGGAGAAGACCGCGCCCGGCGTGCCCGTGCTGAGCGTCAGCGCCGCGACCGGGGACGGGATCGACGTGCTCGCCGCGATCGCCGCCGGCGGTACGTCCGTGCTGCTCGGGCAGTCCGGTGCGGGCAAGTCGACACTCGCGAACGCGTTGCTCGGCGAGGACGTGATGGATGTCCAGGCGACGCGTGACGTCGACGGCAAGGGGCGTCATACGACCACCACGCGCAACCTGCTCGTCCTGCCCGGCGGCGGGGTGCTGATCGACACCCCCGGACTGCGCGGGGTGGGGTTGTGGGACGCGGAAACCGGGGTCGGGCAGGTCTTCGCCGAGATCGAGGAGCTGGCGGGGCGGTGCCGGTTCCACGACTGCGCCCACACCGCCGAACCGGGCTGTGCCGTCCTCGCCGCCCTCGACTCCGGTGAACTTTCCGAACGCCGGCTCGACAGTTACCGCAAGCTCATGCGCGAGAACCAGTGGATCGTCGCCAAGACCGACGCCCGGGCCCGCGCCGAACTCCGCCGCGACTGGAAGCGGAAGGGGGCGGAGGGCAAGGCGGCCATGGAGGCGAAGCGGGGGCGCGGGGTCTGATCACCCCGGTCACCTCCGACACGCCTGCCACGGATACGGCACCTCGTCGCGCGCGCGGCACAACACCCCGTCCGATTTCCGCCAGCCCCACCCCCGGGGATGGCGGAGACTGGACAGCGTGATGGACGAGGACACCAGGTACGAAGCCGTGCGGAGCCGGGACGCCCGGTTCGACGGCGAGTTCTTCTTCGGGGTCGCCACGACCGGGATCTACTGCCGCCCCAGTTGCCCGGCCGTGACGCCGAAGCGGCGCAACGTGCGGTTCTTCGCGACGGCCGCCGCCGCGCAGGGCTCGGGCTTCCGGGCCTGCCGGCGGTGCCGTCCGGACGCCGTGCCGGGGTCAGCCGAGTGGAACGCGCGCGCCGACGTCGTGGGCCGCGCGATGCGGCTGATCGGCGACGGCGTCGTGGACCGCGAGGGCGTCGCCGGGCTCGCCGTACGGCTCGGCTACAGCGCACGGCAGGTCCAGCGGCAGCTCACCGCCGAACTCGGCGCGGGACCGGTCGCCCTCGCCCGGGCCCAACGGGCGCACACCGCACGCGTCCTCGTGCAGACCACCGACCTGCCGATCACGGAGGTCGCGTTCGCCGCCGGGTTCGGCAGTCTGCGGCAGTTCAACGACACGATCCGCGCCGTGTACGCGTCGACCCCGAGCGAGCTGCGCACGGCCAACACGCCCAGCGCGCCCAAGGCCCCGGCGCAGGACACCGGCCCCTCCGCCGGCATCCCGCTGCGGCTCGCCCACCGGGGCCCGTACCAGTCCGCCGCCGTCTTCGACCTGCTCGCCCGCGAGGCTGTCCCCGGCATAGAGGAGATCGTCGGCACCCCCGGCCGCCGCACCTACCGCCGCACCCTCCGCCTTCCGTACGGCACCGGAATCGTCGCCGTCGACGAACGCCCCGGCACCCTGAAGGCCGCGTCCCTCGCCCACCCCGGCGGCTGGCTCGACGCCCGTCTGCACCTCACCGACCACCGCGACCTGACCACCGCCGTCCAGCGCCTACGACGGCTCCTCGACCTCGACGCCGACCCGTACGCCGTCGACGAACGGCTCGGCGACGACCCCCGGCTCGCCCCGCTCGTCGCCGCCCGCCCCGGCCTGCGCTCACCCGGCGCCGCCGATCCCGAGGAACTCGCCGTACGGGCGCTGGTCGGGCGGGCGGAGGCCGAGCGGCTGGTGCGGCGGTACGGCAAGACGCTGGACGCCCCGTCCGGCGGCCTCACGCATCTCTTCCCCGAGCCGTCCGCACTGGCGGAGGCCGCACCCGGCGACCCCCTGGCCGCCCTCGCCACCGCCCTGGCCGACGGCACCGTACGACTCGACGCCGGCGCCGACCGCGACGACGCCGAGCGGGCCCTCCTCGCGCTGCCCGGCATGGACGCCGCGACCGTCGCCGTCATCCGCACCCGCGCCCTGGGCGACCCCGATGTGGCACCGCCCGGCATCGACGTGCCGGACGCCTGGCGCCCTTGGCGTTCCTACGCCGTACAGCACATGGAACGTGCAGAACAGGTACAGCACGTACAACACCTGCGCACGGCAGGGGAGTTGGAGTCACGATGACCGCCACGACGACCGCGTCGACGACCGATCCGACGGTCACTCGCTGGACGACCTTCGACAGCCCCCTGGGTCAACTCCTCCTCACCGCCGACGAGTTCGGAGCCCTCACCTCCCTGTCCGTCCCCGGGCAGAAGGGCGGCCGTACCGTCCAGCCGGGCTGGCGCCAGGACCCCGGGCCCTTCCGTGCCGCCGCCGAACAGCTCGCCGCCTACTTCGCCGGTGAACTCAAGGAATTCCAGCTGGAGTTCCGCACCTCCGGCACCGACTTCCGTGAACGCGTGTGGACCGCCCTCGACTCCGTCCCCTACGGCGCGACGACGACGTACGGCGAGATCGCGACGCGGATCGGCGCGCCCCGGGCCGCCGTCCGGGCCGTGGGCGGGGCGATCGGCGCCAATCCGTTGCTGGTCGTGCGGCCCTGTCATCGGGTGATCGGGGCCGACGGGTCACTGACGGGGTATGCGGGCGGGCTCGACCGCAAGGTGCGGCTGCTGACCCTGGAGGGCTCGCCGGCCGTGCCGAACTAGGCGGGCGACTGCGGCGAGTTCAGTGCGCGCAAGGTCAACCGGTGCCGGATGCGCTCCACTTGAGCATGCCATTGGCGGGACAGTCCCGGCGCTCTCTCCAAGCCCTCCCAGACGGCGAGGAGTTCGGGAGGGAGGTCGATGCCGGGCAGCCACAGGTGCAGCAACTGCTCGACGGTGGTGCGCAGGTCGTCGAGTCGGCCGCGGTCGTGCTCGACCACGCGGCTCACCGTGGTGAGCAGCCAGTCGTGCAGGGCCAAGTCCTCGCACAGGGACACCAGTTGGTCGGGGGTCGTGTCCGTCGACGTGAGGGTGAGCCGTAGCGTCCGTACTTCCTGGTCGGCGAGGGTGAACGCGCCGCTGAAGCGGTCCGCGCCCACCGTCGCGGACCAGCGGAGCCGGGTGCGGCGCGCGCGCAGCGGGGGCCGGCGGTCGAGGAGCGGGGAGTCCCGGAGCCGGTCGAGCAGCGCCTCGCCCACCGCTCCCGGGTCCAGGCTGTCGGGGTCGCGGCCGGCCGGGAAGCGCGCGGCGACGTCCGACGGGGCGGCCCTGCCGTTCAGTTCGACGATGCCCGGCCGCGCCATGTAGTGGCTCCACGGCAGCCGGCGCTCACCTCCGACGTCGAGCACGGCGCGGGCCGAGCCCTGGGCCACCCGGCCCCCGGTCACCACGGCGCGCGCGGCCAGCGTGCCGACCGAGTTCACCCGGGCCCCGGGCCGGGTGATCAGCGGACAGTCCACGCCGTGCAGCAGATCCGGCGACAGCGCCCGCCGAAGAGGCCGTTCCCGTACGCGGACCGGTGCGCCCGGCACCAGATCCAGCAGCGCCGCGACCGTCTGCGGCGGCAGGGCCCGCGCGTTCGTCAGGAGCACGGTGCGGATCTCGCCGACCATGGCGAACCCGCCGGTCACGGGGCGCCGCCCCGGGTGCCCGTGGTGGCGAACGCGTAGAGCACCCGCTGGGTCAGCTCGGACGGCACGTCGAGGCCTTCCTTCTTACTGCGTTCGGCGACCTGCCGCAGGGCCTCGGGGTCGGCGGCCGTGTGCTCAAGGATCACCCGCACGGCATGCTCGACCGGCAGGAACCGGCTGTCGAGCACGGAGAACGTGCGGTACGCGCAGAACGGCGTGGCCTGCGGATTGAGCCGCACCAGCGGGCTCAGTCGCGCCCAGTCGTCGGGGAACGCCTCCTCCTCGTCCCACGGCTGCGCGGGCAGGACCACCTCGCCCCGGTCCCTGAGCAGCCCCAGCCGCAGCATCTGCCATACGGCGGCCAGGAACGGACACGACCAGAGGCGGGACCCGTCCTCCTCGACCGACCACAGCTGCGCGTCGAGGAACACGGAGTGCCGGCGGGCGCCGAGTTCCAGTGGCGGCCGCCAGTCCGTGTCCGTGGACATGGCCGACGGTGTCACGTCGGACGGCGAGCGCACGCCGTTGCACAGCCAGCCGTTCTCCTCCATGGGCGGCCGGGCGCCGTTGCTGCCGACGGGCGGTTCGGCCACCAGCCTGGCCAGCAGCAGCCGGGCGATGTCCACGCCGCCGGCCTCGGCGCAGCCGGATTCGAGGGCCAGGTAGTCGATCCGCAGCCCCGCCTTGGTGGCGGCCCGCGTCACCATCGGAATCACCTCGGCGGGCGAGGAGAACCGGGTGAAGTAGTCGTCGATCAGGAAACAGGTGCTGATCCGCCGCTTCGGCCCGGCGAGCGACCGGGCCGTGGCCACCCAGGGCGCGATCCGCGCGAAGTGGTCGCGCAGCCGTTCCGGGCCGGCGGCGAAGTCCTCCATGTACAAGTGCCCGAGTTCCACGGAGAGTTGGGAGTAGGGGACGGCTCGGGTGAGGTGGTCGGCGGCTGCCTCCCGGTACGTCCACGCGTCCTCGTTCCCCTGGGCGCCGGCGGTCACAGCGTCTCCCACTTGCTGTCGTCGGTCAGCGCGTCCGCGAGTTCCGTGAACGCGCCGACCGTCTCCGGATTGGCGATCGACGGCATCACCACGTCCTCGTCGGTGATGAGCTGTTCGCTCCACTGCAGGACGGGGTCCAGGGGTACGGTGCCCAGCGTGGCCGTTCGCCCGAGGCCCAACTGGCCCGACCGGCGGGTGAGTTCGGTGTCGAACGACCTCAGCCACTCCGCCTGTGCGTCGCGCAGCCCGGTTCTCGACGCGTCGGGCACGGCTGCCCGCACGTATCTGATCCGCCGGGCCAACTCCTCGGCGTCGTGCCCCCATTGGGCGCCGACCCGCAGGATGCCGTGGTCGTGCCGGACCAGGGCCGCCGTCGCCTCCAGGTGCTGGCGCGTCCAGCGGTGGAAGACCAGCCAGCGGGTGACGACGCCGTCGAACCGCCGCGGTGCGGTGGCCCGCAGCGCGATGTCGATGGCGTACGACCGGCCGGCGCTGAGGTCGACCAGCGTCAGGTCGAACTCCTCGTCCAGCTTGCGGAACAGGGCGCGGCAGCGCTGGACCACCCCCTCGTCGACGGGGAACTCGCCGCCGCCCGGGTCGCCGGGCACCAGACACAGCCGCCCGGGGTCGAGGAGCGTACGGCGCAGCACCTCGCGCTCGGCGAGCGACTGCACGTCCAGCCGCGTCGGCTCCGCGACCAGGCCGCGCAGATAGGCGTGCACGCCGGTGTCCTTCTTCAACCGGCTTACGGCGGAGCCGAGTTCGAAGACCGTCGCGGCGGTGGGCGAACCGAAGTCGAAGTCGACGTAGGCGACCCGGTCGCCGGCCAGGGCACGCCGGTAGGCGATGTTGGCGCAGGTCACGGAGCGGCCCGTGCCGCCCTTGTCGGAGGTCGCGAAGACGATCACCGGTGTCAGCCTCCCCTCGCTGCGCGGTCCCGCGCCAGCGCGAGACCGTCGAGTTCGCGCAGTACCTCGATGGCGAGCGCCACCGCGACGCTGGGCCGGGTGTCCGCGATGTCCCGGGCCCGGCGCAGGGCCGGTTCCACCCGGTCCAGCGGGTTGCCGGCCGAGTGGCCGACGGGGCGTCGCATCACTTCCTGCGCGTAGAGCTGTTCGGCGTCGCGCAGCAACTCCTCGACGATCTCGGTGAGCAGGGCGCTGCGGGCGAGCGGTGTGTTCACCGTCGTCGCCGCGACGACCAGAACCTCGACGACCCGTTCCGTCACATACCAGGACGGGGCGGTGGAGGGCCTGTCCCGGTGCGCGTACACCGCTTCCGGCGCGTCCCACAGGCCGGTCGCGGGGCCCGCGGACAGGCGTCGACGCCACAGGTGGTCCACCAACTCGTCGGCCAGGGACAGGAGTCGGTCGCGCTGACGCAGGTCCGGGGTGAGACCGGCGAGTTGGAGGATGCGTTTGAGGAGCATGGGCGCGTAGTCCGAGACCAGCAGCCCCAGGGCGGGCCCGTGCCGTTCGCTGCCGGGCAGCGGCACCAGCTCGCCGGGGTCGTGGAGTTCGACCGTGCCGGCGTGTGCCCGGGGCCGCCGGGTGATGCCGCCGCGGGCCGCCAGCTCCTCCAGCACCTCGGCCAGCGGCGTCAGGTCGTCGACCGGAGTAACGTCGTCGGCGCCGTGCCGGCGCATCAGATTGTGGACGACGACGGAGGCGACCTGGAGGGTCGCGTAGTCCGACTCCTCGCCCCGGTGGTCCGTCGGCCGCCAGGGCGGGTCGGTCAGCGGCCAGCGGTCGCCGCCGAACCGGGCGACCGCCGTCCAGTAGCTCTGCGTCAGTTCCCAGCGCAGCCGCAGCGCGTGGGCCAGGGCCTGCTGGTCGTCGCTCAGCAGGCCGAGCAGGAGGGTCTGGCGGGAGAAGAAGTCGACGATGCCGTCCATCGCCGTCACCGTGAAGTACAGCGCCGGCACGGGTTCCGCGACCCGCAGCGGATCGTCGTCGGCGGACCGCACGGGCCCCCAGGCCCAGCCGCACTGGAACAGCAGCCCTTCGTCGGCGAGCGGCCGTCCGACGGACTCGGGCAGGGACAGGCCCCGCAACCCGGCCCGGATCGGCTGCAGTTCGGTGCGGAGCCGGTCGACGAGCACGTCCCGGGACTGGCGCCGCTGGCCGATGGTGCGCAGCAGCGTGACCCCTTTCGGGGAGTCCTCGGAGAACACGTCCACGGCGAAACTGTCCAGCAGCCCCTGCATCGCCCGGGTCAGCCGGCGGTCCAGGGCGGCCTCGGTGGTGCGCAGTTGCGCCGCGAGTTCCTCGCCCCTGACCTGCTTGGCGAAGCTCTTGACGAAGGCCAGGGCGGACAGGGCGAAGGTCACGGACATGGAGTACGCCTCCACCGTCTCCAACTTCCCCTGCTCCGGCGAGGGTTCGGCCCCCGGATCGAGGGCGCACACCCGGCCGCCCGGCGGGAACACGGGCCGCCCCTCGTCGGAGTACCTGTCCAGGTAGTCCTTGACGATCCCGGCGAGAGCCGTGGGCGCGGTGGCGAAGTCACCGAGCGGGGCGAGCGTGTTCAGCACGTCCGGCTCGGTGTCGTCCGGCACGGAGAAGTTCAGGACGGGGATCTTCAGAGCGGGATAGAGGAGGCACACGAGCTGCTCGGCGTCGCTGATCGCATTGCCGCCGTCGCGGCCGGGGCTGCCCCAAGAGCCGTTCGTGAGGGAGCAGTTGAGGACGGAGCGCCAGATCTTGAGCAGTCCGCGGCGCGGCTGGATCAACACGGCGTACGGCCCCCCATCGCTGTGCTACGTGATCGCTGTGCTACTTGACGTACCCGTGCGCGAGGATCATGCCGCTGTAGCCCTCCCGGAGCGGCTGGGCGCCGATGTTCACATGGTGGAACCCCAGACCGTTGCCCAGTTCCTCCATCTCGTCCTGCACGTCGGCCACCCCGATTCCGAGGGCGGGGAAGGGCTTGCCGCCCACCTCGTAGCCCTTGGAGTTCTCCATGAACGTCATGGCGAACGGTGCGCCCGGTTTCAGCAGGGCGCAGAACTTGCCCAGTGCTGTGGTGAATTCCTCGCGGAACGTGGTGATCGACTCGGCGACGAAGAACATGGTGCCCACGTCCCACTTCACTTCCGGAACCGAGTCGAGGATGTCCCACTCCCGCACGGTGGTGTGCCGACGCAGCCTCTCCCGAGGCCGTTCGACCGACCGATAAACATCCTGCTTGGTCAAGACTTTCCAGTAGCTGTCCCAGTTCGCCGAATAGTCGTTGAGCTGATCGGCGAGCCAAATCCGGTTGGCCTCGGAGAATTCCAGCAAGTCTATCTCCCGGCAGAACGGAAGCATCGCGAGCGCCGGGTAGAGGTTGGTTCCGGTGCCGACGTCGACGCCCCGCGTGTTCGAATCGAAGGACTGACTGCACAGGAAGTCGCGCACGATGTTCAGGATTTTGCGGTCCTCGTCGTGCAGATCCGCGTAATTGTGCTCCAGGTAGTCCCCTGAGTCGAAAGAATCCCAGTCGTACGCAGCGTTGCCTGCCATACGTCTCCCCGGAGCCAGCCCAGCCTGGAGGACGAGAGTACTACCAACTCCCTTGACGTGGTGCTACTTTACGGTGATCTGTACAGCACTCTCGCGAGAAGGATCAAGCCTTTGCCCTCAGGTACGCCAACCGGCGGGCAAGATCAGTTCCGGGCCCCCGAGGAAAAGGATCTTCCCGACCTGTACCGGCTGGACCACGAAGCGTTCGGGGAGACCGAGGGTTACGACTACCTGTTCCTCAGGCAACTCTTCGATATCCATCGCCGTGATTTCATTCTGCTGGAGCACGACGGCGCGCTGAGAGGATATGCGCTGCCCGTGCACATCTCCGGTGAGGACCACGCCTCCCTGCTGGCGCTCGGCGTCTTTCCCGAATTCCAGGGAAAGGGCCTCGGCCGAGCCCTCCTGATCGACGCGCTACGGCGTTCCAAGGCCACCGGAGCCCGTCGTATGAACCTTGTGGTGCGGCCGGACAACGCTCCGGCGCGCCACCTCTACGAAGCATGCGGATTCCGCGACGTCGGATTCGTCAAGGACTACTACGGACCCGGACGCGACCGGGTTCTCATGACGTTGGTGTTCGACTGACGGTTCCGGTTCGGGGGGATGCGGCCATGTCGGGAAGAAACGGCACGACAGAGAGCGGGACCTGGGCGGACGGGCAGGCGCGGTCCTGGCTCATCCTGGCCCTGGGGGTCGTGACCACGGGATTCGGCGTGGCCTTCGCCGCTGCCGCGGTCGACAGCCACGGCAAGATCTCGCTGCCCAACCAGGAGATCTCCGGTGTACTCACGGCGATCGGCGGAGGGATCGTCGGTGCCGTCATCAGCATCATGGTCGCCCGCGCCTCCGACCGGGAGACCCTCCGCCACCTGACGAACGTGCTGGAGAGCTCTCTGACCAGCACACTGCGTTCGGAGAACGCCCGGCTGGCCTCGGCCCGGCAGCTGTGGCACCACTACTTCCTGACCAAACTGCGCGGCCAGTACGTCTGGCAGTACGAGCAGTACCCGTTTCACCTCAGCGCCCACGTCGGGTCCCTGGCGGTGGAGATCGACGTCGAGACGGACAGCGGCCACACGCAGAAATACCTGGTGGAGGCCTTCGTACGACATGAACGGCTGACCATAGTGAGCCGCAAGGCCGGGGAGGAGGCCAATGTCTTCGAGGAGATCTACCCCCAGTTCGACGGTGAGCTCTCCGAGTACTTCGGGCTCGGTGTCGTGCGGACCTGGGACGCCACGAACATCGTCACCAAGCTCATCCTCAGCCGGAATCCACTGGAGTCCCACACGGGCAGACCGCTCGTGTCCAGCAGGGACAGTCCTCTGACCCAGGAGGACTTCGCCGAGCTGGACCGTATGTGGGCGCAGGGCTTCAAGCGCCTCAACGAGGTGCTGCCCGACTGCCTGTGAGACGCCTCGCCGTCAGCCCTCCAGCCCCCAGCTGTGGATCCGCCGCGGATGGACGCGGATCACTTCCTCGCTCATGTGCGGCCCCAACTCGTGGGGGCCGACAAGGAGTTCGGCCTCCCCGCGGATGTCGATGCCCCGTACCTTCCAGGGCTTGACGCTGACGATGTCGTCCACGACCAGTGCGACCTTCGGGTTCTTTTGGAGGTTGCGCCACTTCTTCGTCGTCCCCATCGCATAGCCGCCGACCAGGATCGTCCCGTCGGCCTGCGGGAAGAAGCCGACGGGGTTCGCCTGTGGCTGGCCCTGGGGGTCGACGGTGGCCAGGCGGCCCAGGCGCTGTGACGTCAGGTACGCGCGTTCGGCCTCGGTGAATTCGGTCATGACCGCAGCCAAACACGCCTGCCCGCCCCGCGCATCGGCCTCGGGTCCCACGCCTTCCGTCCTACGCCCTACGCCGGACAGGTCACGTGGGGCCCGGCACCGGTGATGCTCCGCCGTCCGCCCGTTCCCGCGTGCCACGGTCGCCTTCCTTGTGGCCGGCGGGAAGAGGCGGAGCGCTCATGGTCGGGGCCGGACGGGTCGTCGTAGGACTGCTGACACTTGTGCTGGGAGCGGGAGTTGGGACTACGGGGACGGCGGGTGCGGCGACGGCCGGCACCCCCGTTCCCAGGGCCTCGGCCCCCGACCCGTTCGGCACCTGGACCGGCACCTGGGAGGCCGCCCCCTCCGGCACCGCGCCGGCCCGGCCCGGCGCCTCCCTCCGCAACGTCGTCCACCTCAGCGTCGGCGGCAGCGCGACCCGGGTCCGGCTCAGCAACCGGCTCGGTACCGCGCCCCTCCGTCTCGACGCGGTGACCGTCGCCCTGCGCGAGGCGGGTCCGGACGCCGTGCCGGGGTCGATGCGGGCCGCCACCTTCGACGGCGCCCGGACGGTCACGATCCCGGCCGGCGAGGACCTGGTCAGCGATCCCGTCCCGCTCGCCGTGCCCGACCGGGCCGACCTGCTCGTCACGGTCCACACCCCCGACGACTCCGGCCCGGCGACCTACCACCGCGCGGCCGGACAGACCAACTACCTCGCCCCGCAAGGGAATTGGGCCGACAAGACCGACGGCTCCGCGTATACGGCGACCACCACCTCCTGGTACTACGTCACCGGCGTCGACGTCCTCGACGCCCTCGTGGCCGGCAGTGTCGTCACCCTCGGCGACTCACTCACCGACGGCAACGGCTCCACCCGCGACGCCAACCACCGCTGGCCCGACCGGCTCGCCGAACGCCTCGGCGCCCTGCCGTCGTACCGCCGCCTCGGTGTCCTCAACGCCGGGATCTCCGGGAACCGGCTGCTGCGCGACGACGTAGGGCCGAGTGCCTTGTCCCGCCTCGACGCGGACGCCCTGTCGCGGTCGGGCGTACGCGTGCTGATCGTGCTCGAAGGCATCAACGACATCAAAGGCACCCCGGCGGCCACCGACCCCGGCGCCTTCGAGACCGCCTACCGCACCCTCGTGAGCCGCGCCCACGCGCACGGCATCCGGGTCATCGGGGCGACCCTCACGCCGTACGGCGGCAACAGCGGGTACACGGCGGCCCGCGAATCCGTACGGCAGAAGGTCAACGTCTTCCTTCGTGGCGGCGGGCCCTTCGACGGGGTCGTGGACTTCGACGCCGCCGTACGCGACCCGGAGCAGCCGCAGCGGATCCGGCCCGGTTACGACTCCGGCGACCATCTGCACTTCAACGACGCGGGCATGCGGGCGCTTGCCGACACGGTCGACCTCACGGCCCTCGGCTGAGGGTCAGCCCCAGATCACCGCGCCCAGCCACGCGCCCATGATCAGCAGGCAGGTGAACAGTTCGGTCAGGACGCTGGAGCCGCCGGAGCGCATCGCCGTACGGAGGGAGGCCATGGCCTCGCCGTGGCGGCCCAGGCGCAGGCGTTCGTGGAGGTAGATGCCGGCCATGAAGCCGGGGATCGCGCCGAGCACGGGGACCAGGACGAAGCCGAGGAACGCGCCGGCTCCGGCGTACACGCCCATCCGGGGGGTCGCGCCGCTCGCGCGCAGACGGCGGGGCGGCAGGGCCCAGCGGACCACCTGGGAGAGGAAGAGGACGACCGTCGCGCCCACGAGGACGCCCCAGGACACCGGCTGCGGGTCCTTCAGCGCCCACCACAGGACCGCGGCCCACACCAGCCACGACCCCGGCACTCCGGGCACCAAGACTCCGCACAGGCCGAGCAGGATGACCACGCCGACCAGGAGGAGTTCACCCACTCCCATCTGCCCAGCCTGCGGGATACCGGGTGAAACCGCAGGTCAGCCACGGGCCACCCAGCCCCGTTCGTAGGCGTGCCAGCCCAGTTGCAGCCGGGTCGTGACGCCGCTCAGCTCCATCAGGTGTTTCACCCGGCGCTGGACCGTCCGCAGGCCCAGGTCGAGCTGTTTCGCGACGCTGGCGTCGGTCAGTCCGGCCAGCAGCAGGGACAGCACCTCCAGGTCGGTGGCGTCGGGGCCGTCCGGGTCCTGTTCGGTGGCGCCGGACGGGCCCAGGCGCAGGGGGAGGGCGTCCCGCCAGATCGACTCGAAGAGTCCGGAGAGCAGTTCCAGCAGGCCGCTCGCGTGGACGACGAGGGCGGCGGGCTCTGCGGTGTGCGAGGTCAGCGGGACCATCGCGAGGGTGCGGTCGGCGACCACCAGTTTGGTCGGGACCTTGTCGACCACCCGTACCTGTTCGTCGCGGCCGAGTGCGGCGGTCAGTTCGGTGATGCCGTCCGGCTGGTCGAGGACCGCGCGTTCGAGAACGACCCGGTAGCGGACGCCTCGGCCGGCGGCCTGTTCCTCCGCGTCGTTCTCCATGCCGGTGACGGCGACCGGGGTCCCGGTGACCAGCGCGCAGACCTCGTCCGTCGCGCCGAGCTGGAGCTGGAGGAAGCGCTGGGTGACGGCCGCGGCGCCGATCACCACCTCCACCAGGTCGTGTACGGCGGGTTCGGCGGCGGTGGCCCGGTACTCCTCGGCGAGCAGGGCGGCGGCGAGTTCGGCCTTCTCCAGTTCGTGGCGTTGCTGGGTGAGCAGCGCGCCGAGGGCGACGCCGGGCGGGGCGGCGACCCAGCGGCCGGGGCGGGCCGAGGACTGGGCGGCGAGTCCGTGCCGTTCCAGGCGGCGCAGGGCGCGCTCGGTGTCGTACTCCCCGATGGTCAGCCGGCGGGCGAGATCGGGCACGTCCGCGGCGCCGACGGACACCAGTGCCCGGTACGCCGACTCGTGCGCCTCGTCCAGGCCTATCGCTCCCAGCATCCGTCGTCCCTCCCCGAAGACATGACCCCGTGGGGTGTGCGGTGGCGGAATCCGCCGTAGCGGTGGAACCGGCCGTAGTGGTGAACCGGCCGTGATGGCGGGAAACAGCCACGGCGCGAACCCGCCTCGGCACATCATCGCCGCACCACCCGTCACTCTGCCAAGGTTGCGTCACGGGGGCATCAACTGTCGCCCGTAATGCCCGTATTAGCCCTTCGTGGCCTGCGGATTCGCGTGCGGTGGGTCATGGGGGAGACAGGCGCGAATCACAGGGGAACTTCAGGAAGGCAGGGCACACTCGGGCCCGGGTGGGCCGAACTCGCAACGGAATTCGGTCACATGGACCGTGACCCGGTCCCGTGACGTGCGTCGGCACGCAGGGGAGTCGGGGCCGGGTCACTCAGTCGTCGCCGGGCGGTTCTCCCGTGGGGGGTGGGACCGTCCGGCGGCCCTGTGTCGGACGGTCGTTCGGTACGTCATCCGACACGCCGTTCGACGAGGGGTGCGCGTCCGATTTTCCGGACGCCCCGTTTCCAACTGGCCCGTGCGGTGGACAATTAGGGGCATGAGCCAGCAGGGGGGAACGCCGACCGGTCACGAGGACGACTGGTGGAGCCAGCTGTACGACGACACGGCACAGGACACCGGGCCCACGGCCGCGGGCGACTCCGTCGACGACCGGTTCGCCTCGGCGGCGGGGACGGTCGGCGGGGGTGGCGGTGAGGTCGTTGATGCCGGGGGCGGTGCGCGTCCGGTGGATGAGGGGCGGTCCCCGGGGGCTGACGGGACGCGTCCGGCGGACCTGGGTGTACCGGGGCCGCGTGCGGCAGCCGCCCCCGACTCCGAGCCGCCCGGCGGTACGGGTTCTGCCTCGTCGCGGGGGGACTGGGGACCACCGTCCACGGCACCTGCGGGGGGTACGGCGGTCCCGCCGGG
This sequence comes from Streptomyces sp. NPDC050528, assembly GCF_044457795.1. Classification (NCBI taxonomy): domain Bacteria; kingdom Bacillati; phylum Actinomycetota; class Actinomycetes; order Kitasatosporales; family Streptomycetaceae; genus Streptomyces; species Streptomyces sp. NPDC050528. Next base: position 15,305 of record NZ_JBITHH010000008.1, read on the forward strand.
GCGCCCGCTTCAGGGGCCGACCGGGGCGCCGGGTACTTCTGCTTCGGCGCCGGGGTCCGTCAGTGGGCCGACGTCCGGTGAGGTTCGGGACGATGGTGGGGGTGGCTGGGCCGGGGCTTCGGGGGTGGATGCGGCTGGGGGCGGTGCCGGTGGGTTCGGTCCCGTCCGGGGGGACGCGGGGAGCGGTCCGGCTCCGGGTGAGCGCCGGACGGTGGCCACCGGCGACGGTGCTTCGTCGTCTTCGGCGCCGGGAGGTGGTGGCGGGGATGAGTACGGTGAGCCTCCGCTGTTCAGGCCTTCTGGCACTGCTGCTCCTGGTGTGGATCCGGATGCCGAGTCTCCGGTGTTCAGGCCGTTGGGCCCCGGCGCTCCTGGTGAGGGTGCTTCGTCGTCTTCGGCGCCGGGAGCGGGAACTGGTGGCGCGGATCAGTACGGCGAGCCTCCGCTGTTCACCCCCGTAGCTCCCGCTGTTCCGGGCGACAACGCGCCGCCCGGGCAGAGCCCCCACGCGGGCACGCGGCCCAACCTCCCGCCGACCGACCCTCAGCTGCCTGCCGGTACTGAGCCTCCGCCCGGGTACCCGCAGCCGCCGGCGGCGCCCGCGCCTCCTCCCGACAACCCGGCTGTCGCTACGCGGGACCTCCGTCCGGACGGGCGTTCCGCCTCGCAGTTGTCGGCGGTTCCCGCACGTCCCGCCGTCGATCCCAACGGCTCTCCGCAGCCTCCCCGTCCGGATGGCGCGTCCTATCCGCAGTCGTCGGCCGTGCCCGAACCCCCTGCCAGTAGTTCCACCGCCGCTCCGCGAGACCTCCGTGCGGACGGGCTGTCCGTCCCTCAGTCGTCGGCGATTCCCGCACGTCCCGCCGTCGATCCCAACGGCGCTCCGCAGTCTCCCCGTCCGGATGGCGCGTCCTATCCGCAGTCGTCGGCCGTGCCCGAACCCCCTGCCGACAGTCCCACCGCCGCTCCGGAGGACCTCCGCCCGGATGGGCTGTCCGTCCCGCAGCAGTCGGCTGCTCCCGCACGTCCCGCCGACAGTCCCACCGTTCCTCCGGAGGACCTCCGCCCGGATGGGCTGTCCGCCCCGCAGCAGTCAGTTGCCCCCGCTCGCCCCGCCGACAGTCCCGCCGCCCCTCCGAGGGACCTCCGGCCGGATGGTTCGCCGGCCCGGGATGCGTACCCGCAGCCACCCACCACCCCCGCACCCCCCGCCGTCGCCCCGCAATCCCCCCGCCCGGACCGCCCGTTCGACCCGCGCCCCTATCCCCAACCACCGGCCACGCCCGCCCCCGGTCCGGAGGCCCCCCAACCCCTCCCGCTCGCCCCACCCCCCAACCTCCCCGCCCTCGCACCGCCCCCGCCTCCCACCGCGCCCCCAGCCACACCCCTCGCCCTCGACTACGTAGGCTCCGGACCCCCCACCTACGACCCCGACCCCACCGCCCTCCCCCTGGCCGACCCGGACGAGCTCGACGATCTCGTCGCGGACACCGTGTTGGACGGGGCGCGGTACGGGGCGAGCACGATCAGGGCTGTTTCCGTGCGGGGGGATTCCGCGCGGTTCAGGGGGGAGCCGCGGCGGGATTCCCTGCTCACCGCGCGGTTCGGGGTGGGGGAGCAGGCGTTGGTGTTGGTGGCGATGGCCACCGGGGCGCGGGCCACGCCGGGGGCGCATCGGGCCGCCGCCGAGGCGTGTCACTGGATCGCGCGGGCCGTGGGGCGGAGCCATGCGCGGCTCTCCGAGGACATAAGGGCTGCGCGGCGTGGAGACCTGAAGTCCGGGTTGCACCGGCTCACCGACCGCAGCCTCGGCAAGCTCCGGGCCAGCGCCGCCGAACAGGGCATCGATCCCGAGGAGTACTCGGCCGGCCTGCGGTGTCTGCTTCTGCCCGCGCATCCGGAGTGCCGTACCCGAGTCTTTTTCGGGGTCGGGCCCGGCGGGCTCTTCCGGCTCCGGGACGGGGAGTGGCAGGACATCGAGCCCGCCGTCGGAGACCTGAGCGGCGAGGCCGTCGTCGGGTTCGGGTCGCAGCCCGCCGAGACGCCCGACGGGGACCGGCTCACCATGGACCTCGGGATCCCGACGCCCCCGAGCCCGTACGAACCCGCCCCCGAACCACCCCGCGAACCCTTCCGCTTCCGTGCCTCCGTCGCCCGCCCCGGCGACACGCTCCTCATGTGCACGGGCGGGTTCGCCGAGCCCCTGCGCGGCGAACCCGAGCTGTCCGCGCATCTGTCGGGACGGTGGTCCGGGGCCGCACCGCCCGGTCTCGCCGCCTTCCTCGCCGACACCCAAGTGCGGGTCAAGGGTTATGCCGACGACCGCACGGCAGCCGCCGTTTGGGAGGCGTGAGCGCCGAGGCTGTGAATTCATGGACCCAGAGGGATCCGTAGGACACAGGAAACCGAAGGGCACGCGAGAACCATGGCCAAGCAGAACGTTGCCGAACAGTTCGTCGACATCCTCGTCCGCGCCGGCGTCAAGCGCCTCTACGGCGTCGTCGGCGACAGCCTCAACCCCGTCGTCGACGCCATCCGCCGCAACTCCGCCATCGACTGGATCCACGTACGGCACGAGGAGACCGCCGCCTTCGCCGCCGGCGCCGAAGCCCAGATAACCGGGAAGCTCGCGGCCTGCGCCGGCTCCTGCGGCCCCGGCAACCTGCACCTCATCAACGGCCTCTACGACGCCCACCGCTCCATGGCCCCGGTCCTCGCCCTCGCCTCGCAGATCCCGTCCAGCGAGATCGGCCTCGGGTACTTCCAGGAAACCCACCCCGACCGGCTCTTCCAGGAGTGCAGTCACTACAGCGAACTCATCTCCAACCCGAAGCAGATGCCCCGGCTGCTCCAGACCGCCATCCAGCACGCGGTCGGGCAGAGTGGCGTGAGTGTCGTCTCGCTCCCGGGCGACGTCGCTTCCGAGCCCGCCCCGGACAAGGCCGCCGAGACCGCCCTCGTCACCTCCCGGCCCTCCGTCCGGCCCGGCGACGCCGAGATCGAGAAGCTCGTCGAGATGATCGACGCGGCGGAGAAGGTCACCCTCTTCTGCGGCAGCGGCACCGCCGGCGCGCACGCCGAGGTGATGGAGTTCGCCGAGAAGATCAAGTCCCCGATCGGGCACGCCCTGCGCGGCAAGGAGTGGATTCAGTACGACAACAAGTTTGATGTCGGCATGAGTGGTCTGCTCGGTTACGGCGCCGCCTACGAAGCCACCCACGAGTGCGATCTGCTCATCCTCATCGGCACCGACTTCCCGTACAACGCCTTCCTCCCCGACGACGTGAAGATCGCCCAGATCGACGTACGGCCCGAACACCTCGGCCGGCGTTCGAAGTTGGACCTCGCGGTGTGGGGCGACGCGAAGGAGACGCTGCGCTGTCTCACCCCGCGGGTGAAGCCGAAGGGGGACCGGAAGTTCCTCGACCGGATGCTCAAGAAGCACGCCGACGCGCTGGAAGGGGTCGTCAAGGCGTATACGCGGAAGGTCGAGAAACACGTTCCGATCCATCCGGAGTATGTGGCGGCCGTGGTCGACGAACTCGCCGACGAGGACGCCGTGTTCACCGTCGACACCGGCATGTGCAATGTCTGGGCCGCGCGCTACATCACGCCCAACGGCCGCCGCCGCATCATCGGTTCGTTCTCCCACGGCTCGATGGCGAACGCGCTGCCGATGGCGATCGGCGCCCAGTTCACCGACACCGAGCGGCAGGTCGTGTCGATGTCGGGCGACGGCGGATTCTCCATGCTGATGGGCGACTTCCTCACCCTCGTCCAGTACGACCTGCCGGTGAAGGTCGTCCTGTTCAACAACTCCTCCCTGGGCATGGTCGAGTTGGAGATGCTGGTCGCCGGACTCCCGTCCTACGGCACCACCAACAAGAACCCCGACTTCGCCGCCGTGGCCCGCGCGTGCGGTGCCTACGGAGTGCGGGTCGAGAAGCCCAAGGACCTTGAGGGTGCCCTGAAGGCCGCGTTCAAGCACAACGGCCCCGCCCTCGTCGACGTCGTCACCGACCCCAACGCCCTGTCCATCCCGCCGAAGATCAGCGCCGAGATGGTCACCGGGTTCGCGCTGTCGGCCTCAAAGATCGTGCTGGACGGGGGAGTCGGGCGGATGCTGCAAATGGCCCGCTCCAACATCCGCAACATGCCCCGGCCTTAGAGCCATCGGGTCCTAACCGTCGTACGGCACCCATCCGTTCGACGAGTACCAGAGGTGACGCAGGCCCTTGATGCCGCTCGTGCGGAACGGCTTGCCGTGGTCGTCGATGCGGAGGGTGCCGGTGCGGCCCTGGGAGGACCAGTCGAGTTCCAGGTACCAGCGGCAGTCGCAGGTCCCGGTGCGGGCCTTGACCAGCAGGACCTCCGGGTCCGTGGCCGAGACCCGGTACGGCAGGTGCGCCACCGGGACCGTCCTGCCCGTGTCGCTGCCCGGCTCCGGCTTGACGAGCGGGCGGTGGGCGTCCAGGTTGACGCCGAAGTAGCGCGGGGAGATGTCCCCGCCGCAGCCCTGGGCCATCGAGTACGCGGTGCCCGGGGCGGGTGCGGTACGGCCGACGACCCGGACCCGAAGTGCCTCCAGGATCACGGCCGTTGAGGTCCTGCCCTGCACCGAGATCTCCACGTTCGTCTGCCCGCCGTGCACCGCGTGCTGGGTCGCCGCCCAGGCCCCGGCGTCCTGCTGGACCGGGGGCGGCGGCACGTCCTTCGGCGCCTTGTCGATGACGTAGTCGTGGTCGCAGCCGATCTCCCAGACCTGCGAGTCGGCGGTCCAGGTGAGGGGAGCGGGGCGGGCGGATGGGGTGCCCTTGGACGTGGCGCCGGTGGTGGCCCCGGTCCCCACCCCGGCCCTGGACTTGGCCGTGTCGTGCGTGGACACCGCCGACAGGGTGCCCCACACCGCGAGCACCGTGCACACCACGGCGGCGGTGAGGGTGAGCCGTCGCCGGTACCAGGGCGAGCGGACGGCGGGCAGCGGCGGTTCGTCGGCATCGGGCACCGGCGCCTCGGCCGGCGCCTCGATCAATGGACTCCCCGCCGCCGCCGGAGTCCCCGCCTCCCGTCGCCGCTGTTTCGCCGCCACCGCCAGGATCCAGTACCGGTGCAGCTCCAGCCGTTCCTCCGGTGTCGCTCCGCACAGGGCCGCGAAGCGTTCGGCGGGGGCGAAGTCGAGGGGGACCGCCTCGCCGACGCAGTAGCGGTGCAGGGTCGACGCGTTCATGTTCAGGCGGCGGGCCAACTGGCTGTAGCTGCGGTCCGTGCGTGCCTTCAGGCGCCGTAGCAGCGCCGCGAATTCCTCGACGTCCTTGTCGTTGGCCTCGCCCGACACCCTGGCTCCCGTGCGTGTCGCGTCCCAGGAGGGCATCCCAGGGACTCTCTATACGAGGAGGTCAGGAGGGGTGGGACGGTTCCACCGTCGCGGGATCGGTGTCGGTCATTGCGGTCGTCGGCGCCGTACGCCGAAGCTCGGTGCGACCACAGCACGGCACCGAACCGAAACGGGGAACCACACGTGAACAGCAAGAAGGCCACGCGCCGTACCGCCCTCGCCGCCGGTCTCGCCCTCGCCCTCGGGCTGGGCGTCGCGGCCCAGGCCTCCGCCGGCGCCCCGCGCACGGTGAGCGGCTCGCCGGACGACAACATCACCCGCATCTCCGACTTCTACGGCGCCTACATCGACGCCGAGAGCGACCTGGACAACGGCGGCGGCAAGCTGGCCACGCAGCTGCGCGATTACTACCTCACCCCCGCCTACCTGAAGAAGCTGAAGGCCTGGGAGGCGAAGAACCACGCGGACGGCGTCCTCCAGGCGCAGAACACGCCCATGAGGTGGAAGGTCACCGACAACGGTACCGCCGACTACACCGAGGCCACGATCACGCTGACGTGGGGCGGCGGCGACACCAGCAAGCTCATCGTCGACATGACCCGTACGACCCACAAGATCATCCACATCGGCACGAAGGGGATCGGTCGTAAGTAGGCCCCGCCGAAGGGTCGTTGCCGGTTCCTGAGCGGCTGATTCCGGCCAGTTTCGCGGAGCGTGGGCCTCGGGGGAGGACTGAGGTCGGTCCGGGGGACCAACCGCCCCACGCCTTCGCGGACTACGGCCGGATCGGCAGCCGCGCATCGGCAGTCGGTTCGATCGCCCGTGGTCAGGACGTCACGGGGTGTCTGGTCCCGGCGCCGGGAGCCCTGGCATCCCGGAGGGGAACGCCCCGGCCGCCCCACCCGGGCCGCATGCTCCGTACCGTGGCCGTTCGAGGCTTCGGACGACACTGCCCCCGATTCCTCCGCCCCGTCGGTTACGCAGCGTCGATGGCCGAACACCCGGTCGTTGACGATTCGACATGACTGCCCTGTTCCCGACGAGGGCATGGATCCCCGTGAACGTGTTCGAGCAGGAGGGAACCGGAAACCGGCGTGCAGGCGGGGGTCATGAAGAGGCAAGCACGAGGGGGCGGTCCCATGGCGATCGGGGCCTCCTCGGCGAAAGCGGTGGAGGACAAGGCCGACAGCGCCAGGGAACCGGCGCAGCCGCCTCAACTGAGGCGCAGACTCGGACGCGCGGACCTGCGGGCGGTGCCCGAGGCGCGCAGAGCGTTGCGTGAACTGCTACGGCACTGGGGGAGGCCGGGACGATCGGAGATAGCGGAGCTGCTCACGAGTGAGCTCGTCACCAACGCGCTGATCCACACCGACGACGACGCCGTGCTGACGGCGACCGTCGGACCGCGTGGACTGCGCGTGGAAGTACGGGACTTCGTGGCACGCAGGCCCCGACTGCACGTACCGAACGCCGACGACGGTACGCACGGGCGGGGTCTGGTCCTGGTGCAGTCCCTCGCGGACGCCTGGGGAGTGTCGGCCCACGGGGTGGGCAAGTCCGTCTGGTTCGAGCTGGATTCGGACGCGGCATGAGCAACGGGACGGGGGCGGCGTCCAGTTGGACTCCGCCCCCGTCCCGTTTGTCGCCCGGTCCCGGATTCAGGTTCACAGCCCTCGGCTCAGCCGAACTGCTGCTCCAGGTCCTTGAGCTTGCGCTCCAGGGAGTCGAGGCGCGGCAGGGCCATCGTGTCGTCCTCGGCGGTGAGGTCGACGGTTATCGGGTCAGATGCCCCGCGGACTGGCTGGAGTGAGGGACGCGTGCGAACCGGCAGCTGTTCCGGCGTCGATAGAGCAGGCTCCGCGGATGCTTGTCCGGAGCCGCCGCGCTCCAGGGCCTGCGGTTCCGGCGACCGGCCGCCGCCCCGGCCGATGAAGCCGCGCTGACCCCGGCTTATGGCCTTGAGCTGGGCCCGCTCGATCCGCTGCTGGTCGCGCCGGCGCAGTCGGGTCTCCTCCTTCTTCGCCTTGTCCTCGCGCACCTCGTCGACCGCCTCGTCCAGGCTGCGGACGTTCTCCAGGAGCATCAGCGACCAGGCGCTGTAGGTCTCACGGGGGGCCCGCAGCCAGCGGACGATACGGATCTGCGGCAGCGGACGCGGCACGAGACCCTGCTCGCGCAGCGCGGCCCGACGGGTCTGCTTCAGCGCGCGGTCGAACAGGACCGCGGCCGACAGCGACATGCCGGAGAAGAACTGCGGAGCGCCCGCGTGGTCGACACCCCTGGGCGCGTGCACCCAGTTGAACCAGGCGGCAGCGGCCGCGAACGTCCACACGAGTATGCGCGAGCCGAGGGCCGCGTCACCGTGGCTGGCCTCGCGGACCGCGAGGACGGAGCAGAACATGGCCGCGCCGTCGAGGCCGAACGGGACCAGGTACTCCCAGCCGTCGGTGAGGCCGAGGTTCTCCTGGCCGAAGCCGACCAGTCCGTGGAAGGAGAGTGCGGCGGCGACCGCCGCACAGCAGAACAGAAGGACGTAGGAGGCGATGCCGTATATGGCCTCCTTGCGCCTGCGGCGCTCCTCCGTGCGCTCCCACGAGTCGTCTTTCGCGTGCTCCCCGCCGGACCGCTTGCTCCGCGCGAGCACCGCCACCGCCGCCAGCATGCCCAGGAGCAGTACGGCGCCGGGAAGCAGCCAGTTCAGCGATATGTCGGTCAGTCTCATCTGGGGTCCCTTGCATTGGGATAGGGCGTAACGCCCGCCATAGTGGCCCAATCCCAACGGCCCTCAGGCGTTTTCGGGGCAAGAGGCCGCCAAGGAGGTGCAAGGGGATGCCCAGGGCGGCTTTCTGCTCGAACTGCCGCTTGAGGGGCGGGAGTTGAGTTCGAATAAGACTACCCGTACGGGTGGTTCCACGGAAAGTTCCTGCGGCAAGTGAGGAAGTTGTGAATCCCCTGTAACCGGGCGGGCGCCTCGTTCGGGGCTGATCCTAGCGGGCGTTGCGGGACGCCCGTGACTGAGGGTCCCTCAACTCGCGGTGGCGGCCAGCAGCTTGGTGACCCGCTCCGTCTCGCAGGTGCGCGGACAGGTCGGGCAGGCGTCGTCCGCGTCCAGCGTGTAGTACATGCAGCAACTCGCCCGGTCCCGGGTGGGCAGCGCCTCGCCATTGGGCCCCGTCACCTCGCGGAACGCGGCCGATCCGACGTACGGCTTGGTCGCGCCCGGCAGCAGCCGCTCCAACTCCCGTACGGCACGCGGCTGTTCGCCGAGGAGATCGGCGACGTACCAGATGCCCTCGACGACCTCGTCCGTCGCCATGCCCCACAGGGCGCGGCCCCGCCGGCGCATCCGCGGGCCGAAGCCGGCCAGGACGGGTTCCATGTGCTCGGCGACCGCGGCCCGCACCTGAGCGCGCAGCGCCTCCTCGTCCGGGACCACCCGGGCGCCGGGCAGTGCCGCCGCCGGGTCGCCGGGCAGACAGGCGAAGGAGTCGGTGCGGACGGCCAGCCGGCCCATGTCGAAGCCCTCGGCCGTGCGGTCGTAGGAGACGTGGGTCACAGGGAGGCGGGGGACGCGGCGGTGGAGGAACCACGGGACGGTGAATAGGAGGACGACCGGCCAGGCGTAGCGGTGCAGGCCGAAGGTGGCTATCACGTCCGGGCGGCCCCGGCGGCCGTGGTCGCGCAGGACCTGTGCGTCGTCCCTGGCCAGGAACGCTTCCAGGCCTTCGCCGCCCTCCGCCAGTGCCGCTGCCGAGATCCAGCCGCCGCCGGTGGGGGTCGGCTGGTCCGGGGTGAGTTCGGTGATCGCGAGCCCGGGGATGACCTCGGTGAGGCGGGCGTAGGAGTCCGCTACGGCCGAAGAAGGCAGGGGCATGCCGGGACCACCGATTCGCCGTTGGTTTAGAGGTAAGGCTTACCTTACCCAACACCCTCGGGATTTGAACTAGTCCGATCTGCGCCTAAGGTGCTTGACGGACGAGTAACAAGCAGCCGTAATGACCCCAAGTACCGACACGTCCGGAGGAGGACCCGTGAAGCAGGGCACGCAGGGCTCCGCCGGTACGGGTGTTCCGGACGCGCCTGCCCGGGGTTCCCGGGTGCCGCCGCAGCAGCGCGCCGCCGACGTGGACCGGAATCGGGATCTCGCGGACGGCACGGGTGATGTGCGCGGTGAGCACACGCACAGCGAGACGCCGATCCCGCGCCCTCGTCAGGTTCTTCAGCGGCCCTCCGTGCGCGGTCAGATACTCGACGCGCTGCGCACCGCGCTCGTCGGCGGGGAGTTGACCCCCGGCGAGGTGTACTCCGCGCCCGCGCTCGGCGACCGGTTCGGCGTCTCCGCCACCCCCGTCCGCGAGGCCATGCAGCAGCTCGCCACCGAGGGTGCCGTCGAGGTCGTACCGAACCGGGGCTTCCGGGTGATCGAGCGGGGCGCCCGCGAACTCGCCGAACTGGCCGAGATCCGCGCCCTGATCGAGGTCCCGGTGATGCTCCGGCTCGCCCGTACCGTGCCCGCCGCCCGCTGGGCCGACCTGCGCCCGCTGGCCGAGGGGACCGTCCGCGCCGCGTCCTCCGGGTGCCGGGCGACGTACGCGGAGTCCGACCGCGCCTTCCACCGCGCGGTGCTCGCCCTCGCCGGCAACGAACAACTCGTCCAGATCGCCGAGGACTTGCACCGCCGCGCCCAGTGGCCGCTGGTCGGCGGTCCGGTCACGCGCGGGCGGGCCGACCTGGTCGCCGACGCGGCCGAACACCTCGCGCTCCTCGACGCGTTGGCCGCGGGGGAGTGGGACGTGGTGCGGTCCCTGGTGCAGGAGCACTTCGCGGGAGCGGCGTGAACTCGAATATGTGACTCCGGTCACGAGCGGGTCCGAGTCCGGCCACTGAGGGCCGCACTTGGAACCCGCCCGACCGGCGGTGACGTGCCCCACGGTGAGAACCGACCGATCCGCGGGGGAGAACGCCGATGTTTCCGAATCCGGGCCAGCAAGCCGCGCAGCGGGGCGCCGAGCAGTCGGCACGCCAGGCGGCACAGGACGGCATGCGCGCCGCCCGGATGGGGGCCCGCCGCAGCCACTCCGGCTCCTCGCGCGGCGGCTTCCTGACCCTCCTCCTGCTCGTCGCCGTAGGGGTGTTGGTCGCCCGCGACCCCGAACTCCGGTCATCCGTCCTGCAGTTCGTCCACCACATCGTGAACGTCGTCCAGAACCGCACCGAAAACCCCTGACCTACGCTGTGGCCGCCCCCGGCGCGGGCACCGCCAACTGCCGTGCCAGCCAGGTCGGTACACCGCCGAGCAGCCGGAAGAGCCGCCGCGCCTCCTCGCGCAGCCGGGACGCCTCCGGCTCGACCTCGGCGTCCGCGAGCGACGCGAGAGCCGGGGCCGTGCCGACGAGGTAGCCCAACTCCTCGCGGATGCGCAGGGATTCGGCGAAGCCGTGGCGGGCCTCCGCCAACTCGCCGTCGCGCAGGGCGAGTCCGGCCAGGTGGCGGTGGGTGAAGGAGAGGAGCAGCGGGTCGGCCTGGTCGGCGGCGGCCGCGTGGGCGCGACGGTACGCGGCTCGCGCGGCCTGCGGTGAGCGGGCCAGGTTCTCCGCGACCAGCCCCCGCCGGAAGTCCAGCAGCGCCCGCCCCGCGCCGTCCGGCGGGATCAGCGCCGCCGCCCGGCCGAGCGCGGCGCGCGCCTCGTCGGCCCGGTCGCGCACCGAGTGCAGTGTGGCCGCGTAGGCGAGGTACCCGCGTTCACAGGCCGCCGCGCCCCGCTCGTCGTCGCTGTGGGCCAGCGCCTCGGCCGTGCGCAGCGCGTCGTCGGCGTCCTCCCAGCCCTGCTCGGTGTAGAGACACCGCTCCACGAGCAGCGCGGTCCGCTGGAGGGCCGGTGCCGCGGTGTCGGGCCGCAACAGCGCCGCCGCGTCGACCCAGCAGGCCCGCGAGCGCAGCCGCCACACCGCGGTCTGGAGGGGATCGTCACCTTCGGTCGTTCCGTGTCCAGACATGGCGGAATGCGCCACGTTGCCCTCCCCGAGCACACCATTGAGCTGTTGAGTGGTGGCATCTCAGCACGGATCGTAGGGCTCGGCCAAGGGGGTGGGTGAAAGAATTCACAAAGTCGTGGGATCTTCCGGTCAGCTCATCCGCAGTGCCAGGAAGAAATCCAGCTTGTCCTCAAGGCGCGAGAGGTCGCGACTCGTCAACTGCTCGATCCTGCCGACCCGGTAGCGCAACGTGTTGACGTGCAGGTGCAGCCGGGTCGCACAGCGCGTCCAGGAACCGTCGCACTCCAGGAACGCCTCCAGTGTCGGAATCAGCTCCGCGCGGTGCCGGCGGTCGTAGTCCCGCAGCGGGTCGAGGAGGCGCGCGGTGAAGGCCCGTCGTACGTCGTCCGGCACGAAGGGCAGGAGGAGGACGTGCGAGGCCAGCTCCTGGTGGCCCGCCGCGCACACCCGGCCGGGGCGTGCCGCCGCCACCCGGCGCGCGTGCCGCGCCTCCTCCAGCGCCCCGCGCAGCCCCTCCGCCGAGTGCACCGCCGCGCTCACCCCGAGCGTGACCCGCCCGTCGTCGTCGAGCCCGGCCGACAGCGGATCCCGTACGGCCGCCAGCAGCACGTCCGCGTGGAGCCCGGACTCGGAGCCGTCGTGCTCCGCCGACACCGCCGGCAGCGGTACGAGCGCGATCGCCTCGTCGCCCGAGTGGGCCACGGCGATCCGGTCGGAGGGCTCGGGGCCCGTCGTCATCGGGTCGACCAGAATCTCCTCAAGGAGGGACTGGGCGACCGGACCCGCCTCGATGTCCGCGCCGTCCCACTCGACCCGGGCCACGACCACCTGCCAGTGCGGGGCCGCCCCGAGCCCGGGCAGCAGGACGGGAGCGGCGACCCGTAGCCGCGCGGCGATCTCGGCCGGTGCGGCGCCCGTCTGGACCAGTTCCAGGACCTCCTGCGCGAGCCGTCTGCGGACCGTGCGCGCCGCGTCCCGCCGGTCCCGCTCGACCGCGATCAGCTGCGTCACGCCCTGCAACAGGTCCAGCCGCTCGTCGGGCCAGTCCCCGGCGTCCGCCTCGACCGCGAGCAGCCAGTCCGAGAGCACCGTCTCGCGCACGTCCCGCGAGCCCTGCGGGGAGCGCCCGCTGCTGCGGATCGGGAAGAGGGAGTACGTCGAGCCGCCCAGCGCCAGCCGGTGCGGTCCCCGGCGGCCCGTGCGGGCGGCGGCCAGGTGCTCGGCGGCCAGCTTGGCGCACACGTCGACGGGCAGGGCAGGACCCGACACCTTCGAACCCGCGATCAGCCGCCCGGTCGGCGACAGCACCCACGCCCGCAGATCCAGGTCGGAGCCGAGCAGATCCAGGACCACGTCCGGGCCGCCGCCCGCCGGACCCGACGTCATCATCCGCCGGTGCCGGTCCACCACGGCCGCGAGATCACCGGCCCGCTCGCCGGACACCTGCCGTACGACATGCTCGGTGATCGTCGCGAACGCCACCGACTCGTTCACCGCGAACAACGGCAGCCGGTGCCGCGCGCAGGCGGCTATCAGGTCGTCCGGGATGGCGCCCAGCTCGGCCTCGCCGGCGGCCATCGCGGCCACCCCGGCGGACACCAGGAGCCGTACGAACGGCTCGGTGTCGGAGGCGTTCCGGCGCCAGGCCAGGCCGGTCAGGACCAGCTCGCCGCCGGAGAGGTAGCGGCTGGGGTCGCGCAGGTCGGTGGTCATCACCCCGCGGACCGTGCGGTCCAGCTCGTCCTCGCCGCCGAGCAGCCGCAGCCCCAGCGCATCGGTGTCCAGAAGTGCGCGCAGCCGCATCGCCGTCGCCGCCGTTCTTTGTCTAGAAAACTACGATGAACCAAGAGGTGCTGTGGGTGCAGGGCCGTGCGGGGCTGTTTCCCACGTTTCCACAGGGAATCGGAGGGGTTACTGATGACCTCCGTTCATATGAATCTACAAGATGCCCGCGCTGGCCAGCCAACTCCTTCATGGTTTCCGTGACTGACCCGCTCCGCGTACCGCGCTGTGTACTGACTCCACGCTGCATTAACAGCACATGAACGAGCCGGACCCGCCGCACACGAACTGGCTTGATCCGTACGACCCACGAGACGAAGAAGAGAGCCGGTCATGGACTTCCTTCGCCCCGCCAGCTGGGAGGAGGCGCTCGCCGCGAAGGCCGAGCACCCCACCGCAGTACCGATCGCGGGCGGCACCGATGTGATGGTCGAGATCAACTTCGACCACCGCAGGCCCGAGTACCTGCTCGACCTGAACCGCATCGGCGACCTCTACGAGTGGGAGGTCGGCGCCGACAGCGTGCGGCTCGGGGCCTCGGTCCCGTACACCCGGATCATGGAGAACCTGCGCGGCGAGCTGCCGGGCCTCTCCCTCGCCTCGCACACGGTCGCCTCGCCGCAGATCCGCAACCGCGGCGGCGTCGGCGGCAACCTCGGCACCGCCTCCCCGGCCGGCGACGCCCACCCCGCGCTCCTCGCGGCCGGCGCCGAGGTCGAGGCCGAGTCGGTGCGCGGCACGCGGCTCATCCCCATCGACGAGTTCTACACCGGCGTGAAGCGCAACGCGCTCGCGCCCGACGAGCTGATCCGCGCCGTCCACATCAAGAAGGCGGACGGCCCGCAGCAGTACTCCAAGGTGGGCACCCGCAACGCCATGGTCATCGCTGTCTGCGCCTTCGGCCTCGCCCTGCACCCCGCCACCCGCACGGTCCGCACCGGCATCGGATCCGCCGCGCCGACCCCCGTCCGGGCGAAGGCCGCCGAGGAATTCCTGAACGCCGCGCTCGACGAGGGCGGCTTCTGGGAGAACGGCAAGATCATCACCCCGTCGGTCGCCAAGCAGTTCGCGGACCTGTGCTCCGCAGCCTGCAACCCGATCGACGACGTCCGGGGCACGGCCAGCTACCGCCGCCACGCGGTCGGCATCATGGCCCGCCGCACCCTGACCTGGACCTGGGAGTCGTACCGCGGCACTGACGGCCGCTCCATCGAGAAGGGGAGTGTCGCCTGATGCGCGTCAATTTCACGGTCAACGGCCGCCCGCAGGAAGCGGACGACGTGTGGGAGGGCGAGAGCCTCCTGTACGTCCTGCGTGAGCGCATGGGGCTGCCCGGCTCCAAGAACGCCTGCGAGCAAGGGGAGTGCGGTTCCTGCACCGTCCGCCTCGACGGCATCCCGGTGTGTTCCTGTCTGGTCGCCGCCGGTCAGGTCGAGGGCCGCGAGGTCGTCACCGTCGAGGGGCTCGCCGACTACGCCAAGCAGCGCGCGGAGCACGGGAGTTGCGCAACGGGCGCCCACGGTACGTCCGTTGACGAGGCCAAGGGCTGGGCGGCGAAGCCGCTCGACTCGCAGACCGGCGAGGGCACGCAACTCGCCCCGATCCAGCAGGCGTTCATCGACGCCGGCGCCGTCCAGTGCGGCTTCTGCACCCCGGGACTCCTCGTCGCCGCCGACGAGATGCTGGAGCACAACCCGACCCCGACCGACGCGGACATCCGCGAGGCGCTCTCGGGCAACCTGTGCCGCTGCACCGGCTACGAGAAGATCATGGACGCGGTACGCCTGGCGGCCGCCCGGCAGGGAGAGGCGGTCTGACATGTCTGGCATCTCCGCAAAAGGCGCCCCCATCGGCACTCCCACCAAGGTCACCCAGGGTTCGCAGACCAAGGGCGGCATCGGCGAGTCCACGCTCCGCCCGGACGGCACCCTCAAGGTCACCGGCGAGTTCGCGTACTCCTCGGACATGTGGCACGAGGACATGCTCTGGGGCCAGATCCTGCGCTCCACGGTCGCGCACGCCGAGATCGTCTCCATCGACACCGTCGAGGCCCTGAAGACCCCGGGCGTCTACGCCGTCATGACCTACGACGACCTGCCGACCGACGTGAAGAACTACGGCCTGGAGATCCAGGACACCCCGGTCCTGGCGCACGGCAAGGTCCGCCATCACGGCGAGCCGGTGGCGATCGTCGCCGCCGACCACCCGGAGACCGCGCGCCGCGCCGCCGCGAAGATCAAGGTGGAGTACCGCGAACTCCCGGTCATCACCGACGAGTTGTCCGCGACCGCGCCGGACGCGATCCTCATCCACGAGGGCCGCGACGACCACCACATCGGCCATGTCCCGCACCCGAACATCGTGCACCGCCAGCCGATCGTGCGCGGCGATGTGGCCGCTGCCCGGGAGCGCGCGGACTTCATCGTCGAGGGCGAGTACACCTTCGGCATGCAGGACCAGGCGTTCCTCGGCCCGGAGTCAGGACTCGCCGTACCCGCCGAGGACGGCGGTGTCGACCTCTACATCGCCACCCAGTGGCTGCACTCCGACCTGCGCCAGATCGCCCCCGTCCTCGGCCTGCCCGAGGACAAGGTCCGCATGACGCTCTCTGGAGTCGGCGGCGCGTTCGGCGGTCGCGAGGACCTGTCGATGCAGATCCACGCCTGCCTGCTGGCCCTGCGCACCGGCAAACCCGTGAAGATCGTCTACAACCGCTTCGAGTCGTTCTTCGGGCACGTCCACCGCCACCCCGCCAAGCTGTACTACGAGCACGGCGCGACGAAGGACGGCAAGCTCACCCACCTCAAGGCCCGGATCGTCCTGGACGGCGGCGCCTACGCGTCGGCCTCCCCGGCGGTCGTGGGAAACGCCTCGTCGCTCGGTGCCGGACCGTACGTCATCGACAACGTCGACATCGAGGCCATCGCGCTCTACACCAACAACCCGCCCTGCGGCGCGATGCGCGGCTTCGGCGCGGTCCAGGCGTGCTTCGCCTACGAGGCCCAGATGGACAAGCTCGCCGACAAGGTGGGCATGGACCGGGTCGCGTTCCGTCAGCTCAACGCGATGGAACAAGGGACGGTCATGCCGACCGGGCAGGTCGTCGACTCGCCCGCCCCGGTCGCCGAACTCCTGCGCCGCGTCAAGGCGATGCCCATGCCGCCCGAGCAGCAGTGGCTCGCGGCCGGAGAGGCCGCCGACGTACGGCAGTTGCCGGGCGGACTGTCCAACACCACGCACGGCGAAGGCGTCGTACGCGGGGTCGGCTACGCGGTCGGCATCAAGAACGTCGGCTTCTCCGAGGGCTTCGACGACTACTCAACGGCCAAGGTCCGTATGGAGGTTGTCGGCGGCGAGGCGGTGGCCACCGTGCACACCGCGATGGCGGAGGTCGGTCAGGGCGGCGTCACTGTCCACGCGCAGATCGCCCGCACCGAGTTGGGCGTCACCCAGGTGACGATCAACCCGGCCGACACACAGGTGGGCAGCGCCGGTTCGACCTCCGCGTCCCGGCAGACGTACGTCACCGGTGGCGCCGTCAAGAACTCCTGCGAGCTGGTCCGCGAGAAGGTCCTGGAGATGGGC
Organism: Streptomyces sp. NPDC050528; assembly: GCF_044457795.1. NCBI lineage: Bacteria > Bacillati > Actinomycetota > Actinomycetes > Kitasatosporales > Streptomycetaceae > Streptomyces > Streptomyces sp. NPDC050528. The sequence goes on from NZ_JBITHH010000008.1 coordinate 32,003, forward strand.
CGCCGCAAGCTCGGCACCTATCACCCGGCCTGGGCCACCGCCGAACTCCTGCTGGAGGGCGGCAAGGTGGTCACCGATGCCGGCGAGGTCCTCGCCGATCTGGCCGACGTCCTCGAAGGCGAGTCCGTCGAGATCGAGGCCGAGTGGCGGCACCGGGCGACCGAGCCCTTCGACCTCCGTACCGGACAGGGCTTCGGGCACGTCCAGTACACGTTCGCCGCGCACCGCGCTGTCGTCGAGGTCGACACCGAACTCGGCCTGGTCAAGGTGATCGAGCTGGCCTGCGCGCAGGACGTCGGCAAGGCGCTCAACCCGCTGTCCGTGATCGGCCAGATCCAGGGCGGTACGACCCAGGGTCTCGGCGTCGCGGTCATGGAGGAGATCATCGTCGACCCGAAGACCGCGAAGGTGCGCAACCCCTCCTTCACGGACTACCTCATCCCCACGATCCTCGACACCCCGACCATTCCGGTCGATGTGCTCGAACTCGCCGACGAGCACGCCCCGTACGGGCTCCGCGGCATCGGCGAGGCCCCCACCCTGTCGTCAACTCCGGCCGTACTAGCGGCCATTCGGAACGCGACGGGGCTGGAACTGAACAGGACACCGGTACGCCCGGAGCACCTCACGGGCACGTGATCCTTCGGGGTCCCAACCGGTGACGCCCTGGGGGGAGTTGATCTCCCCTCGGGCCCCCATTGTTCGTCTCGGGCCGTCCCCCGGGTCGTCCATCCCAAATCCCGCGCGCCGCCGAGGCGGCCGACGGGTGCCCCTGTGAACCTTGGGAGATGGCCCCATGACCCAGCAGTCAGTGGAACCCAGGACCGCCGCCGAAGACGCGGGTGAAGGAACCCGCGTCCCGGCCGGCCGGTCCTGGCTCGACCGGTACTTCCACATATCCCGGCGAGGATCGACCGTCGCGCGCGAGGTGCGCGGCGGAGTCACCACCTTCATGGCGATGGCGTACATCCTGCTGCTCAACCCCCTGATCCTGTCCGGCAAGGACGTCGCGGGAGACACGCTCGGCCAGAAAGGCCTGATCACCGCGACCGCGTTCGCAGCGGCCTTCACCACGCTCCTGATGGGCTTCGTCGGCAAGGTGCCCCTCGCCCTCGCCGCCGGACTCTCCGTCTCCGGTGTGCTCTCCTCGCAGGTCGCCCCGCAGATGACCTGGCCGCAGGCGATGGGCATGTGCGTGCTGTACGGCGTGGTCATCATGCTGCTGGTCGTCACCGGCCTGCGCGAGATGATCATGAACGCGATTCCGCTCGCGCTGAAACACGGCATCACGATGGGCATCGGCCTGTTCATCGCGCTCATCGGCTTCTACAAATCCGGCTTCGTGCACCAGGGCAAGGCGACCCCGCTCACCCTGGGCCCGGCGGGTGAACTCGCGGGCTGGCCCGTCCTGTTGTTCGCAGGCACCCTGCTGCTGATCTTCATGCTCCAGGCCCGCAACATGCCCGGCGCCATCCTCATCGGCATCATCACCGGCACGGTCGTCGCCGCGGTCCTGAACGCCGCCGGGGTCATCGACCCCAGGCAGTGGGCCAGCGGCGCCGCCCCCGAACTGCACGGCAGCGCGGTCTCGATGCCGGACTTCTCGCTCTTCGGCGATGTGGAGTTCGGGGGTTGGGGCAAGGTCGGCGCGATGACGGTCGGCATGATCGTCTTCACGCTCGTCCTGGCCGGCTTCTTCGACGCGATGGCCACCATCATCGGCGTCGGCACGGAAGCCCAACTCGCCGACTCCAAGGGCCGGATGCCGGGTCTGTCGAAGGCGCTGTTCATCGACGGCGCCGGCGGCGCGATCGGCGGTGTGGCGGGCGGCTCCGGCCAGACCGTCTTCATCGAGTCGGCGACCGGTGTGGGGGAGGGGGCTCGCACCGGCCTCGCCTCCGTCGTCACCGGGCTGTTCTTCGCCGCCTGTCTCTTCTTCACCCCGGTCACCGCGATCGTCCCGCAGGAGGTCGCGTCCGCCGCCCTCGTCGTCATCGGCTCGATGATGCTGATGAACGCCCGGCACGTGGACTGGGCCGACCGGGCCACCGCAATCCCTGTCTTCCTGACGGTAGTTGTGATGCCGTTCACCTACAGCATCACCGCGGGCGTCTCCGCGGGAGTCATCTCGTACGTCGCCATCAAGGCCGCCCAGGGCAAGGCACGGGAGATCGGCGCCTTCATGTGGGGGCTGACGGTCATCTTCCTCGTGTACTTCGCGCTCAACCCGGTGGAGAGTTGGCTCGGCGTGCACTAGCCGGACCCGAACTGCCCTTCCCCTCAACCCCGTTAGGAGACCGAGAGATGCTGGACATCGCCGAAGAGCTGCACCGGTGGGTCGAGCAGGGCCGCGACTTCGCCGTAGCCACCGTGGTGGCCGTCGGTGGCAGCGCGCCCCGTCAGCCCGGCGCCGCCCTCGCGGTGGACACCGAGGGCACGGCGATCGGCTCGGTCTCCGGGGGCTGTGTGGAAGGCGCGGTCTACGAACTGTGCCAACAGGCCCTCGCGGACGGCGAAACCGTCCTGGAGCGCTTCGGCTACAGCGACGAGGACGCCTTCGCCGTCGGCCTGACCTGCGGCGGAGTCATCGACATCCTCGTCACACCGGTACGGGCCGGCGACCCCGCCCGCCCGGTGATCACCGCCGCCCTCGCGACCGCGACGAGCGGTGGGGCGGCGGCCCTGGCCCGCATCGTCTCCGGCCCAACTCCCTTGCGGGGCCGCGCGATTGTCGTCCACCCCGACGGTTCCTACGACGGCGGGTTCGGCGCCCATCCCGAACTGGACCGCACGGTCGCCGCCGAGGCCGGTGCCTATCTGGACGCGGGCCGCACCGGCACGGTCGAGATCGGCGAGCAGGGCTCCCGCTGCGGCGCCCCGCTCACGGTCCTGGTCGAGTCGTCGGTCCCGCCGCCCCGGATGATCGTGTTCGGCGCGATCGACTTCGCCTCGGCACTGGTCCGCATCGGCAAGTTCCTGAACTACCACGTGACGGTGTGCGACGCCCGCCCCGTCTTCGCCACCCGGACGCGCTTCCCCGACGCCGACGAGATCGTCGTCGAGTGGCCCCACAAGTACCTCGCCCGCACGGACGTCGACGCCCGTACCGTCCTGTGCGTCCTCACCCACGACGCCAAGTTCGACGTACCCCTGCTCCACCTCGCCCTGCGCCTCCCGGTGGCGTACGTCGGCGCGATGGGCTCCCGCCGCACCCACCTCGACCGCAACGAACGCCTGCGCCAAGTCGGCGTCACCGAAATGGAGTTGGCCCGCCTGAGGTCCCCGATCGGGCTCGACCTCGGCGCGCGTACGCCCGAGGAGACGGCCCTGTCGATCGCCGCGGAGATCGTCGCCAACAGGCGTGGCGGCAGCGGCATTTCACTCACCGGGGCGCACACCCCGATCCACCACGACGCGACCTCGCTGCCCGCCGGGCGGATCGGCTCGGTGGCCTGAGCGGTTCGGCTCAGCGCCCCGCGGGCGGTCGTACGGAGAACACCGTGTCGCCCGCCACGGCCACGAGCGCGTCCTTGACCAGCAGGACGTACGGCGGGGTGTCGCCCGTCGAGTCGCCGGGGTTCGACAGCGCGGACGTGCTCCACTCGACGGCGCCGGTGCTCCGGTTCAGGGCGAGCAGACGGCCGAACTGGTTGGAGAAGTAGAGCCTGTTGAACTTCGCGGAGAACACCGGCGTCGACAGGTTCTCGGTGTCCGTCTCCCGCTGCCACAGCCACTTGCCGTCGGATGCGCGCACGGCGGTGACCGTGCCGTTCGGGCGGACGAAGTAGATGACACCCTTGACGAGGGTGGGCGTGCCGCGCGTCGCGCCCGGCAGCGGGACGCGCTCGCCGCCACCGGCGGGCGTCAACTCCTCCAGCGTGGTGTACGGCTGGTCCTCGCCGCTGGCGAAGTAGCCCTCCGCCAGCTTCGGCACCGCGAACAGCAACCGCCCGTCGATCATCCCCAACGGCAGCGCGCCCGTGGGGAGTTGGTCGATCTCCTTCGACGTGCCGGTCTTCGGGTCCAGGCGCAGCAGGCCGACCTCGCCCTTGGAGGGGTCGTCCGCCGGTGTGCACAGGCCGTAGGGGGCGCCGTCCAGCACGGTCGGGGTGCAGGCGTCGCCGACCTTCGACCGCGCCGCGGCGGTCCACAGTTGGTGGCCGGACCTGTCGTAGGCGACGAACCGCGTCGCGTCCGTGTCCATCGCCAGGACGCCGCCGTCGAACAGGACGGCGTTGCGGTCGTCGCTCACCGGGTGCTGCCAGAGCCGGGTGCCGGTCTTCGCGTCCAGGGCGACCAGGCGCCGTGGGTTGAAGGATGGGGAGGAGTCCGGCTTGACGTAGGTGTAGACGCGGCCGTCCCGGACGCCGACGGGACGTGCGGTCTCCGGGCTGGTGCCCGACCGCCAGCCGACCCTGCCGGAGGCGGCGTCGAACGCGGTGACCGTGAAGCCGGTGCCCGCGCAGTACACGGTGCCGCTTCCCGTCGCGCAGCCGGACTCGCCGTAGTCGAGGGGGATGTCCTTCTTGGCGGTGAGCAGGCTCGACCGCCATGCCTTCCAGCCGGCGGGCAGGGTCATCGTGGCGGAGGACGTGGACGCGGCCGGTGTGCCCGTGTCCGTGGTGCGGTCCGACATCCAGTGCAGGGTCGTGAGGCCGAGCGCGGTGACGGCGAGTGCGGTGGCGACGGCGATGACCAACCGCCGGGCCCGGCGCGGGCGTTGGCCGTCGCTCGGGAAGGTCTCCGGAGCGGCGCGGCGGGGGCGTGGCGTTCCCGGGAAGTCCGTCACCGTGGCGGGTTCGGACCTGGATCCGGGCCCGGTCTCGTCCTCGGGCAGGGCCATCAACAGGCCGTGCAGTTGGGCGAGTTGGGGGCGGGCCGCCGCGTCCTTGTCCAGACAGTGCTCGGCGATGCTCCGCAGCGGCTCGGGCACCCCGTCCAACCGGGGCTGCTCATGCATGACTTGATAGCCCGTCAAGTACGGGCTGGCGCCGTCGAAAGGGCGGTTGCCGGTGGCCGCGTAGACGAGGAGCGAGCCGAGCGAGAAGACGTCGGAGGCGGCGGTGACGTCCCGGGGTGCGGCGAACTGCTCCGGGGACATGAAGGGCGGGGTGCCGATCAACCGGCCCGTCACGGTGAGGGTCTGGTTGTCGGCGGCGCGGGAGATGCCGAAGTCGATGACGCGGGGCCCGTCCTCGGCGAGCAGGACGTTGCTGGGCTTCAAGTCCCGGTGCACGACGCCCGCTTGGTGGATGTCCCGCAGCGCCTCGACGAGACCCAGCGCGAGGGTGCGCAGGGCCCGGCCGCGCAACGGGCCGTCCTTCTCGATGGCTTCGGCCAGGGTGCGGCCGGGCACGTAGAGCGTGGCCATCCACGGGAGTTCGGCGTCCGGGTCGGCGTCCACGACGGGGGCGGTGAACGCTCCGCTCACCCGGCGGGCGGCGGCGATCTCCTGCCGGAAGCGGGCGCGGAACTCCTCGTCCAGCGCGTACTGCGCGTGCACGACCTTGACGGCGACCTGCCGTCCCGAAGCCGAGCGCCCGAGGTACACGACACCCATCCCACCGCTGCCGAGCCGGTCGACCAGCGTGTAACCGCCGATCGACTCCGTGTCCCCGGGGCGAAGCGACATGTCGCCGGTCACCTCTCCTGATTCCCGTGCCCGGAAGGGCCGTTCAGAGCCATCACGCTTGGGTCCATCACACTAGGGCGTTCGTTCCCCTTGCCGGGCATCGGGCTCGGGGCACCCGGAAATGAGTTGCGGGCCCGGGGCGCCCCGTCTTCCATGGCCCCATGGTGTCCACCGACCGACTTGTCGCCTTCGCGGCGCTGTCCTTCCTGCTGATCATCGTCCCCGGCCCCAGCGTGCTGTTCGTGATCGGGCGGGCGCTGGCCCACGGCCGCCGGGCCGCGCTGACCACCGTCGTCGGCAACACCCTCGGCGCCTACCTTCTCGTCGTGGCGGTCGCGCTCGGCGTCGGCTCGCTGGTGGAGCGCTCGGTGCTCGTCTTCACGGCACTGAAGCTCGCCGGCGCGGCCTACCTGGTGTTCCTCGGGGTGAAGGCGTGGCGCCAACGCGGGTCGCTGCGGGCCGTGTTCGAGGGCGAGGAGACGGCTCCGCACAGCGGGCTGCGCACCCTGTGGGAGGGGTTCGCCGTCGGGGTGGCCAACCCCAAGACGATCGTGTTCTTCGCCGCCGTACTGCCCCAGTTCGTGGACCGCGAACAGGGCCACGTCACCAGCCAGATGCTGCTGCTCGGCCTGGTCTTCAACATCATCGCCCTGGCCTCCGACAGCGTGTGGGGGCTGGTCGCGTCCACGGCCAGGGACTGGTTCGCACGGTCACCGCGCCGGCTGTCCGCGGTGGGCGGGGTCGGCGGCCTCACGATGATCGGGCTGGGCGTGACGGTCGCGGTGACGGGCCGGAAGGACTGACTCCGTAGGGGGTGACCCCGTAGGGACTGACCCCGTAAGGACTGGCTGCACTACGCCCGTCTCAGCAGCCCGTTCACCGCCCGCCCGAACATCGACCGCGCGGCCCACCGCAGCGGCCGGTCGAAGAAACCCGGCAGGAAGCGGACCGCCAGCTCCTCCTCCCACACCACGCGGCTACGGCCCCCCGGCCCCGGCCGCACCTCGATCTCCGCCCAGCCGGTGACGACCCGCCCCCGCTTCTCCAGCCGGACCAGACCGGGCTCGTCGTCCGTCGGCGGGCGCCACACCGTGACCTCCATCCGGTCGTCGAAACCGAGCGGGCCGAGCCCGGAGCGGGCGACGAACACCGTGCCCTCACGGGTCGGCGGGGGAGTGACCACGGTGACCCGGGTCAGCGGGACGACATCCGCGTGGCGTGGCCACTCCGTCAACCGGCGCCACGCCTCCTCAAGGGGAAGCGGAGCCGTACGTTCGAGACGGAAGTTGACCATGTATGGATCGTAGAGAACGCTTCTTGATCGGCGGTACTTTCACCGGCGGCTCACACCCTTGGCCTAGCGGTTCACAGGTACGGAGACGTACACCGGACGGCCGCCCCGAGTTTCCCCGCGTCCCGGCCGGAGCGGGCGCCTCCCCCCTACCCTTTCCTTCATGGGCGGGCATCCCGCCTGCCCGCAGGGGGAGTTGGTCGTCATGCCACTGAAGGCCTACGGCGTTCTGATCACGCGCGCGGTGGACACGAGGCGCGAGGGCGCCGCCGGTACACCGCACTACCAGATCCATCTGACGGACGACTCGGGCACACATTTCCGAGCCGCGGTCAACGTCCTGTCCGCGGAGCAGCCCTCCGAGCTGCTCTACCTCGTCAACGAGGACTTCCAACACCCGGTCACCGCCCGCCTGGAGGGCCTCCCGAGCGGCTGGAACACCCTGCTGCCCGGACCCGGCGGCCCGAACCTCGACTTCGTGCGCGGCAACCTCTTCGACCCGGCGCAACTCCGCACCCTCCCGCCGGACGCGAGCGGTCCCGACAACGACCTGGCCGACCTCCTCGACCACTACGTACGGCGCGCGGTGGACGACCCGGACGCGCGGCTGTACGTCTTCGGCGAGCGCTTCGGCCCCGAACCGACCGTCAAGGACAAGGTGTTCGGCTTCCTGCCGGGCAACGGCGTCCACGACATCCACATGAACCAGGGCAACAGCCGCCGCTTCAGCGGCGACGACGGGGTCTGGCAGGACGGCGGCCTCCTCGTCCACTTCCCGGCACAGTCCCGCTGGGTCGGCATCTTCCTCGCCTTCCAGAGCCAGTCCTGGCACACCGACGACACCACCGGCCACACCCTGGAGGACACCGACGGTTCGCGCCCCGACCCCGGCAGCCAGCCCGTCCGCGTCGTGGCGGCCCTGGTCAACCCGCGCGGCCCGGCGCCCGAGTCGGAGAGCGTGACGCTGCTCAACGCCTCACCCGACCCGCTCGACCCGACCGGCTGGCGGGTCCGGGACCGCCTTGGCCACTCCTGTGCGGTACCGGCCGGCCTCCTCGCCCCGGGCGCCACCCTGCTCGTCCCGCTCACCGACGGCGTCCAACTCGGCAACCAGGGCGGCGAGATCACCCTCCTCGACGCCAACGGCCTGAAGGTGCACGGCGTTTCGTACACCGCCGACCAGGCCGCACGCGAGGGCTGGACGATCGTGTTCTGACCAACTGGCCCGAACTGCCCGGAAGTTCCCTACCGCAACGGGACACCCGTCCGGCACGATGAGCCCGACCCGCACCGCACCGCATCACGCCATCGGCCGGAGGGTGTCCCGTGGACCGCGAACTGCACGCCAGGCTCGACGACTTGCAGCGCGACCCGTACCCGGCCTACACCCGGGCACGCCAGGCCGAGGGCCTCACCCACCTCGCCGAACTCGACGCCTGGCTCGTCGCCCGGGACACCGACGTTCGCGAAGTCCTGCGCCGCCCCGAGGACTTCTCCTCCTCGATGGCCCTACGGCCCGACGTCCTGCCGGCGCCCGCCGCGCTGGCTGCCCTCGGTGGCGGCTTCGGCGGACGCCCCGTCGTCGTCACGTCGGACGGCGCACAGCATCAGCAGCTGCGCGCACCCATCGTCCGCGGCCTCTCGCCGTCCCGGGTCACGGCCGTCCTGCCCTACGCCGCCGAGCGTGCCGCCGCCCTGGTGGACACGTTCGAGGACGAGCAACGCGAGCACGGACACGTCGAGTTGATGTCCGCGTACGCCAGACGGCTCCCCGGCGAGGTCGTCGGCAGGATCGTCGGCCTCGACCCCGCCGACGTACCCGGAGTCGTCCACGGCGGCCACCGCGCCGAGGAGTTGCTCTTCCGCCCGCTGGAGGAGGGCGAGCAGATCGCCGCGGCGGAGGACGTCGTCGCGATGCAACGCACCCTCGACCGCTACGTACAGGAGCGCCACGCACACCCCGGCCAGGACCTCTGTACGGAACTGATCACGTCGGTGACCGACGAGGGGGACGGCGACCTGACCCTGGAGCACCGGCACCAACTGGTCGCCCATCTCCAGAACTTGCTCATCGCCGGTCACCTCACCACCACCGCGCTCATCGGCACGACGGTCCTGCATCTCCTCCGGCACCGGGACCAGTGGGAGCTGCTCTGCGCCGAGCCCGATCGCATCCCCGCCGCGATCGAGGAGGCGGCCCGCTACGACACCTCGCTGCAGGGCTTCCGCAGGGTCACCACCCGGCCGGTCGTCCTCGCCGGTACCGAACTCCCCGCCGGAGCAACGCTGTTCGTCGCCTTCGGCGCGGCCAACCGCGACGAGGAACGCCACGCACGCGCCGACGTCTTCGACATCACCCGCACCCCGAGCCGCCACCTCGCCTTCGGCTTCGGCGTGCACAGCTGCCCGGGCTCACAGTTGGCCCGCGAACAACTCCGCCTCACCCTGGAGGAGTTGACGACCCGCCTGCCCGGCCTACGGCTCGCGGAGGACCGTCCGGTCACCATGCGGCCGACGATGATCCACCGTTCCCCGTATGCGTTGCACGTGACGTGGTGAGTGAAGGGGTATCGCGCTAGCGCACGTCGGTCCCCAGATCCCGTCCGAGCCGTAGATTCCAGCGCCCGGAGTGTCCGCTGAGGTCGGTCGCGGTCAGGGGGCGTACGTCGAGCCGCCAGAAGGCGGGCCCGGGGGCGTCGAGAATCGTGACTGCCAGCGCTCGGACGAATTCCTGCTCGACCACCGCGAGGGTCCTGCCCTCGAACCCGGCCGCCGCGTCCAGCCAGCGGGCCGCCCGCTCGCAGAGTGCCCGCACGGACTCGCCGCCGTGGGGCGCCGCGTCCGGGTCCGTCATCCAGGCCGTGAACCCGTCCGGCTCCCGTGTCATCACGTCGTCGAGCGTCAGGCCCCGCCAACTCCCCATGTCCAGACCCGCCAACTCGGGCTCCGGCACGGCCGTCAGGCCCAACGCGGACGCCGTCTCCAGACAGCGGGTGGTCGGGGAGACCAGCACCCGGTCGGCCGTCCGGAGCGAACCGACCGCTGCCTCGGCGCGGGCCCTGCCGCTCGGGTCGAGCGGGCTACCGTCGTCGAACCGGGTCTCCCGCAGGGACCGGTTCATCGCCGGTGAGATCAGGGTGATGCGGCTGGTCACTTCGGCGCTCCAGTTCTGCGGGCTGTGCGGATCATCGTCTCAGGGCGGGGCGGCCGTGAGGGTGTCCTCCCGGCCGCCCCACTCCGTCGGATCAGGAACCGGCCAGCTCCTCGCGGACCGTGCGGGCCGCGGCGACCAGGTTCTCCAGGGACGCACGGGTCTCCGGCCAGCCGCGTGTCTTCAGACCGCAGTCCGGGTTGACCCACAGCCGCTCCGCCGGGATGGCCTCAAGTCCGTTGCGCAGCAAGGCCGCTGCCTCGGCCGTGCTCGGTACGCGTGGGGAGTGGATGTCGTAGACACCCGGTCCCGCCTCACGCGGATAACCGTGCTCGGCCAGCTCGCGCGCGACCTGCATGTGCGAGCGGGCCGCCTCCAGGCTGATGACGTCCGCGTCCAGGTCGTCGATGGCCTGCACGATGTCACCGAACTCGGCGTAGCACATGTGCGTGTGGACCTGCGTCTCCGGCCGGACCCCGGCGGTGGTCAGCCGGAACGCCTCGGTGGCCCAGGCGAGATACGCCTCCCGGTCCGCCGCGCGCAGCGGGAGGGTCTCGCGCAGGGCGGGTTCGTCGACCTGGATGACCGAAGTCCCGGCTGCCTCAAGGTCGTTGACCTCGTCGCGCAGGGCCAGGGCGACCTGCCGGGCCGTCTCGCCGAGCGGCTGGTCGTCGCGGACGAAGGACCAGGCGAGCATGGTGACCGGTCCGGTGAGCATCCCCTTGACCGGGCGCGAGGTGAGCGACTGGGCGTACGTCGTCCAGCGCACCGTCATCGGTTCCGGGCGTGAGATGTCGCCGGCCAGGATCGGCGGGCGGACGTAACGGGTGCCGTAGGACTGGACCCAGCCGTGCTGTGTGGCGAGGTAGCCGGTGAGCTGCTCGGCGAAGTACTGGACCATGTCGTTGCGTTCGGGCTCGCCGTGCACGAGGACGTCCAGGCCGGTCTTCTCCTGGAACGAGACCACTTCCTGGATCTCGGCCCTGATCCGCTCCTCGTAACCGGCCGTGTCGATCCGCCGTGCCCTCAAGTCGGCCCGGGCCGTGCGGAGTTCGGCGGTCTGGGGGAAAGAGCCGATGGTGGTGGTCGGCAGCGGTGGCAGCCCGAGGTGCGCGCGCTGGGCCGTCGTCCGCTCCGGGTACGGGTGGGAGCGGCGGGCGTCGGTGTCCGTGACGGCGGCTGCCCGGGCGCGTACGGCGGGGTCGCTGGTGAGTGCGGAACCGGCGCGGGAGGCCAAGTCGGCGCGGCTGGCGGCGAGTTCGGCGGCGATCGTGTCGGTGCCCTGGGCCAGGCCCTTGGCGAGCGTGACGATCTCGGCCGTCTTCTGCCGCGCGAACGCCAGCCAGCGCAGGATCTGCGGCTCGATGTCCCGCTCGGCTGCGGCGTCCAGCGGAACGTGGAGCAGCGAGCAGGACGCGGCCACGTCGACCCGGTCGGCCAGTCCGAGCAACGTGCCCAGGGTGGCAAGGGACTTGGTGAGGTCGTTGACCCAGATGTTGCGGCCGTTGACCACGCCCGCGACCAGGCGCTTGCCGGGGAGTCCGCCTACGGAGGCGAGGTCGTCGAGGTTGGCGGCGGCGGACTCGGTGAAGTCCAGGGCGAGGCCCTCCACCGGTGCCTTCGCCAGTACCGGCAGGGCGTCGCCGAGGCGGTCGAAGTAGGAGGCGACCAGGAGCTTCGGGCGGTCCGTGAGGGCGCCGAGGTCGCGGTACGCGCGGGTGGTGGCGTTCAGTTCGGCCGGGGTGCGGTCCTGGACGAGGGCGGGTTCGTCGAGCTGTACCCACTCCGCGCCCGCCGCGCGGAGGTCGGCGAGGACCTCGGCGTAGACGGGGAGCAGCCGGTCCAGGAGGGTCAGCGGGTCGAAGTCCGCGGAGACGCCGGGGGCGGGCTTGGCGAGCAGGAGGTAGGTGATCGGGCCGACCAGCACCGGGCGGGCGGTGAGGCCGAGCGCGAGGGCCTCCTTCAACTCCGACACCTGCTTGGTGGAGCTGGCGGTGAAGACCGTGTCCGGGCTCAACTCGGGCACGAGGTAGTGGTAGTTGGTGTCGAACCACTTCGTCATCTCCAGCGGCGCCACGTCCTGGGTGCCGCGTGCCATCGCGAAGTAGCCGTCCAGTGCGTCGAGTTCTACGGCGGTGCGGTGGCGGGCGGGGATCGCGCCGACCATGACGGTGGTGTCCAGGACGTGGTCGTAGTACGAGAAGTCGCCGGTGGGTACCTCGTGGATGCCGGCGTCGGTCAGGTGCTGCCAGTTCGTGCGGCGCAGTTCGGTGGCGGTGGTGCGGAGGGCGTCTGCGTCTACGCGGCCCTTCCAATAGCCCTCGATGGCCTTCTTCAGTTCACGGCCCCTGCCCTGGCGGGGGTAGCCGTGGACGGTTGCCCGTGCTGCCGCGGCTGCGGACTTCGTTGTCACGGAACTCTCCTTCGCGAGATGTCTCCCTGAGGTCCCGGTGGGGGACGGGGGCGCGAAGGAACGTCAGATCGGGCGGTTGTCGTGACCGCCGATGTGTACGCCGACCCGCCCACGAGGTCACCGGGGTTCCGCGTACGGGATCTTCTTCCGTACGTGGGCAGTTGGCAGGTCTTCGGACTTGCGGGCACGGCCTCCGGTTGGACCGGAGGTCACCTACTGGCCGTCGCTTCCCAGGTCCTGTTGTGGGCCCAGTGCGTATGACGGCGGTCGTTCTCGCTTACCGCTGCGGGGCAGTCCCGGAGTTTCACCGGGTTCCCTCTTGCGACGCGTCCGTCTGGGTGACGGGGCGAACCAGCTGCGCCGCCAGCCTAAAGGGTTTGGGGTGGGTGCGTCGATTCTTGTCTGCGGGCCCGGTGGGGGCTGGTCGCGCAGTTCCCCGCGCCCCTAGGGAATGTCCGCTTGCCGGGTTTCGAAGGCTTGCAGGATGCGCTCAGCCGCCAGGGTTGCTGTCAACTCGCCCTCGCGTACCTGGCGTTCCAGGTCCGGAGCCAGTGCACGTACGGTCGGATCGGCGTTGAGGCGGCCCAGGAGTTCTTCGCGGACCATCGTCCACGTCCAGTCCACTTGCTGCTCGCTGCGCTTCGTCGCCAGGCGGCCCGTCGACTCCAGCAGTGAGCGGTGTTGTTCGAGGCGTTCCCAGACTGTGTCCAGGCCCGTGCCCTCACGCGCGCTGCAGCTCAGGACCGGCGGGGTCCAGGCCGCGTCGGCGGGGTGCATCAGCCTTAGTGCGCCTGCCAGTTCACGCGCCGCGCTCTTCGCGTCGCGCTCATGCGGCCCGTCCGCCTTGTTCACGGCGATGACGTCCGCCAACTCCAGGACGCCCTTCTTGATGCCCTGGAGTTGGTCGCCGGTGCGGGCCAGGGTCAAAAGGAGGAACGAGTCGACCATGTTGGCCACCGCCGTCTCCGACTGGCCTACGCCCACCGTCTCGACGAGGACGACGTCGTAGCCCGCCGCCTCCATCACCACGATGGACTCGCGGGTCGCCTTCGCGACGCCGCCCAGCGTGCCGGCGGTGGGGGAGGGGCGGACGAAGGCGGCCGGGTCGACGGCCAGGCGTTCCATGCGGGTCTTGTCGCCGAGGATCGAGCCGCCTGTGCGGCTGGAGGAGGGGTCTACGGCCAGGACCGCGACCCGGAAACCCTGCGACGTCAGCAGCGTGCCGAACGCGTCGATGAACGTCGACTTGCCCACGCCCGGTACGCCGCTGATGCCGATACGGCGGGCCTGGCCGCTGTGGGGGAGGAGTGCGGTCAGCAACTCCTGCGCCATGACCCGGTGTTGGGGCTTCGTCGACTCGACGAGGGTGATGGCGCGGGCAACCAGGGCGCGCTTGCCGTCGAGCACGCCCTTCACATAGGTGTCGAGCTCGATCACAGGGTGTGCCCGAGGTCGGCGGCCAGTCGTCGCACCAAGTCGTAGGCCGCGTCCGGGATCACCGTCCCGGGCGGGAACACGGCCGCCGCGCCCATCTCCAGGAGGGTGGGGACGTCCTGGGGCGGGATCACTCCGCCGACCACGATCATGATGTCCTCGCGGCCCTCCTCGGCGAGGGACTCCTTCAACGCCGGTACGAGGGTGAGGTGTCCGGCGGCCAGCGAGGAGACTCCGACGATGTGCACGTCCGCCTCCACGGCCTGGCGGGCCACCTCACCGGGGGTCTGGAACAGCGGGCCGACGTCCACGTCGAAGCCGAGGTCGGCGAAGGCGGTGGCGATCACCTTCTGGCCGCGGTCGTGGCCGTCCTGGCCCATCTTGGCGACCAGGATGCGGGGGCGGCGGCCCTCGGACTCCTCGAACTCGGAGACGAGGGTGCGGGTGCGTTCGACGGACGGGGAGTCGCCTGCTTCGGTGCGGTACACACCGGCGATCGTACGGATCTGGCTCGCGTGCCGCCCGTAGACCTTCTCCAGCGCGTCGGAGATCTCGCCGACCGTCGCCTTCGCGCGGGCCGCGTTCACCGCCAGCTCCAGGAGGTTGCCCTCACCGCCCGCCGCCCGGGTCAGGGCGTGCAACGCGTCCTGGGTGGCCTGTTCGTCGCGTTCCGCGCGCAACCGCCGTAGTTTCTCGATCTGTTGGGTGCGGACGGAGGAGTTGTCGACCTTGAGGACGTCGATCTGCTCGTCGGTCTCCACGCGGTACTTGTTGACGCCGATGACCGGCTGGCGGCCGGAGTCGATGCGGGCCTGGGTGCGGGCCGCGGCCTCCTCGATCCGGAGCTTCGGGATGCCCGCGTCGATGGCCTTGGCCATGCCGCCCGCCGCCTCGACCTCCTCGATGTGCTGCCAGGCGCGGCGGGCCAGGTCGTAGGTCAGCTTCTCCACGTACGCGCTGCCGCCCCAGGGGTCGATCACCCGGGTTGTGCCTGACTCCTGTTGGATCAACAACTGCGTGTTGCGGGCGATGCGTGCCGAGAAGTCGGTGGGCAGCGCGAGGGCCTCGTCCAGGGCGTTGGTGTGCAGCGACTGCGTGTGGCCCTGCGTGGCCGCCATGGCCTCCACGGCCGTACGCGTCACGTTGTTGAAGACGTCCTGTGCGGTCAGTGACCAGCCCGAGGTCTGTGAATGGGTGCGCAGGGAGAGGGACTTGGCGTTCTGCGGGTCGAACTGCTTGACCAGCTTGGCCCAGAGGAGGCGGGCCGCGCGCAGCTTCGCGATCTCCATGAAGAAGTTCATGCCGATCGCCCAGAAGAAGGACAGTCGGGGGGCGAACGCGTCCACGTCCATCCCCGCCTCGCGGCCCGCCCGGATGTACTCGACCCCGTCCGCGAGGGTGTACGCCAGCTCCAAGTCGGCTGTCGCGCCCGCCTCTTGGATGTGGTAGCCGGAGATGGAGATGGAGTTGTAGCGGGGCATCCGCTGCGAGGTGTACGCGAAGATGTCGGAGATGATCCGCATCGACGGCTTCGGCGGATAGATGTAGGTGTTGCGGACCATGAACTCTTTGAGGATGTCGTTCTGGATGGTCCCGGCCAACTTCTCGGGCGGTACGCCCTGTTCCTCCGCCGCAACGATGTAGAGCGCCAGCACCGGAAGTACCGCGCCGTTCATCGTCATCGACACGGTCATCTTGTCGAGCGGGATGCCGTCGAAGAGCTGGCGCATGTCGTAGATCGAGTCGATCGCCACGCCCGCCATGCCGACGTCACCGGTCACGCGCGGGTGGTCGCTGTCGTAACCCCGGTGCGTGGGCAGGTCGAAGGCGACGGAGAGGCCCTTCTGGCCGGCCGCGAGGTTGCGGCGGTAGAAGGCGTTGGACTCCTCGGCCGTGGAGAAACCCGCGTACTGACGGATCGTCCAGGGCTGGTTGACGTACATCGTCGGGTACGGGCCGCGCAGGTACGGCGCGATGCCCGGGTAGGTGGCGAGGAAGTCCAGGCCCTCCAAGTCGTGCCCCGTGTACAGGGGTTTGACCGCGATGCCCTCCGGGGTCTCCCACAGGAGGTCGTCGCCGTCGGCCGCCTTCTTGACGGCGTCACGCCACTCGTCGGTACCGGTACCGGCTTCGGGGGCCGGGGTGCCCAGCTCGATCCCGGAGAAGTCGGGGATGCGCCCCATCGCTGCCATCAGGACACTCCCATGCGGTCGAGGGTGGCGGAGAGGACGGCCACGGCGTCGCAGCCCGCGAAGACGTAGGCGTCGACACCGGAGTACTGCCCGGGACGGCCCGCGAGGAACACGTGCCCGGCACCCGCCGCCTTCAACTCCCCGGCGACGGTGGCCGCTTGCTCCTCGTACAGCGCGTCGCTGGAGCACAGGCAGGCCTCGGTGGCGCCGCTGTCCGCGAACGATCCCGTGGTGACGGGCTCGATGCCGCCCGCCTGGAACAGGTTCGACGCGAAGGACAGGCGGGCGGTGTGCGCGGCGGCCGGGCCGAGCGCCGCCAGGAAGATGCGCGGCCGGGAGCCGGTCGCCGCGAGGTGGGCGTCGGAGCGGGCGCGGAGTTCCTCGTAGGCCTCGTCGCGGCGCACGCGCGGCAGGCCGCCGGAGGGTTCCGCGGGAGCGGGTGCGCGCTCCGGGAGGCGCTCGGTGAGGTTCGGGAACTCGCTTACGCCGGTGATGGGTTCGCGGCGCTTGGCGAGCTTCGCGCTGCGGGTCGCCCAGGTCGCGGCGAGGTCGTCGCGGAGGCTGCCGGAGCGCAACGCGGCTGCCTGGCCGCCCTGTTGCTCGATGTGCTGGAAGAACTCCCAGCCCGCGTGGGCGAGTTCGTCCGTGAGGCGCTCCACGTACCAGGAGCCGCCCGCCGGGTCGATCACCCGGGACAGGTGCGACTCCTCGACCAGGATCGTCGAGGTGTTGCGGGCGATCCGGCGCGCGAACGCGTCCGGCAGGCCCAGCGCGTGGTCGAAGGGCAGCACGGTGACGGACTCGGCGCCGCCCACCCCGGCGGCCAGCGTCGCGACCGTCGTGCGCAGCATGTTCACCCACGGGTCACGGCGGGACATCATCACCGGCGAGGTCACCGCGTGCTGCATCTGCCCGCCCGGCGCCCCGCACACCTCGGTCACGCGTGCCCAGAGCCTGCGCGCGGCCCGCAGCTTGGCGATCGTGAGGAACTGGTCGGCAGTCGCCGCGTACCTGAACTCCAGCTGCCCCACGGCCTGTTCGACGCTCAGGCCCGCCTCGGTCAACTCACGCAGGTAGGCCACACCGGTCGCCAGCGAGGCGCCCAGCTCCTGTGCCGCCGAACCGCCGGCCTCGTGGTACGGCAGCGCGTCCACGGTCAGCGCGCGCAGCCCCGGGTATCCCTCGGCGCAGCGCCGGGCGAGTGCGGCGACCGGTGCGAAGGGGAAGCCCTCGTTGCCGGTGCGGGCCGCGAAGCCCAGCGGGTCGGCGCCGAGGGTGCCGCGGGCGGCTTCGGGCGCGACGCCCCGCTCCTCGTACAGCCGGAGCAACTCGCTTGCCGCGGGCTCGACTTCGCTGCCCGCGTCGAGGGCGACGGGCGCCAGGTCGAGAAAGACGCCGTCGAGGGTGGTGCCGAGTGACGCGACCGGAATGCCGCGCTCGCCCGTGACCAGCCACAGCGAGGTGACGCCGTTCTCCAGGTCGCCGAGGACCGCGGTGTTGTCGGCGGTCGTGTGCCGCTGCCGTACGTCCCAGCCGCCGACGGTGTTGCCCTCGGCGCGGCCACCCCGTACGAAGGGGGCGAAACCGGGGAGGCCGGGGTCGGGCGCGGAGTCGTCCGCGGTGTACAGGGGGCGGGCCCGAAGGCCGTCCTCCAGCGAGGTGGACAGGGCGTCTTCCGCTGCCGCGCCCGAGACTTCCTTGCCCGACTTGCGCAGTACGCCTTCCACCAGGCGTTGCCACTGCTCATGGGTCGCGTCAGGGAACTCGGCGGCCAGCGAGAGCCCGTCGTCAGGCAGGACCGTCATGCTCGGATGCTAGGGCAAATGCGCAGGTGAGCAGCAGAGGACGTGGCTGTGACCTTTGCCTCTCCGGGCGGTCTAGACCAGTCTGCGGCCCTGGTGGAGCGGGCTTCCGCCGGGGTGCGCGACCCGGGCGCGTCCTGCACGCCGGGTGCGCCGGGGGCCGGTCACACCGACCCCGGACAGCCCCCACCCCGGCACCGCGAGGACATCCATGGCGTTCGGTCTGGCCCGCCGCGAACTGCGGCCCCGAGTCCCCCTGCGGCCGGGGGAGGGCGACCGGAGCCACCTGACCAGTCTCGAAGGGCTCGCCGCGCTGTCCCTGGACGCGCTCAGCTCGGTGGCCTACGGGCCTGAGGCGATCGTCCTCGTCCTCGTCACCGCCGGTACGGGCGCGCTCAATGCCACCCTCCCGGTGACGCTCGTGATCGCCGGACTGCCGGCGGTGCTCGGCGTGTCGTACGGAGCCGTCAGATCGCCGTCCTGATCCCGGAGGCCGAACCCCGCCACCGCCGCTACCGGGTCCTGCAGAACCAGCGCGGGCTGCTCCTCGCGGCGGCGCTGCGAGCCCGTACGGATGTCGTCGTGTGCGTGGTGCCGTACCGGCTCGACCTGTGAGCGGCATCCGGACCTACAGCCCGATGTCCCTGCGGCTCATGTCGTCCAGGGACTCGCGGCGGACGAGCACGCGGGCGATCCCGTCGGCCACCGCGACGACCGGCGGGCGGCCGATGAGGTTGTAACCGGACGCCATGGACAGGTGGTAGGCGCCGGCCGCCGGTACGGCGAGGAGGTCGCCGGGGTGGACGTCGCCGGGCAGCGCCACCTCGTCCGCGAGGACGTCGCCCGCCTCGCAGTGCCGGCCCACGACGGTGACCAGGCGGGGCGGCGCGGTCGTGGGGCGGCCGATGAGCCGGGGTGCGTAGCGCACGCCGTAGAGCGCGGGCCTCGGGTTGTCGCTCATGCCGCCGTCGACCGCGACGAAGGTGCGGTCGCCGGTGCGCTTCACCGCCAGGACCCGGTAGACGGCGACTCCGGCGGGGCCGACGATCGCCCGGCCCGGTTCGAGGGTGAGCCGGGGTACAGGGAGTCCGGCGCGGGCGCAGCCGTCCTCCAGTTCGGCGCGGATCCGGCCCGCGAGGACGGGGATGTCGAGCTGTTCCTCGCCGGGACGGTAGGCGATCGCGTGGCCGCCGCCGATGTCCAACTGCGGGAGCGTGACGCCGTGTTGGTCGCGGATGCGGGCCAACAGCCCCACCATGCGCCGAATTGCGGCGACGTACGGCTTCGTGGTGGCGATCTGGGAGCCGATGTGGCAGTGCAGGCCCACGAGTTCGAGGTGCGGCTGGTCCAGGATGCGGGTCACCGCGTGCTGCGCGGAGCCGTCGGTGATCGACAGACCGAACTTCTGGTCGTCGGTGCCGGTGCGCACCTTGACGTGGGCGCCGGCCGCGACGCCGGGCACCACCCGGACCATCACCTGCTGCCGGGTGCCGGCCGGGGTGATCGCGGCCAGCCGGGCGATCTCCGAGGTGCTGTCCACGACGATCCGGCCGACCCCGAGGCGCAGCGCGGTGCGCAGGTCCTCCGGACTCTTGGCGTTGCCGTGCAGCACGATCCGCTCCGGCGGGAAACCGGTCGTGACGGCGAGCGCGAGTTCACCGGCCGAGCAGACGTCGAGACCGAGCCCCTCCTCCCGCACCCAGTGGGCCATCGCCCGGCACAGGAACGCCTTGGCCGCGTAGACGACATCGGCCTCCGGGAACGCGGTCCGGTACGTACGGCAGCGCTCGCGGATCTCCCGCTCGTCGAGGACGTAGACGGGGGTCCCGAACCGGTCGGCGGCCTCGGCGAGCGAGACACCGCCGATGGAGAGGTCGCCGGTGGGGGAGGGACGGGTGGAGCCGGGCCAGACGGACAGGTCGTGGGTGTCGGCGACCGGGACAACGGGGGCGTCCAGGATGGACATGGATGTGTCTCCTCAGCCGATCAGCAGGTTCAGGCAGGCGACGACGGCGGCGGCGCCGGTCACCCGGAGGGCACCGACGTGCTGGGGATGCCAGCGGCGCCAGGAGTTCTCGCGCTCCCGCTCGGCAGCGGCCGTACGGTCGGCCGCCGGGGCGGAGAACTGCGGGTCGACGGTGAGGGCGGTCACGCCGAGCGGTGCGGCGAGGGCGCGCAGCGCGGGTTCGGAGAGCCGGATGCTCGCCTGCTCGGCGCCCAGGGTGGCGGCGAGCCGCTCAGCCGAGGTGAAGCCGACGGCCGTACGGCCGCCCAGCGGGGTGCGGAAGAACCGGGCCGTGCAGCCCGCGGGACCCGACCGGACCGGGACGTACAGAAGTCCGGCCGGGAACCGTTCGGCGGGCTCGGAGTCCTCGGCGTCCTTGAGGCCCTCGGCGTGGTCGGTCTGCTCGGCCTGGTCGACTGGAGACATCGTGCGGCTCCTTGCGGAAGGTGAGGTGCGGGGCCCGGCCGGTCCGACCGGGCGCTCTTCGAAGCTATGCCCGCCGGGCGGGGGTACGGGTGCCTCGCTGACGGATGCTTGACGGGGAGCGGTGCACCTATAACGCCCTGCTGACGGGGGGTGCGATGCCCGGTCGGAGCCGTCCCCGTTTCTCAGCCCCCGCCCTCCGTCAACTCCCGTGCGTCGACCGCCAGCCGCAGCGAGATACGGCGGTGCAGCGCGGCCAGCTCGCCCTCCAGGGGTGACGGCGGCACCGTCAGGACCGGGCAGGTGGTGTGGGCGACGCAGTAGCGGGTGACCGACGGGAACAAGCCGCGGAACGGGCCGCGCGGACCCGCGCCGATGACCAGGAGATCGTCGGGACGGTCGGCGGTCTCCACCAGCGCGCGGCCCGCCGAACCCCGGACGACCAGACCCTGGAACGGGACCCCGGGACCCGTGTCGCCGAACGCCGAGTCGAGCACGGCGAGAAGACGGTCGGCGGCGTCGCGCCGGAGTCCGGACACCGGAGGCGCCAACATCGAGCGCCCGTGGGCGAGTTCACCGCCGGGCGGCTCCCACGCGAGCACGGCCAGCAGTTCGGCGTCGGTACGACGGGCCTCCCGCACCGCCCGGTGCAGCGCCGCCAGGCTGCCCGGCGAACCGCTCACTCCGACCACGGCACGGGCCCGTCCGTCACTGCTCATCGTCGCTCACTCCTCGGCGTACACAGACGTCTGCGTGTCCCATCGAAGGGCCGAAGAGAGCGGAGGTATCGCCGTGTTGGCGCGCGTCTGACGCCGGAACGCCGATTCTTGACGCGCCCGTGACGCGGTGCCGGCGGTGGCCGGAAATGGTGCCTCGCCCCGCGACCGGCCGCCCGCCCGTGTCAACGAAGGGGCGGTCCCTGGCAAAGCGCGGGGCAAGAATCCGTCCCGGCGCCGACGCCCCGTGCCGCGATGACCGTCTGGCAACGCACTGTTCACTCGGGGGCCGCCGGGAAGCGCCAATGTGCGGACGTTGTCAGCTCAACTGCTCGCCAGGGAGGGCACCATGACCACACAGACCGAGACACCGGACGAGCCGACGCAGTCGTCCGAGGGGTTCAGCCGGCGCCACGCGCTGGGACTCCTCGGCACGGCCGGCGCCGGCGCCGCCGTCACCCCCTTGCTGGGAGCAGGCACGGCGCAGGCCGCACCGCTCGCCGCCCCGGCCCTTCACCTCACCGCGGACTCCTCCGGCGCGACTCCGGTCCAGGGCCTGCACCTCACCTTCGGCGCGGACCCGCGCACCCAGATGAACGTCTCCTGGATCACCGACAAACCGGTGAACAGACCCGTCGTGCGCTACGGCACGCTGGAGCACGGCTTCGGCTCCAGCGCCAAGGCCCGCACGGTCACCTACGTCGACGGCACCTCCAGCCGCACCGTCTACGTCCACCACGCCGCGCTGAACAAGCTCACCCCGGACACCGACTACCTCTACCTCGCCACCCACGACGGGGCGACCCCCGACAGCGGCACGTTCCGCACCGCACCGCGCGGACGCAAGCCGCTCACCTTCACCAGCTTCGGCGACCAGTCCGCCCCGCAGGTCACCTGGGCCGCCAACGGCACGGTCGGGCTCGACGCGAACTCCACCCCCGCGACGAAGGACATCGTCACCGGCATCGAGCAGGTCGCCCCGCTCTTCCACCTCCTCAACGGCGACCTCTGCTACGCCAACCTGGACGTCGACCGGGTGCGCACCTGGAACAACTTCTTCACCAACAACACCCGTTCGGCCCGCTTCCGCCCCTGGATGCCGGCGGCCGGCAACCACGAGATCGAGAAGGCCAACGGCCCGATCGGACTCGGCGCCTACCAGACCTACTTCGCGCTCCCCTCCACCGAGACCGACGCCGAACTCGCGGGCCTGTACTACGCGTTCACGGCCGGCTCGGTCCGGGTCATCGTGCTCCAGAACGACGACAACTGCCTCCAGGACGGCGGCGACGTCTACATCAACGGCTACTCCGGCGGACGCCAACTCGCCTTCCTGGAAAAGGAGTTGAAGGCCGCCCGGGCCTCGCGCGACACCGACTGGATCGTCGTCGCCATGCACCAGGTCATGGTCAGCTCCACCGACGCCAACGGCGCCGACCTCGGCCTGCGCCAGAAGTACGGCCCCCTCTTCGACCGCTACGGCGTCGACCTGGTCCTCTGCGGCCACGAGCACAACTACGAGCGCTCGCTGGCCGTTCGCGGCGTCGTCAGCGGAACCGAGACGCTGACCCCCAACCCGGTCTCCACGGCCACCGACACCATCGACACCGGCCTCGGCACCGTGCACATGATCCTCGGCGGCGGCGGAGTCTCGGGCACCACGAACCAGAGCTTCTTCAAGGACGGCACCGGCAAGGTCATCACGTCCGTCTCGGCGACCCCCGGCTCCAACGGCAAGCGCACCTCCACGTACACGAAGGAGGAGGCGGTCTGGATCGGCGTCCGGGACACCGAACACCCCTACGGCTTCGCCGCGTTCACCGTCGACCCCGGCTCGCACCCCGGTGACACCACCCGGATGCACGTGACCTACTACAACGTGAACAAGCCGAACGGCGACCTGTCGGTGTTCGAGAACTTCACGCTCCACCGCAAGCGCTCCGACGGCTACCGCTAGGTCCTAACCGGGGCGGTCCTGGTTCGGATCCTCGTCCGGCAACCAGTCCAGGGCGAACCAGAGTTCCATCCGCACGCCGGGGTCCTGCAGGTCCACATCGAGCAGTTCGGCGATCCGTGCCAGACGGTGCCGAACCGTGTTCCGGTGGACGTGCAGGGCCGCCGCCGTGCGGTCCCAACTGCCGTGCAGGGCAAGCCACGTTCGCAGGGTGTCGAGGAGGACGGGAGCACCCGGAGAAGCGGCTCCGTCCAGCGGGGCGAACCGGGTGCGGGCCAACTCCCTTGCGTCGGCGGACGGGACGATCCCGTGGACCGTGAGCGGGTCCCTGGTGTCGACGACGGCGGGCACCTGCGCCGCGATCGCGCGTTGCAGGGCCCGCCCGGCCCGCACATCGGCGTGTGCCAGATCCGAGGCGGGCGCGGGTGTGCTGAACCCGAGGACCCAGCCCAAGTCGGCTGCCTGCTCCGGCACTTCGGGGCGAGCGTCCGCCGCACCCGGCACCAGCGCCTTCAGCTCGGAGCCCTCGACGTACAGATAGGGCGTGCCCAACGCCGTGCCCAGCGTGGCGAGTTGGGCCGGATCGTCGCCCTGGGCGGAGCGCGGGGACGAGTGCCGACCGTGGACCACGATCCAGTGCCCCGCCTCCGAAGCCCCCGCAGGTGTCAGATCTCCCGCGACCTCCGCCGGTGCCGCCCCCAGCATCAGCCGTACCAACGCCCCCGCGCTGTGCGTATCGGTGCCCAACGCGTGCCGGGGACTGGTGAGCAGAGCCAGCAACACCGCCGCCGTGCTGGTGACTTGGCGGTGGACCAGGGTCGGAGCGGCGGTGGCGGCCTGGCCGAGGGCGAGTGCCGTGGCGGTGCCGTCCGCTCCGGGCAGGGTGTGCACGGTCAGATGGGTGTCGCCCTCGTGATCGGCCGCCGCGGTCGGAACTGACCGTCCGGCGGCGCCGGTTCGGACCCGGGCGATCGTGCGCACGGCGAGCTCGCGCACCCGCCCCGGTGTCGGCGGCGCGGGCCGGGGACCGGCGCTGAACAGTTCATGGCCCCGGGCGTCGTGCAGAACCGCCCACGCGCCGGTGTGCCCGCTGAGCTGGGTGAGCACCGCCCGCAGCGCGTCCGGGCGGGCGGCGGCCGCGGCCAGCGCCGACTGGGCCCGGGAGATCTCGCGCAGCTCACGGTTGCGGACCTCGGCGATCGCCGCGTAGGTGGCCTGCCCGACCGCCACGAACGGGGTCGCCGGCGGCAGCCGTAGCAGAGGAAGCCCGTGGCGGTCGCAGGCGGCGATGAGTTCGGGCGGCACCTCGTCGTGCACGGGGACGACACCGAAGCCGAGCGCGGTCACCCCGGCGCCGACGACTCCCCGTACATACGTGTCGATGCCCGCCGCGTCGCTCGGGAGGCGGACGCCGGCGGTGAGCAGCAGTTCGCCGCCCACCAGGTACGGCGACGGGTCCTCGATCTCCGTGGTGCCGACCGTGCTGACCCGGTGGTCACCGGCGGCCGGGCCCGCGATCTGGCGCAGGGCCAACGCAGGGTCGGCGAGCAGCACGCTCAGCGGCACGGAGGGCTGGTCGGACTCGGTGGACTCGGCAGACTCGGTCATGAGGGGGCACATCCTCCCGGCCCGGGTAGCGGGCGCGACGGCCGGATTCATCCAATGGTCGCCTCCATATTGGACCATTCCGCCACTGCGACGCCGGCGCGTGCGCCGATATCGTCATGCCACTCGCAGGGCACTGTCCCGGCCCGGCCCGCACCCGGTCGCCGACTCTCTCCGATCTCTCCGACCTCTCCGCTCATTCCGCTTCCGGAGGACTCCGATGACCGTCGACTACTTCGTCATGGCCGCATACCTGCTGGGCATCATCGGCGTGGGCTGGTGGGGCAGGAAACGCGCCGCGTCCAAGAGCGACTTCCTGGTCGCCGGCCGGCGCCTCGGCCCGCTCATGTACACGGGCACGATGGCCGCCGTCGTACTCGGCGGCGCCTCCACCATCGGCGGCGTACGCCTGGGCTACACCTACGGCATCTCCGGCGCCGCCATGGTCTTCGCGATCGGCCTCGGACTGCTGGCCCTGTCGGTCTTCTTCTCGGCCCGCATCGCCCGCCTCAAGGTCTACACCGTCGCCGAGATGCTCTCCCTGCGCTACGGCGACACCGCCGCCGTGATCTCCGGCGTGGTGATGTGGATCTACACGCTGATGCTGGTGGTGACGTCCACGATCGCGTACGCCAGTGTCTTCGACGTCCTCTTCGACGTGCCGCGCTGGGTCGCGATCGTCATCGGCGGCACGATCGTCGTCGGCTACTCGGCGCTCGGCGGCATGTGGTCCATCACGCTCACCGACATGGTGCAGTTCGTGGTCAAGAGCCTCGGTGTGCTGGTCCTGCTGCTGCCCATCGCCGTGGTCCGGGCGGGCGGCTTCTCCGAGATGGCGGACAAGCTCCCGGACGGCTACTTCTCCCCGACCTCCATCGGCGGCCAGACCATCGTCACCTTCGTGCTGATCTATACCTTCGGCATGCTCATCGGACAGGACATCTGGCAGCGCGTGTTCACCGCCCGCTCCGACAAGGTCGCCTCCTGGGGCGGCACGGTCGCCGGCGTCTACTGCCTGGTCTACGCCCTCGCAGGCGCCGTCATCGGCATGGCCACCAAGTCCCTCTACCCCCAACTCGCCAGCGCCGACGACGCGTTCGCGACGATCGTCCGGCACGCCCTGCCCACCGGCATCCGGGGCCTGGTCCTGGCCGCCGCGCTCTCCGCGATGATGTCCACCGCGAGCGGCGCGCTGATCGCCTCGGCGACCGTCGCCAACAACGACATCTGGGCGCGCCTGCGCCGCCGCACAAGCTCACAGGACGGCGACGAGATCGGCTCGAACCGGCTCGCGATCGTCGTCCTCGGCGTCGCGGCCATGGGCATCGCCTGCGCCCTCGGCGATGTCATCGAGGCCCTCACCGTCGCCTACAACCTGCTCGTCGGCGGCCTGTTGGTGCCCATCCTCGGCGGCCTCGTCTGGAAGCGCGGCAACCTCCCCGGCGCCATGGCCTCGATGATCGCGGGCGGCACCACGGTCATCGTCCTCATGACGACCGACGGCCTCCTCGCCAACGAGCCCATCTACTACGGCCTGTTGGCCGGCCTCGTCGCCTACGTCGCCGTCAGCCTCCTCACCAAGCCGACGGAGGAAGCCGTCGTCCAGGCCTGGCACCGCCGCCTGGCAGGCGAACAGGCCGTCGCCGCACCGGAGTTGAGCGCGGTCTGACCCGCTGTTCCGGCAACGCCCACCCGCACCCGCACGTGCCGTATCCCATCGAAAGGTCCCCATGTACGCCACCACTGTCCCCTCGGAAGAACTCCGGCTGCGCCGCGAACTCGCCGCGGTCTACCGGCTCGTGGCGCACTTCCGGATGACCGACCTGATCTTCACGCACATCTCGGTCCGCCTCCCGGGCCCCGAACACCACTTCCTGATCAACCCGTACGGCCTTCTCTTCGAGGAGGTCACCGCGTCGAACCTCGTCAAGATCGACCTGTCCGGCCACGCCGTCGAAGACTCCCAACACCCCGTCAACCCGGCCGGGTTCGTCATCCACAGCGCCGTCCACGCCGCCCGCCCCGACGCCCAGTGCGTCCTGCACACCCACACCAGGGCGGGCTGCGCGGTCGCCGCCCAGGAACACGGCCTGCTCCCGCTCAACCAGATCTCCATGGAGTTCTACGGCAGGCTCGGCTACCACGACTACGAGGGCGTCGCCCTCAACCTCGCCGAACAGCGGCGCCTGGTCGCCGACTTGGGGAGCCACCCCGCGATGATCCTGCGCAACCACGGCCTGCTCACCGTAGGCGAGACCCCCGCGCAGGCGTTTCTGCGCATGTACTACCTGGACAAGGCCTGCGAGATCCAGACCGCGGCCACGGCGGCAGGCGCTCCGCTGGTCGTCCCCGACCCCGACGTCTGCGAACTGGCAGCCCGTCAACTCGCCGGTGAGGACGACAGTTCGGACCTTCAGGACGACAAGGCGTACGAGTTCGCGTGGTCGGCGCTGCTGCGGCTCGTGGAGCGGATCGCCCCCGACCACAAGGACTGAGGTCACCAGCGGGACTGAGGGTCAGCCCGTCGCGGTGGTCTTCTGTCCGGACGGGGCGACGGCGTACCACGCGCCGTCCTTGCCCTGGCCGTTGGCCTGTCCGGCCGCCGTGTCGCCGACGTACCGGTACAACGGCCAGCCGGCGAGCGTGAGTTGCGGTTGGCCGTCGCGGTGGACCGTGCCGAGGAGGCTCTTCTCGACTCCCGAGGTCTGCACGGATTCCGGCACGATCACCGGTATCCACGTCTTCACGCACGCTCCGGAGCAGGTCCACTTGGACGGGTTCGGCTCGTCCTTGTCGTAGCGGTAGAGGGTCATTCCGTTCGTGTCGGTGACCACCGTGCCCACGCCGTCGACCGTCTTGGCCGTCACGGTGTACGCCGTGGTCGTGGCGCCGGCGGCCGGTGTCGAGGCGGCCGTCGCCGGGGCCGTGGGAGCCGACGCGGCCGGGGCCACCGTGGCCGTGCCGCCGGAACCGGCGCTGTTCGAGGAACCGCACGCCCCCAGCAGCAGCGTGGAGGCGAGGCCTGCGACGAGGCTCAGGACAATGCGTCGCGGGATCAAGGAAGTGCCCTTCGTCGGGGATCGTGCGTACTGCCTGCTCGCTCTCCCCATACGTCCGCCGGCCCCGCCCCTCTCAGCCGGGAACGCACATGACGCACTCTTGACCACCGCACCCCGAACGGGATGTAACCCGGATCACAGCTCCCAAGTGCAGCGCGGTACGGGGTCAACGGCCTTTCTCTCTGTGTAAGGGGCTTGCCCGAAACGGGGACGGTGGACGGTACGGATGGAACAGAGTCGGGCCGAGGGGTTCGACGGGTTCGTGGCAGCCCGCTGGTCGGCGTTGTTCCATCTGGCCTGTCTGCTCGTGGGAGGCGATCGGCACCGCGCCGAGGACCTGCTCCAGGAGGCCATGGTCAAGCTCTGGTTCGCCTGGCCGCGGATCGGCGAGGAGGCACCCGAGCCGTACGTGCGCAAGATCCTGGCGCGGGCGGCGGCCCGTTCGGCGCGGCGGCGCTGGTGGGGTGAGCGTCCGGTCGAGCAGCTGCCCGACCTCGCGGCCCTCGACGACGTGTCCGCCGCCGTGGCGGAGCGCTCCCGGCTGGAGGCGGCGCTGGCCCAACTGCCGCCCGCGCAACGGGCCGCCGTGGTCCTGCGCTACTACCAGGACCTGCCCGACCGGCAGGTCGCCGAAGTGCTGGGGTGTCCGGTCGGCACCGCCCGGTCCCATGCGTCGCGGGGCGTGGCGCGGCTGCGCCGGATCCTCGGCGATGTCATCGAGTCGGTGGGATGAGGGGGAGTTGATGGACCACTTCGACCAGTTCGAGCGGGAGCTCGCGCGGATGATGCGCGACTCCCAGAAGGTGACCCCCTTCGAAGCCAGGCACCAGGCCCGTCTCCGGTCCGGCGTGCGGGCCCGGCGCCGGGTCCGCGTGGCACAGAGGGCGGTCGGTTCCGCCCTCGCGGTCGCCGGAATCGGCCTCGCCTTCTTCCTGCTGCCCCACGACCAGGTGGACAACAGGCCGCAGGCCCCCCTGCCCCGACCCGCCCTGAGCCCGACCCTCCCGGGCCCCACCCCGACCCTGACACCGGACACGACCCCGAGCGGGACCACCAGCCCCACACCCACCCGCACCACCGAGGCACCCACCCCGTCCATGACCCCGACCGGGAGTTCGACGGCCTCGTCCTCGGACCCGCCCTCGACCGACACGCCCCCGCCGCCGTCGAGCACGGGGACGGCCAACTCGTCCACGGTGCACGGCACTTCGACGAGTTCGACGAGTTCGACCACGACACCCCCGGCGACGGAGACCTCCGCGTCCGCGGGCGCGACAGGCATCGAATAGCCCGTCCGGCCGACCACCCCCACCCGTAAGCCCTGACCGCAGCACTGCCGACAGGCGATACCGGCATGCCCTGCGCCAGCGACCATACCTGGACGGAACGTGACAAAGCTGATGAGTCGGATGGGCCAACTACCGCTCCGCACACCGGTGTCGGCACACCACCGAGAGCCGGTCCTCGACGTGGTCGTCCCCGTGTTCAACGAGGAGAAGGACCTCGAACCGAGCGTACGGCGGCTGCACGCACACCTGCTGGAGACGTTCCCGTACCCGTTCCGCATCACGGTCGCGGACAACGCGAGCACGGACGGAACCCCGCGCATCGCGGCCCGACTGGCCGCCGAACTGCCCGAGTTGGCGTGGCTCCGGCTCGTCGAGAAGGGCCGGGGCCGGGCCCTGCGCACGGCCTGGTCCGCGTCACGGGCACCCGTCCTCGCCTACGTCGACGTCGACCTCTCGACCGACCTGGCGGCGCTCCTCCCGCTGGTCGCCCCGCTGATCTCCGGCCACTCCGACATCGCGATCGGCACCCGTCTGGCCCGCGGTTCCCAGGTGGTGCGCGGCCCCAAGCGCGAGGCCATCTCCCGTTGCTACAACGCCCTGTTGAGGTCCACCCTCGCCGTCGGCTTCTCCGACGCGCAGTGCGGTTTCAAGGCGGTACGGCGTGATGTCGCCGAGCGGCTGCTGCCCCTGGTGAAGGACTCGGGGTGGTTCTTCGACACCGAACTGCTGGTGATCGCCGAACGGGCCGGACTGCGCATCCACGAAGTGCCGGTCGACTGGGTGGACGACCCCGACAGCCGGGTCGACATCCTCTCCACGGCACTGGCCGACCTGCGCGGAATCGCCCGCATGGGACGGGAGTTGGCGCGCGGCACGCTCCCGACGGCAGGTCTGCGCCGGGCCGCCACCGACGGCTCGCGCCCGGCCGGACTGGCCGCCCAACTCCTGCGCTTCGCCGCCGTGGGCGCGGTCAGCTCCGTCGGATACGTCCTGCTGTACGTCGCGTTGCGCCCGGCGGCGGGCGGCCAGGCCGCCAACGCGCTGGCGTTGCTGCTCTGCGCCCTCGCCAACACGGCCGCGAACCGCCGCCTGACGTTCGGACTGCGCGGCCGTACCGGCGCCCTCCGCCACCAGGCCCAGGGCCTCCTGGTCTTCACGCTGGGCCTCGCCCTCACCAGCGGCTCCCTCGCGCTCCTGCACCGCACGACCCCAACACCCGCACGCACCACGGAGGTCGGGGTCCTGGTGGCCGCCAACCTGGCGGCAACTCTCGTACGGTTCCTGCTCTTCCGGGCCTGGGTGTTCCCGGCAGGGCGTCGCGGCGAGGCGGAGGCGGAGGCGACGGCGACATGAGCGACACGACGACGATGACCCCGCCGGTCGCACAGCCAACAACTGACCTGTCCCGCAGGGATGTTGGTGATTTCCTGCGCCGCGCGGTCCGCCACTACGGCCCGGTGCTCGCGCTGTACGGCGTACTGAAGCTCATCGGTTTCTCCGTGTTCATGTACCTGCTGGACTCCGACGGCGGCTTCCGGACGAGGAACCCGCGCTTCGGCGGCGGCGCCCACGTCTGGGACGTACTCGCCACCTGGGACGGCTGGTGGTACCAGCAGATCGCCGCGCACGGCTACCACCCCGCGCTCGTCCACGTCCCCGGCGCCACCGGACTGATCACCCTCGAAGGCAACTCGGCGGCCTTCTTCCCGCTCTACCCCGCGACGATGCGACTGGTCTCCGCCTGTACGGGCCTGGGCCTGTACGGCTCCGGGATGCTGGTCTCGGTCGTCGCGTCGTTCGCCGCCGCGCTCGGCATCTACGCCGTCACCGCCCGGTTCGGCGGGCGGCGGGCGGGACTGGCCGCCGCCGGGCTGTGGGCGGTCTGGCCCGGCTCCGGCATGGAGTGGTCGGTGTACTCGGAGTCCCTCTACATCGCCCTCGCGGTCTGGGCCTGCCACGCCGTCATGACCGACCGCTGGCTCACCGCGGGCGTCCTCACCTTCGCCGCAGGACTCAACCGCCCCACGGCCGTCGCCCTCATCGCCGCCCTGATCGTCGCCGCGCTCCAGACACTCCACCGCCGCCAGGAGAACCTCGCGGGCCCATGGACCGCGATGGCGATCGCGCCGCTCGGCCTGACCGGCTACCTCCTCTGGGTCGGCAACCGCATGGGCAACCTGGCCGGCTACTTCGCGCTCCAGAAGGGCGCCTGGGGACACACCTTCGACTACGGCAAGCAGACCGCCGACGTCTTCAGCTCCATGGCCGTCGGCCGCTTCGACTACCTGTTCGCGTCCCCCTTCGAGGACACCATCGCCGCGCTCACCGTCCTGCTGGCCGCACTCCTGATCCCCCTCCTGATCCGCTTGCGCCCACCGGTCGTCCTCACCGTCTACACCCTGCTCACCCTCGCCCTGGTCCTGGGCAGCCAGCAGATCTTCGGCAACGTCTCCCGCTATCTCCTCCCGTGCTTTCCCCTCTTCATCCCGCTGGCCGTCAAGCTCCGCACCCTCCAACTGCCCGTGCTGTGCCTGCTGCTGGGGATGACGGCCATCGCGTCGGGGTCGTACGCCGGGTATGTGCTGTTCGAGGCGGGGGTGCCGTAGGCGTGGTGAGTGTCAGTTGGCGATGACCGCGGCGGTGGTGCGGCCGCCGTCGACGTCGAGCACGATGCCGTGCACGAACGAGGAGTCGTCGCCGGCCAGGTACACGGCGGCGTTCGCGATCTCCTCGGGGGTGCCCATCCGGCCCGCGGGGGTGCCCTTCATCATGACCTCGGCAGGGTGGGTTTCCCCCGGTGCCAAGGCCAGCACCACGCCCGGGGAGATCGCGTTCACGCGCACGCCCTGCGGCCCGAACTCCGCCGCCCAGGCCCGGGTCAGTGTCTCAACGGCGCCCTTGGTGGAGCTGTAGAGGGCGCTGGGAATGCCCAGGCGGGCGATCCAGGAACCGAGGTTGACGATCACCCCGCCGCCGGCCTCCACCATGGCGGGGGCGACGGCCGCGGTCAGGAAGAACGGGGCCTTCACGTTCACGGCGTAGACCTGGTCGAAGGTCTTCTCGTCGGTGGACGCCGTGGCGGTCTGGGGGAAGATGCCGGCGTTGTTGACCAGGATGTCGATCCGGCCGCCGAGGACCCGTGTCGCCTCCTCGGCCAGTGTCCGCGAGGCCGCGGCGCTGCCGTCCAGGTCGGCCTGCACGAAGTCGGCACGGCCGCCGCGTGCGCGGATCCCGTCGACGACCTCCCGGCCGCGCTCGGCACTCCGGCCGGAGACGGCGACGTAGGCCCCCTCGCGGGCGAAGGCCTCCGCGATCGCCCGGCCGATGTTGCTGGTCGACCCGGTGACCAGGGCGGTCCTGCCCTCAAGGCGCATCGACATGTTCCACTCCGTTGCTTGGTTGTTTGGTTGCTTGGTGTTCCGCCGGGGCCCGGGTGTCACCGTAGGGCGGAAAGATTGGACTTTCAAGTCCAGATTGTGTCCGGCCGGGTGGGATGATGGGTGCATGAATCGAGGCATGACCGCCAAAGGCCTGGCCACACGGCACCGCATCGTGGTCGCGGCCGCCCTGTTGATCCGGGAGAAGGGTGCGGCGGAGACGACCCTGGACGATGTGCGGGCCGCGACGTCGACGAGCAAGAGCCAGCTCTTCCACTACTTTCCGGACGGCCGGATCGACATGCTCGTGGCGGTCGCCCGGCATGAGGCGGACCAGGTCCTGGAGGCGCAGCGGCCCCATCTGGACGAGCTGACGACCTGGGAGGCCTGGCAGGCGTGGCGCAAGGCGGTGCTTCGTCACTACGGCGAGCTGGGGCGCCGCTGTCCGTTGGGGAGCCTTACGTCTGAACTCGGCAAGTCGTCCGCCGACGCGCGAACGGTGGTCTCGGATCTGTTCGCGACGTGGGAGGCGGCCCTGCTGCGCGGTACGGGGGCGATGCTGGCCGACCGCAGGGCGGCGGTCGGTTGTGCGCGGAGTGTTCTGGCGGCGGTTCAGGGGGGTGTGGTGCTGCTGCAGATGACGGATCGGATCGAGTATTTGGAGGCGGCGCTTACGGCTGCGATCGAGCCGATGAGGTCTGTGGTGCCGAAGTCGTAGGCGTGGTCGTATGTGCGTGGTCGTGGTCGTAGTCGAGGTCGGACTGGGGGAGCGGAGGCGTCAGGGGGAGGTGTCGGGCTGAAGATTGGACTTTGCAGTCCTTGTTTGGCGGCCCAGGGTTGGACTATGAGGTCCATGTGAGGCCTCGGTCATTGGCGCGAGGCCGTCGTGCGGCGCCGGCGTACGGCCTACCTCAGGCCGCTGGTCGAGTACCGGGCCGACGGTTTCGACTGGCGGGCGGTGGAGGCTCGGCTGAACGGCTACGGCCAGTACAAGGTGGAGGTGGAGATCGACGGCACCCCGTCCACTTCGTTCGCAAGCCCGGCAAGAGACCGAACCCGACTCCGCTGCCGACCCTGCCCGGCTTCGTGTGGTCCACCCCCGTCACCCGGGGCGACCTCAACTAGTGGAAGACCGCCGACATCCTGCACAGGCTCATGACCGACGTCCTGGGCTACGAGAAGTACGGGTCACTGGGCTCCGACTACGGCGCCCTCGTCAACAGCGTGCTCGGCCACAAGTACAACGACAGCGTCATCGCCCTGCACTACGGCCACGATCTGCCCCCGGGCATGCTCCAGCACGAGCGCCTCTGGGACCTCACGGCGGGCGAGCCGATTCCCGCGGACGCGTCGCCCCAACTCCGCGCGGACATCCTCAAGTTGCACGCCACGTACGCCTCCCACGTCACCACCGTCGAAGGACGCATCGCCGCCTTCGAGAACAGCCTCACCCGCGACATGTTCTACGCGGTCAACGTCAACGCCCATGACAGGGCGGCCACTTCGGGCACTGCGAAAACCCGGAGGCCTACGTCGGTGACGTCCGCGAGACGTTCCGCAAGGTGCGCTGACCTCACGAAACGGGCGGTGACTGACACCTGGCAGCTGTCACTGACACCCGGCTGTCACCGCGACGAAGGCGTCAGGACCCGCCCCTGCATCTCGCCCGTGACAGCCTCGACGTAGGCGTCGGCGACATCGCTCACGGGCGTGCCTCCCTCGGTGTCCATGCCGAGCTCTTCGAGTGTCTCCGTCACCCATCCCGGGCTGACGACGTTCACCCTCAGCCCGCGGGGCATCTCGATGGCGGCGGCCTGAACGAGCGCCTCCAGTCCGGCATTGACAAGCGCGCCGAACGAACTGCCCGGCGTCGGCTCCTGAAAGACGCCGCTGGTGAGCGTGACGGAACCGCCGTCCCGTACGTGTTCCAGAGCCCGGCGCAACAGCGTCACTTGGCCCAGCAACTTGCCTTTGAGACCGAGGGTGAACGCGTCGTCGGAGGGGGAGTCGAGCGGGGTCAACCGGCCGCTGGCCGCACAGCAGATGACGGCGTCCACCGCACCGACAGTCGCGAACAGGGCGTCGATGGAGCTTGGCGTCTCAAGGTCGACCCGTGTGGTGGTGCTGTTGCGCGAGGCCCGGATCACCTCGTGCCCGGTCGCCAACGCGTCCGCGACCGCACGCCCGATGGTGCCGGTCGCTCCGATCACCACGATCCTCATGTTGATTCCTTCTGTCGTCGAGTGAGGTGGGCCGGCCTTCTCGGGGCCGGTCAGCCGGTCGGCGGGTCGGTCGATCAGTCGGTCACCGGCTGCCATCGGCTTTCCTGTGCGGGGTCGATGCCGCTGCGCCACACCAGCGTCCCGTCGATCAGGCCCGGTTTGTCGCGCGTGGCGAGGGAGGGGGCTTCGAGCATGTCGGCGGTCTCTTCCAAGTACGTGACCAGGGTGTCGAGTTCGTCGCCGGGGGGTTCGTTGTGGCGGGACCAGGAGCCCAAGTAGCCGGTCGCGGCGTCCAGATACAACCCCATGGTGCTGTCGGCCGGACCCAGGGCGACGACCGGAATCCGGGTCGCCTTCCATACGGTAATCCGCTCCTCCTCGGGGCGGTTGGCGTTGAGGGCGTCCTGGTGAGCCTGGGCAGCTGTCTTCAGCCGATGGCAGGCGGCCACGGAGTCCAGACTCATCAGAGCCATGTTGCCCGGAAGGCAACCCCGGCCATCGGCCCCGTCGTCACCTGCGCTCAGCATCCACAGGACGCGCAGCTCGACGGGTACCGGGATGCCGAGTTCCTCTTCCAGAGCGGCGATGGCGGCAGGGCCGGCGCCGGTGCGGAGCGCGGCGTGGGAGTCGGGGGCGTTGGTCTGGAGCCAGGCGACGATGCGATACCAGGCATCGGCGACCTCCCTCACGGTGAGCGCGGCAGCGGCGGGGTCGGCAAGCTGTCCCTGTCTCTGTCCCTGTCCCTGACCCCGTGGTCCCCGTCCCTGCTCTTGCCTCTGCTCGTGGGCGTCTGTGGAGAGCTCGGCGGAGGGTTCGTTGGCGGGAGCCGCTCTCAGGAACCGGATCTCTATACGGTCCGGCTCGCGTATGTAGCCGAGGGACAGGTCGGGGCAGTCCTCGAACATGTCCCCGTCGACCGTCACGTTCAGGATGCCGGGCAGCCCCGAGGGCCGGCCCATGTCCGGGTCGTCGGCCAACTGGCCGGCCACAGCCTTCAGCGCGTAGGGAACACCCGCCCCGAGCCGGGCGGCGATGTCGCGTACGTCCGGCTGGATCTCGACCTTCACGGACTGGTGCTCCTTGCTGCGCCTTGGCGGTCGGACGGAGGGCGACGCCCCTCAACACACTAGGCCTGCACGTGAGTTGAGCGGTGGCCGGCTGGGGCGGACGCGTGGCATCCAGGACGGGAGTCGGATGCCCCGAGGGGCCGAAGCGATGGTCGAGTGCCCCACGACGGGATCACACGGTGAGGACGAGCTTGCCCTGGAGGTGACCGGCGTCGAGCAGCCGGTGTGCGTCGGCGACGCGCTCGAACGGGAACGTCTCCTGCACATGGACCCGGAGCCCGCCCCGTTCGACGAGGTCGACGAGACCGCGCAGCGCGACCGGATCGGGGTCGACCGCGATGCCGCTGAAACGCATGCCGGCGGCCTCGTACCGGGCGACGAGTTCCGCGTCCTCCTCGGCGACCGCGGTCACCAAGTGCCCACCGGGGCGCAGCACTTCGAGCGACCGCTCGACGCTGTCGCCGCCGATCGTGTCGAGCACGAGGTCGATGTCGCGGACCGCCTTGGTGAAGTCGACCGCCGTGTAGTCGATCACCTCGTCGGCACCGAACCCCTCGACGAACGTCCGCTTGCTCCCGCTCGCGGTCGCGATCACATACGCACCGAGCGCTTTCGCGATCTGGACGGCGACATGGCCGACCCCGCCCCCACCGCCATGCACCAGGACGCGGTCACCCTCGCGCACGCCCCCGAGGTCGACGAGGCCCTGCCACGCCGTCAGCCCGACGACCGGCAGCGCCGCCGCCTCGACATGCGAGAGCGACGCCGGCTTGCGCGCCAGGTGCAACGCCGGCGCCGCCACGACCTCGGCGTACGCGCTCGCCGCTCGCGGGAACAACGGCATCCCGAACACCTCGTCGCCAGGCTTGAACCGCCATGTCTGCGGCGCCTGTTCGACCACTCCGCTGATGTCCCAGCCGAGGACGAACGGCGGCGGCCCGATCAGCGGGAACTCGCCGGCACGCAGACGCGCCTCCAGCGGATTCAGCCCGATCGCCCTGACACGGACGAGAACCTCGGTCGGCAGGGGCCGGGGCTCGGGCGCGTCCACGACGGTGAGCACCTCGGGACCGCCGAGCGTCTGCTGGGTGATGACTCGCATGGGTTGCATGGGTCGCATGACTCTCCTGGCTCGGGAAAAGGGGGAGAGAACCCAGGCTAGGTTTCCGAAAGGAACCGCCAGGTACCTTGGGCGCCATGAGCGGTTTCGGTTCCGGTGAGTCCTTCCTCGCCGACTGCCCGGCGCGTCTGACGGTCGAACTCATCGCCGACAAGTGGACGGCGGTCGTGCTCTACGGCCTCAGCCAAGGCCCCGTGCGCCACGGCGAGTTGATCGACCTGATCGGCGGCATCTCCCGCAAGGTGCTCACCCAGACCCTCCGCCGACTCCAAGGCCACGGACTCGTCCACCGCCACGCCTACGCCGAGGCACCACCCCGTGTCGAGTACGAACTCACCCCGCTCGGCGCGACGTTGATCGACCCGATCCACATCCTGACCGAATGGGCGAGGGCGAACGGCGAGGCGGTCCTCGATGCCCTGGACACCGCCCCTGCCCCTGCCCCTGAGCCGGTCGCCCACGACGACTGAGACACCCACCGGCGGCTCATCCAAGCGGCGGACGGTCGCGGTCGAGGCCGGCGATCTCGCGTACGGCGTCGGCGACGGCCGGGGCGTCCTTCTTGAGGATCGCGTCGTGATTGCTGGCGACCTTCGCGCCGATCTCGATGTTCGCGTTGCGGGCGACCACCCCGTCGAGGCTGGCGCGGATCAGTTCCTGCTCGTCGCCCTTGCTTCCGAGGGAGGTCCCCGAAGCGACCACATAGCGCGCCGGGACGGTGATGCTGTCCAGGACGGGGCCCAACTCGCGCTCGCGGGCGATCCTGCCGAGCTCGATGTTGCTCTCCGCCATCTGCGCGGCGTTCATCCGCGGGGTCAGGCCCGTCGGCCGCAGCAGCGGCATGAACAGGTTCAACCGCCGGAACGTCTTCCGGATCCGCTGCTCCATGGCCTCGTCCAGCCAGTCGTGCGGCTGCGCGCCGTCGACCAGGACCGCGCCCAGCGTGCGGTCCGGGTTGCGGGCGGCCCAGTGCGCCGCGACGAACGCGCCGTAGGACCAGCCCACCACCAGCGCCCGGTCCACACCCCGGGCCGCGAGGACGGCGTCGACATCCCGGACCGCGGCCTCGAAGGAGTAGTCCGCGGATCGCTTCGACTTCCTGCCCCGGGCCCGCTCGTCGTAGGTGATGTGCCGCCAGTCCGGCCCCAGTTCGGCGATGACCTGCCGCCAGTACCCCTGGGTGGCGAACTGGCCGTTGAGATAGACCACGGGGATTCCGGGACCGCCGGTGTCGGTGACGGCCAGGGCCGTGTCGTCGACCGGCACCATGCCGGTCCACTTCGAACCGGTCGAGGAAGTGCTGTTCTTCGTCATGTCCTGTTCCTCCTGGTCACGTGGAGCGTCTGCTACGGCGGCTTCTTGCGGGCTGTGCGGGCTCGGCGGGTGGATCGCGCCGGGCTCGGCGGACCGTGCTGCTTGCGTTCGTTGCTTCAGAGGCTGCGTGCGGTGATGTCACCGCGGGAGGTGGTGGCGCGGACGGCGAGCTCGGTGCTGCCGTCGTTCTTGAGGGAGCTGTTGACGCGGCCGTAGCCGGTGTCGGCGTCCAGCGCGGCCGAGACGCCGGCGGCGGCGCCGACCGTGATGTCGCCGGACTCGGTGCGGAGCACGACCGTGCCGCCCACCGCCTCGGCGATCCGGATGTCGCCCCTCGCGGTGCTGATCTCGGCGGGGCCGCCCAGCCGGCCGACCTCGACGTCGCCGTCGACCGCGGTGAGCCGGACGCTCGCGGCCTCGTCGATCTTGATCCGGCGGTACGCGCCGTCGAAGGCGAGGTCACCGAGGCGTCCGACGCCACGGAGTTCGGCACCGGCGGCCGTGGCCTCGACACGGGAGCCGGCGGGCAGCTGGACGGTGACCTCCAGGGATCCGGAGGCGCCGAGGAGCTTGTTGTCGGGGGCCTGGGTCGTGATGCGCAGGACACCGTCGGCGTAGGAGACCTCCGTCCGCTCGGCGGTCCTGTTGTCGCGGCTCTTGGACGCGTCGGCCGGCCGGACCTCGACGGTGGTGTCGGCGCGGTCCGCGGCGATGAACTGGACGCGTCCGGCGGGGATGTCCAGGACGGCGGAGATCGGGGCGGGGGTGTCGAACTTCTGCATCGTGTTCTCCGGTGTCGGTTCGTTGTTTCTGACACCGGAAACGCTACGTTGCCTTTCTGGATTAGGCAACGTGCTCGTTGCACGGAATCTGCATCGATGCAGTTCAAAGCATGCGGATCGTTGCAACGAGCTTGAATGTAATGCAACAGCGGACGCTCGGGTCGTCGCAATGGGCGGAGGATGAACGCTATGGTGAGAGGGATCAGGGACCGTCACGAAGGATCACCGAGGAGACCGCGATGCCGGGAGGCAGGCTCACCCAGCAGGAACGCCGGCAGATCGCGCTGGGGCTGGCCGACAGCCTCCCCTACGCAGAGATCGCCCGCCGCCTCGACCGTCCGACCTCGACGATCACGCGCGAGGTGATGCGCAACGGCGGCCCCACCGCCTACCGCGCCGACCTGGCCCACCGCGCCACCGAACGCCGCGCCCACCGGCGCAGGCACACCCCGCCCCCGGGACAGGGGGCGCCGGCCCAGGGCGCCGGGCGCGACGAGGAAGCCGTACGCGAGTACGAGGAGGCGTTCACCACCCTTCTGATGCAACAGGGCCTGCCCAAGATGACGGCTCGGGTGCTGACCTGCCTCTTCGTCGCCGACGCGGGGAGCCTCACCGCGGCCGAACTCGTCCGGCGACTCCAGGTCAGCGCGGCGTCCGTGTCCAAGGCGATCGCCTTCCTCGAAGAGCAGGGCCTCGTCAGCCGGTCACGCGACGAACGCCGCCGCGAGCGCTACTACGTTGACGACGACGTCTGGTACCAGTCGACGATCGCCAGCGCCCGCGGTACCGCCCAGGTCGCCGAGATCGCGCGGCAGGGCGTCGATGTCCTCGGCCGGGACAGCCAGGCCGCCGCCCGCCTGGAGAACATCGCCCGCTTCAGCGACTTCATCAGCGAGAGCATCCTCCGCGCCGCGGAGCAGGCCCGCGAAGTCCTCTACACGAAGCCCGGAGTCCCCTGCACGAAGCCCGGAGTCCTCTCCGCGAAGCCCGGAACGGTACCGGGTGACACCACCGCACCAGATCCGGACCGCGGGTAGGCGACCGCTGCTCGACGAGGAGTCAGCGGGCGTGGCCGAGCAGGTCGGTGACGTCCGCGAAGACCCGCTCTCCCGCTGCCGCGGCGGCCGGCGAGAGGGTGTCGAGGGTCAGGAAACCGTGGACCATCCCGGCCTCGCACCGATGTCTGACGGCGACGTTCGCGGCGGCCAGCCGAGCGGCATAGGCGTCGCCCTCGTCCCGCAGCGGATCGTGCTCGGCGGTGACGACGACGGTGGGCGGCAGTCCGCCGAGATCGGCGGCGTGCAGCGGGCTGACCCCGGGATCGGCGCGCCGGGACGGGTCGGGGACCCATTGCTCGGCACCCCATGCGACGTCGTCGGTCGCCAGGCCCCAGCCCGTGGCCTTCGACCGCGTGCTGGGGCGGGAGAGCGTCAGATCGGTGTTGGGGTACAGCAGGATCTGGGCGGCGGGCAGCGGCCCGCCCTCGTCACGCAGGCGCAGGCAGGCGAGCGCGGCGAGGTTGCCCCCGGAACTGTCACCCATGACGACGACCGGGCCCGCGCTCCCGGCTCCGGACACCCCGCCGGCCGCCGCCCACCGCACGGCATCCACGCAGTCGTCGACAGCGGCCGGCCACGGGTGCTCCGGAGCCCGCCGGAAGTCGACGCTCAGCACGGCCGTTCCGGTACCGAGCGCCAGTCGGCGGCATGCCCGGTCGTGCGACTCCAGATCGCCGATCGTCCACATCCCGCCATGGAAGAACACCAGGAGCGCCCCGCCCTCCACCGAAGGCCGGTAGAGGCGGGCTCCGACGGCGGCCGAGCCGACCGTCAGATCCTCGACGCGGGCGAGGCCGGGTCCCGGCGGCCGGGCTTCGGCGCCGAGTCGCTGCGCGCGGCGCAACTCCGCCGCACCCACGGCACGGGCGGGAGGCCCGGGGGCGTCTCGAACTGCCTTGATGAAGGCGGTCAGTTGGGCATCGGCGAGCGGAGGGTCGATCGGTCCGGCCATGGAGGCCAGGATGCCATCCGGATCCGTATGACGAGGGGGTGGGCGACATGACGAGGGGGTGGGTGAACAGCGGGTGTTCGGTGTGATGGCCTCCGACCCGCCGACTCCCGCCGCCTTGGCCGGCGGCGAACCGCCGTCCGCCGCGAACATGGCTCCGGAGTGGCGGCACGGTGAACAGAGGGCCGCAACCCTGTGATTTGCCCCCTTGCTCGGCAAAGGGACGTCACAGGTCTTCACAAGGGATCTTGCCCCTGGCTTCACACTGCGCTTACAACTTGGTGCCGCAGCCCGCGTGATCACGGGGGACGACCTGACGCATCGGCTGCTCCTGTCGTGGTGCGATGCGTAAAGGTCGGTGGGTGGGGTGCGTCCGCTCGTGCGGTGGCGTGTGTGGCTGGCTGTCGTTCCGTTGTTGGTGACCTTCTGGGCTCAGGAGGGCGGGGCGGCCTACGCGGCGACGCGTCCGTCAACCTCGCTGGGCTCCGGGCTGGGCCAGGTGTGGAAGTGGCTGTCGGGCTCGGACGGTTCGGGGCCCCGGTCCAGGACCGGGTCGGCCCACGACGTCCGTGCCGCGAAGTCCGGCAAGGGACGGCCGTCCGGGAAGGCGCCGGGCAAGGGCAAGGGACAACTGGCCGCCTGGAAGGCACCGAGCACCCAGGCCAAGAAGGAACGTTCCGGCAACGCATCCGTCGGCTTCGACGCGAAGACGAGCAAGCGGGTCGCCGCGAAGTCCGGCGCACAGTTCGACTACTTCCAGAACGCCGACGGATCCTTCACCCGGAAGATGTCGCAGTCCAGGATCAACTACCGTGACGCGGCCGGTACTTGGAAGTCCATCGACACGGCCGTCGCGAAGCGTGCCGACGGCCGCTGGCACGAGAAGGCGAACTCCCTCGGGGTCTCCTTCGCGTCCTCCACGGCGACGGACGGCTCGGTGACGCAGTCCGCGCTGCGGGGGAGCGGCGCCGGCTCGGTCGTACCCGCCGCCCTGACCTGGAAGACCAACGCCAAGACCAAGGCCAGGACCGCTTCCGCCCTCCAGGCCGACGCCACCGACGATCCGACGGCCACTCCCACTCCCACCCCCACCGTCAGCTCCGGAACCTCCGCCCAGGGCGACCTG
Source organism: Streptomyces sp. NPDC050528 (assembly GCF_044457795.1). NCBI lineage: Bacteria > Bacillati > Actinomycetota > Actinomycetes > Kitasatosporales > Streptomycetaceae > Streptomyces > Streptomyces sp. NPDC050528. The sequence goes on from NZ_JBITHH010000008.1 coordinate 73,984, forward strand.
GCGACCCTGACGCTCTCCGACTCGGAGTCGGTGTCCTGGTCGCTCGCCGGTGCGAACGCCGTCACCGGCACGGCCTCCGGCTCCGGCGTCGAGTACGACGACGTCCTCACCGACACGAACCTCGTTCTCGCGCCGACCGCGAACGGTGTGAAGGAGTCCCTGGTGCTGGCCTCGGCGAACGCGCCGACCAGCTGGGTCTTCCCGATGTCCCTCAAGGGCCTCACCCTGACCACCGCGTCCGACGGCACGGTGGAACTGGTCGACGGCAGCGGCACGGTCATGGCCACGCTGCCGCAGCCCTTCGCGCGTGACGCCTACGTCGACCCGACCACCGGCGAGTCCCACGACAACTGGGCCATGACCTACAGCGTCACCGAGGTCGACGGCACCCCCGCCGTGAAGATGTCGCTGGATCCCTCCTGGCTCGCCGGCTCCGACATCACCTTCCCGGTGACCGTCGACCCGACGATGACGGTGTCGACCTCCGGCCAGAACCTCACGACGTACGTGTACTACCCGAACACCGCCGACTACTCCTCGGACACGATGCTGCGCGTCGGCACTCCGGACGGCGGCTCGTACATCGGCCAGGCGTTCATGAAGTTCCTCGGGCTGCCGGACACCGACGGTTACCACATCACCGACGCCGACCTGCACCTGTTCAACGTGTGGGCGTACACGTGCAGTTCCTCCACCTCGTACAGCGTGTACCCGATCAGCGAGCAGTGGTGGGTGACCGGCCAGAAGTCCTGGTCGGACCGGCCCGCGACGGCCGCCGCCATCGGGACCTGGTCGGGCACGGTCTCCGACACGGTGTGCGGGAACACCTCGGTGTCCACCGGCACCGGCCAGTGGCAGACCACCGACCTGGACACCGACTACTTCCAGAAGATCGCCCTGGGGCAGACCAGCAACTACGGCCTGTCCGTGTTCAGTTCGGCGACCAGCTCCTACCAGTGGAAGAAGTTCGACTCCGACCAGGTCGACTCGCACTCCCCGTACGTCACGGTCACCTACAGCAAGAACTCCGCGCCGGACATCGAACACACCTATCCCAAGGCGAACTTCACCTCCCCCTCCCTGCGACCGCAGCTCCAGGTCAAGGCGGTCGACCCGGACTCCTGGCCCACCACTCCGCTGAAGTACGACTTCGCGGTGTACTCCTCGGCGGGCAAGCAGATCGACACCTCCGGCTGGCAGTCCTCCGCCAAGTGGACCGTGCCGTCAGGGGACTTGGACTGGTCGACGTCGTACTACTGGACGGTGTCGGCGAACGACGGCTGGTCGACGACCACGAGCGGCAGCCAACCGCTGTCGACGCTGGTGGCGCAGCCACTGGTCGCCTCCCGGCTGGCGCAGAACGGCGGTCACGGCTACGACGAGGAGGCCGGCAACTACACCACCTCCGCCACCGACGCCTCCGTCTCCACCGTCGGCCCGCCCCTGGACGTGACCCGCTCCTACAACTCCCTGGACACCAGCACCGCCGGAGCCTTCGGCGCGGGCTGGTCGGCGCTCGCCGACATGCGGGCGGTGATGGACGACGACGGTTCCAAGAGCGTGGTGGTCACCGACGACGGCGGAAAACAGGAACGCTGGGGCTACTCGTCCTCCGGGTACACCTCGCCGACCGGCACCTACGGCACCTTCAAGGCGCTCTCCGCCGGCTACTCGCTGACCGAGACCTCGGGCACGACGTACACCTTCGCCGCGCCGGGCGGCACCAACATCTGGCTGCTGTCGCAGATCAAGACGCACGCCGGACTGACCGAGACGCTCACCTACGACTCCTCGTACCGGCTGAGCACCATCAAGAACGACGTCTCCGCCCGCACGCTGCACTTCGCCTGGACCAAGCCCTCGGGCGCCGCGCACTACCACGTCCACACGGTCACCACCGACGCGGCCACCGGCGGCGACACCTCCACCGCGGCCCTGTGGACCTACGGCTACACCGGTGACCAGCTCACCTCCGTGTGTCCGCCCGCCACCAACAGCCCCTCGTCCGCGTCGACTTCGTGCTACGCCTACACCTACATCGCGGGCTCCAACTACCCCTCCGCCGCCCTGGACGCCGGCCCCAGCGGCTACTGGCGCCTGGACGAACCGTCCGGCAGCACCACCGCGGCCTCCTCCGTGCTGGCCAACGAGCAGACGGACGCGGGCAGTTACAAGAACGCCACGCTCGGCTCCACCACCGGCCCGCTCACCGGCTCGACGGCGACGGCCCTGACCCTCGCCGGCACCGGCTACGCGAAGGTCCCCGCCGGACTGCTCCACGCCAGCACCACCCGTGCCCTGTCCCTGTGGTTCAAGACCTCCAAGAAGGGCGTCCTGATCGGCGATCAGTCCAAGGCCGTCGCCGGCACAGAGGCCACCGGCTCCTGGACCCCGGTCCTGTACGTGGGCTCGGACAGCAAGCTGCACGGCCACTGGTGGAGCGTGAGCGGTTCGGGCAGCGCCGACTTCGGCTCCACCGGCACGGTCACCGACAACACCTGGCACCACGCCGTGCTCAGCTCCGACGGCAGCACCCAGACCCTCTACCTGGACGGCACCAAGCAGGACACCTTCTCCGGCACCCCCGACGACCAGGACAACGCCTACACCTACATCGGCGCCGGTTTCGCCGACTCCTGGCTCGACTCGCCCGGCGCCGTCAGCTACTTCACCGGCTCCATCGCCGACGTCTCCTTCTACAGCCACCCCATCACCGCCTCCCAGGTCGACGACCTGTACGCCGACGGCACCACCAGCGCGGCCCTGCTGACCAAGGCGGCGAGCCCCGCCGGCCGTACCAGCGCGGCTGTCGCCTACGACACCGACGCCGACCGGCTGACCCAGGTCACCGACGAGAAGGGCGGCACCTGGAAGCTCGGCACGCCCACCGTGGCGGGCTCCAGCGCGGTCTACCGGGGCACGGTGCTGGGCGCGGACCCGGCCGGGTACTGGCAGTTGGGCGACGACAGCGACGACGGTTCGGCCACGTACGCGGCCGACGAGGTCAACGGCGGCGACGGCACGTACAACAACGTGACCCTCGGCGTCAGCGGCCCGTTCAGCGCCAAGGACAGCACCGCGAACACGGCCGCGTCCTTCGACGGCTCCAGCTCGTACGTCTCCGTACCGGCCGACCTGCTGCACACCGACACCAAGCGCAGTGTCGGCATCTGGTTCAAGACCTCCACCTCCGGCGTGCTGATCGGCGACCAGTCCACGGCGATCGACGGGGCCACCGACGCCTCCGGCAGCTGGACGCCCGTCCTCTACGTCGGCTCGGACGGCAAGCTGCACGGCCATTGGTGGAGCGTGAGCGGTTCGGGCAGCGCCGACTTCGGCTCCAGCGGCACGGTCACCGACAACGCGTGGCACTACGCGGTCCTCAGCTGCGACGTCGACAGCCAGGCGCTGTTCCTGGACGGCACCAAGCAGGACACGTTCGCCGGCACCCCGGCCGACCAGTCCAACACCCTCACCTACATCGGCGCGGGCTTCGCCAAGAGCTGGCTCGACTCACCCGGCAGCGTCAGCTACTTCAAGGGCTCCATCTCGGATGTCGCCTTCTACGACCACAATCTGACGTCGGCTCAGGTCGCCGGCCAGTGGAACGCCTACAAGCAGTCCACCGGCACCATCGCCACCGAGTCCGTCGACGTCACCGACCCCGGCGCCAACACCCTCACCAGCACCTACGACCTGTCCAACGGCGGCCGGATCCTGACCGACACGGACGGCACCGGAGCCACGACGTCGTACGGCTACGACACCTCCGGCTTCCTCCACACGACCACCGACGGCAACGGGAACGTGACCACCACCGGCCACAACTCCCGCGGTGACATGGTCTCCCGCACGACCTGCCAGGACCAGTCGGACTCCCTGTGCTCGACGTCGTACTTCACCTACTACCTCAACGCCGACTCCGACACGGACCCGCGCAACGACAAGCTCCTGACCTCGTCCGACGGACGGTCGTCGAGCTCGACGGACACCACCTACCGCACCGCCAACTCCTATGACACCAACGGCAATCTGCTCACCACGATCACCCCGCCCGTCACCGGCCACACCGCCGGCCTGACGACCAGGAAGACGTACACGCTCTCCACCACGGCCGGTTATGTCTCCGGTACCACGGCTCCCGCCGGTCTGCTCGCCTCGACGGTGACACCGGGCGGTGCGACGACGTCGTACGTCTACTTCGCGAACGGTGATCTCGCCCAGGAGACCTCGCCGTTGGGCCTGGTCACCCGGTACACGTACGACGCGCTCGGCCGCGTCCTGACGAAGACCGAGATCTCCGACACCTACCCGGCGGGCCTGGTCACCCACTACACCTACGACCCGCTGGGCCGTGTCCTCACCGAACTCGACCCGGGCACGACGAACGCGGTGAACCAGGCGGTCGTCCACACCGCCCTGACGACCAAGACCTACGACGCGGACGGCAACACCCTCACCAGCACGGTCTCCGACACCACCGGCGGCGACACCGCCCGCACCACGAGCACCGTCTACAACGACTTCGGCCAACCGAAGACCGTCACCGACCCCGAACAGCACACCACCGCCTTCACCTACGACGCCTACGGCAACAAGCAGGGCGAGACAGACGCCGGTGGCCAGGTCTACGCCTTCACCCACGACGCCAACGGCAATCTGCTGACCACCACCCTCACCAACTACACGGGTTCCTCGGCCACTTCCGACACGGCCGTCGCCAAGTTGACGGAACAGCGGACCTACGACCCGGGCGGCCACCTCCACACGATCACCGACGCCGTCGGCGTCACCACGACGTACGCGTACTACGACAACGGGCTGACGAAGCAGATCACCACCACCGGCTCCGCGGGCACGACCTCCGTCGACGAGCAGGACTCCTACGACGACGCCGGCAACCTCACCGCGAAGACCACCGCCAACGGCTCGCTCACCACCACGTACACGATCGACGCGGCCGACCGCACCACGGCGACCACGGAGGACCCCAACAAGCTTGCCCAGTCGACGACTTACACCTTCGACGACGACTCCCACATCCTGACCTCGACGCAGACCGACGCGGCAGGCGACCCGGCGCAGAAGCTGACGTACACCTACGACGCGGCCGGTGACGTGCTGTCCGCCGCCCAGTACGTCACCAGCTCCCTGACGCTCACCACCAAGGCCACCTATGACGACCGCGGCCTGAAGGTCACCTCGACGGACGCCCAGAACAAGGTCACCTCGTACGCCAACGACGAGGCCGGCCGGCCGACCACCACGACGAGCCCGGCGATCACGACCACCGCGCCCGGCACCGGTGCGACCGAGATCTCGTACCCGACCACGATCAACGGCTACGACACCTTCGGCGACCGCACCGCGGCCGAGGACGCGAACGGCCACATCACGGCGACCGCCTACGACCGCGACGGCCGGAAGACCGGCACCACCCTCCCCTCGTACAACGGCACCTCCGCCACCACCGCCTGGACCTACGACGCCGCCGGCAACGTCCTCAGCGAGACCGACGCCAAGGGCGAAACCGACTACGCCTACGACCAGTTGGGCGACCTGGTCCAGCAGACCAACCCGGCGATCAGCATCTCCGGCACCGCCACCCGCGGCACCTTCACCTACTCCTACGACCTGGCCGGAGACCGCCTGACCGAGACCTCGCCCTACGGATCGGTCACCCACCACACCTACGACGACCTGGGCCGCGACAGCAGCACCTGGGCCTACGTGTACACCTCCACCAGCGCGCAGACGAAGCAGGAGACCGACACCACGTACAACAGCGCGGGCCGGGTCGCCAGGACCGCGTCCGCCACCGGGGTCGCCGCCGCCTACACCTACGACGCGCTCGGCCGCACCCTCACCAGCTCCGACACGACCGGTGACACCACCGCGTACACCTACGACCTGCGCGACGACGTCATCAAGACCGTCCTGCCGGACCAGAGCGTCCGGACGGCGACCTACGACGCGGCGGGCCGCAAGACCGCGACCGCGGACACGACGTCCTCCGGCACCGTGCTGTCGTCCACCTCGGCGACGTACACCGACGACGGCCACCTCAAGACGACCACCGACGCCCGTCAGCACACGACCAGTTACGAGTACGACGACCTCGGCGACCTGACGAAGCAGACGGAACCCGTCAGCGACAACACCTCCATCGTCACCACGTACGGCTACGACGCGGCCGGACACCAGACCGCCCACACCGACGGCAACGGCGACACCACGTACTCCACGTACAACGCGCTCGGTCTGCCCGCGAGCAAGGAGGTCCCGGCGGTCACGGGCCACACCAGCGACGCCGATCGCACCACGAGCTACACCTACGACGAGCGCGGCCGGCTCGTCACCCAGACCGACCCCGGCGGCGTCACCCTCACCAACACCTACGACGCCCTGGACGACTTGACCGCACAGTCCGGTACCGGCGCCGACGCGAGCACGGCCGACCGGCGCTTCGCCTACTCGCTCAACGGCCACATGGTGGCCTCGGCCGTCGGAAACACCTGGGAGTACTACGACACCAACGCCCTCGGAGACATCCTCACCACCTCCGGCCAGGCGGGCAGTTCGTCCTTCACCTACGACGCCGACGAGAACCCGGCCACCCGCACCGACGCCTCCGGCACGAGCAGCTACACCTACGACACCGACGGACGGCTCAGCACCGACACCGACGCGAGCACCGGGACCACCCTGACCTACGGGTACAACTCCCTGTCCCAGGTCCACACCGTCGCCTACGGCGGCTCGGGCGACGTGCGCACCTACGGCTACGACGCCGAGCACCGCGAGACCTCCGACACGCTGGCCACCGCCTCCGGCACGACGGTCGCCTCGGCCTCCTACGGCTGGGACCCGGCCGGCGACCTGACGTCGAAGACCACGACCGGCGTGCAGGGCGCGTCGAGCAACACCTACGGCTACGACTGGGCGGGCCGCCTGACGTCCTGGACCTCGGGCTCCACGACCACCGGCTACACGTACGACGCCGACGGCAACCGCCTGACAGCCGGCTCGACCACGTACGCGTACGACGCCCGTGACGAGCTGACCTCCGACGGCACCCACACCTACGCCTACACGGCCCGCGGCACCCTCGCGTCGAAGGACACCACGGCGTACACCTTCGACGCCTACGGGCAGCAGATCACCGCCGGCCCGACGTCGTACACCTACGACGCGCTGGGCCGGGCCGTCACCGCGGGCGCGACCACGCTGGCCTACTCCGGCACCGGCAACACCGTGGCCTCGGACGGTACGACCACCTACAGCAGGGACGCCGAGGGCGCCGCGATCGGCGAGTCCGGCCCCACGGGAGCCACCCTGGCCCTCACCGACCTGCACGGTGACGTCGTCGGCCAGTTCACCGGCGCGGCCGCCGCCCTGACCGACTCCGCCAGCTACGACCCCTGGGGCACCGTCACGGCCGGTGGCCTCACCGGCGATCTCGGCTACCAGGGCGAGTTCACCGACCCCACCACCGGCGCCGTCGACATGCACGCCCGCTGGTACACCCCCGCCACAGGCTCCTTCGACACCGCCGACACGGTCGACAACCCGGCGGTGGGCGACTCGACCGCGGCCAACCCGTACGCCTACGGCGGCGACGCCCCGCTGACGAGCACCGACCCCAGCGGCCACTGCATAGAGGACCTCTGCATCGGTGAGGGCATCGCCCTCTACGAAGGCGCCGAGCTGCTGACCGAGGGCATCGAGGAGGGCTACGAGGCGTACGAGGGCTGGGAAGCGGGCGAGGCCGCCGACGAGGCCGCCGAGGCATCGGAGAGCGACTACTCCTACGAGGACGACGAGGAGGACATCGACAACGCCAAGCGGGAGGAGGCACGCGCCGAGGAGGAACGCTACGAGGAGGAAGAGGAGAGCGGCTCCCGTTCCTCCTCCCGCGGCGGCCGCTCGTCGTACCGGTCCTCCTACCGTTCGTCGTACGAGTACACCTCGCGTGGAACCACCGTCGCGGAGCGCGCCGAAGAGGCCGCACGGGCCGCCAGAATCGCCGCCGCCCGGCGCGCGGCGATACGCGCGGCCATCAGGGCGCACGCGATCAAGATCACGAAATCGATCGGCACGGCGACGCTGAGCGTCACGCACAGCGCGCATCTCAAGCACGTCGACCCGTTGACGAAGCTGAAGATCGCGGCGTCGCTGACGGCGATCACGTTGGGGTCGTCGAGCAACTTCTACTTCTCCGGAGGCTCGTCCGACGAGGAGTCGGAGGGATGCGGAGGCGCCGGATGGGTCAAGTACGGCGAGCGTGACTCCGGCAACGGCAACCGGGCCACCGGCGTCGATGCCTGCCTCACCGACGGCAGCCTGGGCGGCGGCACCGCCTCCAACCCCCGCGGCGTCCCCGGCTACAAATGGGCCCAGACATACGCCAAGGGGCTGGGTGTCGCCGACGCCAGGTACTCCGTGAACGCCTGTCATCTGCTGGGCGACCAGCTCGGCGGCGAAGGTGTCCTGGCCAACGAGGCGACCTGCGGCCGGTCCACGAATTCCGCCCGCCAGGATGCGACCGACCCCGGCCGGTCCGGCAACATGCGCGAGTTCGAGGACACGACGCGGGCGGAGGTGGAGTCCGGGGCCGACGTCCACTACCACGTGGAACCCGTGTACGAGGGGAACCGCACGGTGCCCTACGCCTTCGTCATGGTGGCTGCCAGCACGACCGGCGAGCTCCGCACCGACGTGGTTCCCAACGTCATCTACAGTCCGGTTCAGCATGCGTGGGTCAACATCGGCCTCACGGCGTGCGGTTCCTGCCGCGATCCGCTGCCGACCCCCGGCGTCAAGTGAGAGGCCGACCCTTGCACGACATGGTGAGCCGTCTGACCGAGTTGCTCCCGCCGCCCGAGACGGGAGTGGAACGGCAGTCCTGGGACCGGATCCAGGCCGTGTTCGGCACGCTGCCGCCCCGCGACTTCCGGGACTTCGTCGACACCTACGGCTACGGCAGCCTCGACGGGCTGCTCGGCGTCCGCCCTCCCGGCGGCCTGGGAAGAGAGGTGGCGGACCTCGCCGCACGGGAGCCGTCACCGGTGGCCGAGCAGGAGCTGAGGACCTTCGGGGGACCGGTACGGTTCCCGCCCTGGCCCGCTGAGGGAGCGCTGCTGAGCTGGGGCACCACACCGGTCGGCTTCGATCTCTTCTGGCGCAGGCGGGGCGACGACCCGGACACCTGGCCGGTGGTGGTCGCGGGTCAGCGCAGCGGGACGGCACGCGAACTGCCCTGCGGCATGGCGGAGTTCCTCGTCCTCATGCTCGGCGATCCCCTGGACCGCCCCGCCGACATCGCCGGTATCGCGGGACATCCGCACTCGCGTTACCTGGACGACCGCACGGAGGAGGAACTGGAGGACGCCGGGGACGACCCCTGGGAGTACCTCGACGACTTCTGGGACGAACACGAGCGCGAGCGGGCGGACAGCGACGAGGTCACCTGGGTGCGAGGCCCTGGACGGCACGGCGCCGACAACCCGCCCGTGCCGAGGCTCGTCGTCCGGGGCTTCGGCCTGGACGGTGACGATCTGCGGGTGTCGGCGACCCTGGACCTGGACCCGGCCGCACCGCTGGTGGCAGCCGTACGCATCGGCGGCCCGAACGGGGACGTCCTGCGCCGTGCGGGCGTCCCGGTGCTCATGTCGGGTGGCGCCGGGCAACCGCTCGTCCTCGACATCAGGCTGCCCGAGGACACGAACGGGACGGGCAGGTCGTGGCGGGAGCTGGTGCACGCCATGACCCACGAGCCCGAGTGGAGGCTGTCGCTCTCGGTGGAGGACCCGGCGATCGGTGCCGCACGCGCGCGGCACGGCATCGTCACGGGCGTCGGCATGGAGGAGAGCGGGGTGAACACGGCATGGGGATCATGGCCGTGAACCGTGGAAAGCCTCGCGCCGCTCTCGTCGCCACAGCGGTGGCGGCCGCGGCGGCGACGATCGCCGGCTGGCTCCTGTTCGCGACGAACACGCCCCCACCGTCCGCCCCGGCCCCCGTCTCGCACGTCGACACCGCCACCCGAGCCTGTCTCCTGACGTCCACGGACACGGATACGACCGGCACGTGGGCGGCGATGCGGGACATGGCACGGACGAGCGCCACGAATGTGGTGGTGCAGCGGTACCGCCTGCCGGCCTCCGCGAACGGGCCGGCCTACGTCAACACCCTCGTCCAACTGCGCTGTTCCACGATCATCACCACCGGCGACGCGGCACGCTCCGCGATCGCTGCCCGACTCACCGCCGGACGCGTCCCGCACGTCCACTTCGTGGTGGTCGCCGACCGGCCGGTGCCCGGAGCGACCCGTATGAGCCCGGACGCGGTGAGCGCGGCGTCCGTGGCCCGGGCGACAACTCGCTGACTCGCCGACTCGCCGAGCGGTGCGCGCAGTCGCCTCGGAGCCGATCCCGCCGCCTGAACCGGGGACCGTCCGGGCCGGCGCCGACTCCGGCCCGGACCTTCTCCGGTGTCGAGCAGCGCACCGCGGCAGGCTCCAGGCCGCACGTGCGCTGCCGACCCGCCCGCGGCTGTCGGGGGGCGCCGACGGGCGGTGACCGGCCCGAAGCGGTGGAGACGGGCCGGTCGATGCCCGCGCGGCGGACCGAAGAGGCGGACGCGCGAACACCATGAATCTAGGGCGTGGTGGCCACCGCGCACGATCCACTGAGCGCGGCCGTTGTCCGCGCAACGCGGGGCGTGGCGTGGGCCGGGGTCACCCCGAACGCAGTGTCTGTGAGGGCAACTCGCCGAAACGCGCCCGGTAGCGGGACGCGAAGCGGCCCAGGTGGTCGAAGCTCCAACGATGGGCGACCTCGCTCACGTTCACCTCGCCCGGTGTGCCGCGGCGCAGCTCGTCGTGGGCACGGGTGAGGCGGACGTCGGTGAGGTAGGCCAGCGGGGTCATCCCGACGTACTGCTGGAAGGCTTCTTGGAGTCGCCGCACGCTCACCCCGGCGAGCACGGCCAACTCTCCTACCGTGAACGGGTGTTGCGGCATGCTGTGGATGGCCTCGACAGCACGCTTGACGGGGCCTGGGCGCAGGACCGGTGTGGGCCGGTCGAGCTCGTCGCGGTAGCGGTGGCCGGTGGCGAGGAGGAGCCCGGTCAGCAGAGCCTCCTGGAGCGGGCGGGCGACCATCGGCCGGGCGAGCAGCCCGCCGGCCCGCATCTCGTCGAACACCCCGCGGATCATCCGTACCCAGCTCAGGCCCGCGCCGTGCGCGACGTCGAGTTCGGGCGCGAGGACGACGGGGGTGCGCAACGGTCGGCCGAGAAGGCGTTCGAGTTGATCGTTGAGGGCCTTGGGGTCGATCTTCACGGCCAGCATGGAACAGTCGGTGCTCACTCGGTCCAGGGCCGTGTCGCCGTGCGGCTGGAAGACGGCGGCGTTCGCGGTGGTCGCCACCGCGTTGGTGTGCCGTCCTTGACGCCAGGCCAGGTGGCCACCCAGGGGGATGTCCACGTGGTAGGAGCCGAGTTCCCCGAACCGTATGCGTACCTCCGCGCCGAAAGAGAGCCGTCCGAGTGTGAGCGGGCCGAGTGCGGCGATGTCGTACCGGGCCGTGAACTCGGCGCTGCCGTCGGGCACGTCGATGAAGTTGGCGTAGAAGCGGTCTTGCATGACCTGTCTGGCCTCGTCCACATCCGTCGTCCGGAACTTCAGCAGATCCTGGCCCTGGTCGGGCGAGCGGTGCATACCGCGACCTCCTGCGCCTGCGGACCGTACGAGGGATGGTGCACATTCATCGTCACCTCTTTCGCCGCCCCACGTACAGCACACGGTCAGTGCCGGGTTTCGTCGCCGTGGCTGCGCAGGAGTTCCTTCGTCTTGGCGACGGCGAAGCCCCAGCCCTGTTCGACGGTGGGTTTGGCGGGTACGGCGATCTCGTCCGGGTTGGTGAGGACGTCGAGCAGGACGGGGCCGGGGGTGGCGAAGGCGCGGTGGACGGCGTCGGCGAGGCCGGCGGGGTCGGTGACGCGGATGCCGGTGATGCCCATGGCGGTGGCGACGGCCGCGAAGTCGGGGTTGTCCAGGACCGTACCGAACTCGGGGAGTCCCGCCTGCTCCTGTTCCAGCTTGACCATGCCGAGGCGGCGGTTGTCGAAGACGACGAGTTTGACCGGCAGTTGACAGGTCTTGAGGGTCATGAGGTCGCCCAGGAGCATGCTCAGGCCGCCGTCGCCGCAGAACGCGACGACCTGGCGGTCCCGGTCCAGGCACTGCGCGCCGAGTGCCTGCGGCATCGCGTTGGCCATGGAGCCCAGGTTGTAGGAGCCGAGCAGGCGGCGCGTACCGCGCATCTCGACGAAGCGGGAGAGCCAGACGGTGGCCATTCCGGTGTCCGAGGTGAAGATCGCGTCGTCGGTGGCCTCGCGGTCCACGGCGGCGGCCAGTGCCTCCGGGCGGATGCCGTGCTCGCGGTTGTCCAGCGCGGAGCGGACCTTGCCGACGAGGCCCCTGTCGTGCGCGGGGTCGGCGAGGCGCGCCTGGCTCTCACGCCAGCTCAGGAAACGCTTCCGGCCTTCCTCCAGGTGTACGCGGTCGCGTACGCCACCCGGGTCGCCCAACTCGCCCGGTTGGGCGGCCAGTTGGTCGAGCAGGTCGCGCACGGTGGCCCCCACGTCGCCGACGAGGCCGATGTCCACCGGGACGCGGCGTCCGATGTGCGCGGGTTCCGTGTCGACCTGGACGACCTTGCGGCCCTCGGGATACCAGTCGCGGTAGGGGAAGTCGGTGCCCAGCAGGAGCAGGGTGTCGGCGGTGCGCATGGCTCCGGCCGCCGCCGGGTTGCCGATCAGACCGGTCTGGCCGACCTGGAAGGGGTTGTCGCCCTCGAAGCCCTCCTTGGCCTTCAGCGTCAGCACCATCGGGGCCGCGAGGCGGTCCGCCAGCGCGAGGACGTCCTCGCGGGCGGCGCGGGCGCCCTGCCCGACCAGCAGGGTGATCCGGTCGGAGGAGGAGAGGAGGTCGGCGGCCCGTCGTACGGCGGACGCCTCGGGGCGGGTGGTGGGGGTGGTGAGGGAGAAGCGGGCGGGACGGTCGTGGTGCAGTTCCCGGTCGCCGAGGTCGCCCGGCACGGTGAGGACCGCGACGCCCTTGTGGCCCAGGGCGTTGCGCACCGCCGTCTCCAGGAGCTGCGGCAGCTGGTCGGGGTCGGTGACGGTGGCGCGGAAGACCGCCACGTCACGGAAGAGCAGGTCGTTGTCGACTTCCTGGAAGGCGTCGCTGCCCAGCTCGGACAGGGGGACCTGGCCGGCGACGGCCAGCACGGGCGTACGGCTCTTGGCCGCGTCGTAGAGGCCGTTGAGGAGGTGCACGGAGCCGGGGCCGACCGTGCCCATGCACACCCCCAGGCGGTCGGTGAGCTGGGACTGGGCGCTCGCGGCGAAGGCGGCGGCCTCCTCGTGGCGGCAGCCGACCCACTCCACGTCGTCGGTGGTGCGGATGGCTTCGGTGAGGGGGTTGAGCGCGTCTCCCACGACGCCGAACACCTGGCGGACGCCGAGTTCACTCAGGGCGTCCACGATGACGCGGGCGACGGTTCGTGCCACGGATTCCTCCAGGTCGGATCGTGCAGCGGGTGCGGGTCAGATGGTGAAGCGGTCCGGGTCGGCGGCCTTCCAGTCGGCTGCCCAGTCCGCCGGGGGCTCGACCAGCAGTTGGCCGGGGGAGAGCCAGTCGTAGAGCACGTCGTAGGAACGGACGGTCTGCGGGTCGACGCGCCGGCGCAGCATGTGGGGCCGGAGCTGGGCGGGGTCGGTGACGCCCATGGAGGCCATGATCTGCAACGCGCTGCCCACGGTGGCCTCCTGGAGGCGGCGCACGCGTGCGGCCTTGTCGCCGACGTCCAGCGCGCGGGCCCGACGCGGGTCCTGGGTGGTGACGCCGACGGGGCAGGTGTTGGTGTGGCAGCGCTGGGCCTGGATGCAGCCGACCGCGAACATCATGGCGCGGGCCGCGTTGCCGTAGTCGGCGCCCTGGATCAGGCGCTTCACGAGGTCCGTCCCGGTGGCGATCTTGCCGCTGGCGCCGATCCGGATCCGGTCCCGCAGGCCCGTGCCGACCAGGGCGTTGTGCACGGTCGTCAGACCCTCGGTGAGCGGTGTGCCGACGTGGTCGGCGAATTCGAGCGGGGCGGCGCCGGTGCCGCCCTCCGCGCCGTCGACGACGATGAAGTCGGGCGTGGTGCCCTCCTCGATCATCGCCTTGCACACGGCGAGGAACTGCCGGCGCGAACCGGGGCACAGCTTGAAACCGGTCGGCTTGCCGCCGGAGAGCTCCCGCATCCGCGCGATGAAGCGGACGAGTTCACGGGGCGTGGAGAACACCCGGTGATACGGCGGTGAGATGACCGTCTCACCTTCCGGTACGTCCCGTACCCGGGCGATCTCCGCGTTGACCTTGGCGCCGGGCAGCACACCGCCGATACCGGGTTTGGCGCCCTGCGACAGCTTCAGCGACACACACCGGACGCTCTCGGCCGCCGCCTTCTCGGCGAACTCCCCGGGATCGAAGTCCCCGTCCCGGGTCCGGCAGCCGAAGTAGCCGGTACCGATCTCCCAGACCAGGTCACCGCCCGGACGCAGGTGGTACTCCGACAGCCCGCCCTCACCGGTGTCGTGCGCGAAACCGCCCGCCGCCGCCCCCTGGTTGAGCGCGAGTACGGCGTTGGCGGAGAGCGAGCCGAAGCTCATCGCGGAGACGTTCAGCAGCGCCATGTCGTACGGCCGGATGCAGTCCGGGCCCCCGATCCGTACGCGCGGCGGCTGTTCGGGCACCGGGCGCGGAGCCATCGAGGGAACCAGGTACTCGTAGCCCGCCTGGTACACGTCGCGTTCGGTGCCGAACGGCTCCTCGGCGGCGGTGCCCTTGGCCCGCTCGTAGACGATGCTGCGGATGTCCCGGTCGAAGGGGCGCCCGTCGAAGTTCCGCTCGACGAAGTACTGCTGGAGCTCGGGGCGGATGCGCTCCAGCAGGAAACGGGCGTGCCCGATCACCGGGTAGTTGCGCAGCACCGAGTGCCGCCGCTGGACGAGGTCCCGCACACCGAGCGCGCCGAGCGCGACCAGCGGCACCGCGACCGCCCACCACCAGGGCGACACGGCCAGGGCCACACCCACGGCTGCGAGGGCGGCACCCACGACCACGGCGATCATTCCGATTCTCAGCACGGCCCCCGGGTAACCCGACCGCCCCGTCTCATGCGGACCGAGCACGTCGATCCGGCGCAAGGTCTCGGTCGGGACGCTCGGCGACGTACCGTCGAAGGGAGGCCGGAAAACGTCCGTATGCCTTTCGGAAAGACGGGTACTACGGCCTTTCCGAAAGGCGAATCGGCGTGGCTGTCGGCATGGCCGTCTACATGGCTGTGTTGATTCTTGTACTTCTCCTGGTGCTGATTTTTGGTGGAGCCGGAAATGGCCGATCAAGGGGCCCTGGTACCGGTGGTGATCTCCCCCTGGAACATGGTCGACATTTCAAATTGTGTGGGACCGAAAACGATGGGCACTCGACCTGCCGAGGGAGGACGCCCACCGAAATACCGGACGGGCTTCCTCGGTATTCACCTCGGTATTCACGCACTACAAGGGGAGGTTTTGCATGACGGACAACATGTGGGGTTACCCGCCCGAGTCGGGCCACCAGACGGGGACTGACCTGACCGGATTCAAGGTCGAGGCGAGCGACGGCTCGATCGGCAAGGTCGACAAGCACTCCGAGGACGTCGGAGCCGCTTACATCGTCGTCGACACCGGAGTGTGGATCTTCGGCAAGCAGGTTCTGCTCCCTGCCGGTGTCATCTCGTCCATCGACGTCGCGGATCGGACGATCCACGTCGGACGTACCAAGGAGGAGATCAAGAACTCCCCCGAGTTCGACAAGGACAAGCACATCGGTGACGCCGGTTATCACGAGCAGGTCGGCGGCTACTACGGAGACCGCCGAGCCTGACGGTCACCACAGTGCACAGGGCCTGACGGCCACCACAGTGCACAGGGGCGGGTACCGGCGTTCCGTCGGCGCCCGCCCTTCCGCCGTGCCCGGGCGGTCCCGCAGGTCAGGGGTGGCGAGGTCGGATTTGTCGTCGGCCGTGGGGGTACCCGCCCCTGACACCCACCCTGCACGAGGAAGCGAGAACGCCGTGAGCGAGCGTCGCCCGGAAGCCCCGGCAAGCACAGGAGGGCCGAAACCGAAGCCGATCCCGAGGGACCTGCCCGATCAGCAGGCCGGCGCCGACGAGCAGCGCGAACCGGAGGGGCGTGATGCGGAGACCCCTGACCCGAAGATCCCCGACACGGACGAGGCCGGTACCGGCCGGAAAGGCGCCACGCATTCCGGCAGCCCACGTCCGGGGCACCCCGTACCCGACGAACCGACCGGCTGACGCTCCGCGCGCCGTGGGAGCCGGGGCGGGCGACGCGGAGGGGACGCTGACGCTCCGCGACCGTCACCACGAGACGAACTGCCGACGAGGACACGGGATGGATGCGAGCCCGTGGCCCAGTGACCAGCCCGCTCTCGACTCCGACCGGATCCGCCCGTCGGCCGCCGGCACAGGGCCGTGCCGCCTTGTCCCCGCACCTGCGGCTGCTCGGGCCGGGTGCCGACACCGTGAACGGGTGCGACTGATCACCCACGCCCCGTCGTCCGACACAAGGAGAGTGAGCCTGATGGCCACCGTGAATCTCACCGCAGCGTCCAGGGAGGACGTCGCCACCGTCTTCGGCGTCCTGCGGACCGCGTTCCCCACCGACCGCCCCTCCGACGACCTGCCCCGGGAGCAGCCGGGCGCCCAATTCGCCGTGTGGACCGCCGAGTTCGAGCCGACGCGGGAGCGGATCCCGACCGATCCGATCACCCTCGAGGGCTCGGTCTCCGCCACGCTGCAGGGCGGATACGTCGCCGTGGACCAGCTGTTCGAAGCACTGAGCACCGCGTTCGCCGTGGACCACTGGGGCGCGGCGTCGGGTGACCAGGAGAAGGAGGTCGATCTGCGGCTCAGCAGCAAGCGGTGACGAGGCGGGAAGCAGCCCAGGCACCCCCACCCACGAGGAGATGAGCGCCATGGTGAAGATCGGGTACACGATGATGACCGAGCAGGCCGGTCCACGGGAGCTGGTGGGCCATGTGGTCGGCGCCGAGCGCGCCGGCTTCGACTTCTCCGTCACGTCCGACCACTACTTCCCCTGGCTGGAGTCCCAGGGCCACGCCCCCTACGCGTGGAGCGTGCTCGGCGCCGCCGCACAGGCCACCGAACGCATCCCCCTGATGACGTACGTGACGTGCCCGACGACCCGCTACCACCCGGCGGTCGTGGCGCAGAAGGCCGCCACGCTCCACCTCCTCTCCCAAGGACGTTTCCGCCTCGGTCTCGGCTCCGGGGAGAACCTCAACGAGCATGTGGTGGGCGGTGGTTGGCCCGCCGCGCACGTCCGCCTCGCGCGACTGGAGGAGGCCGTGGAGATCATCCGCGCGCTCCTCGCGGGGGAGAACGTCAACCACCACGGGGCCCATTTCGACGTGGAGAACGCCCAGTTGTGGGACCTGCCCGACACACCCCTGCCGATCGGTGTCGCCGTCTCCGGTGACCGCTCGTGCGAACTCGCGGGCCGCCTGGCCGACTTGCTCATCGCCACCGAACCCAGGCCGGAGTTGACCTCCGCGTTCGACGGACACGGCGGTGCGGGCAAGCCCAAGGTCGGCCAACTGCCCATCTGTTACGACCCCGACCGCGACGCGGCGATCGCCCGAGCCCACGACCAGTTCCGCTGGTTCGCCAGCGGCTGGCCCGTCAACTCCGAACTCCCCGGCCCCACCGCGTTCGAGGGCGCCACCCAGTTCGTACGGCCGGAGGACGTGGCCGAGTCGATCCCCTGCGGCGACGACGTCGGGGCGGTCGTCGAGGCCGTACGGCCTTACGTGGACGCGGGGTTCACCGAGGTCGCGCTCGTCCAGATCGGCGGCGACCACCAGGAGCCGTACCTGGAATGGGCCGAACAGAAACTGCTGCCAGCCCTCCGCGAACTGTGAGCGTACGACCGGGAACGGTGAGCCTGCCATGACCACGAAACGCGCCGCGATCTTCGACGTCGACGGCACCCTCGTCGACACCAACCACCTGCACGTCGTCACCTGGTGGGAGGCGTTCAGACAGGGCGGTCACCGCGTCCCCATGCGGGAGATCCACCGGGCCGTGGGCCTCGGCGGCGACGACCTGATCGAGCACCTGCTCGGCAAGGACCGCGACCCTGACGAGGACGAGCGGTTCGTCGCGGCCCACCACGCCCTCTACGCCACCTATTTCGACCGGCTCCCGGCCCTGGACGCGGCGGGCGACCTGCTGCGCGCCCTGGCCGGGCGGGGCTGGACGATCGTCCTGGCGACCTCGGCGAGCGGCGCGGAACTGGCCGCGCTGCGTCACGCGATCGACGCGGACGACGTCATCCTCGGGGCGGCCAGCGCGGACGATGTCGCCGAAGGGAAACCTGCTCCCGACCCCGTCCAACAGGCCAGGGAACTCGCGGGAGTTGCGAGCGAGCGGGCCGTGTTCGTCGGCGACACGGTCTGGGACATGAAGGCCGCCGTACGGGACGGAGTGGTCCCGGTGGCGGTGCTGTCCGGCGGGATTCCCCGCGCGGACCTGGAGGCGGCCGGCGCCCACGCCGTGTACGAGAACCCCGCCGACCTCCTCGGACGCCTCGACACCGGTGTCTTCGCCGACATGGAGTGACCGAAGACCGCGGCGGCTCGGAGGTGGGAACATCGCGGTGGGGCGTGCCGGATGAGCTGTGGGACCGCGGCTCTGGCTTCGGCATGACGTCCTCGAACTCGTCTGCCGCCTCATCGTCCTCCGCCGACTCAGCTCATTGCGCGGGCCGTTGCAAGGGCAAGGAGGCCGAAGAGTTCGACGACGAGCTGCACCGGCCGACCGGTGGCCTTCGGGCCGGGGGCCGGCGGTGAGGTCACCGCCGGCTCGGCCTGTCGGGTCGTGCTCGTTACCGGGTGCCCTTCGCGGCGAAGGCGGCGACCTTGGCGATGTTGGTCTTGTCGACGATGGCCGGACCGGTCAGCACGGCCTGCTCACCGCCGCCGCTGTAGTTGCCGTTCGTCTTGTAGAGCCACAGCGAGTCGACCGACAAGTAGCCCTGGAGGTAAGGCTGTTGGTCGACGGCCCACTGGATCTTGCCGGACTGGATGGCGCCGGTCAGCTCCTTGTTGAGGTCGAACGTGGCGAGCTTGGCCTTGCTGCCCGAGTCGGACAGCGACTGTACGGCGGTGAGTGCGATCGGCGCGGCGAGGGTCGCCACGAAGTCGATGGAGCTGTCCTGCTGGAGCTTGGCGGTCAGGGTCGACTTCACCGACGGCATGTCGGTGCCGTTGACGTAGAGGAGGTCGGTCTTGCCGGTGAACGTCTTCTTCAGTCCCGCACACCGCTGGGTGAGGCCGATGTTGCCCTGCTCCTGAATGACACAGACCGTGTGCTTGGCGCCGACCTCGTTGAGCCTGCGGCCGAACGCCTCACCGGCCACCGTCTCGTCCTGCCCGAAGAACTCCAGCAGGCCCAGCTTCTTCCAGTCGCTCACACCGGAGTTGAAGCCGACGACGGGTATACCGGCCTGTCCTGCCTTGGCGACGACGCTCTTGAGCGCGTCGGGCTTGGCCAGGGTGGTGGCGATCCCGTCGACCTTCTGGTCGATCGCGTTCTGCACGAGGTTGGCCTGGTTGCCCGCGTTCGGGTCGGAGGAGTAGACGAGCTTGACGTTGTCCTTGGCGGCGGCGGCCTGGGCGCCCTGACGGACGATGTCCCAGAAGGTGTCACCGGGAGCCGCGTGCGTGATCATCGCAATCGTCATACGAGGCGTGGTGGCCTTGCCGGCCGAGACACCACTGCCGCTCTCGGTGGACTTCTTGCCTCCGGAGCTGCTGGAGCAGCCGGCCACAAGCAGTGCGGCGGCTGCCGCCGCCGCGACGACGGGGACGACTTTGCGGGAGCGGGGTCGGGCTGTGCGGTCCATCTTTTCCGGCACCTCACTGTGCTGCGGGGAAAGGGAGCGGCTGACCGAGCGGACGCTGCGGATCACATGCCGTTAACACGGCTGTTGCCTCTGACGAGATAGAACCGTCATGCACCCCTGAGGTCAACGCTCGCAAATACATCATTTGCCCATCAGGACAAGATGTCGGAACAACTTCTTGACGCTGGTTACGCGTGACCCCTATACCTGAAATGGTCAGACGTGTCTTCCGTGTCTCCTGTAATGCGCACGCCGTATACGGGACGATCTCCGGCCGATAACAGAATGGAACATACGGCTGCCATCAGGCGAATTGCGAAGGGGTAACCGAGTACCCAGTGCAACTCCGGCATCCGATCGAAGTTCATCCCGTACATCGTGCCGACCGGCGTCGGAGCGAACAGAATGGCCGACCAAGGGGAAATCTTCTTGTAGTTGTCTACCTGGGGGCGCTGACCTGCGGTGATGTTGCTGGGAATGTCCCGCCAGGGCGGCGAAGAGGGGTGGTCAGGGAAACAGGTGCATGGCCGGGAGGCGCATTCGAATGTGTCGAGGTCAGGGGGAGTTGCCGGCCGGCAGTTCCAGGCGGAGTTCGTAGCCGCCGTCGGTCGTCGGGCCGGAGGTGATGGTGCCGCCGAGGAGTTCGGCGCGCTGCCGCAGGCCGACGAGGCCGTGGTGGGCTCCGGGCAGGGGGAGTGCGGGGCGGGTGGAGGCGGTGTTCGTGACGGTGGTCCGGAGGGTGCCGCCTCGGTGGTGGATGCGGATGGTCGCGGTGGTGCCGGGGGCGTGTTTGCGGACGTTGGTGAGTGCTTCTTGGACCGTGCGGTAGACGGCGCGTTGGAGGGTGGGCGGGAGTCCTTCGGGGAGGTCGGTCTCCAGCTCGGTCTCGATACCGCTGGTGCCGATCAGTTGGTGCAGATCGGTGAGCGAGGGTTGGGGTGTGAGTTCGGTGGGGCGGCTGCCGGAGGCGCGCAGGACGCCGACCATGTGGCGCAGCTCCTCCAGGGTCTGCACGCTGAGCCGGCGGATCGTGGCCCCGGCCGCTCTCGCCTCGGCGTCCGGGTTTCCGACCTGGAGTGCGCCGGCGGTCACGGCGATGAGGCTGACCTGGTGGGAGACGACGTCGTGCATCTCACGGGCGAGTTGGGCTCGTTCCTTCGCCAACACCGCCTGGGCGCTGAGCAGTTGCTCCTGCTCATGGGCCTTTGAGATCTCGGCGAGCCGGAGCGTCAACTCCCTTCGGGCCTGGACGAGTTGGCCGAGGAAGACCGGAGCGGCGGCCGTGGCGAGCGTGTAGGTGAGGTGGACCAGGCTGTAGGTCTCGTCGAGTTCGTCGACATCGAGGGACGTCCACGGCCAGGGCATGAAGTCGACGGTGGCGAAGGCCAGGGCGCAGCCCGCGAGCAGCGCGCGGTGCCGGCTGAGGGAGGAGAGCGTGTACAGCGCGGCGATCGTGGCGAACGCCGCGTCGCCGATCAGGGCCGACGGGAGAGTGAGTGCGAAGGCCGGCAGCGGCCGGTGGCGGCGCAGGGCGAGAGCCAGGGCGGCGAGGAGGCCATAGGCGGTGGCCGACGGGTTCTCGCTGTCGAAGTTCACCCACAGGTCCAGCAACGCGGCACAGACCAGCAGCGCGTCCAACAACAGGGCAGGCGGGCGCCGGGACTTCATCCGGCGGCTCCGTCCCCGGGCGGCCTCAGCAGGCCCGCCCGTTCCGCGACCAGTGCGGCTTGCACCCGGTTGTCGACCCGCAACTTCTCGAAGACGGTGCTGACATGGCCTTTGACGGTGCCGTTGCTCAGATGGAGCCGGTCGCCGATCTCGGTGTTGGAGAGCCCCTCGGCCATCAACGCGAGGACGGCACGCTCGCGCTCGCTCAGCCGGTCGACGAGACGGGCGGCGTAGGGTTCTCGCCCGCCCTGGTCGAGGAAGGCGTCCACCATGGTGCGGGTGACCTGCGACGACAGTACGGTTCCCCCCTCGGCCAACGTACGTATCAGATAGGGCAGTTGCTCGGGGTCGGTGTCCTTGAGGAGGAAACCGGCGGCGCCGGAGCGCAGCGCGGCCTCGACGTATGCGTCGGTGTCGAACGTCGTCAGCATGGCCACCACGGGAGGATCAGGCATGCGGCGGAGTTCGGCCAGGACGGTCAGCCCGTCCACGTCGGGCATCCGGATGTCGAGCAGGACGACGTCAGGACTCAACTCCCGTACGGCATCCACGGCTTGGCCCCCCGGCACCGCCGCCACGGCCCCGATGTCGTCCGAGGCGTTGAGGATGTGCGTGAAGCCCATACGGACGAGGGCTTCGTCGTCGACCACCAGTACCCGGATCATGTGCGCTCCGCTCCTCAACTGCCCGCCGTTCAACGGGTAACACGCCGAACGGGCCTCCTGTGCGGGACCCGGTTCGGCTCCGGCCGGTCGTCGACAGGGACCATCCGGCCGGCCGGAGCGGTTCCGGCCGGTCGGCCGGGTGGCGCCGGAAGGGTGGAGGGTGTGCTGTTCCCCGCGGCCCGCGAACCCTGGAGGCATGACACACGACGTCTCCCCGGCCGCACCGGCAGCCGCGTTACCCGAGCGGCCGACGGTCCCCTCCGAAGCTCCAACGACCGGCCGCCTCATCGGTATTGACCTGGCGCGCGGACTCGCCGTCCTCGGCATGTACTCCGCCCACGTCGGCCCCGACGTCACGGTCGGCGGGCCCGTGGGCTTCCTGCTGGAGGCGGCGCGAGGCCGTTCCTCCGCCCTGTTCGCGGTGCTCGCCGGATTCTCGCTGGTCATCATCACCGGCCGACCCCGGCCCCGGACCGGCCGCGCCGGACGGCAGGCGGTGGTCAGGATCGCGATCCGCGCCGTCGTCCTGGTGGTCCTCGGCTACGCGCTGACCGCCCTGGACACCGAGGTCGACGTCATCCTCAGCTGCTACGGCCTGCTCTTTCTGACCGTCCTTCCGCTGCACCGGCTACGCGCCACCACGCTCGCGCTCATCGCCGCCGTCGGTGCACTGGTCCTGCCTCAAGTCCTGTACGCCGTAAGGAAGTCCATCGAGGAGGGCGGGTGGGCGGACGCCGTCGTCCAGGCGGACCCGCTGGCCCGGATCAGCGGCACGGACGGCGTCGTAGAGCTGCTGTTCACCGGCGACTACCCGGCCCTGACCTGGGCGCCGTTCCTGATCGCGGGCATGGCGGTGGCCCGGCTCGACCTCACCCGGCCCGGGATCCGAGCCCGGCTCGCGCTGACCGGCGGGGCGCTCGCCGTCCTCGGATACGGAGGTTCCTGGCTGGCCCTGCACCTCGTCCCGCACGCGCTGACCGTCATCTCGTCGGCCACGGGCGGCGGTTCGGCGTCGTCGGCCTGGTGGTCCGACACGGTCGGCGAACCCGAGGGCGGCACACCGCTCGCCTGGCTCCTGGTGGCCGCACCGCACAGCCAGACCACCTTCTCCGTCCTCGGCAACACGGGCGTCGCGCTTGTGGTGCTCGCCCTGTGCCTGACGGTCGCCGACCGGATGCCCCGCCTCACTCGCCTGGCCACACCCGTCTCCGCGGTCGGCGCGATGGCGCTGACCGCCTATGTCCTGCACATCGTCGCCCTCTGGCTCCTGACCGATGTCTGGCACGTGGCCGCCGTCGAGGACGAGACGATGTCCGGACTGCCGGTACTGCTCGCCTTCATCGCCGCCGTCATGCTGCTGGCCACCGCGTGGACCCGTCACTTCAGGCGCGGGCCCCTGGAGCACCTGCTGCACGCGGCCACCCGGCTCGCGCGCCGCGTCAAGTAGCTTCCGGCAGCAGTGCCCGCAGCGCCATCCTCGTCAGATCTGCCTCGACGTCGTCCCGGTCCGGGACGACGGCCGCGCGGAAGGAACGCCCCGCGAGGAGAGAGATGAGCCACCAGGCGGCGGTGTGCGGATCGACGTCGTCGCGTACGTTGCCGGCCGACTGGCCACGGCTCAGCAGCTCGGCGAGCGTGTCGGCGAAGTGCTGGTGGACCTGGCGGAGGGCCTCGCCGAGCTCCGGGTCGTGGGCCAGGGCGGTGGCGTCGGCGAAGAGGAAGCCGTGGGAGCCGGGCTGGTGGAACCGGTCCATGTGGGCGGGATCCAGGAAGGCGGCCAGCACTTCGGGTACCGGGCGGCCCGAGTCGGCGGCCTGGTGCAGGAGCGTGGAGACCGCTTCGGTGGCGTGGTCGAGAGCGGCCCGGTAGAGCGCGGACTTGGAGCCGAAGTTCTGGAACACCACCGGCTCCGTGACCCCGACCTTCCTGGCGATCTCGGAGACCTTGCCGCGCTGGTAGCCCGTCTCGGAGAAGACCTCCGCGGCCGCGGAGAGGATCGACGCACGCCGCTCGGCGGCGGGCAGGCGCGTACGGGTGCGGGGGCGGGACTCGGTCACGACAGCCATGGTAGGCGCTCTTGCGGCATTTCTTAGTCGCGACTAAGTTGGAGTCGGTACTTAGTCATGACTAAGTTATGGAGGAAGGTCATGAACCTCGGACGCCTCATGCGGGGCAAACCGCACGCGGACACGCCCGGCGTGACCATCGCGACCCCTCGCGCCTACGAACTGTTCGGCGACGTCTGTTTCGTCGGCCGCCGCAACCGTGCCTTCACCCGCCTCGCCGAACTCAGCGGCGCCGAACCGGGCGACCGCGTCCTGGACGTCGGCTGCGGCACCGGCTACCTGACCCGGCACATGGCGGCCCGGGTCGGCGCGGACGGTGCGGTGACCGGAGTGGACCCCTCGCCGCCGGTCCTGGACTACGCCCGCCGCAAGAAGCAGCGCGCCGGCAGCGCCCCCTGCGCCTACCAGGAAGGCATCGCCGAATCCCTCGATCTGCCGGGCGGCTCCTTCGACGCCGTCGTCACCAGCCTGATGCTGCATCACCTGCCCGAGGAACTCCGTCCCGCGGCGCTGCGCGAGATGCACCGCGTCCTGCGGCCCGGCGGACGGCTGCTGGTCGTCGAGTTCCGGCCGCCGAAGAGCCGGCTGGGCCGTCGACTGGTGCACGGTGGCGCGGGCCATGCCATGGCGCACAACCGCGTGGACCTGCTCGGCGGTCTCATCGCGGACGCGGGCTTCGAGGTCGGCGGGCACGGCGACGTACGACCCTGGCTGTCCTACGTGCGGGCGACGCGGACGCGGTAGCGGCAGGGTGCCGGCCACGCCTCATGGTGTGCGGTGGGCCGTGGTGACTGCAACCCATGTGTCCCGCATGTGTCGTTCTGGTGGTGTGCCTGCCCCTCGCGGATGGCCGGCCGGGCCGAGAGCATGCCCGCGGCCGTGCTGCTGAAGTCACTGTCGAGCGCGTCTGCTGTCCGGACCGACGCCCGGTCTCGCCGTTGGTGCCTACGGCCTGCTCGCGGCATGGAACGGCATGTAGCTCACCTGGGTGATCTCGATGTTCTTGCCGGTGCGCGGGGCGTGGATGGCCTTGCCGTTGCCGATGTACATGCCGTTGTGCTGGCTGTCGTTGTACCAGTAGATGATGTCGCCGGGTTGCAGGTCCGCCTTGGACACCTTGCGGCCGGCGTCGTACATCTGCTTGACGGTGCGTGGCAGCGAGACGCCCGCCGAGCGCCAGGCCGCCCCCACCAGCCCTGAGCAGTCGAAGGAGTCGGGGCCGGTCGAGCCCCACTCGTAGGGTTTGCCGAGCTGGGCGTACGCGAAGTCGATGGCGGTCCTGGCGCGTCCGCCGGCCGGGCCGTTGTAGGTGGTCGGTGCGTCGCTGCTGCCGGCCGCGGTGTCCTCGCGCTGCTGGGCGGTGGCCATTTCGGCGCGCTGGGCGGCGGTGAGACTGTTCAGGAGCTTGCGCGCCTTGGTGAGTTTGGCCCGGACCTCGTCCTTCTTCTCCTTGGCCTTCGCCCGCGCCTCTTGAAGGGACTTCAGCCGCTCCGTGGCGTCCGCGCGTTCCTGGAGCAGTTCCCGTTGCTTGTTCCCCAGCGCGCGCAGGGAGTCGGCCTGCCGGTCGCCCGTGCGGCTGAGGACCTCGGCCTTCTCCAGATAGTCGTCCGGATCGCTGGAGAGGAAGAGCTGCACGGTCGGGTCGATGCCGCCGGTGCGGTACTGCGCCGCTGCCAACGGGCCCATGGTCTCCCGCAGTTCGTTGATCTCCTGCTGCTTGCGGGCCAGCCGGTCCTGGGCGCTGTCCGCCTCGGCCTGGAGCTTCTTCTGCTTTTCCAGGACGCCGTTGTACTCCTCGGTGGGGGCTTCGGCCTCCTCGTAGAGCCGCTCGACCTGCTTGCGCACGTCGTCCACCGAGGGCTTGGGTGCCGCCTGGCTCTGCGTCGGCAGGAGGCTCACCGCACCGGCGGCCATGCCGAGGGTGGCTATCCGGGCGCGGCTGGGCGGCTTCGGCCGACGGTGCGTTCCCATCGTGGGGTGACTCCTCTGTGCGTCCGCGGACCGAGCGACGGACTGCGGCCGTCGGGCGGAAAACGGTCAACGGACGGTCAATGGGCGGTCAAGTCGGATAGAACTTAGTAGCTTAGTAGTTCGTGTTGCAAGTGAATCCGTATCCCAAGGGCCCGCGGGGAACAGGCCGTTCGCGATGTCAGCCGAGGATGGGCGGACAGGCGACCAGCAGCGGCAGCAGTGGCACGGCCAGGGCCGCGGCGGCCACGGCTCCGCACAGGACGGGGTGCGGAGCCCTGCGCGGGCCGAGGGCCCGCCGCAGTCGGATCAGCACCGTGTGCCCGCCTGCGGAGAGGGCGCCCTTCGGCGTGCGGGCTGCGGCCATTTCGTACATCGCGGTGGCCAGCGCCTCCTCGGAGTGGCTGTGCAGAGCACGGTCGTCCGCGACCATCTCCAGGAGGAGCGCCGTCTGTTCCCGGGCGTGGTGGGCCAACGGCAGTCGGCGGAACGCCGAGTGGAACGCCTGACCGGCGGCCAGGGCCAGGTGGTGGCGGCCCGTGATGTGAGCCCGCTCGTGCTCCAGTACGGCACCGAGCTGCTCGGAGGTGAGCACGCGAACGGCCGCGTCGCTGAGCACGATCCGGGGGCGGCGACCCGGCAGGCAGTACGCGGCCGGAACGTCGTACGGCAGGACGGTGACGCCGAGTCGGGCCGAGCGGTGGCCCACCAGGTCCACTGCCTTCCGGTGCCGTGCCCGCGCTCGATGGGCTCGTACGACGTGGAAGGAGAAACTCGCGACGAGGGCGATCCCGACGGCGGCGGGCAGGGCGACGGCGAGCGGATGCGCGGCGCCGTGGCCGGGCCGTCCCGCCTCCGCGGCGAATCCGCAGGCGTGCAGCAGACCCACCAGCCCCGCGTCCAGGTGCTCGGCCGGCATGGCCAGGTTGTAGCCGGACAGCGCCGCTCCGATCGAGAACGAGACCATCAGGGCGTACCAGACCGCCAGCCCGAGGGCCGGGGCGCGGTGCGGCCAGGCGGACCGAAGGAGGATGCGCGGAGCCACGAAACCCACGAAGGCCGTGTAACCGACCAGGACGGGGGCCGCGTTCATCCCTTCGCCTGTCGTTCCACGCTCCGCAGCGCCTCGCGCAGAGCGGCGATCTCGTCCTCCGACATGCTCTCGACGAAGTGGACCAACGCGGCCGAGCGGTCCTTGCTCTCGCCCAGCCCGTTCTCCATCAGCGCGGCGGCATACGCCTCGCGGCTGCGGACCGGCGTGTACAGCCAGGCCCGGCCCTGCTTGTCACGCAGCAGCCAGCCCTTGGAGTGGAGGATGTTGGTGACGGTCATCACCGTGGTGTAGGCGACGGGGCGGGTCTTGTTGAGGTCGTCGACGACCTCGCGCACGGTGGCGGGACGGTTCCACGCCCAGAGGCGGTCCATGATCTCCGCTTCGAGATCCCCCAGCCGCCGCATGGACGTGCCCCCTCTCACCACCGAATACGCAAGGCCATAGTAGACAGCCGGACTTGGCACCCGTTTCGTCGGACGGGAACGAGCTTCGGCCGTTCCGGCAGGGCCAGGCGGCCACTGCGGGCGAGCGTGGCGTCCGGCGTCGGTGAACAGTCGGGCCGGTGAGGCGGGAACGGTGACAGGGGCGAGCCGGGTCAGCCGACGGTCGGATCGTAGGAGCTGATGACGTAGAGGGCCTCGTCGTCGACGGCGTTCTTGTCCTCGTCCAGCGTGATCCGCAGAGGGTGCCCGTCGGCCGCGTACTCCGCCTCCGCCGTGTCCGCGTGGTCGCGGCGGGCCTGGTCCAGTCTCTTCAACAGCTCGCCCATCGTGGGCACTTGACCGGGCAGTTCGCGTGACTGCCGTCGGCTGTCCGCGTCGATGCCCGTCACCTGCGCCACCGTGCCGTCCCGGACCTGCACCCGGAAGGTCCCCGCCAGGACCTGGGTGGCCGAGGTCAGCGTGTAGTCGTACGAGGCGGGCTCCTCCCAGGTGGTCTCCGCCTTGCCGGCCTCCGCGGAGGCGGGCGGCCCGGAGGCGCAGGCAGTGGCCACGCACAGCAGGGTCCCTGCCGGCACGGCAGCGGACACGGAATGCGGACGGGGACGTGCGGCCGTCATGGTGGCTCCCTCGGTGTCGAGTACCACTGTGACGCCGGCCGCCCGACGTACGTTCGTGGAGCAAGAGGCCGTCGCCCCGGGGCAGTTGTGGCCCCAGGGCGACGGCTTTCGGACGTCAGATCCGAGACGAGGCAGCTCGTCGTTTGACCAACCACCACGCGCCGCCGCCCAGTACGAGCAGGACGACGACGGTCACAGCGATCAGCGCGCCCGAGGACATGCCGTCGTCCTCGTCCGCGGCCGTGTCACTGGCGGCTGTCGAAGCGTCCGGTCGGGATGTCGCCGCGGAGGGAGTGGGTTCGGCGGCGCCGGGTGGCATGCTCTCGGTCGGGCTGGGGCTGACCGGCTTGGCGCCCGGGGCCGCGGCCTTCAGCTTCAGGACCGGCGCGGGCTCCTCGGGTTCCTCGCCACCGGTGGGCAGTTCGATCCAGCGGGAGATCTTCCCGTCGCTGTAGGTCTCGACGGTCTTGAAGACCAGTTCCTTCGCGTCCGGCAGCTGCCGGACCTTGATCGTGTGCTCGGCGTCGACTCCGGCATTGAGCGCTGGGCCGCCAACGGTGTAGCCGTCGTCGGTGGCCGTCAGCTTCCAGCCCTTGGGAGCCTGGCCGAGCGCCACGTCACCGGGGGCGACGCCTTCGGGGAGCACGATGCGCAGCGTGGTGAAACCGGCCGAGCTGGACTCCGCCTCGGACACGAAGCTGAGGGTGACGTTCTCGGCGAGCGCCTGGGGGCGGTCGGCCTCGACCTCCGCGTGGGCGGCGGCCGGTGCGGCCAGAGCGAGTGTGGCCGTCAGCGCGGCTGCGCCGGCCAGAGCGACACGGCTGCCGGCGCGTGCCTGCCGGTGGATGGATGCGTACACAGGGGAACTCCTTGCTGGTACGGGAGAATCCGGTCCGGCAGGTGCCGGAACCGGTGAAGGACCGGAAGGCGCTCCCGTCGCGGTGGTCCCCTGCGCACCACCGCGTGTTCCAGTACCTCCTCCCGCGCTTGTTTCGCCGCGAAGAACCCGCTCGTACGTGCCTCGGGCAGCCGGGGCAGCGCGCGGTCCGGTTCGGCCGGCGTCCGTGGCAGCACCTGGGCCAGGGCGGCAGCGGCGGCCCCGGCCAGCGTGCGCAGCGTGCCGAGCGCGGCCGTCATGCGTACGTCCGCCCGGTGCAGCAGCCAGGCCACCGTCAGCGCGGCGAACGTGTGCACGATCGTCATCGTCGCCCCGGCGTGGTGCCAGGCGTGCCCGTCCCCGGAGGCCGCGGCCATGTGCCCGGGGTGCGTCGCGTGCTGCGGCATCGCCGTCGAGGCGTCGTCGGCCGTGGCGGACAGGGCGAGATGCAGCAGGCCCTGCATGGCCAGCGTGGCCATGACCGTCGCGACCGGCGCGTAGCGGCGACGGGCGAGCGGCCAGACCGCCGCGAACTGAGCCGCGATCAGTACACCCACCAGCCGCCAGGGCACCGTGCCTTCGGCGATCGCGTGATGCCCGAAGGTCGCGAGCACGGTGCCGAGCACGGCGAACAGGCCGGCCCGCGCACACGCTCCCGCGTGGCTGGCCCGGCCTGCTCCGGAACGTTCCTGGTGCCAGGTCACGTGATCAGGTGGCACGGTCGCCCATCATCCCCTACCGGGCGTTCTCACAACCGCGCGCCGAGCGCCTCGGCCGGCAGCTCGGGCGTGCGGGCAGGCAGGGGACGCCGAGGAGCACGGCGCCGCCCCACCGGACTCGCGGGGCGGTCAGACGTTCGTCGTGGACGAGCCGGCTGGTGGAGGTCACGGGCGTTCACCTCGTCGTATACGTCGGGTCGGGTGGGACTGTTCACGGGCGTCGGAGGAGGCGCTGAACAATGTCCTCGGTCTGTGCGGCTGTGCGAGGGAGTCCACGCGGACGGGGTGGGTCGCCGCTGCGCGGGCATGGAAGGCACGTGCCTGGTCGATCAGGTACCGCACGCCTCGAAGGGAACGGGGGGTGGAGACTCTGGTCTCCTCGACTGGGGTGCAACTTCGGCGCTGGGCGCGGCGAGTTGGCCGTTGCGGTGGCCGGGCATCGCGCGGAAGGCGCGGCTTCCAGCGGGGAGGCGGCCGGGAGGCACATGCCGGGCGCGGGCTGTGGACCCGGACGCGTCCGGCGGCGTAGCGACCCGCCCGGGTGGGGTTCGTCGGCGGCCGGCTCTGGTCGCCCTTGGGTTCGCGGACCGGTGGCAACGTCATGTTTCCGCAGGTCAAGGCCCACTTAACGGACATGACAACGGTCACCGGTGCAGCCTTTGCCGATTCGTCCCGGCATGGGCTTCACTTCGGTCGAGGCATCCGTCGCGAGGGGGAAGGGGACACCATGAGCGACCACGGTCATGAGCACGATGCGGGGCACGAGCACGGCTCGGGAGGTCACGCCGGGCACTCCCACGGCGTGACGGCGGACGCCGACGGGCGCTGGCTGGGCATCGCGCTCACGCTCATCACCGCGTTCATGGCCGTCGAGGTCGTCGTCGGCGTCATCGCGAGTTCGCTGGCCCTGATCTCGGACGCGGCGCACATGCTCACCGACGCCGCCTCGATCGTGCTCGCCCTGATCGCGATGCGACTGGCCGCGCGCCCGGCCCGCGGCGGCTTCACCTACGGCCTCAAGCGCGCCGAGATCCTCTCCGCCCAGGCCAACGGGCTGACCCTGCTGCTGCTCGGTACGTGGCTGGCGTACGAGGCGATCCGCCGACTGGTCGAACCGCCGGAGGTCGAGGGCGGGCTGATGCTGGGCACCGCGCTCGTCGGCATCGTGGTGAACGTGGTGGCCGCCTGGTGCATCTCCAAGGCCAACCGCACCTCGCTGAACGTCGAGGGCGCCTACCAGCACATCCTCAACGACCTGTTCGCCTTCATCGGCACCGCGATCGCCGCGCTGATCATCGTCCTGACGGGCTTCACCCGCGCCGACCCCATCGCCACGCTGGTCGTCGTCGCCCTCATGTTCAAGGCGGGCTACGGGCTCATCCGAGAGTCGGGCCGCATCTTCCTGGAGGCGGCGCCCGCGGACATCGACCCGGACGCACTGGGCGACAAGCTCGTCGCCCAGCCGACCGTCGTCGAGGTCCACGACCTGCACGTCTGGCAGATCACCTCCGGGCAGACCGCCCTCTCGGCCCACGTCCTGGTCGAGGCCGGCGGCGACTGCCACGCCGTCCGTCGCGACCTGGAGAAACTCCTCCAGCACGACTACGGCATCACCCACACCACCCTCCAGGCCGACCACGCCCCCGAGAACGTGCTCCAGGTGGCACTCCCGGGCGAGCGCGCCGACGGCACGGCGCACTGCGAGGACCCGCACGGCCCGGTCCACCGGGACGAGCCGCACGAGCACTGAATTCCCGTCGCCCGGCCGGAGCTTCGGCTCCGGCCGGGCGACCGGTCACCGGGAGCGGCGTACGCCCTGGATCTGAGAGTGCGCCACCACGGAACGAACAGGGCCGCGATCGCCGGCGCCCCCGCTCACGCGGACTTCCCGCCCGTGCACGCGGCACCCGGCTCCGGAGTCTGCTCGCCCTGCACGTACTTGGCGAGGAACTCCCGCACGCGCGGGTCCGACGCGGACTTCACGCCCAGCTGCTTGCCCCAGGCGGACACGACGACGGGCGAGGACTGGTCGGCGTAGGGGCTCATCAGGGTGTACGGAGTCTGCTTCACCAGCGTCCGCAAGGCACTGACGTCTTCGGCGGTGGCCTTGTCGGTGTACGTGACCCAGACCGCGCCGTGCTCCAGGGAGTGCACGGCGTTGGCTTCGTCGATCTCCTGGGCGTACACGTCGCCGTTGCAGTTCATCCAGGTCGGGTCGTGGTCCCCGCCGGTCGCGGGCGACATCTTGTAGGTGACCGGGGTGCTGACGTGATTGCGGCCCAGGTCCTTCCAGGACTTCTCGCCCTTGACCGGGGTGGCGGCAGCCTGTTCTTTCGCGTCCTGCTTCTTCTTGTTGTCCAGGAGGAAGTACCAGGTGCCGCCGACGAGTCCGGCGACGACGAGCCCGCTCAGGGTGACGGTGAGGATCCGGTTGCGGCGTTCGCGCGCGGCTTCGGCGCGACGCATTTCCTCTATCTTGGCGCGGCGTTCGGCACGCTGTGCTTTGGCTCCGGCGGAACCCATGGCATGTCCTTGTCCCCGTCGTGCGTGAGGGCACGACGGTGCGAGTCGAGCGGTCATCGGGCAGCCCGCGTTCCCGCGATACGGAGGCGGGGACGGGGCAGGAAGCATCGGCGGGCGCGGCTACAGATGCAGCCGCGCGGAGCACACCGGCCTAGATCCGCTGAACCTGTAGTTGGTGAATGCCGGGGGTGAGACCGTGGGTCCGCGCCGACCCGCGCGGGGGTGCGGTCGCTGCCTTCAGGACAGCCGCAGCCAGGTCGACCGCCTTGGCCGGCGGCACCGGAGTCGGCGAGGTGGCGCCCGTGACCGCCCGGGCCGCGGGACGGCAGTCCGCATCGCCAGGACCATGCGCCGGGCCCGGGCACTCGTGCTCCAAGCCCCGCTCGGAGACCGTGTCCACAGTGATCGCCACGACCGGCACGGGCATCCCGCCCGCCGCGAACGTCTCGTCCCCGGTGTGCGCGCACGCCGGGAGCACCGCCACCACGGCGACGAGGAGGGCGACGCAGCGCAGCACGAGAAGTGAGCCGACGCGTCGTGACACGCCGCTGAACCGTCTGCGCCATTTCCTCATCCCGCCAGATCGTAGCCAAGGCGCAGGTCGCCACGGAACGGAGGATGCTCAGGAGGAGCCGCCAGGTCGTCGCGCCGGTGCTCGCCGACCGGCTGCTGTCACAGCCAAGCAACCGGGCGGGTCGATGTCAGGAGGTGCGAGAGCGGAACACGCGACGGGCTTGAGGGGTGCTGCCTGGCCTAGAGCCAGTCCCGCCGCTTGAAAATCAGGTACAAGCTCACGCACACCACCCCCATCAGGCCGATGGCGAAGGGGTATCCGAAGCGCCAGCCCAACTCCGGCATCCGGTCGAAGTTCATCCCATAGATCGTGCCGACCAGCGTCGGCGCGAACAGAATGGCCGCCCACGACGAGATCTTCTTGATCTCCTCGTTCTGCTCGAACCCCGCCTCCGCCAACGCCCGCATCTCCGCGTTCTGTTCCTGGGTGACCAGGGTCGCGTTCACCGTGAGGATGTCCGAGAGGGCCTGGCGGAAGCCGTCGACGCGTTCGCTGGTGTGGGTGACGTGGTCGGCGACGTCGCGGAGGTAGCGCTGGAGTTCCTCGTCCGTGCCGTACTTCGCGAAGCCCGCCATCAGGCTGTGCAGCATGCCCACCAGGGGACGGGTCGCGCGCTGGAACTCGACCATTTCGCGGGAGAGTTCGTAGATACGGCGGGAGACCTTCGGGTCGCCGCGGAAGACCTCCGTCTCGATCTCGTCGATGTCGGTCTGGACGCCGGTGACGACCGGCGCGTAGCCGTCGACGACCGCGTCGAGGATCGCGTAGAGCACCGCCTCGGGGCCGAGCTTCAGCAACTCCGGTGATTCCTCCATGCGTTGGCGTACCGCCGACAGATCGGGGGCCGCGCCGTGCCGGACCGTGATCACGAAGTCCGGGCCCACGAAGACATGCAGCTCGCCGAAGTCGACCTCCTCCGTCGTGTCCAAGTAGCGGGCCGCGCTCAGGACGACGAACAGCGTCTCGCCGTAGCGCTCCAGTTTGGGCCGCTGATGTGCCTCCATCGCGTCCTCGACGGCCAGCGGGTGGAGGTCGAACTCCGCTGCCAGGGAAAGGAGTTCACTCTCGGTGGGGCGGGCGAGGCCGATCCAGGCCATGCCCGCAGGCTGCTCGCGCAACTCACGGAACGTGTCCGCCAGAGTGTCCGGTGCCGAGACCCGCACGCCGTCCCGATACAGGGCGGCCTGGACGACGCTGCCCGCGTCGGACGGTTCGGGGGGTGGCGCGTCGGTCGTGGACGCCGGGGTCTCGGGTGCCGGCTCCGGAGGCGGGGCGGCCGTACGGCGCCAGCCGGACATCCTGCCGGGCCTGCCGTTCTTCGAGGTGGGGCGGGCGCGTCGCTGGGGCATCGCGGTGCCTCTCGATCGGGCCTACGTCTGCGTGATCACGGAGCACGAGCAGGATATACGGGGCATACAGCCGGGGCGTGAGATCGAGCTCCGGGATTCGGTGAGAGTTGCGGACAGAAAGTGTCCGCGACGCCCACTAGCGTGCGCAACATGACGGCGAAGGCGACGAAGACGAAGACGACGGCATCGGTGAAGTCCGCGAAGACGGCAAAGGTAGCGAGGACGGCGAAGGTAGCGACGACGGCGAAGGCCGTGACCCCCGGACCCGTACTCGACCCCCGCGCCCTCAACCGCGCCACCCTCCACCGCCAACTCCTCCTGAACCGTTCCCCCCTCTCCGCCTGCGCCGCCATCGAGCATCTCCTCGGCCTCCAGGCCCAGAACGTCAAGCCGCCCTACTACGCGCTTGCCGCCCGCCTCGACGGCTTCACGCCCGAGGCGCTGTCCGGGCCGATGGCCGAGCGTGAGGTCGTCCGGATCGTCACCATGCGGTCCACCATCCACACCCACACGGCGGCCGACGCCCTCACCCTGCGCCCGTTGGTGCAGGCCGCCCGGGACCGTGAGCTGGGGGCCTTCCGCAAGGGGCTCGTCGGAGTCGATCTGGACCGGCTCGCCGGCCTCGCCCGTGAACTCGTCGAGGCCGAGCCGCGCACCATGAAGGAGTTGCGCGAGGCCCTGCTCGTCGAGTGGCCCGACGCCGACCCGCAGGCCCTCGGGATCGCCGCCCGCTGCAAACTCCCGCTCGTCCAGGTCACCCCGCGCGGGCTGTGGGGCCGTAGCGGACAGGTGGCCCTGACCACCGCCGAGCACTGGCTGGGACGCCCCGCCGAACCCGCGCCCGCCCCGGACGCCACCGTCCTGCGCTACCTCGCCGCCTTCGGCCCCGCCTCCGTCAAGGACATGCAGACCTGGGCCGGACTGACCCGGCTGCGCGAGGCCTTCGAGCGGCTTCGGCCGCAGCTCGTCACCTTCTACGATCCGAACGGCGTCGAACTCTTCGATCTTCCGGACGCGCCCCGGCCCGACGCGGACACCCCGGCCCCGCCGCGTTTCCTGCCGGAGTTCGACAACCTGCTGCTCTCCCACGCCGACCGCACCCGGGTCGTACCGCCCGAGTACTGGGGCCGAGCCTGGTGGGGCAATGTCGCCCACCGCACGTTCCTCGTCGACGGGTTCCTCGCCGGGGTGTGGAAACTCGACGACGGCCACCTCGTCATCGAGCCCTTCGGCAAGCTCACCAAGGATCAGCGGGATGACGTGGTCGCGGAGGGCGCGCTGATGCTCGACACCCTGCACAAGGGGACGTCGTACGACATCCGGTTCGGCACTGTGGTGCCGTAGAACCCGTTCAGTCCGCTCGGCCCGTCAGCGCGACCGTCACGCCCAGGCCGATCATGGTGCAGCCGCCCGCGCCGCCGATCAGGGACAGGCGGCGGTCGGAGCCGGCGAACCAGGTGCGGGCGGCCGAGGCGGTCAGGCCCCACAGGGTGTCCGTGACCAGGCCGATGGAGATGGGGATCAGGCCGAGCAGGAGCATCTGGAGGGGGACGTGGCCGGCCGCGTGGTTGACGAACTGGGGGAGTACGGCGGCGAAGAACACCACGCCCTTGGGGTTGGTGACGCCGACGAGGGCGCCGTCGAGGACCGTGCGGAGGTCGCCCCGGGGTTCGGTGGAGGGGCCTGCCTGCATTGCCGACGCCTTCAGTTCCTTGCGGTGGCGGAACGCCTGGACGCCCAGATAGATGAGGTAGGCGGCGCCCGCCAGTTTCACTGCCAGGTAGATCGTGACCGACCGTTCGACCAGCGCGCCGATGCCGAATGCCACCGCCGCCACCAGGACGTACGAGCCGAAGACGTTGCCGATCGCCGTCGCCACCGCCGTACGGCGGCCGTGGGCGAGCGCGCGGCCGATGACGAACAGGACGCTGGGTCCCGGGATCACGATCACCAGCAACGACATCGCCGCGAAGGCGAGGAAACGGTCCGTGGACACCATGCGATCAACTCCCATCCGCCGCTCATTGAAACAGGCGCCCATGAGCCGCCTCTAGAGCATGAGCCGCCTCCAGAGGCTGAGCGGCCCCCTCTAGAGTCGGGGCATGGAACTGCGGCAGCTCGGCTATTTCGTGGCGGTCGCCGAAGAGCTGCACTTCGGGCGGGCGGCCGAGCGGCTGCACATCGTGCAGTCGGCGGTCAGTCAGCAGATCCAGCGGCTGGAGCGGGAGTTGGGCGCCGAGTTGTTCGACCGCTCGCCCCGGCGGGTGCGGCTGACGGGCGCGGGGGAGCGGCTGCTGCCCGAGGCGCGGGCCGTGCTGGCCGCCGCCGAGCGGGCCCGGGCGGCCGTGGTCCCGCCGGTGGGGCTGCGGATCGGTACGAGCACCGGGCTCGGCGCGCATCTGGACCGGGTGCTCGGCGTCTTCGCCGAACGGGCGCCGGACGTCCCGGTCGAGCTGTTCTCGCTGCCGGTCGGTGAGCGGCTCGCGCGGGTCGCGGGCGGGCAGTTGGACGCGGCGTTCGTCCGGGCGGTCGAGCCGGTGTCCGGCGTACGGGTGCTGCCGCTGTGGGCCGATCCGCTGGTGGCGGCCCTCCCCGCCTCGCATCCGCTGGCCGCGCGGCCGGAGATCCGCGTCGAGGAACTCGCCGCGCTGCCCCTGGCCATCACCGAGCGGCGGAACAATCCCGCACTCGTCGACCTGGTCGTCGGCGCCTGCCACGAAGCCGGGTTCGAGCCACTCCCCGGACCCGTGAACGGCTCCCTCCAGGACACCCTCGCCAGCATCGGCACCCGCCCGCTGTGGACGGTCGTCTACGCCTCCCACGCGCGCGTGCTGCACAGCCCGCGCGTGGCCTTCGTACCGTTCGCGGCGCCGGGCCTCACCCTGTCGACGGGCCTGGCCGTGCACGCCACGAAAGCGCCGCCGTACCTGGAGGCCCTGCTGCTGGCCTGCGGCGATCACGAGAACTGATCGCTGCGGTCGCGAGCTGCTTCTTGGTCGGGGACGGCCGACGCGATGAACTGGACCTACCGAACAGGCGCACAACTCAGCACATCTCAAGGGAGTTCAGCATGCCCATCGTGACCATCCAGCAGGGTCCGCGCGACGTCGAGCTCAAGCGGGACCTCGTCAAGCGGGTCACCGACGCGTTCGTGGACGCGTACAAGATCCCCGCCGAGAGTGTGCAGGTGTGGATCCACGAGGTGCCGGCCGACAGCTGGGGCGCGGCGGGGAAGCTCACCGCCGACAAGTAGCCCACGCGGAGCAGGCCTCAACGGGCATATGGATAGGGTGCGTTGCGGGCTGCTCGTGGAAGCCCGCAACGCACCCTGGTATTTCCCTGAGGGATGCTCAGGAGTTCTTCCGGGTCACGAGTTGACCTGTGTGGTCACCAGGCTGGAGAACTTGGTCAGCCGGGAGTAGACCCCCGGGTAACCCGCCTCGGCACAGCCCTCGCCCCAAGAAGTGATCCCTGCCAGGACGCCCCCGATGAGCAGGGGACCGCCGCTGTCGCCCTGGCAGGTGTCTACGCCGCCGGATGTGTATCCGGCGCAAACCATGTCGGTCGCGATGAAGTCCGAACCGTAGGAGCTCTTGCAGCTGGAGTCGGACACGATCGGGACGGTCGCGGTCCGCAGCTGGTTGGAGGAGCTGCCGTTCTCCGAGGTGGTGCCCCAGCCGAGGATGCGGGCCGTGGTGCCGGCCGCGTACACGGAGGTGTCCGTGGAGGCGACGTACTTCGCCGTGGTGTACGGCATCGACGTCGACAGCGTCAGCACGGCCACGTCGTTGCCGTTGGTGGCGTCCGTGTAGCTGGGGTTGATCCAGATCTTGCTGACCTTGCTGACGGTGCCGTTCGTACCGTTGAGGTACGTGCGGCCGCCGACCACGCGGACGCTGCTGGTGGTCTCGCCGACCATACAGTGGGCGGCGGTGACCACCTTGGTCGCGGAGACGAGCGTGCCGCCGCAGAACTGGTTCTGCGAGGCGTCCGTGAT
Source organism: Streptomyces sp. NPDC050528 (assembly GCF_044457795.1). Classification (NCBI taxonomy): domain Bacteria; kingdom Bacillati; phylum Actinomycetota; class Actinomycetes; order Kitasatosporales; family Streptomycetaceae; genus Streptomyces; species Streptomyces sp. NPDC050528. The sequence continues at coordinate 112,547 of NZ_JBITHH010000008.1, forward strand.
CTGCATGACGAACGGGTACGACGTCGTCGTGGTCGTGGAACCGCCGACGATGGGCTGGGGGGCTGCCACAGCGGTGGGGGCGCTGAGCAGTGCGGTCGCTGCGGCAGCGGCCGCTGCCGCGACGACTGCGGTGGTTCTCTTGGCGCGGTTGAGCCCGAACATGAGTCTCCTCATTGGGTTGCCGGTGGGGGTCGCGCGGGTGTGGGGGTGTGCTACGGGGGTCGCGGGACCGACCCCCGTATGCCCGGGCGAGCGGCACACCCATAAGCTAGAACCCGGCACACCCTGTTCCCAATGAGGGAACCCCCTAGGGGAGTTGGGCAGGGAAAACCCTCGGTCGCCGCACAGTAAACCCGTAGGGTCCTCAGTTCGGACGGCGCCCCGCCGCCAGTCGGACGATATCCACCCGCGAGCGGATCCCCAGCTTGCGGTAGACGCGGGTCAGGGTCGCCTCGACCGTCTTGACGCTGATGAACAGCCGCGCGGCGATCTCCCGGTTGGTGGCGCCCTCCATGACGAGCGCGGCGACCTGACGCTCCATCGAGGCCAGCCCGTCGAGCCCCTCCAGGGTCGGCGCGGGCGTGGGCACGGGCGCGGGCTCCGGAGCCCTGGTGACGGCCGCCTCGTCCACCTGCCGCAGCCACGGCAGCGCACGGCAGCGGCGGAAGAGGCGGGTCGCCTCGTCGTACGACGTGGGCCCGGGCTGCCCGGTACGCAGCGACGCCAGCGCGAACGCGGCACGCGCCTCCTCCAGCCCGTAGCCCAGCTTCGCGAGCCGGTCCTGAACGGACGTCAGTTGCGCTACGGCGGCGTCGTGTTCGCCGCGCGCCGCCCGCACCAGCGCCTCGGCGCGGTCGAGGACGGCGAGGACGCTCTCGCGGCCGAGGCGCAGGGCGCGTTCGCGGGTCACGTCGATGACGTCCTGGGCCTCGGCGGTCTCGCCGATGCGGACGAGGGCCTCGGCGAGGTCGCCGTGCCAGCGGCCGCGCGCCGGGTCGGTGACCCCGAGGGCCTGCTCCAGTTCGCGGACCCGGCGCAGCGAGCGGACGGTCCCGTGGGCGTCGCCTGCGACCAACTGGGCGTATCCCAGGGCCCCGAGGGCACGGGACAGATACATCTGGTCGCCGTCCTCCTCGGCGTGCTCGACCGCCTCGCGGGCCAGCGCGAGGGCCTCCTCGACGTCACCGCCGGACGCCTCCGCGAGCGCGGTGAGCATCGCGGACGCCGTCTGGCCGATGCCGGAGTCGCGGGCCAGGCGCAGGCCTTCGCGCGCCAGGTCGAGGGCGCGGCCGCAGTGCCCGGAGCGCAGTTCGGTCTCGGCGAAGCCGCGCAGGAAGTGCACCTCGCTCTCCACCGACCCGCGCCGCCGCACCTCGCGCAGCAGCGCGGTGATGGTCGCGCGGGCCTCGGGCAGCTGATCGCTCATCACCAGCCAGCGGAACCGCGCCGAACCCGCGCCGTTGTGATGGCACGCCACCCTCGGGTCCTGGGGCTCCTTCAGCGCGCGCTTGATGGTGAGCGGGGCGTCCGGATGACCCATCAGGGTCTCCGTCTGCGCCTGGAAGGAGAGCGCGAGGAGTTCGGTACGCCGGTCACCGGCACGTGCGGCGAGTTCCGCCGAGCGCGCGGTCTCCGCCCGGGCCTCGGCGAAGTCGCCCTCAACGAGCAAGGCGCGCCAGGCCAGTTGGTAGCGGACCAGGGCGAGCAGCCGGGGGTCGTCGCCCGCGTCGGCGAGGGCCTGCGGGAAGACGGCGTCGACGTCGGCCATCGAGTGACCGGCCGTGTCGATCACGATGATCCAGGCCCGCACCCGCTCGGCGGCCACCGACGTCCGGGTCAGCACCTCACGCGCGATGTCCCGGGCGAGGTCGAGTTCGCCGGCGGTGATCGCGTCCTCCGAGGCCTGCAGCCGGCGCTCGTCCGGGCCCGGCACGCTGTCACCGGGAGTGTGCCGGGCGGCGAGCAGTCCGAGCGACGCGGCGACCGAGGGCGCCCCGCGATCGCGGGCCAGGGTCGCGGCCTCGGCGAGCCGGGCGGCAACCTCGGGATCGGTGCCGGTGGTCGCGAGGGCGAGGTGCCGGGCGCGCTCGATGGGGTCGGAGGCGGCGGTCGACAGCGCCGCGTGCGCGGCCCGCCGCTCCTGCGCGGGCGCCTCGGCGTACAGCGCGGCGGAGATCAGGGGATGCGCGAACCGTACGGCGGGACCCTCGGGTTCCGTTGCCAGCAGGCCGAGTTCGGCCGCCTGGGCGGTCTCCGCCTCGGCGTTCTCCCGGCCGGCCGTCTGGAGCAGGGCCACCGTGGGCCGGGCGCCCGCGCTCGCGACCAGCAGGGTGCGGCGCGCCTCGGCGGGCAGCATGTCGAGCCGGCTCAGCACCAACGCGCGTAGTGACGTGGGCACGGGCAGCGGCTCGCCGGGTCTCGGAGGGGTCGGGTTCTCGGCCAGCGCGCGCCCCAACTCCAGCGCGAACAACGGGTTTCCGCCACTCGTCCGGTGGATCTCACGGACCGTGGAACGCGGCAGCCCGGTGTACCCGCGATGGTCCAGCAGCGCCGACACCTGCGCCCGGGACAGCGGACTGAGCCGGAACGCCAGCGTGTCCGGCGGCGAGGCGCTCAGATACCGGTTGTACTCCTGTCCCTCGGTCCGCACCGCGAACACCATCTGCACCTGCGTGTCCCCGAGCCGCCGCGCGGCGAACCCGAGCAGCTCCGCACTGGCCGGGTCCAGCCACTGCAGATCATCGGCTACGACGAGGACGGGACCGTCGGCGGCGAGGGCGCGCAGCGCGGACAGGACGGCCAGGCGCAGGGCGAGGCCGTCGCGCTGGAGGGAGGACTCGCCGCGACCGGTGAGCGCGGATTCGAGCGCGGTGCGCTGGGCGACGGGCAGTCGCTCGGACACCTCGTCCAGGACCAGACCAAGGAGGTCGGCGAGGGCCAGGAAGGGGAGATGGGATTCGGACTCCGTGGCCGAGCAGCGCAACACGGTCCGCGCCGTCTCGCCGTATTCCGCGGCCAACGCCCGCAGGACGGTCGACTTTCCTATTCCGGCGGGGCCGTGGAGCAGCACACTGCCACCCTCGGCGAGCTGGTCACGGGCGGCGTTGAACATCTCCTCCCGGCCGATGACCAGGTCGGGGCGCGTTCTGGCAGGCTCCTTGAAGTCCCGTCGCACGGTCACCGCTCCCCTCGTGTGTCGTGTCCGGGCCAATATTAGGCAATCAGTCCTTGAAATTCGGATGGATGGGGTCGTGAGGGAAATAACAACTGTGCAGCATCGGGAAATTCAAAGCTCCGATGAATGAATAGACGGCCGTCGCGGGAACCCCCTCAGGGGGTGTCCCAGGGAGTGTCTCGGCCCCGCTCACGGCAGCACCCCCGCCCGCCGCGCGGCCACCACGGCCTCCCCGCGGGTGTGCGCCCCGAGCCTCCGCATCGCCGAACGCAGATACCCCTTCACCGTCTCCGGCCGCAGCCCGAGCCGCTCCGCCGCCACCGCGTTCGTCGCCCCCGCCGCCACACACGCCAGGACGTCCAGCTCCCGGGGCGCCAGCTCCACGTCCCCGGGGGCCGCCTCCGCCGTCAACAGGCCGCAGGCGTCGAGCAGTTCGGCCCGCAGCGCCGGGTCAGGAATGCGCGGGGCCAGCGCCCGCAGCGCCGCGTGCGCCTCCCGCACCTGCTCCCACACCGCGCTCGCCGCCGGGTCGGGGGCCGGCGCCGGACGCGCCGCGCTCAGCAGGTCCCGCACCTCCTCCCGTACGACCAGCGCCTGCTCCACGTCCCGCGCGGCCTCCATCGCCGCGCTGAGCATCCGGTCGCCCAGCGGCTGGGCGGTGCGCAGCGCGCCGTAGAGGACACCGCGCACCCGGCGGCGTACGACGACCGGGACCGCGAGCATCGCGTGCAGGCCCTCCGTGGCGACCGCGGTGTCGTACTCGTGGCTGATCTGGTGGGAGGACGAGTAGTCCGCCACGGCGTACGGGCGGGCGAGGGCGACCGCCTTGCCGCCGAGGCCGCTGCCCGAGGTCACCGCGAGGGCGCGCAGGGCGGGGGTCGCCGTGCCGCTGAGCTCACTGATGCGCATCTGCCGGCGGCCGGTCTCCACCAGGCCGCCGAAGGCGACCGGCAGCCCCGTACCGCGCCGGAGTCGCACCAGCGCCGACTGAATCTCCACCATCCCTGCCGCGTCCGTCGCCACCCGCTTGCCCCTTCATTGCGGCCGCCCTGCTGCACACACCCCCGTACGGGGGTAGTGAGACCCACATCACGGATTACACGATGTCAGAGAGCCGCCCGGCAATGGTCCGGTACCTAGGAGGACAGATGACGACGGCGAGTGAGTCGTTCCGTAGCGCGCGGGATTTTCTGCTGGCGCACCGTACGGACTATGCCACGGCCTACGAGGGTTTCTCCTGGCCCAGGCCCGAGCAGTTCAACTGGGCGCTCGACTGGTTCGACGTCATCGCGGCCGGCAACGACCGCACGGCCCTGCGCATCGTCGAGGAGGACGGCACCGGGACCGCCCTGTCCTTCGCCGAGATGTCCGAGCGCTCGAACCGCGTCGCGAACTGGCTGCGCGCCCAGGGCGTCCGCCCCGAGGACCGCATCCTCGTCATGCTCGGCAACCAGACCGAGCTGTGGGAGACGGCCCTGGCCGCCATGAAACTGCGTGCCGTCGTCATCCCCGCCACCCCGCTGCTCGGCCCCGCCGACCTGCGCGACCGCGTCGAGCGCGGCCGGGTCCGGCAGGTGATCGTGCGCTCCGAGGACACCGCCAAGTTCGACGAGGTGCCCGGGACGTACACCCGGATCGCGGTCGGCGGCGCGGTCGAGGGCTGGCGGACGTACGAGGACGCGTACACCGCTGCCGCGGAGTTCACGGCGGACGCCCCGACCCTGGCCGACGACCCGCTGATGCTCTACTTCACCTCGGGTACGACCGCGCACCCCAAGCTGGTCGAGCACACCCACACGTCGTACCCGATCGGCCACCTGGCGACGATGTACTGGATCGGTCTCCGGCCCGGCGACGTGCACCTCAACATCTCCTCGCCCGGCTGGGCCAAGCACGCCTGGTCGAACCTCTTCGCGCCCTGGAACGCGGAGGCGACCGTCTTCATCCACAATTACACGCGCTTCGACGCGGCCCGGCTGATGGCCGAGATGGACCGCGCGGGCGTCACCACCTTCTGCGCCCCGCCGACCGTGTGGCGGATGCTCATCCAGGCCGACCTGACCCAGCTGCGCACCCCGCCCCGCGAGGCGCTGGCGGCGGGGGAGCCCCTGAATCCCGAGGTCATCGAGCAGGTCCGGCGCGCCTGGGGCGTCACCATCCGGGACGGCTTCGGGCAGACCGAGACCGCCGTGCAGGTGTCGAACAGTCCCGGCCAGCCGTTGAAGACGGGTTCGATGGGGCGGCCGAGTCCGGGGTACCGGGTCGAGCTCCTGGACCCGGTGTCGGGTGCGCCCGGCGCGGCCGAGGGCGAGATCGCGCTCGACCTCTCCGACCCGCCCGTCGGCCTGATGACCGGCTACCACGGCGACCCGGACCGTACGGCGGAGGCGATGGCCGGCGGCTACTACCGCACCGGCGACATCGGCGCGCGGGACGCCGACGGCTACATCACCTACGTCGGCCGGTCCGACGACGTCTTCAAGGCCTCCGACTACAAGATCTCCCCGTTCGAGCTGGAGAGCGCGCTGCTGGAGCACGAGGCGGTGGCCGAGGCCGCCGTGGTGCCCGCACCGGACGAGCTGCGGCTCGCCGTACCGAAGGCGTACGTCGTGCTCGCGGCGGGCTGGGAGCCGGGGCCCGACACCGCGAAGGTGCTGTTCGAGCACTCGCGTGACGTCCTCGCCCCGTACAAGCGCATCCGCCGCCTGGAGTTCGCGGACCTGCCCAAGACCGTCTCCGGCAAGATCCGCCGGATCGAACTGCGGGAGGCGACGGCCGCGGGGTCGGACGCCGAGTACCGCGAGGAGGACTTCCGATGAACGCGCCGACGCACGTGCCGATGAACTCGTCGATGAACTCGTACAGCCATGGAACCAGCGGGACTTCACTCCTCGGGGACACCATCGGAGCCGACCTCGCCCGCGCGGTCGCCGCGTGGCCCGACCGCGAGGCGCTCGTCGACGTACCGTCCGGCCGACGCTGGACGTACGCCGAATTCGCCGCCGACATCGAGCAGTTGGCGTACGCGCTGCTCGCGAGCGGGGTGGCGAAGGGCGACCGGGTGGGGATCTGGGCGATCAACTGCCCGGAGTGGGTGCTCGTCCAGTACGCCACCGCCCGCATCGGCGCGATCATGGTGAACATCAACCCGGCGTACCGCACCCACGAGGTCGAGTTCGTCCTCAACCAGGCGGGAATCTCGGTCCTGTTCGCCTCGGCCGGTCACAAGGGGAGCGACTACCGGGCGATGGTCGACCAAGTCCGGCCCAAGTGCCCGGAGTTGCGGGAGACGGTGTACATCGGCGACCCGAGCTGGGAGGCGCTGGTGGCCAGGGGTGCGGCCGACCGCTCGGCGGAACTCCGGTCCCGCGAGGCCGAGTTGTCCTGCGACGACCCCATCAACATCCAGTACACCTCGGGCACGACCGGCTTCCCCAAGGGCGCCACGCTCTCCCACCACAACATCCTCAACAACGGTTATTTCGTGGGGGAGTTGATCGCCTACACCGAACAGGACCGGGTCTGCATCCCGGTGCCCTTCTACCACTGCTTCGGCATGGTCATGGGCAACCTCGCGGCGACCTCGCACGGCGCGTGCATCGTGATCCCGGCCCCGTCCTTCGACCCGGCGGCGACCCTGAAGGCCGTACAGCAGGAGCGGTGCACGTCCCTCTACGGCGTACCGACCATGTTCATCGCGGAGTTGAACCTCCCCGACTTCGCGTCCTACGACCTCTCCTCTCTCCGCACCGGCATCATGGCGGGCTCGCCCTGCCCGGTCGAGGTGATGAAACGGGTGGTCGCCGAGATGCACATGGCGGAGGTCTCCATCTGTTACGGCATGACGGAGACGTCCCCGGTCTCGTTGCAGACGCGGATGGACGACGACCTCGAACACCGCACCGGAACGGTCGGCCGCGTCCTGCCGCACCTGGAGGTCAAGGTCGTCGACCCGGCGACGGGTGTCACCCAACCCCGGGGCGCGGCGGGCGAGTTGTGCACCCGGGGCTACAGCGTGATGCTCGGCTACTGGAACGAGCCCGAGAAGACCGCCGAGGCGATCGACGCGGGGCGCTGGATGCACACGGGTGACCTGGCGATGATGCGCGAGGACGGCTATGTCGAGATCGTCGGCCGCATCAAGGACATGATCATCCGGGGCGGCGAGAACATCTACCCGCGCGAGATCGAGGAGTTCCTCTACACCCACCCGAAGGTCGCGGACGTCCAGGTGGTGGGGGTGCCGCACGAGCGCTACGGCGAGGAGGTCCTGGCGTGCGTGATCCCGCGGGATCCGGCGGAGCCGTTGACGCTGGAGGAGCTGCGCGGGTTCTGCGAGGGGAGGCTGGCGCACTACAAGATTCCGAGCCTGCTTCAGATCATGGATGCCTTTCCCATGACGGTGTCGGGGAAGGTGCGGAAGATCGAGCTGCGGGAGCGGGCTGTTCGGGGGGAGTGAGGCAGGGGGACTCGGGTGTGCGGTCGAACTGCCCTTGGCTCAGGGCCGGTTCACCACGGGAGGTGCCCGGAGCGGTCGACGAACTGGCCCGTCGGGCCGTCCGGGCCGATCGTCGCGAGGGCCACGATGGACTCCGCGCCCTCGGCGACGCTGTGTCCGAGGCCGCCGGTGAAGTCGGTCGCGGTCTGCCCGGGGTCCGCGGCGTTGACCTTCACGTCCTTCAGTTCCTTGGCGTACTGGGTCGTGAGCATCGTGACCGCGGCCTTCGAGGCTGAGTACAGGGGCAGGGCGTACTGCGACTCGATCCGCGCCGGGTCCTGGGTCATGCCGAACGAGCCCATCCCGCTGGACACGTTGACGATGACGGGGTTCGGCGACGTGCGCAGCAGCGGGAGGAAGGCGTGCGTCACGCGCACGATCCCGACGACGTTCACGTCGAGCACGGCGCTCATGTCGGCCGCGGTGTACTCCTCGACGGGGCCGACCCTGCCGAGGACGCCGGCGTTGTTGATCAGGACGTCGATCGTCCCCTCGTGCGCGGCGACATCCGCGGCCGCCGCCCGGACCGAGTCGTCGTCGGTCACGTCGATCCGGACGAACCGGGCGCCGATCGACTCGGCTGCGGCCCTGCCGCGCTCAGGATCGCGGGCGCCGAGGAGGACTGTGTGCCCCGCCTCGACGAGGCGACGGGCGGTCTCAAGACCGAGGGACTTGTTGGCCCCGGTGATGAAGGTGGTGGTCATGCTGGATCCTCCTGGTCCGGACAGCACGGTCGTGCGCTGTTCACGCACTCCATGCTGGGTCGCCGGGAGGATCGGCGGGAGCTACGGGACTTCCTGGTACGGCGCGTACCACCCGGCGGACCGGTCGACCCAGCGGCCTGGTCCACCGGACGGCCTGCCGGACGAGGCCGCCGGGTGCGCGGGCGTTCACCCCTGAGGAGACATCCTCTGGACCCCGATGGCCGCGAGGAGTTCGAGTTTGCCGCCGGCGTCGGTGTCCGGCTGCGGCGTGTACACCACGAGGCGGAGGTTCGTGTCCTGCGTGGCGAGGATGTCGGAGTTCAGGGCGATGTCCCCGACATCCGGGTGCCGGACGAGTTTGTGCGCACTCTGGTGACCGCCCACCGCCCGACGGCTCCACAACTCCCGGAACCGCGGGCTGAGGTTCAGCCTCGACACCAGTGCAGCGAGGTCGGGATCGGCGGGGTACCGGCTCGTCGTCGCGCGCAGATCGGCGACGAGGGACTCCTCGAACGCCGCCCGCTCGTCCGCCGTCTGCCGCACCCGGGGCAGCTCACCCAGGAACTGCCAGATCAGGACGTTGCGGTCGCCCACGCCGCGGACCGTGGGATCGCCGAACGTGGCCGCGAAGAGCGGGTTCCAGTGCAGCAACTGCCAGGTGGCGTCGTAGATCGCCAACGGGTTGCCGGCGAGCTGGTCCACGATCCGGTACAGGCTCCCCGGGATCATGCGTGGGACCCGGCTCGGATCCGCCGCGTGCCCGGCCATGCGCAGAAGGTGGGCGTGCTCGTCGTCGGACAGGTGCAGGGCGCGGGCCAGGGCCGAGCAGACCTGTGCCGAGGGTGTCGCCACCCGTCCCTGCTCCAGCCGGACCACGTACTCGACCGAGATACCGGCCAGTGTCGCCAGTTCGGCGCGCCGCAGACCGGGGACCCGACGGGGCGAACCGTGCGCGAAGCCCACCGTCGCGGGGTCCAGCCGGTCCCGCCACGCCCGCAGCGCGGCACCGAGTTGATCCATGCGCACCATCCTCGCGCACACCCCGCCCCGCCGGGTGGTACGCGCTGTACCACGAAGCGCCGTAGCTCCCGCCGACGCGCACCGGGGCGCAGTGTCGAGTCGTGAACGGCGTACGAACACGCTGTTCGGAGCCACGAGGAGCAAGCATGACCACCACGTCGAACCACTACGTCACCGTGCTGTGGGAAGCCCGGGCCAAAGCCGGGAAGGAAGCCGCGATGAAGGAGTTCATGACAGCCGCCGTCACCGCGTCACGCCACGACACGGGCAACATCGACTACGACGCCCACCAGGTCGAGGGAGAACCGGGCACGTTCGTCATCTTCGAGCGCTGGGAGAGCCGCGAGGCCCTCGACGGCCACCTGCACGCACCCCGCATGCAGGAGCTGGTGCCCCAGCTGTTGGAACTGATGGACGGCACCATCGAGGACGGGATCCGCTTCCTGCAGCCGTTCCGCCCGGCGCAGTAGGCCGACGCGGAGCGCGGCGCTCGCGACCGTCGTCCCAACTAGCTCCCCGCGGCGTCGAGTTGATCCGCCAGGTCGTTCACCGGCTGGGGCGTGCCCGTGAGGTCGAGGACGAACAGGGGGATGCCGAGGGCGTCCGCGCGGACGCGGGCGTCGTCGGCGTAACCGGCGAGGGAGAAGTAGACGCACTCGGTGGACTCCGTCATGGCCGTCAGCCACAGGCACTCCACGTCGCGCAGTGAGGCCGGCCGTACGGTCGGGTCCACCTGGGCGAGGATGCCGCGGGCGGCGAGGCCGATGCCGGACGGCGGTCTCTGGTCGGCGCGGCGGATGTCCCGGTAGCCGAGCCAGCGCAGATACAGCGCGGCGGCGGTGACCGCGTCGCGCGCGGTACGGATGGTGACGGGCTGGAACGCGGGGCGCCCGTCGGCCTCGGCGCCGGCCTTGGCGGCCCGCGGGGCCGGTTCCGCCGTGGGCTCCGCGCCCGCGACGGGAATCCGCAGCAGGGTTCCGCACGGGCAGCCCAGCTCCGGGTACGGCCATTCGTCCAGCCGGCCGCAGGCCGCGCAGCGCACGGCGATCCAGTCCTCGTCCCACACCCGGTGGGTCACGACCGTCGCGACGCCGCGTTGGTCCAGCGGCGGGGCCACGGGTGCCCCGCACACACAGGGATACGACGGCGCCGCGTAGACGTGCTCTCGTCGGCAGGCCGGACAGCGCACCGCCACGCTCTCGGACATGAGCCCCATAGTCCTCCTGAAAACCCCTGCTTGTCCGTCCCTTGACGGCCTTGGTCACCCGACTTACATTACTTCCAGATAGTAGAAGTTAGATTCCGCAATACGGAAAATCAATGCGGAAGTCAGAAGCTCAAGTCAGAAGCTCGCAAGGAGTTCTCACCGCGGGGCGCGACGGTGACGTGATTCCGACAGCCGAAGCAGGAGTACTCCATGGCTCGTATGACCGCTGCCCGCGCGGCAGTCGAGATCCTCAAGCGCGAGGGCGTCGGCGACGCGTTCGGCGTCCCGGGCGCGGCGATCAACCCGTTCTACGCCGCGCTCAAGGCCTCCGGCGGCATCAACCACACCCTCGCCCGCCATGTCGAGGGCGCCTCGCACATGGCCGAGGGCTACACCCGTACGAGTCCCGGCAACATCGGTGTCTGCATCGGCACCTCGGGCCCGGCCGGCACCGACATGATCACCGGTCTCTACTCCGCGATCGGCGACTCGATCCCGATCCTGTGCATCACGGGCCAGGCCCCGACCGCCGTGATCCACAAAGAGGACTTCCAGGCGGTGGACATCGCGTCGATCGCGGCCCCGGTGACGAAGATGGCGATCACCGTCCTGGAGGCGGCCCAGGTCCCCGGCGTCTTCCAGCAGGCCTTCCACCTGATGCGCTCCGGCCGCCCCGGCCCGGTCCTGATCGACCTCCCGATCGACGTGCAGCTCACGGAGATCGAGTTCGACCCGGAGACGTACGAGCCGCTGGCGGTGTACAAGCCGACGGCGACCCGGGCGCAGATAGAGAAGGCGATCGGGATGCTGAACGCGGCCGAGCGCCCGCTGCTGGTCGCAGGCGGCGGTGTCATCAACGCCGACGCGTCCGAACTCCTCGTGGAATTCGCCGAGTTGACGGGCACGCCGGTCGTCCCGACCCTGATGGGCTGGGGCGTCCTGCCCGACGACCACGAACTGAACGCCGGCATGGTCGGCCTCCAGACCTCGCACCGCTACGGCAACGCGACCTTCCTGGAGTCCGACTTCGTCCTCGGCATCGGCAACCGCTGGGCCAACCGCCACACCGGCAAACTGGACGTCTACACGGAGGACCGCACCTTCGTCCACGTCGACATCGAGCCCACCCAGATCGGCAAGATCTTCGCCCCCGACTACGGTATCGCGTCGGATGCGAAGGCGGCGCTGGAGCTGTTCGTGGAGGTGGCAAGGGAGTTGAAGGAGGCGGGCGCCCTCCCCGACCGCTCGCTGTGGGCGGCGTCGACCCAGGAACGCAAGTCAACTCTCCAACGCCGCACCCACTTTGACGACATCCCGATCAAACCCCAGCGCGTCTACGAGGAGATGAACAAGGCCTTCGGCCCGGAGACCCGCTACGTCTCCACCATCGGCCTCTCCCAGATCGCCGGCGCCCAGATGCTCCATGTCTACCGCCCCCGCCACTGGATCAACTGCGGCCAGGCGGGCCCCCTCGGCTGGACGATCCCGGCCGCACTGGGCGTGGCCAAGGCGGACCCCGAGGCGTCGGTCGTCGCCCTCTCCGGCGACTACGACTTCCAGTTCATGCTCGAAGAGCTGGCAGTCGGCGCACAACACCGCATCCCGTACGTCCATGTCCTGGTGAACAACGCCTACTTGGGCCTGATCCGCCAGGCGCAGATCGGCCTGGACATCAACTTCCAGGTCAACCTGGAATTCGAGAACATCAACTCGCCTGAGCTGGGCGTCTACGGCGTCGACCACATCAAGGTCGTAGAGGGCCTCGGCTGCAAGGCCATCCGCGTCACCGACCCCACCGAACTGGGCGCGGCCTTCGACCAGGCCAAGAAGCTCGCGGCGGAGTTCAGGGTCCCGGTCGTGGTCGAGGCGATCCTGGAACGAGTCACCAACATCGCGATGAGCAAGACGAACGACATCAGCGCGGTGGTGGAGTTCGAGGAGCTCGCGACCGAGCCGGGTCATGCGCCGACATCGATCAGGACGCTGAAGGTCTGAGAGACGAGGAGTCAGAGGGGCGACCCATCCGGAAGAATGGGTCGCCCCCTCTACTTTTGGAAGGCGCGAAGCGCCAACCAAAGGGGCGCGGGGCTGTGTCGATGTGCGGCTCCGCCGCGTGGGCGCGACCAGCCACATACGACCCGCACTCCGCAACGAAGAGTCCCAGGCAGGACCTACCCGGCCCCGCAAGTGAACCCACCTCCCGACCCTCCACCCCAGGCCCGCGGCAACCCCTCGTCCGCGACCCCACCCCGCCCGATCAACCCCGCCTCCCCAGCAAAACGCGACACAAGCGAGCCCAACGCCTTGTCCCCGTACAGGGCAACCGAAAGCAGAATGTCATCCGACGGCACCCCCTCCCGCCCCGCAGGGAAAGGGTGTTGGGCACGCAGGGACTTCAACAGCACGCGCGCAGCGCGGGTACGCCGAGGCGGAATCCTGCGCAGCAACCCCGCCGCCACAAGATCCCCACGCAACTCGCCGAGCGCCTCACTCACACCCCGCCGACCGAGTAACTCCCGCATACCCGCCGGACGGTAGAGCGCGGAGTGCACAGCCTTCGTGAGCCGAGGAAGCGTCCCCGCCCCCGCAGCCACCCCCGACGTCCGCACCGTCCCGGGCCGCCACACCCGCACTTCACCCCGCAGATGCAGGGCAACCACCGCCACCGTCACGGCCGCACGAGAACCGCCCCGCAGCAGCGCGACCTCGTGAGGCTGGAGCCGGATCGTCGGATCACCGCTCATGGCACCCCCTGATACGAGGCCCGCCGCCCCCGTGCCGGCGGGCCTCGTGCGACGAATGTGCCCGCGTCCAGGGGTGGTTGAAGCCTCGCGAAGAGGGTTCAGAGGTTTATTTGAGGTTCACTGATCGCGCTGCTCGCCATGGTGTTCCGACAACCCCGGCCAGTCCTCCGGCCCACCACCCTGCCACTCGATCAGATCGCTCTCCTCGACCTCGATCCGATCCAGGTCGGCGAGACGCAGGATCTCGACGACGTCATCGAGATGGGACGCGATACCGAGGGTCTCGTCGCCGGTGGTGACCCGACGGGAGCCGTCTATAGCCGGCGCGTGCACCACAACGCGCGGGAACTCCGGTGGGGGAGGTGTCATGCCTCCAGAGTCCTGCGGAACGGGTGGCTGCGCACGTCGGCGGCGCTGTCAGACCTGGCCGACACAATGCGCCGTATGACAGTGAGAAGCGACATGGCGCTTGAGTGGCACCTTCGTGACGTGGTGGCGAAGGAGGCGGTCGACGAGACAGTGAAGGCCGCTGTGGACGCGGTCTTCGAGCACCTGCACGGGGGACGGAGCAGCAAGCGACGAGGCGGTAGGGAGCTGGTTCGGCTTCTGGAGGAGGCGCGGGGTGCCGCGGTGGCCGCCGGGGAGTGGCAGATCGTACGGCTCGTGCAGGACACCATCGAGTACGCCGAGGGGCGCATCCTGCGGTACGACTTCGAGGACCGGTACCGGTTATTCGGGGACGGGCGGCGGAGAGAGCGAAACGCGGGCTTCATCGGTCGCACGATGAAGGCGATGCATCAGTGGCTGGTCGAGAGCGGCAGGGAGTTCCTGGTGGAACATCCTGAGGCCGGTATCGAGGAGTTCCTGGAGCATTTCCGGTCGCAAGGCGAGGACGCGCTCTTCGTGCAGGCTCCCGTGGACCGCCCCGGGCGCTATGTGCTCCCGCGCGGGCAGGCGGAAATCGGGCTCTGGCTGGAGCGGATCATCCGCAGTGGCCGTGTCGACGTCGAAGACCCGGCGGCCGAGGCTCGCAAGATCATGACATCGCCCGAGGCGTTGCTCGTTCGGGTCGCACAGTTGGAGCGGAGGGCTGCCGGGCTCAAGGCGCTGCGTGCCGTCGTCGAGGATCCCTGCGCGGAGGAGTCCGACCTGCAGCAGGCCATGGCGGGGCAGCACTGGATCTTCGGCGGCCGTTTCGTCGGCGAGGCCGTACATCGTCGGTTGGTGCCCGGTGACGAGGTGGACATCCCTTTGATACGGGGCGACGGCGCCTTGCACGTCGTGGAGCTGAAACGGTCCATGAGCCTGGCCGGACCACTGGTCAAGCGGTATCGCAACGCCTGGGTCCCGGCCGGCGCGGTGCACGATGCCTTCGGGCAGGTCGCCAACTACCTCACGGGACTGGACGAGCATCGTCATCGGATCCGGCAGGAGTTCGGCATCGAGACCCGCCGAGCCGGCGCCCTCGTCCTGGTCGGCCACCCCGCGCTGCATCCGGAGGTGCCGGAGGAGGAGATCAACGAGGCGCTGCGGACGTTCAATTCGCACATCACCAGGGTCGAGGTACTGACGTACAAGGAACTCCTGGACAACGCCGAACGCTCCCTCGCCGGGGAGAACCCGGTGTAGGGAGCGTGGCGCGTGGTGGCCGTCCGGCGGCGCGAGGCTGGGCGTGACAGGACATTCGCGCTGCCGGACGGAGTCTGTGGGAGGGGGAGAGTTCCCCGGGGAGTCCTCTGAGAAGCCTTCGGCTGGGACCGCGGCGGTTGCGACGGGACCGGGGCTTCTTCCCTCAGGTCGAGAAGTAGCGCCTGGAACCTTCACCACCGCACTGGCTCGCATTCCGCCGCGGTCCTGGCCCTGCCCGCGTCGTGCCGGTGACCACCCCTCATCCGGGTCGTCCGGCACACACGGGCCGTCTGTTCAGTCCTCGCGCAGGGCGTGGACCGCTTCCTCCACGCGTCGGCCGTACTCCGGGTCGGCGGCGTGGAAGTGGGTGAGGTTCTTCTCGATCACGTCGTCGCGGGAGACCTGGGACAGGCCGCCGGCGATGTTCGCGACGAGGCGGGAGCGCTCCTCGGGGGACATCAGGCGGTACAGCTCGCCCGCCTGGTGGAAGTCGTCGTCCTTGGTGTGCTGCGGGGCCTCGTGCGTGCCCGTGTAGCCGGTGACCGCCAGCGGGGCGGACAGCGCGCGGCCGGTCTCGGTCGGGCCGTCGTAGGAGTTCGGCTCGTAGTTCTTCGCCGCGCGGCCTTGGGAGTTGGCGTTGGACGCCATGAGGCCGTCCCGGCCGTAGTTCTGCGCGGTCGTCGCCTTCGGGGCGTTCACCGCGAGCAGGGTGTGGTTGACGCCCAGGCGGTAACGGTGCGCGTCCGCGTAGGCGAACAGGCGGCCCTGGAGCATCTTGTCGGGCGAAGGGCCGATGCCCGGCACGAAGTTGTTCGGGGAGAACGCGGCCTGCTCGACCTCGGCGAACACGTTGTCCGGGTTGCGGTCCAGGACCAGGCGGCCCACGCGCTGGAGCGGGTAGTCCCGGTGCGGCCACACCTTCGTGAGGTCGAACGGGTTGAAGCGGTACTCCGCCGCGTCCGCCGCCGGCATGATCTGGACGTGCAGGGTCCAGGACGGATTCACGCCCCGCTCGATGGCCTGAAGCAGGTCCGTCTGGTGGGAGTTGGGGTTCTTGCCCGCCAGTTCCGCCGCCTGGTCGGAGGACAGGCTGCGCACGCCCTGGTTGGTCTTGAAGTGGTACTTGACGAAGAACGCCTCGCCCGCCGCGTTCGTCCACTGATAGGTGTGCGAGCCGTAGCCGTTCATGTGGCGGTACGACGCCGGGATGCCGCGGTCGCCCATCAGCCAGGTCACCTGGTGCGTGGCCTCGGGGCTGTGCGCCCAGAAGTCCCATACGTTGTCCGGCTCTTGACGGCCCGTGAAGGGGTCGCGCTTCTGCGAGTGGATGAAGTCCGGGAACTTTATGGGGTCCTTGATGAAGAACACCGGGGTGTTGTTCCCGACGAGGTCGTAATTCCCCTGCTCCGTATAGAACTTGACCGCGAAGCCGCGCGGGTCGCGCACCGCGTCCGCGCCGCCGAGCGAGTCGGCGACTGTGGAGAAGCGCAGGAACAGCTCGGTGCGCTTGCCGACGCTGCTCAGGAAGTCGGCGTGGGTGAAGCCGGTGACGTCGTCGGTGACCTCGAAGTAGCCGTACGCACCGGAGCCCCGGGCGTGCACCACGCGCTCCGGGATGCGCTCGCGGTTGAACCGGGCGAGCTTCTCCAGCAGATGCTGGTCCTGGAGGAGGAGCGGGCCGCCGATGCCGGCGGAGGCGGAGTTCTGGTTGTCGGCGACCGGGGCGCCGGACTCGGTCGTGAGCACGCGCTTCGACATGGAGAGCAATCCTCAACACTTTGTTGAACTGGTGGGCATGGTTCCGGGCGGCGCCAACGCCTGGGCGCGACAGGACAGTTGTCAGCGAAGGCGCCGCCCGGAAGCTTTTTACGGTCCTTGGACCCGGGGGCTTTTACGGTCCTTGGATCAGAGCTGTGCGCCCGACAGGCGCTCCACGGCCCGCAGCAGCGCCGAGTGGTCGAGACCGCCGTCGCCCTGGGCGCGCAGCGACGCGACGAGTTGGGCCACCACGGCACCGACGGGCAGCGCCGCGCCGACGTTGCGGGCCGCGTCCGTGACGATGCCCATGTCCTTGTGGTGCAGGTCGATCCGGAAGCCCGGCTTGAAGTCGCGGTTCAGGAAGTTGTCCTTCTTCCGCGTCAGCACGGTGGAGCCCGCGAGCCCGCCGTTGAGCACGTCGAGCGCCGCTGCGAGGTCCACGCCCGACTTCTCCAGGAAGACCACGGCCTCGGCGCACGCCTGGATGTTCACGGCGACGATCAGCTGGTTCGCGGCCTTCACGGTCTGACCCGAGCCGTGCGGACCGCACAGCACGATGGTCCGGCCGAGCGCGTCGAAGATCGGCTCGGCCTCCTCGAAGTCGGACTGTCCGCCGCCGACCATGATGGACAGCACGGCCTCGATCGCCCCGGCCTCACCGCCGGAGACGGGGGCGTCCAGTACCCGAATTCCCTTGTCCACGGCGGCCTTTGCCAGGTCGACCGAGGTCTGCGGGGTGATGGACGACATGTCGATGAGGAGGGTGCCGGCGCGGGCGTTCTCCAGGATGCCGTCCGGGCCGTAGGCGATGGCCTCGACCTGCGGGGACGCCGGGACCATCGTGATCACCACGTCGGCGTCCCGTACGGCCTCGGCGATCGAGCCGGCAGCGGTGCCGCCGGCGGCGGTCAGGCGGTCCAACTTGTCCTGTTCCAGGGTGAATCCGGTGACGTCGTAACCCGCCTTGATCAGGTTCTCGGACATGGGGGAGCCCATGATGCCGAGGCCTATCCAGGCGACCTTGGGGAGCTTGCTCATGCGGGTGCCTCTCTAACTGCTCAGCGAAGTCGGGGGAGTTCGGCGCGCGTCGCGCGGGAGCCAGTCGAAGGCCTCGGCGCTCGGGCGGTCGCCGGGCTTGTACTCCAGGCCCACCCAGCCGTCGTAACCGGCCTTCCTCAACTGGTCGAGGAGTTCCTCCAGTTGGAGCGTGCCGGTGCCGGGGGCGCCGCGGCCCGGGTTGTCCGCGATCTGCACATGGCCGGTCTTCGCGGCGAACTGCTCGATCACGGACGGGAGTTCCTCGCCGTTCATGGACAGGTGGTACAGGTCCATGAGGAAACGCGCGTTGCCGAGACCGGACGCGGCGTTCACCTTGTCGACGACTCCCACGGCGGCGGGCGCGCTGACGAGCGGGTACAGCGGCGACTCGGGCTTGTTCAGCGCCTCGATCAGCAGGACCGCGCCGATCCGGTCGGCGGCCCGGGCCGCGAGGACCAGGTTCTCCAGCGCGAGCGCGTCCTGCTCGGCCGGGTCGACGCCTGCGACGCGGTTGCCGTAGAGCGCGTTGAGGGCCGTGGCGCCGAGGGAGTGGGCGAAGTCGGCGGCCACGTCGATGTTCGCGCGGAACCGCTCCGACTCCTCGCCGGGGACCGACAGGGCGCCGCGGTCCGGGCCCGGGAGCTGACCGGCGTAGAAGTTCAGGCCGGTGAGCTGGACGCCCGCGTCCTCCAACGCCCGCTTGAGCGCGTCGAGTTGGGACTGGTCGGGGGTGGGGGAGTCGACCCAGGGCCACCACAGCTCGACCGCGCCGAAGCCGGCCGCGGCGGCGGCCGCGGGGCGCTCCAGGAGCGGGAGTTCGGTGAAGAGGATCGACAGGTTGACGTTGAAGCGCTGGTCTGCGAATCCCATGAGCCGCTGCGCTCCCTTCCGTGGTTTGTAATTCCGTATTACGGAAGTTTGTTTCTGCTTAACGGAAGACTGCCGTCGAGTGTCGATGCTTGTCAAGGGGGTGGCCGGGGGCGGGAGCCCAGGTCGCCGACGGCCCACCCGAAAACTGCCCGCGCGCGTTAGGTTGTGCCCGTGCGATTGCGAGTGGAGTTCACGACAGAGCCCTTCGACCTCGACGAGGCGCCCGCGCATGCGCTGGTGGCCAGGGAGGTCATCGAGGCTGCGGAGCTGGACGCCGTGGACGTCGGGCCGTTCGGCAACACGGCCGAGGGCCGGACCGACGCGGTGCTCACCGCCCTCGACGCGCTGCTGCGCAGGACCCTGGAAGCCGGCGCCACCCGGATCTCGCTCCAGCTCAACGTGATCGACGAGGGCGACCGGTGACCGGCATCGGCGACGAGCCGTTCATCACGGCCGTAAAGCCGCTGGTCGACGCCATGGGCGGCGAGATGCTCCCGCCCGACGAGGCCGGCCCCGACGACGTCGTGCTCGCCTGGGAGGGCGCCGACGTGGTCGCCGTACGGCTGCCGCAGCTCGCGGACTCGCTGGATCACATCCTGGCCGCCATGGAACGCAAGAAGGGCAAGCCCCTCGCGGACCTGGACCGCAAGGCCAAGCAGGAGGTCGTACGGATACTGGAGGCGCGCGGCGCCTTCTCGGTACGGCACGGCGTCGAGACCGTGGCGAGCGCCCTCGGGGTCAGCCGGTTCACCGTGTACAACTACCTGAACCGGGAGAAAGACGCCTGACAAGGCTCTTCGAGGGGCTCCGCGGGCTTTGTTACCCGGAATTTTCAACAAAGTGTTGACGTGGTGTTCCGCGGGGCGTTAGCTACTGGGCAGCCCGTTCAGCACAAGGCCACGGAGGCCCCCGTGACTTCGACTTCCATGACGCCGGGGCTCGTCCGGTTCAATGCTCTGGAGGAGCACGCGGCGTTCGCCGCGCTCCTTGAGGCGTGTGCCTCCACGGCGTGGGCGCGGCGGCTGCTCGCCGCCCGTCCGTACGCCGGTCCCGAGGAGCTGTACGCCGCGAGCGACTCCGCGATGGCGGAGCTGACCGCCGACGACCTGGCCGAGGCGATGGCCGGTCACCCGCCGATCGGCCGGCCCAAGCCCGGCGACCCCGCCTCCGCCCGCGAACAGCGCGGCATGGCGGGCGCCTCCGAGGACCTCAAGTCGGAGATGCTCGAACTGAACCTCGCGTACCAGGAGAGGTTCGGCCATGTCTTCCTGATCTGCGCCACCGGCCGGACCGGCGAGCAGATGCGTGACGCGGTCAAGGAACGGATCGGCAACGCGCCGGAGCGGGAACGCGAGATCGTCCGCACCGAGTTGGGCAAGATCAACCGCATCCGGCTCGCCCGCATCGTCGAAGAGGAAGCCCGCGCATGAGCACCAGCACCACCGCCTCGGTGTCCACGCACATCCTGGACACCAGCGTCGGCCGCCCCGCCGAGGGCGTCGCCGTCCAACTCGCCGCCCGCAGCGGCCCGTTGGCGGAGTGGCAGCCGCTCGGAGGTTCCGCCACCGACGCGGACGGCCGGTGCAAGGACCTGCCCGCGCTGCCGGAGGGCACCACACACGTACGGCTCGACTTCGCCGTGGAGCCGTATTTCGAGAAGAAGCAAGCCGATGCGCAGCAGGACGCCCCCGCGAATCGGGACAGCGGTGCGAGCGGAGTGTTCTTTCCGGAGGTGGCGATCACCTTCGCCGTGAAGCCCGGCGAGCACTACCACGTACCGCTGCTGCTCAACCCGTTCGGCTACTCCGTATACCGAGGGAGCTAGCAGACATGCCCACGATTCTGGGACAGAACCAGTACGGCAAGGCCGAGAACCGAGTCGTCAAGATCACGCGGGACGGCGCCACCCACCACATCAAGGACCTCAACGTCTCCGTGTCGCTGAGCGGCGACATGGACGAGGTCCACTACTCCGGCTCGAACGCCAACGTGCTGCCGACCGACACCACCAAGAACACGGTGTACGCGTTCGCCAAGGAGCACGGCATCGAGTCCGCCGAGCAGTTCGGCATCCACCTCGCCCGGCACTTCGTGACCAGCCAGGAGCCGATCAAGACCGCGCGCATCCGCATCGAGGAGTACTCCTGGGAGCGGATCGACACCTCCGACGCCAACTCCCAGTTCATCGGCGCCGACGAGGTCAAGCACTCCTTCGTCCGCAAGGGCCAGGAGACCCGGGTCACCCAGATCACCTACGACGGGGAGTCGTGGGAGGTCATATCCGGGCTCAAGGACCTCGTCGTGATGAACTCGACCAACTCCGAGTTCTGGGGCTACGTCAAGGACAAGTACACGACCCTCCCCGAGGCCTACGACCGCATCCTCGCCACCCAGGTCTCCGCCCGCTGGCGCTTCAACTGGTCCGACGACGAGCAGAAGATGCCCAGTTGGGAGAAGTCCTACGAGCAGGTGCGCAAGCACATGCTCCAGGCGTTCGCCGAGACGTACTCGCTGTCGCTCCAGCAGACCCTGTACCAAATGGGTTCGCGGATCATCAACAACCGCAGCGAGATAGACGAGGTCCGCTTCTCCCTCCCCAACAAGCACCATTTCCTTGTGGACTTGGAGCCGTTCGGGCTGAAGAACGACAACGAGGTGTACTTCGCCGCCGATCGTCCTTATGGGCTGATCGAGGCGACCGTCCTGCGGGACGGCTGCGAGCCGAAGATACCGGTGGATCTCACCAACCTCTGAGCAACTCCCCTTGAACCGGCGCCCGTTGGGCCGGTTCACCTGCGGCACCCGTGGCCCGCCCGTCCCGAGCGGGCCGCGGTACTCAAATCCCCGGGTCCTGCCGTGCCCATTCCATACAGCGAATAGGACGAACCATGGCAGCAGTTCAGCGCATCGTCATCGAGAACTGTTCGATCGCGACGGTGGACGCCCACGACACCGAGTACGCCAATGGCTACATCGTCGTCGCCGGCAACCGGATCGAGTCCCTCGGCGCGGGCCGCGCCCCCGAGGGCCTGGAGAACGTCGTACGCCGTATCGACGCGTCGGGCCATCTGGTGACCCCCGGCCTGGTCAACACCCACCACCACTTCTACCAGTGGATCACCCGGGGCCTGGCCACCGACCACAACCTCTTCAACTGGCTCGTCGCGCTGTACCCGACCTGGGCGCGCATCGACGAGCAGATGGTCCGCGCCGCCGCGCAGGGTTCCCTCGCGATGATGGCGCGCGGCGGTGTGACCACCGCGATGGACCACCACTACGTCTTTCCGCAGGGCTCCGGCGACCTCTCCGGCGCGATCATCGGCGCCGCCCGCGAGATGGGCGTCCGCTTCACGCTGGCCCGGGGCTCCATGGACCGCAGCGAGAAGGACGGCGGGCTGCCCCCGGACTTCGCCGTCGAGACCCTGGAGGGCGCCCTCGCCGCGACCGAGGCGACCGTACGGGAGCACCACGACGCCTCCTTCGACGCGATGACCCAGGTGGCCGTGGCTCCCTGCTCACCGTTCTCCGTCTCGACCGAACTGCTCAAGCAGGGCGCCGAGTTGGCGCGCCGGCTCGGGGTGCGGCTGCACACGCACGGCTCGGAGACGGTCGAGGAGGAGCAGTTCTGCAAGGAACTGTTCGGCATGGGCCCGACCGACTACTTCGAGTCCACCGGCTGGCTCGGCGAGGACGTGTGGATGGCGCACTGCGTCCACATGAACGACTCCGACATCGCCGCGTTCGCCCGCACGAAGACCGGTGTCGCCCACTGTCCTTCCTCCAACGCCCGCCTCGCGGCCGGGATCGCGCGCGTCCCCGACATGCTCGCCGCCGGCGTCCCGGTCGGGCTCGGCGTCGACGGCACCGCGTCCAACGAGTCCGGCGAACTCCACACCGAACTGCGCAACGCCCTCCTCATCAACCGCCTCGGTGCCCACCGCGAGGCCGCCCTCAACGCCCGCCAGGCGCTGCGCCTCGGTACCTACGGCGGCGCCCAAGTCCTGGGCCGCGCAAGGGAGATCGGCTCCCTGGAGCCGGGCAAGCTCGCCGACCTCGTGCTGTGGAACCTGGACACGCTGGCCCACGCCTCGATCGCCGACCCGGTGACCGCGCTGGTCTTCGGTGCCGCGGCGCCCGTCACCGCCTCGTTCGTGAACGGCCGTCAGATCGTCGAGTCCGGCCGCCTGTTGCACGTCGACGAGGACGCGATCGCCCGCTCCACGCGGGACGAGGCCCGGCGCCTGGCGCGCGTCGCCGCGCAGAGCTGAGCCGACGGCGACGACCACGGCCGGCGTGAATCGCCGTACCGGGTCGCCCAGTTGAAGATCTCCGGTCGAGGGGGACGGCCCTCGTCCGGTGGCCGTGGCCGGGGCGTGCATGGACATGTGCGCCCCGGAACGGCCCTACTACGCCCCTTCGTTGGGTTCCGTCCCGGTCCCGCACGACCGCGCACCACCTCCTGAAACCCACGTCAGAGCCGACGTGTTACCCGCCCGGAGGAGCCGCCGTGACCACCCGACCCGAGGCCCGAGCCGTAGCCGAGCCCGTCGTCCATCCCGTCGACGAGAAACTCCCCGCCCTCAAGATGGCCACCACGGGCCTGCAGCACGTGGCCGCCATGTACGCGGGAGTCGTCGCCCCGCCGCTGATCGTCGGCGCGGCCGTCGGCCTCTCCGGCACCCAACTCACCTTCCTCACCGGCGCCTGCCTCTTCACCGCGGGCCTCGCGACCTTCCTCCAGACGCTCGGCATCTGGAAGATCGGCGCTCGGCTGCCCTTCGTCAACGGCGTCACCTTCGCCGGAGTCGCCCCGATGACCGCGATCGTCGCCTCCACCAAGGACAAGTCCGACGCGCTGCCGGTCATCTTCGGCGCGGTGATCGTCGCCGGCCTCCTCGGCTTCCTCGCCGCGCCCTTCTTCAGCAAGGCGGTGCGCTTCTTCCCGCCGGTCGTCACGGGCACCGTCATCACGCTGATAGGCGTGTCCCTGCTGCCCGTTGCCTTCGGCTGGGCGCAGGGACCGGACCCCTCGGCACACGACTACGGTTCGCGGACGTACCTCGGCCTGGCGGCGGCGACGCTCGTCATCGTCCTGGTCCTCCGGCGCTTCACCCGCGGCTTCGTCAAGCAAATAGCCGTCCTGCTGGGCCTGTTGATCGGCACGCTCCTCGCGATCCCGTTCGGGGCAACGGACTTCAGCCCCGTCGCGGACGCCGACGTGATCGGTTTCCCGAGCCCGTTCCACTTCGGCGCACCGCAGTTCCAGCTCGCCGCGATCATCTCGATGTGCGTGGTCATGGTGGTCTCGATGACCGAATCCACCGCGGACATGCTGGCGTTGGGCGAGATCGTCGACCGCCCCGCCGACGAACGGACCATCGCCGCCGGCCTCCGCGCCGACACCCTCGGTTCGGCGCTCAGCCCCCTCTTCAACGGCTTCATGTGCAGCGCCTTCGCCCAGAACATCGGCCTGGTCGCCATGACCCGCATCCGCAGCCGGTACGTCGTCGCCACCGGCGGCGGCTTCCTGGTGCTGATGGGCCTGTGCCCGATGGCCGCGTCGCTCATCGCCGTCGTACCGCGCCCGGTCCTGGGCGGAGCGGGCGTCGTCCTGTTCGGCTCGGTCGCCGCGAGCGGCATCCAGACCCTGGTCAAGGCGGGTCTGGAGCGGGACGAGAACATCCTGATCGTGGCGGTCTCGCTGGCCGTCGGGATCATCCCGATCACGGCGCCGGACTTCTACCACGCGTTCCCGCAGACCGTACGGATCGTCCTCGACTCGGGCATCTCCACGGGCTGCGTGGCCGCGGTGGCGCTGAACCTGGTCTTCAACCACCTCGGCCACGCCCGCACACAGGCCGGGGGTACGACCGGGGCGGCCGTACCCCTCGCCCGTCAGCCGATCTCGTAACTGTCCCCGTACACCTGCCACTTGAGCGGCGGATCCAGGTCGAGGTTGCCCTTCTTCAGGAACACCCGCTGTGCCGTCTCGACCCGGGTCACGTCGCTGTGCGCCTCCTCCTGCTTCATCGCCCAGACGCGGGCGTCGAGGAAGGCGTTGAGATACGTCGTCTCGTTGCCGCCGTCGGTGGGAGTGGCCGCGTGTCTGCGGGCCCGGGCGCGGATACCGCCGAAGCAGAGCGGGTCCGTGCCCGGGCCGTGCATGACCATCGCGTCGTAGTAGACGAACTGCCCGAGCGTGCCGACCCCGTCCTTCTTGGCGCGCGCCACGGCCGGATCGAAGTAACCGCGGTCCCGCTCGTCGCGCTGCGCCTGCCGGAACGCGGCGGACGTGTGCGCGGCCTTCCGCCAGGCGGAGGGGAAGCCGGGGGCCAACCCCTTGTGTGATGCAGTGCCGTTGACGGCGCGCAGCGCGGGCAGGTACCCGGCAAGCACATTGCCCGGGGCCCGCTTCGTGTACAGCTCGACGAGCGCGAGCATGTCGCTCGTACCGGAGCAGAACCCGATGATCCCGCCGGTGTAACCGCGCCCGTCGCCGATGTCCTCGATGTACGCGTACTGCGCCTCCCAGTCCAGGGAGGAGTTCTCCGCGCTCGACACCAGCCGCATCGCGATGTCCTTCTTCGCCGGGGCGTCGAGCCCCGCCGCACCGGTCGTCGCCGCGTCGGCGGACGGCCACTGGCTCGCGATCGCCGCCGTACCGAGGGCTGCGAGCAGGGTGCGGCGGGCGGCTTTTCTTCGGAAGATCGGCACGTGGGTCTCCAAGGCGGGCGCGGTACACGGCAACGGTGAAAGGCAGCCGAGAATCGCGCGTGAACTTGGGAGAGTTGTGGGGTGGTGTTAGCAGGTCGCTGTGAATTCCCGTGCCACGCCGTGAGGTTGACGAACGGCTCGGCCTCCTCGCGCCGGAGCCGGTCACGATGGAAAGTCGGACACCCCGCACGCCGCACGCCGCACGCGGGCCTCCGCACCCAACATTCCGCCTCAGCCCCGCCGGACCATCTGGCACGGCATGGCGTCCGGCAGTCGTCCCGTGAAGTACGACCGGGGCGGCACGCCCATCAGGGCGCGGAAGTCGGAGGTCATGTGGGACTGGTCGTAGTAGCCGGTGACGGTGGCGAGTTGGGCCCAGGAGAGTTCGGCCGCGTGGGCCAGTACGGCGCGGACGCGGTTGATGCGGGCGTAGTGCTTGGGGGAGAGGCCGACGCCCTCGGCGAACAGGTTCCGCAACTGCCGCTCGCTGACGGCGAGTTCGCGGGCCACGGTGGGCACCGGACCGGGAAGGCGGCCGGTGCGGATCGACATCGCGGCCACGCCGGCGCGGACGAGTTCCGTGCGGGAAGCGTCCGCCACGGCGGTGAGCCGGGCGGGGATCACCGCCGCGAGGTGGGCCGTGGTCGACTCGGGGTCGGGGTCCAACCGGACCAGTTCGGCGGCGAGTTGACGCGGTTTCTCGCCCGGCAGGTCGCCCAGGAACACCGCCCGGCCGACGAGGTCGACGGCCGGGACGCCCAGCAGGGGCAGCGTGGTGCCCGGCGCCAGCCGTACCTCCACGCACGACACGAGGGGCTTGCCCGCGTGGTACGTGGCCCGGACGCGCGGCCCGACGACGAGAACACTCCGCCGTCCGTCGCCCTCGACCCGCACGACCACCTTCGTGTCCGCGTCCGGGAGATGGAC
The DNA here is from genome assembly GCF_044457795.1 of Streptomyces sp. NPDC050528. Classification (NCBI taxonomy): domain Bacteria; kingdom Bacillati; phylum Actinomycetota; class Actinomycetes; order Kitasatosporales; family Streptomycetaceae; genus Streptomyces; species Streptomyces sp. NPDC050528. Next base: position 138,831 of record NZ_JBITHH010000008.1, read on the forward strand.
GAACGGCTCCTTCCGCACGGCGTCGAGCCGCAGCGCGCCGACACGCGTGATCCAGGGGCGCAGTTCGTCGGGCAGGTCCACGACCCGCTCGGACAGGGCTTTCGTCACCCCTCCACGGTAAGCGCGCCACCGCGCCGAACCCCGCCCCCGAACGTGCCGGAATCTCCTAGAACCCGGGCCGCTTCCCCGCCCACTGTGGTGACCATGATCCTCGTGACGGGTGCTACGGGCACCATCGGCAGTGAAGTCGTACGACAACTCGCGGCGCGCGGTGAGAAGGTGCGCGCCCTGACTCGGGACCCCGCAAAGGCGCAGGTTCCGGAGGGAGTTGGGACAGCGCGGGGCCACCACGCCGACCGGGCCTCGGTGGAGGCGGCGATGACCGGCGCCGAAGTCGCGTTCCTGGTCGGGGTGTTCGGACCGGACGACGCAGAGCACGACCGGGGTCTCGTCGAGGCGGCACGGGCGGCGGGCGTACGCCGGATCGTCAAGCTCTCCGGCATCGGCGCCGGCGACCCCGCCGTCGGACCGGTCGGCACCTGGCACGTACCCGGTGAACAGGCCGTGCGGGACAGCGAGTTGGAGTGGACGATCCTGCGCCCCTCGGCCTTCGCCTCCAACACGCTGGGCTGGGCGGCATCCGTACGTTCGGGAAACCCGATTCCGAACACGAGCGGCGACGGCGGCCAAGGGGTCGTCGATCCGCGTGATGTGTCGGAGGTGGCGGTGGCGGCCCTGCTCGACCCGGGCCACTCGGGACGGACATACACGCTGACCGGCCCCGAGGTACTCAGCGTCCCGGACCAGGCCGCCGCCCTCGCCGAGATCCTCGGGCGCCCGGTCGAAGTACGTGACCTGTCTTCGGCCGAGGCACGCGAGTATCTGCTGGGGTTGGGGTTCAGCGACACGTTCATCGATGCATCGGAGATCAGCAGGGAGTTCGTCCGGGACGGCGGCAACGAGGTCGTCACGGGGGATGTACGGGAGGTGTTGGGGCGGTCGGCACGGACTTATCGGGAGTGGGTCCAGGACCACCGGGCGGTGTTCGGGGAAGGGTGATCCGGGCGGGGGTGAGGGGTGGGGGCGTGCGGGCTGATCTGGGTGGGGGGCTTACGGCGTGCGGGCCTGAGGCTCGGGCCGGGGGTGCGGTGTGCCGGCGTGAGGGTCGGGCCGGGTGTGCGGTGTGCCGGCGTGAGCGGTGGCGCGGGCGCGGGGCGGGGGCGTGCGACCGATCCGAGTAGGGGTCGAGCCGGGTGTGCGGTGTGCCGGCGCGGGCGCGGGGCGGAGGCGTGCGACCGATCCGGGTGGCGCTGGGAGTCGGACGGAGCGTGCGGCGTGCTGGCGTGAGCGGTGGCGCGGGGTGCGGGCGCGGGCCCAAGCGGCCGTGGGGCTGCCAGCCTGGCTCCCGGTCCCGCCGGTGCGGATGCCGGCTCCGCTCCTGCTCCCGGCCGTGAGGCTGCCAGCCCGGCTCCCGATCCCGTCGGCGGGGCTGCCGGCTCCGTTCCTGCTACCAGCCCCACCCGCAGGGCTGTCAGCCCTGCTCCCGCCCCCGCTCCCTCCCCGATCGCAGCACCGCCGCAGCCAGCACCAGCGCCGCTGCAGCGATCAACGCCCCGGTCCGAAACGCCAGTTGATACCCCTCCGCAGTCGCCGGAATAAACTCCGCACCCCGGGCGAGCAGTCCGTCGGTCCGTCCCGCCGCCAGTGTCGACAGCACCGCCAGCCCCAGCGAACCACCCACCACCTGCGTGGTGTTGAAGAGCCCGGAGGCCAGGCCCGCGTCCTCCTCCCGTGCCCCCGACATCGCGAGCCCGGTCAGCGCGGGCATCGCGGCGGCGAATCCGGCGGCCAGCAGGAGCAGCGGAGGCAGGACGTCCGTGACGTAGGAGCCGTCGGCGGGGGCGCGGCTCAGCAGGGCCATCCCGGCGATGATGAGGACCAGCCCGGCGAGCAGGACCCGGTACGGGCCGAAGCGGCCGATGGTCCGTGCCGACAGGCCCAGCATCAGGACCCCGACCGCGATCGGCGCCGGCAGGAACGCCGTACCGGTGAGCAACTCGCCGAAGCCCAGCACCCGTTGGACGTACAACGCACCGATGAACTGGAAGCCGAACATCGTGCCGATCATCAGGATCTGCACGGCGTTCGCCCCCGTCAGCATCCGGGAGCGGAACAGGCGGAGGCGGAGCAGTGGGCGCGCGGCCCGCGCCTGGCGGACGGTGAACGCCGCGAAGAGGGCCAGGGCGAGGGCGGCCAGCAGGAGCGTGCTGGTGAGGGGGCGGTCGCCGGTGCCGATGATGACGTACACCGTGAGCATCAGCGCGCCGGTGACCAGCGCGGCTCCCGGATAGTCGGCGCCCTTGCCGAGACCGGCGCCCTGTTCCGGGGCGAGGACGCGGACGGCCGCGAACCACGCCACGATCCCGATCGGCAGGTTGATCAGGAAGATCCAGTGCCAGTTCAGAGCCTGGGTCAGCGCCCCGCCGAGGAACGTGCCGAGCGCACCCCCACCGGCACCGACCGCGCTGAACACCGCGATGGCGCGGGCCTGTTCACGCGGTTCGGGGAAGAGGGCGACCAGCATCCCGAGGACGACCGCCGAGGCCATCGCCCCGCCGACGCCCTGCACGGCCCGGGCCGCGATCAGCATGCCCTGGCTCGTCGCGACCCCGCACAGCACGGACGCCGCGGTGAACACGGCGAGCCCCGCCGTGAACATCCGCTTGCGGCCCACCAGATCGCCCAACCGGCCGACGAGGAGGAGCAGTCCGCCGAACGGGATCATGTAGGCGTTCACGACCCAGGCCAGCCCCGGCCCCGTAAAACCGAGGTCGTTCTGGATCGCCGGCATGGCGACGGTGACGATATTGCCGTCGAGGATCGTCATCAACGTCCCCGCGCACAGGACGACGAGGGACGCCCAGCGGGAGTACGTTCGGGGCGACGGACGCGTCCGTGATGTCTTCGACTCGGACCCGGTGAGTGCCGTCATGGCGGCCTGACCTCCGTGAATATCCATAGGAACCATAGGTGCACGACTTGTAACGGGGTCCATCGTGCGGAACCATGGAGGGCGTCGTAAGGAGGCACTTGGATGTCCCAAGGGAACACCGGTGTTACCGCCCAGGTCGTGAACGCGCACGCCTGTCCGGTGCGTGAAGTTCTTGACAGGGTCTCGGGCAAATGGAGCGTGCAGATCCTGGTCGCGGCGGCCCACGGACCCATCCGCTTCACCGAGTTGGAGCGCAGCATCGAGGGCATCAGCCGCCGCATGCTGACCCTCACCCTGCGCAACCTGGAGCGCGACGGACTCGTCACCCGCACCGTGCACGCGACGGTGCCGCCGAAGGTCGAGTACGAACTCACCCCGGTGGCGCGGGAGTTGCACGAGACCCTGCTCCGGCTGACGGACTGGGCGGAGCGGAACCGGCACTACATCGCCGACGCCCGCGCGGCCTACGACACGGAGCACCGGCCGGAGTTGACCGACGCGTAGGCCGTCCCGCCCGGGGCTCAGAGGCCGAACAGACCCGGCTCGGTGGTCAACTTCCTGAAGAACTCCTGCGGTTGAGCGACCAGCCGGCGCTCCTTGAGGTCCAGCAGCCCGCCGACCGACGCGGCCTCGGCGGAGACCGTGCCGTCCGCCTTGGCTATCGTCTGGAGGACCCGGAACGTCTTGCCCTCGCCCCACTCGAAGGCGCACGTCACCGCGACGTCCTCGCCCGCGCGCAGCTCGCGGAGATAGCGGATGGTCGTCTCCAGGACGACCGGCGCGACCCCCTGGGCGAGCAACTCGGCCTGGCCCACGCCCGCGGCCTGCAACAGTGCCCAGCGGGCATGCTCCGCGTACTGCAGATACACGCTCTGATTGAGGTGCCCCAGGCTGTCGGTCTCGTATCCGCGGACGGTCACCGGGACGGAAAACGGCTCGCTCACTGCGTTCCCTTCTCGCACTGACGGACGATCTGACCGACCGATCTTGGCATGCCCATCAGGTCCGGTCAGGTCCGTTCACGTCCGTCGCGGCGAGGCAAGAAGATAACTCGCCCCCGTTCGCGGCTCCTTGTGCTCGCTCACCTGCCAGCCCGCCCGCTCCAGCGTCCCCGCACAGGCGCGCAGCGCCTCGCCGTCCGGGTCGCGCACGGCGACGGCCTCGGGCTGCGGGGTCACCCGCACCCGGTAGCCCTCCGCGTCCCGCCCGGCGGGCCGGTGCCCGGCCGCCTCCAGGGCGAGCGCGGCGGCCTGCACGAGATGCGTCCGCTCCCAGCCGCACGGCCGCTCCACGGAACCGTCCGGATTGGTCATCCGGCGCAGCTCCAGCAGCCCCTGCCAGGCGCTGTGCACCTCACGCGTCCGGGCCGGACCGGTGTCGGCCGTCGTCTCCTCGCCGCCGATCCGGGCGGCGAACACCCCGGTGGTCGTGGTGGAGTCGGAGGTCGCCCTGGCTTCGGCAGCGGCGGCGGCAGGCTCAGTGACCTCCGGATCTGACTCCCGTATTCGATGCCCCGCCGGCGTCAGAAAGTGGTCGTGCGGCGGACGCGGATGCCGGAACGCCAGCCCCCGCTTCACCAGCGCGGCGAGCTGCGACTCCGTACCCCGCAGCCGCCCGGTGACGGGATCGGCGGCGTCGATGACACGCCGTTGCGCGGCGGTCGGCGGTCGTGTCACGGCGTGCTCCTTCCCGTCCGGCGGTCTGCCTTCGGACGCCCCCGCGTCCCGTTTGAAGATGTCCCATTCGAAGATTACGACGGGGGTCTGACATTCCAGGCGGCGATGACCGGCCGCCCGTGCTCCGTGCTCAGCCGGCACAGCGTCCCGGTCGCGAGCTGGAACAACGCGCCCTTCGACGGCGGCAGCCCGAGCCACCGCGCGGTGAGCACCCGGAGGAAATGGCCGTGGGCCACCAGGACGACCACGCCCTCGGTGTTGGCGAGCGCCGCGTCCACCTTGGCCAGGGCACGGTCGGCACGTTGGCCCACCTGTTCCGGGCTCTCCCCGGGATGGTCAGGGGGTCCGGGCGCGACCCCGTCGGTGAACAGGAACCAGCCCGGCCGGGTGCGCTGGATCTCGACGGTGGTGATGCCCTCGTAGCCGCCGTAGTCCCACTCCCGCAGATCCACGTCGACGCGGGCGTCCGTCAGCCCGATCAGCTCGGCGGTCTCCCGCGCGCGCTGCATGGGGCTGACGAACGCGGCGCCGACCCGGTGCGATCGGATCAGCGGCACCAGGCCGTGCGCCTCCTCCCGCCCCTTCGCGGTGAGCGGGACATCGGTCGAGCTGGTGTGCCGCCCCGACCGGGACCATTCGGTCTCTCCGTGCCGTACGAGGAAAAGATCGCCCATACGTCACAGGCTATGGGCCCACTGCTCCAGCGTCGCGAAATCGCCCTCCCGTAGGCCCCTGCGCGGGTCCACCTTGAGGAGGAGGGCCGGTCCCTCGTGATGGGCCTCTACGTGCCGTACGTCCAGGTCGGTGATCAGGTCGTCGACCCAGACGAAGGGGCGCCCGGCCGCCCAGGCCACGATCTGGCGGGTCTTCCAGTAGAGGCCGTCCGGGGCCTTGGCGAACAGGTGGGTGAACTCGATCACCGGCAGGTCGCCGGGGAGCCCGACCGCCGGCGCGATCAGCTCGTTCGCCTGGTGCATCCAGGTGGTGGCCCAGGCGGGTTCGTACGGCAGCGCCAGTATGCGCGCGCCGTGCCCCGGGTGCAGGCGCACCCGCAGCCCGCGCCGCAGTCGCCGGGAACCCGGCCGCTGCCGGGCCGACCAGTTCGTCGGCCACAGCCGGTGGGTGACATAGCCGCGGTGGCGCAGGAACCGGGCGCCGTACGGGTTGAGGGGACCGTCGACGTCGAGGAGCAGCAGGGGGCGGTCGGTCATGCGGGGGAGTTACCCAGGGCGCAGCGCCCCTAGCTGTCCGATGGGCGGCTACTGCCGATACCCGCCCAAGAACCGCCCGATCCGGCCGATAGCCGCCTCCAGGTCGTCCGCGTACGGCAGCGTGAGGATGCGGAAGTGGTCGGGGGTGGGCCAGTTGAAGCCGGTGCCCTGGACGACCTGGATCTTCTCGCGGAGCAGCAGGTCCAGGACGAACTTCTCGTCGTCGTGGATCTTGTGCACCTTGGGGTCGAGCCGGGGGAACGCGTACAGGGCGCCCTTCGGCTTCACGCACGAGACCCCAGGGATCTCGTTCAGCTTTTCCCACACCACGTTGCGCTGTTCGTGCAGTCGGCCGCCCGGGACGGTCAGGTCGCGGATGGACTGGCGGCCGCCGAGCGCGGCCTGGATGGCGTACTGCGCGGGCGCGTTGGGGCACAGCCGCATGGAGGCCAGCATCGTCAGGCCCTCCAGGTAGTTCTTGGCGTGCTGCTTCGGGCCCGTGACCACCAGCCAGCCCGAGCGGAAGCCGGCCACCCGGTACGTCTTCGACAGGCCGCAGAAGGTGAGGACGACCAGGTCGGGGGCGAGCGCGGCGGCCGAGTGGTGCACGGCGTCGTCGTAGAGGATCTGGTCGTAGATCTCGTCGGCGAAGACCATCAGGCCGTGGCGGCGGGCGAGGTCGAGGATGCCCTCGACGATCTCCTTGGGGTAGACGGCGCCGGTGGGGTTGTTCGGGTTGATGATGACGACGGCCTTGGTGCGGTCGGTGATCTTCGCCGCCATGTCGTCCAGGTCCGGGTACCAGTCGGCCTGTTCGTCGCAGAGGTAGTGGACCGCCTTGCCGCCGGAGAGCGTTGTCACCGCCGTCCAGAGCGGGAAGTCCGGTGCGGGGATGAGGATTTCGTCGCCGTCCTCCAGCAGTGCCTGTACGGCCATGGAGACCAGCTCGGAGACGCCGTTGCCCAAGAACACGTCGTCCACGTCGACTTCGAGGCCCAGGGTCTGGTAGCGCTGGGCGACCGCTCGGCGGGCCGAGAGGATGCCCCGCGAGTCCGTGTAGCCGTGGGCCTGGGGGAGCATCCGGATCATGTCCTGGATGATCTCCTCGGGCGCCTCGAAGCCGAAGAGCGCGGGGTTGCCGGTGTTCAGCCGCAGGACGCTGTGGCCCGCCTCCTCCAGTGCGTTGGCGTGCTCGATCACCGGACCGCGGATCTCGTAACAGACCTCGCTGAGCTTGCTCGACTGCCGGAACTCCATTGCGCCCTCGCCCCATCGGCTTCGTGTGTTGCTTGGTTTTACCAAGTGTGAGCTTGGAAAGTCCAACAACATGTCTAGACTGCGTCGCATGTCACCTCGCCGAAGCTACGACCAGTACTGTTCCGCGGCCCGCGCGCTCGACCTCGTCGGCGACCGCTGGACCCTGCTGATCGTCCGCGAACTCCTCGCAGGACCGCGCCGCTACACGGACCTGCACGCCGATCTGCCGGGTGTCAGCACGGACGTACTCGCCTCACGGCTGAAGGACATGGAACGGGACGGGCTGACGACGCGACGGCGGCTGCCTCCGCCCGGTGCCGCCTACGTCTACGAACTCACCGGGCGGGGGCGGGAGTTGCTGCCCGTGCTGCAAGCCCTCGGGGCGTGGGGTGCGCCCGAGTTGGGGGAGCGGCGGCCGACGGATGCCGTGCGTGCGCACTGGTTCGCGTTGCCGTTGCTGCGGGCGCTGGAGGGGGAGGGGCTGGTCGAAGTCCGGCTGGAGGAAGGGGAGTTCCACGTGTACGCGGGGATGGAGGAGGGCGGGCTCGTCTACGGCGAGGGGCCCGCGCCCCGGGAGCCCGACGCCCGGCTCGTGCTCGGCGTCGAGACCTGTACGGCCGTCGCGCAGGGGGAGTTGAGTCTTCCCGACGCGGTGCGTGCCGGACGTGTCGAGGTGACCGGCGACGGCACGCTCGCGAAGGCGTTGCGGGAGGCGTGAGACGGGGCCGGACATGACAGAAGGCCCGCTGTGTGCGGGCCTTCTGGCGAATGATCACGTCATTACATGCCGGGTGGCGGAACCCGCCTCGGCCGTCCCGAACCCCGGGTCAGCGCATACCCGCCGATCCCCGCGAGCGCGGCCAGCACACCGCCCACGGCGGTCCACACCCAGCGGTCGGACCACCAGCCGGAGGACCAGCCGCCGTCCGGCTCGATGCTCGACAGCGCGGCCGAGGTCGACGACGAACTGTCGTCATCGGAGGCCGACTTGGCCGCGATCCCCGGCGTCAGCGGCTGCGCCAGCGAACCGTCGACCGCCGCCGAACCGCCGATGTCCTTGGAGTCCACCCGCACCTCGGTGCTCACCGGCTGGCCCAGGTCCGAGGACTGGAGATCCACGACCGTGAGCCGGACGTAGTACGTGCCCGGCAGCGGGTCGTTGGCCCAAGTCTCCGACCAGGCACGGACGGTACGCAGCGTGCACGCCAGGTCCAGGGAGGTCGCATCCTGCGCGGCGGTGCGCGTCGCGGCCCCGTACTGGCAGGCCTGGCGGCGCCGCAGCCCGTCGTAGACGTCGAGTTGCCAGGTCTGGCCCGCATGGGTGTCGGGCAGCTTCACCGTCGCCTTGACGGTGGGGCGTTGGCCGGCGTCCGCGGCGAACGACCAGTACAGGTAGTCGCCGGTGGAGCCGCTCGCGGTACCCGTCTGCCCCTGGTCGAGCTCCGTGGCCGTACGGAAGGAGGTGCCCGCCTGGGTGGGGGCCGAGCTGTCGTCGGAGGGGCTCGCGGACGGCGAGGAGTCCGCCACTGCGGGTCCCGCGGCCAGGCCCGCCAGCAGCAGGGCCGTGCTCAACACGCGTGTGATCCGCATCAGTTGGTCCTCCAGACCGCGAGGCGCCAGCGGGACAGCCAGCCCCAGAGCAGACCCGCGACGAAGCCGGTCAGCACGAGGGCGGCGAGGAGCCACCAGCCGCGGCCGAGGCCGAAGGAGGCCACGTCGCTCGCCTTGCTCGGCCCGTCCACGACGTCCACGGTGAGTTCGAGGGGCAGGCCGGGGGTGGTCTTCACCCCGGCGGCCGCCGAGAAGGAGTTGGTGACCTGGAGACAGACGGTCTCGGCGGGGGCGTTGTCGTCGTCGCTCTCCGCCTTCGGGTAGCGCAGCCCGGTGGAGATGACGTCCGTACGGCCGTTGCCGGTGCCCTCGCCGCGCACGATCTCGCGGCCGTGCACGGTGACCGCGCGCAGCAACACCCCGTAGTCCGGGTTGACTTCACGGTCGGCGCCGACGCTCACCGAAGCGCGCAGCTCCTGGCCGGGGTTGACGTCCACGCGGTAGAAGCGCTGCTTGCCGAACTCCTCGCGGTCCGTGTACAGACCGGACTTGAGGGTCGGGGCGCTGGAGCACTGGGCGGTGCCCTCGGTGGCGACCGGGGTCGCCACCGGGTCGGCGGCGCGGTCCACCAACTGGCCCACGCGGTCGGAGAGTTCCTCCTTGTGCTGCACGGAGGTGTACGTGCCGCCGGTCGCGTCCGCGATGCAGCTGAGCTGGTCGCGGGTCTTGGCGTCCGGCACCAGGCCCAGCGTGTCGATGGTGAGGCCGATGCCCTTGGCCGCGATCTCGCGGGCCACCTCGCACGGGTCCAGCGGCTGGCAGGTGTCCTCGCCGTCGCTGATCAGGACGATACGGCGGGTGCCGTCACCGCCGTCGAGGTCGTCCGCCGCCTTCAGCAGCGCGGGCCCGATCGGCGTCCAGCCGGTGGGCTGGAGCGTCGCGACCGCGGTCTTGGCCTCGGTGCGGTTCAGGGTGCCCACCGGGTAGAGCTGCGCGGTGTCCTTGCAGCCCGTCTTGCGGTCGTTGCCGTGGTAGTTGGCGCCCAACGTGCGGATGCCGAGCTGCACTTCCTCGGGTGTCGCGTCGAGCACCTCGTTGAACGCCTGCTTCGCCGCTGCCATCCGTGAGCCGCCGTCTATGTCCTTGGCGCTCATGGATCCGCTGACGTCCAGCACGAGTTCGACCTTGGGGGAGGCCGTGGAGTCCGTCTCGTCGGCGACCGCTCCGGCAGGGAAGGCGACCCCGGCCGTGAGGGTGGCGAGCAGGGCACAGATCCCCGCCGCCAGCCGTTGTCTTGTGATCATCGCCGGATCCTATTGATCAGATGGACCGGGCTCCAAAACGAGCGGGTTCGGGAGCCCGGTCCACTGGTCCCCGGGCAGCTCCGGCGACAGCCGCATCAGCGTCAACGCCTTGCTGGGCAGCGGCTGTTCGAGCAGCGTGCGCAGGTCCGGCGTGCGCGGCAGATCCGGTACGACGGCTGCCAGCGCCGCCCTGAGCGCCGTACCGGAACCCGCCGTACCGGCGAGTGCGCCCGCCACCAGGGAGCCGAACAGCTTGCGGCGCAGGGTGAGTTCGTCGTCGGTGACGATGCGTCCGCTCAGTTCGGGGATCGGAATCCCTTGCTCGGCAAGGCGCTTGGGGCTGACGCGGATGTCGGCGAGATCGCGGTAGACCAGGCGCAGGGGGGCACCCGTGCGGGACAGCACCACCAGCAGGTTCTGACCGTGCGCCTCAAGGGCCACACCGGACTCCAGCAGCCGCAGACAGACGACGAGGGCGAGACGCGTGAACTCGGCCAGCCAGGCGGGCGATCGGGGCAGGTCGGTGACCGCGAGGGCGGCCACCGGCAGCACCCGCTCGCCCGCTTCCGTGTCCGCGTACGTCTGCGGCGACTCGCGCAACACGGCGGCGAGATCGGGGGAGTTGGCCGTCGCCGCACCCAGCGTGCGGGTCACGTGCAACAGGCCGTCCGATCGTGCCGCGAGCGACTCCCCGAACGCCGACAGTGTTGCCGACAAGCCGATCGAGTAGACCGAGATGTCCCGCACCGAGGACGTCAGCCGGGCGCTCAGCGCGGTCTTGACGTGCGGTCCGTCCGACAGGGCGAGGGTCCGCAGGGACATCAGGGGATGCGCGTCGAGCGGAGCGTCCCCGGTCCGCTTCAGCACATGCGCCGCCTGCCACGGGTGCACCGGGATCAACAGCCGCCCCCCGTCCCGCAGTTCGTCAGGCCACACCCCCGTCACCAGCGACTCCTCCGCCCCCACCGGCACCGACCCGAGCGCCACCACGGGCCGGTGCTCGGGGCCGTAGGCGAGCTGCTCGGCCACCGAGAAGCCGGGCCGGGAGCGGCAGTTGGGGTGGAAGGGGTGCCCGTCGACGATCCGCTGCTCCCACTCCCAGTCCTGCGTCGGCCAATCCTCCGACCGGCTCGGCTGGTTGGCCCGGGACAGGGCCAACGAGGCGACGCTGTGCCCGAGTTCGGCCGCGAAGACGGTGCCGTGCGGCACGGCGAGGTCGGTCATCAGGCGCGCCGGATCGTCGTAGGCGAGGTCGTCGAGGTGGACGACGGTGACGTAGGCGTCGGTCGCGTACGGATCGGCGTGCGGGCCGCGCAGCCGTCGGCCGTCGGAGAGCCGTAGGACGAGGCCCGGTGTCCGGCCGACGATCCACGGCAGCGGTTCGAAGGCCAGCGCGCGCCACAGCCGGGTGAGTACCGCCGCACGGGCACCGGGGAGTTCGGCCGCGTACCGTTGTACGAGGTCGGGACGGGTGGCGGCGAGTTCCTCGGCGACCTGGGCCTCGGGAAGCGGGGGACGGTCCACGGTCGACTCCTCGGGTGCGGACGGGGCGTCATGATCGGTGACGACGAGAGACGGGGTGGAGGGCGGTAGAGCGGGGAGAGATGGGGCGGCGGGACACTGTGCGACGAGAGACATACTGATCGCGATCGCAGGACACGGACTTAGGGAACGAATGGATCGCGTCGACTTCACACCCCCGGGCGACGACGTGGCGGAGCGCGCCGACGCGTACGCGGCCGCGCCCCTGCTCAACTGTCTGCTCCGGGAGGTGGCCCAGCCGCTTCCGGACCAGGGGGAGCGGCACGTGTACCGGCTGCCGGGGAGCGGCCGGCTGCTGCGGGTGCGCGGCGAGCGGCGGCCCGCCGAGCCCGAGGTGTACGCGGACGGCGACTGGCTGCGCGTCGACCACGCCGAACTCGTGAAACTCGTCGCCGAGGAACTGACCCGGCACACCGGAGTCTCCAACCACGAACTGCCCGCCGAGATGACGGACAGCCGTGACGCCGTCGCCGCGCTGCTCACCGCGCGCGACGGTGCGACGGCGCCCGACGACCCGTATCTCCGCTCCGAACAGTCCTTGATCACCGGCCATCCCTACCATCCCGCGCCCAAGGCCCGGGGCGGCGGCCCCGTCGCGGGCTGGCTGCCCTACGCCCCGGAGGCGTACGCCCGTTTCCCGCTGGAGCTGCTCGGGCTGCGCGAGGACGCGGTCGTGGAGGAGGGGGACGTCTCGGCGCTGGACGCGCTCGGGGAGGCCCCGCCCGGGTACCGGCTGCTGCCCGCGCACCCTTGGCAGTTGGACCTCGTGGGCGCGGGCCTGGCGGACGCCTTCGCGGACGGGCGGCTGATCCGGCTCGGCGCGACGGCGACCGAGGTGTGGCCGACGGCGGCGATCCGCACGGTGTACAGCCCCGGGTCCGCGGAACGCGCGGAGGATCTGTTCCTGAAGTTCAGCCTCGATGTGCGGATCACCAATGACGTACGCCGACTGTGGCGCCACGACCTGCTGAAACTTCACCGCACGGATACGGCCGTCCGGGACGCCTTCGCCGCGATGGGCGGCCCGGCGGCCTGGCTGAGCGACCGGGGCTACCGCACCGCCGACTTCGCCTTCGAGGAACTCGCCGTCCTGGTCCGCGACGGCCTGCACGACCACCTCCTGCCCGGCACGACTCCGTTGCTCGCCGCGGGATTGGTGGAGGGGTTCGAGGGCAACCCGCTCGACGGTACGGCCGACCCGGCGGCCTGGTGGGAGGCGTATCTGCGGCAGGTCGTACCGCCCGCGATCACGGCGTTCGCCGACTACGGCGTCGTACTCGAAGCGCACTTGCAGAACACGCTGGTCGCGGTCGACGCGGACGGGATGCCCGCGCAGGCGCTGTACCGGGACGCGGAGGGCGTGAAGCTGCTGACGGATGTGGAACGGGGGGCGGGGTGGGAGCGGTTGGTGTACTGCCTGGTCGTCAACCATCTCGTCGAGATCGCCGGGGTGCTCGCCGAGCGGCATCCGGAGCTGGACCCCTGGCCGGCGGTTCGCGCGGAACTGGCCCGGCACGACCTGCCCGAGGTCGCCGAACTCCTCGCCTCGCCCACGTTGCCCGGCAAGACGAACCTGTTGCTGCGCTGGACCGGGGCGGACGGCGCCGACGCGCGTTATCTGCCGTTGCGGAATCCGCTGGCCGGGCGAGGCCGGGCGGGGCGGAAGGGAACCGTTCGGAACCCGGTGACGTCATGAGCGGAGCACCTAGACTGATGGCCGGTATCGGGGGAGCCTCGCGGCTGGAAATGGCCGCTCGACGGGGACGGGGGTCGGGGCCGATGAGGTCCAACCGCCTTGCCGGAGAGGCGAGATGGGGGAGTCATGAAACCGCTCCGAGCGGGTGATCCCGCCTCCGTCGGGGAGGGCAGATACCGGCTGGTCGGACGGCTCGGCCAGGGCGGCATGGGCGTCGTGTACTTCGGCCGGTCGCGGTCGGGCCGGGCGGTGGCCGTCAAGGTCGTACGGCCCGAACTCAGCACGGAACCGGGTTTCCGGCGCAGGTTCGCCGACGAGGTGGCCGCGGCGCGACGCGTCGGCGGCTTCCACACCGCGCCGGTCGTGGACGCCGACCCGCAGGGCGATCCGGCCTGGCTGGTGACGGCGTACGTCCCCGGACCGACGCTGCAGGCAGTCCTCGACCGGGTCGGCCCCCTGCCCGCGGACACGCTCACCGTGCTGGCCGCTGGCCTCGCCGAGGCGCTGGCGGCGATCCATCAGGCCGGGGTCATCCATCGGGATCTGAAACCCGCCAACATCATCGTCGCGGAGGACGGCCCCCGGGTCATCGACTTCGGCATCGCACGGGCCCTCGACGGTACGGCCCTCACCCAGACCGGGTTCCAGATCGGCACGCTCGGGTTCCTCGCGCCGGAGCAGCTGACCGGGGGCACGCTGACTCCTGCGGTGGACATGTTCGCCCTGGGGGTCGTCCTCGGCCAGGCGGCGGGCCGGGCTCCTTTCGGGGACGGGGGGTCGGCGGCGTGGCCGTACCGCGTCGTCCACGAACAGCCCGAACTCACGGATGTTCCGGGCCAGTTGCGTGACCTGGTCGCGGCCTGCCTGGCCAAGGATCCGCGCGACCGCCCCACCCCGTCGGAGTTCCTCGACCGGCTGACGGTCCGGCATCCGTCGGACGTGTGGCTTCCGGCCGAGGCGACCGCGCTTGTACGGAGCCAGGAGAAGGGGGCTTACGGCGTCGGGGTGGATCGGGTGCCGGGTCCGCCGGGGGTGCCGACGGATCCGCGTACGGGGATGACGGGTCCGCCGAGGGGCGAGGAGAAGCGGCCGGGGGCCGGTGAGTGGTCGCCCGAGTCGCCGGTGGTCGCGGAGGCGCCCACGGCCGCGCCGACGTCCGACGAGAGGCCGCCCGGGGTCTCCCATCCCCGGACCGTCCAGTCGTCGCCCGCCCAGGGCTTCGGCCCGCGCCCCGGCCTCAGTCCGGACCCTGGCTTCAGCCCCGGTGCCGGCTTCGGTCCCGCGCCCGTGTTCGCGCCCACGCCCGCCCCCGGCTCGCCCGGTGGTGCGGGACCGGTGGGCGGTGGGCCGACGGCCGGCGGCGAGGGGGCACGAGGTCGCCGTAGGGCAGCGGTCGTAGCGGCGGCGTTGGCTGTGGTCGTCGCCGCAGGGGTGCTGGTGTGGCACCCCTGGACCGGTTCAGGATCGGGTTCGGCTGGGAACGAGGGCGCTGCCGGGGGAAGCGTGTCCTCGTCGCCGCGGGTGACAGCCGCCGCGTTCCCCGACGCGCCGCTGCTCGTGCGGATGGACACGGACCCAGGGTCGTCGACATGTCACAGCGTGATCGGGCTTCGTGACTCCACCAAAGATGATCCGAAGCAGTTGATCGACGGGACGTGTGACGCGCTGCCGCAGTGGGCCCCCGATCACAAGTCGTTCGCGTTCACCCGCAAGACGGGGCAGGAGTCGGCGGTCTGGACGGCGAACGCGGACGGTACGGACGTCCGCCGGGTCGCCGCGATCTCGGGCGGCCGGGTCGCCTGGTCCCCGGACGGCAAGCGGCTGGCCGTGCTGCGGCGGCAGGACGGGGTGCAGCAGCTGTTCGTCGTAACCGTCGCGGACGGCTCCGCGCAGCAACTGACCACCGGTACCGCGAAGGTGGAGGACCCGGCGTGGTCCCCCGACGGCAAGCACATCGCCATCTGCCTCCAGAAGACGTCGGGTTGGCAGATCCACGTCGTCGACCCGAGCCGACCGGGTGCCGAACCCCAGCAGGTCACCCACCAGTCCCGGCGTGCGCTCGATCCCGTCTGGTCCCCCGACGGACGCTACTTCGCCTACACCGCCGGGGCGCCCAACGTGGGGACCGGGGGAGACATCCACATCGTCAAGGCGGACGGCACGGGCGACCGGACGCTCGTGCAGACCGCCGCTCAGGAGATGGACCCCGTCTGGTCGCCCGACGGCAAGTGGGTGGCGTTCGTCCGGGGTCCCTTCGACCAGCCGGCGATCTGGGCCGTCCGCGCCGACGGCACGGGCGTGCGCAGGCTCACCACGGGCAGCACACCGGAGGGCCACCCTTCCTGGCGGTGACCTGCCTCTATGCTCGTTTCATGCCGGACACGCTGAGAGAGGTCACCGCGACCCGCTACATCGAGCCCCTGCGCTCCGGCGGTTCCGTCCCCGGAGTCGTCGAGGCCGACGACCTCGGCACGTACGTCGTGAAGTTCACCGGCTCCGCGCAGGGCCGCAAGGCGCTGGTCGCCGAGGTGATCGTCGGGGAGCTGGCCCGCGCCCTCGGGCTGCGCTTCCCCGAGCTGGTGCTGGTGCACTTCGACCCGGAGATCGCCGACGAGGAGCCCCACCAGGAAGTGCGGGACCTGCACAGCGCGAGCGCCGGTCTGAACCTCGGCATGGACTTTCTGCCGGGCGCCCGGGACTTCACCCCGGAGGTCGCCGCGCGCTGCACGGTCGACCCGCTGGAGGCCGGGAAGATCGTCTGGCTGGACGCGCTGACCGTCAACGTCGACCGCACGGTGCACAGTTCGAACCTGATGATCTGGCCCACGCTCGGCATCGCACCCCCGCGCCTGTGGCTCATCGACCACGGCGCCGCCCTCGTCTTCCACCACCGCTGGGACGCCGCCGACCCCACGAAGTCCTACGATTTCCGCCACCATGCTCTCGGTCATTACGGGCCCAACACCCGTGCCGCCGATGCCGAGTTGGCGCCCAGGGTGACCGAGGAGCTGCTGCGCCGGATCGTGGCCGAGGTGCCGGACGCCTGGCTGGCCGGCGAACCGGGCTTCGCGACACCCGACGCCGTACGGGAGGCGTACGTCGCCTACCTGCACGCGCGTGTGGAGGCCTCCGCGGCCTGGCTCCCCACCGACTTCCCCAGCCGGGAGGAACGCGCCGCCGAGGAAGCCCGGCGAGCGGCGAAAACACAGCAGGGCCGCCCGAGTTGGCTCAAGCGGGTCCCCGACCTGCACGGCAAACCGGCGGCGGAACAGGATTGGTCGGTACACCTCGGATGACAGACGACGCCCTCGTGGAAAACCGCGTACAGATCGAGTACTGCACCCAGTGCCGTTGGCTGCCCCGCGCGGCCTGGCTGGCGCAGGAGCTTCTCACCACCTTCGAGACCGAGTTGACGGAACTGTCCCTGAAGCCCGGCACCGGCGGTGTCTTCGTCGTGCGTGTCAACGACGAGGTCGTGTGGGACCGCCGCGAACAGGGATTCCCCGAACCCACGGCCGTGAAGAAGCTCGTACGCGACCGAGTGGCCCCGGACAAGTCCCTGGGCCACTCGGACAAGTGAGCTGATCCTGCAAGTGAGCTGTTCCTGACGCCTGTTGAGGGTCAGCCCCGCAGCTGCTCGTACGCCGGCAGCGTCAGGAAGTCCGCGTAGTTGTCGTCGAGGGCGACCTCCAGGAGGAGGTCGTGGGCCTGCTGCCAGTGGCCCGCGGCGAAGGCGTCCGCGCCGATCTCCGCGCGGATGTTCTCCAGCTCCTCGGCGGCAACCTTCCGTGCCAGCTCGGGAGTTGCCTTCTCGCCGTTCTCGAACTCGACGCCCGCGTTGATCCACTGCCAGATCTGCGAGCGCGAGATCTCCGCGGTGGCCGCGTCCTCCATCAGGTTGAAGATGGCGACCGCACCGAGCCCGCGCAGCCACGCCTCGATGTAACGGATGCCCACCTGAACGGCGTTGACGAGCCCGGGGTACGTCGGCTTCGCGTGCAGCGAGTCCACGGCGATCAGGTCGGCCGCCTTGACGTCGACGTCCTCGCGCAGCCGGTCCTTCTGGTTCGGCTTCTCGCCGAGCACCGCGTCGAAGGAGGCCATGGCGATCGGCACCAGGTCGGGGTGGGCCACCCAGGAGCCGTCGAAACCGTCCCCGGCCTCACGGTCCTTGTCCGCCTTGACCTTCTCGAACGCGACCTTGTTGACCTCCTCGTCACGGCGGGACGGGATGAACGCCGCCATGCCGCCGATCGCGTGCGCCCCGCGCTTGTGGCAGGTGCGGACGAGGAGTTCGGTGTACGCCCGCATGAACGGGGCCGTCATCGTCACCGCGTTGCGGTCCGGGAGGACGAACTTGGGCCCGCCGTCACGGAAGTTCTTCACGATGGAGAACAGGTAGTCCCAGCGGCCCGCGTTCAACCCCGAGGCGTGGTCGCGGAGTTCGTAGAGGATCTCCTCCATCTCGTACGCCGCCGTGATCGTCTCGATCAGCACGGTCGCGCGGACGCTGCCCTGCGGGACGCCGACGTAGTCCTGCGCGAAGACGAACACGTCGTTCCACAGCCGGGCTTCGAGGTGCGACTCGGTCTTCGGGAGGTAGAAGTACGGGCCCTTGCCGAGGTCGAGCAGCCGCTGCGCGTTGTGGAAGAAGTACAGCCCGAAGTCCACGAAGGCGCCCGGGACTTGCTCACCGTCCACCAGCAGGTGCCGCTCGTTGAGGTGCCAGCCGCGCGGCCGCATCACGACCGTCGCCAGCTCGTCCTCGGCCTTCAAGGCGTACGACTTGCCGGAGTTGGGGTCGGTGAAGTCGATCGCGCGGGTGTAGGCGTCGATCAGGTTGAGCTGGCCCGTGACGACGTTCTCCCACGTCGGCGCGGAGGCGTCCTCGAAGTCCGCGAGCCAGATCTTCGCGCCGGAGTTGAGGGCGTTGATCGTCATCTTGCGGTCGGTGGGGCCGGTGATCTCCACGCGCCGGTCGTTCAGCGCGGCGGGGGAGGGGGCCACCTTCCAGGAGTCGTCGGCGCGGATCGCGGCGGTCTCCGGGAGGAAGTCGAGGGTGGAGGTACGGGCGATCTCCGCGCGGCGCTCGGCCCGGCGGGCGAGGAGTCCGGCCCGGCGGGGCGTGAACCGGCGGTGCAGCTCGGCCACGAAGGCGAGGGCCTCGGCGGTGAGGACCTCGTCCTGCCGGGGCAGGGGTTCGGCGTCGACGACGACCGGCGAGGACGGCGCTGGTGCGGACATGAACTGTCACTTCCTTCAGCGAGCGAGGCACCGGGTGCCAGGTGACCCGGGTGGGACGGAGAGCACCCGAGGGGCCGTCGGGCGCTTCTGAACAGTGGATACTAGTTTCCTCATCGTGGAAGTTCAATGGTTTGTTGACGTCGAGATTCTCCGGATCGAGCCAAAGTGGCGCTCAGTGCCACTCCGCTCACTCAAGGTGGACGAGATCCGCCTCAGTGTCGATGTCGTACGGCTCGGCCGCATCCCCGCACTCGACGAGCGCGATCGCGTCCGCGTGCGCCTTGAGGTACGCCCGCGCCCCCCGGTCCCCGGTCGCGCTCTCGGCGATCCCGGCCCAGTGCGCGGCCCCGAACAGCACCGGATGGCCGCGTACCCCGTCGTAGGCGGCCGAGACGAGCGAGTCCTCGTCCGTGAACCCGGCGAGCACCCGCGCCACCGCCTCCGCGCCGATCCCGGGCTGGTCGACGAGCGACACGAGCGCCGCCCGCGCCCCCGTACCCGCGAGCGAGTCGAGCCCCGCCCGCAGCGAGGACCCCATCCCCTGCTCCCACTCCGGGTTCTCCACGACCACGCACCCGGTCAGCTCCGCCTGCTCCCGTACGGCGTCGGCGCGCGCCCCCAGGACCACGTGGACGCGGGTGAGGCCGGCCGCGCGCAGGACCCCGACCGCGTGCTCCACGAGGGGTCGCCCCCGGTGTCGTAGCAGCGCCTTGGGCCGCCCGCCGAGCCGCCGGCCGCCGCCCGCGGCGAGCAACAGCCCCGCGACCTGGTCTTCGTTTCGCGTCATACGTCCTGCATACCTGACGCGGCGGCGACCGGACGGAATCCTCCTACTTAATTTCGGTCCATGGAGTGGCGCGCCCCGCACCGGGTGGCGTTTACTGACCCGCGTCCCTCGGCGCCCGACCAGTGTTGCGGGGTGCGCGGCGGGACCGCGAAGTTCTTGCGCACGAAGACGTGCGAGGGGGGAGAGCTGTGTTGCGGAGCTTGGGGCAGAGGTCAGTGACCGGCAGCGACGAGGATCCGAGGGTGGCGGAACTGCGGACCGCGGTGTCCCGGTTGCGCCGCGAACTCGCCGCGCATCCGGCCGAGTTCCCCGACCGGGTCATCGCCGAGGACGAACTCGCGGCGCTGGCCGCGATGACCATCGACGGCGTCCCCGAAATCCCGCGCCTGCGCCGCTCGTTACTCCTCATCGCCGGCGCGATCGGCTCCGTGAGCGCCCTCGGGAGGGGTCTGACGGACGTACGCAACGCCGTGGACCTGTTCGGTCAACCCCGGGGTGGGCAGGGCTAGTTCACGACCACCGGCGCGCCGGGAACGCTCCTCGGTAGCCCGAGTCCCCGGCCCGGTCCTCGAACTCCTCGCACAGCCAGGTCTCCTGGACGGACTCGGTGTGTTCCTGCCAGGTCGTGAAGATGCCCCGTGGGCCGTGCTTGCCGTCGACCTGACGGTAGAGGTCCTTGGCGTCACGGAAGCACGCGAGCGCGGCCATCAGTCCGTGGCCGGCGGGGTGGTAGTCGGACCAGGCGCACGAGACGCACGCCTTGAGTCGCGAGCCCGGCGGCAGGCGGCGCTGGACCTCGTTCAGCGCGTCCTCGAAGTCGTCATCGCCCTCGGCGCTGCGGTACTCGCGCCCGTCCAGGCGCAGGGTCGTGGTCAGCGTCTCCGCGTCCAGCCCCCTGCCGGGTCCGGCCGGGTCCCCGAGCCGCAACGCGCAGTCCAGCACCGCCGTACGCACGTCCCGTCCCTCGACCGCGACGGACAACGGCACCTCCCACTCCAGCAGGCAGGAGCACAACGCCCCGTCGAAGAAGGAGAACGGGGTGTCCGGGGGCGCTCCGCCCAGCGCGCCGAGGTCGTCCATGCTGTCGCCCTCGAAGCGGACGCCCCGGATCGTCGTGCGGATCAGCTCCCGGCCGTCCGTCTCGAAGACGACGGCCTCGGTGCCGTGCCGGTCGGTGTAGCGGCCCGGCCAGAACTGCCCGCCGCTCACGCGGGGTTCTGGCTGGCCAGTGCCTCCGACAGTTCGCCGGCCACCTGTTGGAGCACCGGCACGATCTTGTCGGTCGCCGACTCGGTGACCCGGCCCGCCGGGCCCGAGATCGAAATCGCGGCGGCGGTGGGGGAGTTGGGCACGGAGACGGCGAGGCAGCGCACGCCGATCTCCTGCTCGTTGTCGTCGATCGCGTAGCCGAGGCGGCGCACGTCCGCCAGCGCCGCGAGGAAACCGTCGGGCGTGGTGATCGTCTTCTCGGTCGCGGCGGGCATGCCGGTCCGGGCGAGCAGCGCGCGCACCTCGTTGTCCGGGGTGTTGGCGAGCAGGGCCTTGCCGACGCCGGTCGAGTGCGGGAGGACGCGTCGGCCGACCTCGGTGAACATGCGCATCGAGTGCTTGGACGGCACCTGGGCGACGTACACGATCTCGTCGCCGTCGAGCAGCGCCATGTTCGCGGTCTCGCCGGTCTCCTCGACCAGCCGGGCGAGATAGGGGCGGGCCCAGGTGCCGAGCAGCCGGGACGCGGACTCGCCGAGGCGGATCAGGCGCGGGCCGAGCGCGTACCGGCGGTTCGCCTGCTGGCGGACGTAACCGCAGACCACGAGCGTGCGCATCAGGCGGTGGATGGTGGGGAGCGGGAGGCCGCTGCTCGCGGAGAGCTCGCTCAGGCCGACCTCGCCGCCCGCGTCGGCCATCCGCTCCAGCAGGTCGAAGGCGCGCTCAAGGGACTGGACACCACCCGTGGCGGACTTGGTGGAGTCGGTGCTGCTCACGCTGGACGGCGGCACGGCGCGTTCCTTTCGGCACGGGCGGGAAGGGCTGAAGCCTACCCGGGGGTCGGTTGACTCCCCGCCTGTGCGTAGCTACGTTCTGCTTGCCGGAAGTTTAATTCCGCTTTGTGGAAACGTCCAGAGTGTGCGCGTGAGGCGCATCGTGGAGATGTGTGCCCTTGACGGTACGGGAGCGGGAGTGAAGACTCCTTCAACAGAACGTTGAATTCCGTTACGTGGACGTAAATCCCGTTTCCCGGAAGTAACGGAAACGACGACGGAAACGACGACGGCGGCAGAGAGGGGTCCGGGTGTCCGACGCTGAACTGGTGGTGCGCTCCACACGTGTCATCACTCCCGAGGGGATACGCGCGGCGGCGGTCGCGGTCGCCGGGGGGAAGATCACGGCCGTCCTCCCGTACGACGCCCAAGTCCCGTCCGGCGCACGGTTCGAGGACTTCGGCGACGATGTCCTGCTGCCCGGCCTGGTCGACACGCACGTCCATGTGAACGACCCCGGCCGCACCCACTGGGAGGGCTTCTGGACCGCCACGCGTGCGGCGGCGGCCGGCGGTATCACCACGCTCATCGACATGCCGCTCAACTCCCTCCCGCCGACGACGACGGTCGACAACCTCCGTACGAAGCAGCAAGTCGCCGCGGAGAAGGCCCACATGGACGTCGGCTTCTGGGGCGGCGCCCTGCCCGACAACGTCAAGGACCTGCGCCCGCTGCACGACGCCGGCGTCTTCGGCTTCAAGGCGTTCCTGTCCCCGTCGGGCGTCGACGAGTTCCCGCACCTGGACCAGGACCAACTCGCCCTGTCCCTGGCCGAGATCGCCGGTTTCGACGGCCTGCTCATCGTGCACGCGGAGGACCCGCACCACCTCGAAGCGGCCCCGCAGCAGGGCGGCCCCAAGTACGCCGACTTCCTGGCGAGCCGCCCGCGCGACGCCGAGGACACGGCCATCGCGGGGCTGATCGCACAGGCGAAGCGCCTCGACGCGCGCGTGCACGTACTGCACCTCTCCTCGTCGGACGCGCTGCCGCTGATCGCCGCCGCAAAGGCGGAGGGCGTCCGCATAACGGTCGAGACATGCCCCCACTACCTCACCCTCACGGCGGAGGAAGTCCCGGACGGCGCAAGCGAGTTCAAGTGCTGCCCGCCGATCCGCGAGTCCGCCAACCAGGACCTGCTGTGGCAGGCGCTGGCCGACGGCACGATCGACTGCGTGGTCACGGACCACTCCCCGTCCACGGCCGACCTGAAGACCGACGACTTCGCCACCGCGTGGGGCGGCATCTCCGGCCTCCAACTCAGCCTCGCCGCAGTGTGGACGGAGGCGCGCAAGCGCGGCCACGACCTGACGGACGTGGTCCGCTGGATGTCGTCAAGGACCGCGCAGCTGGCGGGACTTGACCAGAAGGGTGCCATCGAGGCGGGCCGCGACGCCGACTTCGCGGTCCTCGCGCCCGACGAGACGTTCACCGTGGACCCGGCGGCCCTCCAACACCGCAACCGCGTCACGGCGTACGCCGGAAAAACCCTCAGCGGGGTCGTGAAGTCGACCTGGCTGCGCGGCGAACGCATCGTGCTGGACGGCGAGTTCACCGACCCGAAGGGCCAACTCCTGACCCGTACCCCCTGATCGACCCATCCCCCGCACCCGCAGCGGCCGACTCCCGAAAGGCAGACACAGCAGTGACGGCGATTCCCAGTTTCACCGGCGACGCGAACCCCTACGGAGGCGGTGACCCGTACGCGGACTACCGCACGGCCGACTTCCCCTTCACCCAGTACGCCAACCTCGCCGACCGGCAACTCGGCGCCGGAGTGATCGCCGCCAACGACGAGTTCTTCGCCCAGCGCGAAAACCTCCTCGTACCGGGGCCCGCCGAGTTCGACCCCGAGCACTTCGGCCACAAGGGCAAGGTCATGGACGGCTGGGAGACCCGCCGCCGCCGAGGAGCCTCGGCGGACCACCCCTGGCCGACGCCAGAGGACCACGACTGGGCGCTGGTCCGCCTCGGCGCGCCGGGAGTCATCAGGGGCATCGTGGTCGACACGGCCCACTTCCGCGGCAACTACCCGCAGGCGGTGTCGATCGAGGGCACGTCAGTGGCCGGCTCCCCGTCCCCGGAGGACCTCCTCGCCGACGACGTGAAGTGGACGCCGTTGGTCCCGCGCACGCCGGTCGGCGGCCACGCGGCGAACGGCTTCTCCATAGCCACCGAACAGCGCTTCACCCACGTCCGCGTCAACCAGCACCCCGACGGCGGCATCGCCCGCCTGCGGGTCTACGGCGAGGTCGTCCCCGACCCCAACTGGCTCGCGGCGCTGGGCACGTTCGACGTCGTGGCTCTGGAGAACGGCGGCGGCGCCGAGGACGCCTCCAACCTCTTCTACTCACCCGCGAGCAACACCATCCAGCCCGGCCGCTCCCGCAAGATGGACGACGGCTGGGAAACCCGCCGCCGCCGCGACCAGGGCAACGACTGGATCCGCTACCGCCTCGCCGCCCAGTCCCAGATCCGCGCGATCGAGATCGACACGGCGTACCTCAAGGGCAACAGCGCGGGCTGGGCATCGATATCGGTCCGGGACGGCGAGACCGGCGACTGGCACGAGATCCTCCCGCGCACCCGCCTCCAACCCGACACGAACCACCGCTTCGTCCTCCCGACCCCGGCAATCGGGACGCACGCACGCGTGGACATCTATCCCGACGGGGGGATCTCGCGGCTGCGGTTGTTCGGTTCGCTGACGGAGCAGGGGGTGTCGGCGCTGGCGGCGCGGCATCAGGAGCTGGGCGGCTGACGCACGCGCGCGCAGGGGCGCACCGGCCCGACAGGACCGGTGCGCCCCCTGTGCGCTTCACGTGGAATGGCCGCCGTCCACCGCGAACTCCGCCCCGGTGACGTAGTCCGCCCCCGCCAGATACGCGACCATCGACGCCACCTCGTCCGCCGTCCCGAACCGTCCCAACGCCGTCATCGCGGCCTGACCGGCCGCGTACGGCCCGTCCGCCGGGTTCATGTCGGTGTCCGTCGGACCCGGGTGCACGATGTTCGCCGTGATGCCGCGCCCGCCCAACTCGCGGGCCAGCGCCTTGGTCAGCCCGACCAGCGCCGACTTGCTCGTCGCGTAGAGCGTCCCGCCCGGCCCCGGCACCCGCTGCGTCATGCACGTGCCGATCGTGATGATGCGACCCCCGGACGCCATCCGCGTGGCAGCCGCCTGGGACGTCAGGAACACCCCGCGGACGTTCACCGCCAGAACGCGGTCCACGTCGGCGAGGGACAGCCCCTCCAACGGCCCGAGCAGCCCCACCCCCACGTTGTTCACCAGCACGTCGAGCCCGCCCAGGGCCTTTGCCGCACGGTCCACCGCCCCTGCCGCCTCGGCGGCGTCCGCGGAGTCGGCACGCAGGGCCACGGCCCGCCGTCCCAGCGCCTCCATCCGCCCTACGACGTTCTCGGCCGCCTCCTTGCCGTCCACGTAGGTGACGGCCACATCCGCACCGTCCCGCGCGAGCCGCAGCGCCGTCGCCGCACCGATGCCCCGGCTGCCGCCGGTCACCAGAGCCGCCTTGCCCCAAAGGGTTCCCTGAGTCGTCATGTGTCCATCCCAGCGGCCACCGCACCCGGATGCTGGCGGTGAACGGACACCGATGTCGATCGGTAGGAACTCTTTTCTTCGCCTCCTGCGTTCTCCCCTCGTGACCCTTCAGCAAGAGATCGTCGGCAACGCCATGCAGATGGCGGTCGTCAACCTGAACCCCGGCCAGACCGTGTACTGCGAAGCCGGAAAGTTCCTCTTCAAGACGACGAACGTGACTATGGAGACGCGCCTGTCGGGCCCGTCGAACAACGCGGGCCAGCCCCAGAGCGGCTCAGGCGCCGCAGGCATGGGCGGAATGCTCCGCCAGGCCATGGGCACCGCCATGCAGGTCGGCCAGCGCGCGCTCGCCGGTGAGTCGCTGGCGTTCCAGTACTTCACCTCCCAGGGCGGCGAAGGCACCGTCGGCTTCGCGGGCGTGCTCCCCGGAGAGATGCGCGCCCTGGAGCTGAACGGCACGCGCGCGTGGTTCGCCGAGAAGGACGCCTTCGTGGCCGCCGAGTCCACCGTCCAGTTCGGCATCGCCTTCCAGGGCGGCCGCACCGGCATGAGCGGCGGCGAGGGCTTCGTCCTGGAGAAGTTCACCGGACAGGGCACGGTGATCATCGCCGGCGCGGGCAACTTCATCGACCTGAACCCCGCCGACTTCGGTGGCCGCATCGAGGTCGACACCGGCTGCCTCGTCGCCTTCGAGGAGGGCGTCCAGTACGGCGTCCAGCGCATCGGCGGCCTCAACCGCCAGGGCCTGATGAACGCCGTGTTCGGCGGCGAGGGCCTGTCCCTGGCCACCCTGGAGGGCAACGGCCGCGTCATCCTCCAGTCCCTCACCATCGAGAGCCTCGCCAACGCCCTGAAGAAGGCCCAGGGCGGCGACAAGCAGGGCCCGACGGGCGGCCTGTTCTCGACCCACGCGGGCTGAGACGCCGTAGCGAAGACCGGGAGAAGCCGAGAAGCCGTAGCGAGGACCGATGAGTTGCGGGGGCCCGCGGGGTCTGAGCTGATGACACCATCCGCTCCCGCACCAGGAAGCAGGCACCCGACATGGGCAAGCTCGTCTCCACCCTCTTCGTCACCCTCGACGGCGTCTACCAGGGCCCCGGCGGCCCCGAGGAGGACACCCGCGGTGGCTTCGCGCACGGCGGCTGGAGCTTCGTCTACGGCGACGACGACTTCGGCCGGTTCGTGGTCGAGGTCTTCGACCGGTCCGGCGCATACCTGCTCGGCCGCCGTACGTACGACATCTTCGCCGGGTACTGGCCGCACAAGACCGACCCCGCCGACCCGATCGCCTCCAAACTGAACGCGCTGCCGAAGTACGTCGCCTCGTCGACCGTCACCGACCCCTCCTGGGCCGGCACCACCGTGATCGGCGGCGACCTCGCCAAGGAGGTCACCGAGCTCAAGGAGCGCACCGCGGGTGAGCTCCAGGTGCACGGCAGCGGGGCCCTCGTGAGGTCCCTCCTCGCGCTCGGCCTCGTCGACACGCTCCACCTGGTGACCTTCCCGGTCGTGCTCGGCAGCGGCCTGCGCCTGTTCCCCGAGGGCACCGAGCCCATGGCCTTCCGGCACACGGGCGGGCGCATCACCAGCACCGGCGTCTCCATCCAGTCGTACGACCTGGCAGGTCGCCCGACCTACGGCTCGTACGCGGACGCCGATGCGGAAAACGCCTAGTCAGCCGGGGGTCGCGCCGGTACGGTGATCGTTCCGTGTGGCAGCCACCGTCGTCTCCACCTCTTCGCCGGAGACCGGGAGAGCCGCCCCCATGTCCTCGATCGCCGTACCGCGCGCCGTCGCACCCCGCCGAGCCTGGCTCACCGACCTGCCGCTCCTGCTGGTCGCGGTGGTCTGGGGCGCCAGTTATCTCGCCGCCAAGGACATCACCACGGCCCGTACGGTCCTCGCCGTCCTGGTCCTGCGCTTCGCCCTCGTCCTGCCCGTCCTCGCGGTCGTGGGCCACCGCTCGCTGCGCGCCCTGACGGCCGCCCAGTGGCGCGGCGCGGCCCTCCTCGGGCTGATCCTCGCCGGGATCTTCCTCCTGGAGACCTACGGCGTCGTCCACACCTCGGCGACCAACGCGGGCCTCATCATCAGCCTCACCATGATCTTCACCCCGCTCGCCGAGTCCGCCGTGACCCGCACCCGGCCCTCCCGGGCCTTCCTCGGCGCGGCGGCCCTCTCCGTGCTCGGCGTGCTGCTGCTGACCCAGGGCGCGGGCTTCTCCCGCCCCTCCCTGGGGGACCTCCTCATGCTGCTGGCGGCCCTCGCCCGCACCCTGCACGTCCTCGCCATGTCCCGCACCAAGGCGGTCCAGGGCGCCGACGCGCTGCCCCTGACCACCGTCCAACTCGCCACCGCCGTCGCGGTGTTCGCGGTCCTGTCGACCGGCGCCGACACCACACCGTGGGCGACGGCCGCGGACTTCGGGCCGCGCGAGTGGGCCGGGCTGCTGTTCCTCTCCGTGTTCTGCACCCTGTTCGCCTTCTTCGTGCAGATGTGGGCCGTACGCCGGACCTCGCCCTCCCGCGTCAGCCTGCTGCTCGGCACCGAGCCCCTGTGGGCCGCCGCGGCCGGTATCGCGCTGGGCGGCGAACGGCTCGGCGCGTTCGGGCTGGCGGGCGGCGTGCTCGTACTTGTGGGGACCGCGTGGGGACGCGGGGCCGCACGTTAACTCCCGGAAAACTCATCGGACTTGACGGGAAAATCTGCAGAGTTGTCATTGACATGCCACTGTCTACGCGCGTCATCATGGACCCATGAGATTCCCCCCACGCGCCACTCGCATCGGAGCCGCAGCCGCTCTCCTGTCCGCCCTCGTCGTGGGCGGCACCGTCGCCACCGTGACTCCGGCCGCCGCCGCGGTCGGCAGCATCTGCTACAGCGACCTGCCCTCCCAGGCCTACGACACGCTCGACCTGATCGCGTCGAACGGCCCCTTCCCCTACTCGCAGGACGGTGTCGTCTTCCGGAACCAGGAAGGGGTCCTGCCCTCGCAGTCGTCGGGCTACTACCACGAGTACACGGTCAAGACGCCCGGCTCGTCCACGCGCGGAGCTCGCCGGATCGTCACCGGTGAGAAGTCCCAGGAGGACTACTACACCTCGGACCACTACGTCACGTTCGACCTGATCAACTTCGGCTGCTGAGCCGAACGACCAGCTGCACCACGGTTCGCCCCTCGCCCCGCGGCTCCCCCCACGATCATGGGCCGCGGGGCGAGGCATGTCCGCCGAAAGTCTTCGACGGCGCGACTTTGGTCGCCGTTCCCCCGCGCGGGGTGGGTCGCCGGGCCCGGTCCCGCATAGATTTGTCGACCGTGACCGGAGACAGGACCGCGCAGGTACCGCAGGCGTTCGCGGGGCGCCGATGGCTGCTGCCGTCCGCCGTGGCCGACGAACTCGATCCCGACGTCGAACGGCGCGGACGGCCCCGCCGTACCGCCCGCGACTGGGTCGTCGACACCTGCTGCTTCCTGCTGGCGGTCGGCATCGGACTCGCGGCCGCGCAGACCCTCGACAGCGACGCCGCGACCCCGCACTCCCTCGCCGTCGTCGACCAGCTCTTCGGGGTCCTCGCCTGCGGCGCGGTGTGGCTGCGCCGCCGCTGGCCGGTCGGGCTGGCGATCGCGATGATCCCCGTCGGCTTCGTGTCGAACACGGCGGGCGGCGCCGCCATGGTCGCCGTGTTCACGCTCGCCGTGCACCGCCCCTTCCGCTACGTCGCCTGGATCGGAGGTATCCAACTCGCCCTGGCCCCGCTGTTCTTCTGGCTGCGACCGGACCCCGATCTGCCGTACGCCGGCGCGGTCGTGTTCACCGAACTGCTCACCCTCACCGTCATCGGCTGGGGCATGTTCGTCCGCTCCAAGCGGCAGCTCATGCTGAGCCTGCGCGACCGCGCCCGGCGCGCCGAGACGGAGGCGGAACTCCGGGCCGAGCAGGCCCAGCGGCTCGCCCGCGAGGCCATCGCGCGCGAGATGCACGACGTGCTCGCGCACCGGCTGACCCTGCTGAGCGTGCACGCCGGCGCGCTGGAGTTCCGCCCGGACGCGCCCCGCGAGGAGGTCGCGCGGGCGGCCGGTGTCATCCGGGAGAGTGCCCACGAGGCGCTCCAGGACCTGCGGGAGATCATCGGCGTCCTGCGCGCGGGCGAGCCCGACGACACGGCCCGCCCGCAGCCCACGCTCGGCGCCCTGGACGCGCTGGTCACCGAGTCCCGCGAGGCCGGCATGAAGGTCACCCTCGCCAACCGGGTCACCGACCCCGCCACCGTCCCCGCCTCGGTCGGCCGCACCGCGTACCGCCTCGCCCAGGAGGCCCTCACCAACGCCCGCAAACACGCCCCGGGCACGGAGGTCACGGTGACGGTCACCGGCGCCCCCGGCGACGGCCTGGTGATCGCCGTGCACAACCCGCCCCCGGAGGGCGAGGTGCCCCATGTCCCCGGTTCCGGCCAGGGGTTGATCGGCCTGACCGAGCGGGCGACGCTGGCGGGGGGACGGTTGGAACACGGCCCGCAGGAGGGCGGCGGGTTCCGGGTGCGGGCTTGGCTGCCCTGGGGGTGAGTCCCTTTCCGCACAAGGGGGTTGTGGGCTGCTCCGGGCAAGTCGCCGTACCCGCGTGCCGCCATCGCGGCGGCCGCCCATGGTTACGTAGCCCCCATGACTGCGATCAGACTGCTCCTCGTCGACGACGACCCGCTGGTGCGGGCCGGGCTGTCCTTCATGCTGGGCGGCGCCGCCGACATCGAGATCGTCGGGGAGGCGGCCGACGGCGGTGAGGTCGAGGAACTCGTCGACCGTGTTCACCCGGACGTCGTCCTCATGGACATCCGCATGCCGTCGGTGGACGGACTGACCGCCACGGAGCGGTTGCGCGCCCGCGGGGACGCACCCCAGATCGTCGTCCTGACCACCTTCCACGCCGACGAACAGGTGTTGAGGGCCCTCCGCGCGGGCGCCGCCGGGTTCGTCCTCAAGGACACCCCGCCCGCCGAGATCCTCGACGCCGTACGCCGGGTCGCGGCCGGCGATCCCGTGCTGTCGCCCGCGGTCACCCGCCAGTTGATGGACCACGCGGCGGGCACCGCCACCGACACCCGTCGTGCACGCGCGCGTGCACGCGTCGCCGTCCTGGGGGACCGCGAACGCGAGGTCGCCGTCGCCGTCGGCCAGGGTCTCGCCAACGCCGAGATCGCCACCGGCCTGTTCATGAGTGTCGCCACCGTGAAGACCCACGTCTCCCGCATCCTGGCCAAGCTCGACCTCAACAACCGTGTGCAGATCGCCCTGTTGGCGTACGACGCGGGTCTGCTCGAAGAGGACGGGGAGAGCGGGCACTAGCGGCTGCCGCCGTCCGTTCCCACTGCACTGGGAGATCTCGGGGGGATCGTCCGGGAGGGGGAAGGCATGACCGAAGTGATCGATCTGGGGGAGTTCGGCGACGAGTTCCGGCGGAACCCGCATCGGGTGTACGCCATGCTGCGGGAGTCGGGCCCGGTGCACCGCGTACGGCTGCCGGTGCCGGACGCACACCACGTGACCTGGCTGATCGTGGGCTACGAGGAGGCGCGCGCCGCGTTGGCCGACCCTCGCCTGGCCAAGGACGGCGGCAAGATCGGGGTGACGTTCCTCGACGAGGAGCTGATCGGCAGGTACCTGCTGACCACCGACCCACCGGACCACACCCGCCTGCGCGGGCTGGTCACCCGCTCGTTCACGATGCGCCGGGTCGAGGAACTGCGCCCGCGCGTCCAGCGGATCACCGACGACCTGCTCGACACCATGCTGCCGGCCGGCCGCGCCGACCTCGTCGAGGCACTCTCCTACCCGCTGCCGATCACCGTGATCTGCGAACTCCTGGGCGTGCCCGAACTGGACCGCGCGGAGTTCCGCAAACTGTCCACGGAGGCGGTGGCGCCCACCAGTTCGGGCACCGAGTACGACGCGTTCGTACGGCTCGCCGAGTACCTGGGCGACCTGATCGAGGACAAACGCTGCGCCGGCCCCGGCGACGACCTCCTGAGCGACCTGATCCGCACCACCGCCGAGGACGGCGACCGGCTCTCCCCGCAGGAACTGCGGGGCATGGCCTTCATCCTGCTCATCGCCGGCCACGAGACCACCGTCAACCTCCTCACCAGCGGCATCCACGCCCTGCTGACCCACCCGGCCCAACTCGCCGCCCTGCGCGCCGACATGACCCTCCTCGACGGCGCGATCGAGGAGATGCTGCGCTACGAGGGCCCGGTGGAGAACGGCACGTTCCGCTTCGCCGCGGAGCCCCTGGAGATCGCCGGCATCTCGATGGAGCGGGGCGATCCGGTCATGGTCGGCCTGACCGCCGCCGACCGCGACGGGGACCGTTTTCCGGCCCCGGACCGCTTCGACATCCGCCGCGACGCCCGCGGCCACCTCGCCTTCGGCCACGGCATCCACTACTGCCTCGGCGCCCCCTTGGCCCGCCTCGAAGCCCGCACGGCGATACGCACCCTGCTGGAGCGCGCCCCCGCCCTCACCCTGGCCGGCCCGCCCGGCGACTGGCTCCCGGGCATGCTGATGCGCGGGATGCGGGCGCTGCCGGTGCGCTGGTAGAACGGCGACGCCGGGGAGTGGTGGTGGTGCCGGGGACCGACGACCGCGGGCGCCGAGCGGTCGGTCCTGCGCGCCTTGGTCGACTTCTGGTGGGCGCCCTTAAGGAAGCCCGCGACGACAAGCCCGCGGCGAGACGGCCGCTCGGCTGACGGCTCAGCTCACGTTCAGGCCGCCCGCGATCTCCGCGAGGCGGACCGGTCTGTGTTCGCGTCTGGACACTTCGCAGGCCTCGGCGATGCGCAGCGCCTGGAGGGCCTCGCGGCCGTCGCACGGGTTGGTGCGCTGGCCGACGACGACCTCGACGAAGGCGATCAGCTCGGCCTCGTAGGCGGGCCCGAAGCGCTCCAGGAAGCCCGTCCACGGCTTGGTCGCGGCCGGCGGGCCGGTCGGTTCGGTGGACGCGATCGGGGTGCGGTCGTCCAGGCCGACCACGACCTGGTCGAGTTCTCCGGCGAGTTCCATCCGGACGTCGTAGCCCGCCCCGTTCAGCCGCGCGGCCGTTGCGGTCGCGAGCGTGCCGTCGTCCAGGGTGAGGACCGCCGCGGCCGTGTCGATGTCACCGGCCTCGCGGAACATCGAGGGACCGGCGTCCGAACCGGTCGCGTACACGTCGACGACCTCGTGCCCGGTCACCCAGCGCAGCATGTCGAAGTCGTGGATCAGAGTGTCCCGGTAGAGCCCGCCGGAGATCGGCAGATAGGCGGCCGGGGGAGGCGTCTGGTCGGAGCTCGTCGCGCGGACCGTGTGCAGCCGTCCCAGCCGCCCCGAGCGCACCGCCTCACGGGCGCCCGTGTAGCCCGTGTCGAACCGGCGCTGGAACCCCATCTGAAGGATCGTTCCCGCCGTCTCGACCTCGGCGATCGCCTGCAATGAGCCCGGCAGATCAAGCGCGATCGGCTTCTCGCAGAACACCGGGAGCCCGGACCGCGCCGCCCTGCCGATTAATTCGGCGTGCGCCGATGTCGCCGTAGTGATCACCACGGCGTCCACGCCCCACTTGAAGATCTCCTCCGTACTCGGTGCCGCCGTTTCCCCCAGCCGGTTGGCCAGATCCTGGGCCCGTGCGGGGTCCACGTCCGTGAGGATCAGCGAACCGACCTCACGATGACGGCTGAGGGTCCTGGCATGGATGGTCCCGATGCGGCCCGTACCGATGACTCCGATGCGCATGGGAACAAACTGAGGGCCGACCAGGCACGCTGTCAATGCGTATGTCCGGACAATCGAACTACATCACTTCCCGTCAACCATTCACACAGCTACGCTCGGCCCCGTGCCGAAACCAGATGTGGACCCGACCGTGCCGCTCGAACTCAGCGTGGACCGGAGCAGCCCGGTGCCGTTGTACTTCCAGCTGTCCCAACAGCTGGAGGCCGCGATCGAACACGGCTCGCTCACGCCCGGCAGCCTGCTGGGCAACGAGATCGAACTGGCGGCCCGGCTCGGCCTGTCCCGGCCCACGGTCCGCCAGGCCATCCAGTCCCTGGTCGACAAGGGCCTCCTGGTGCGCCGCCGGGGCGTCGGCACGCAGGTCGTGCACAGCCAGGTCAAACGCCCGCTGGAACTCAGCAGCCTCTTCGACGACCTGGAGGCGGCCGGACAGCGCCCTGCCACGAAGGTCCTCGTCAACGCCGTCGTGACGGCCTCCGCCGAGGTCGCGGCGGCGCTCGGCGTGGCCGAGGACAGCGACGTACACCGCATCGACCGGCTGCGCCTCGCACACGGCGAGCCGATGGCGTACCTGTCCAACCACCTGCCCCTCGGCCTCCTCGACCTCGACACCGCCCAGCTGGAGGCCACCGGCCTGTACCGCATGATGCGCACCGCCGGCATCACCCTGCACAGCGCCCGCCAGTCCATCGGCGCCCGCGGAGCCACGGCGGAGGAAGCCGAACGCCTCGCCGAGCCCGAGGGTGCCCCACTCCTCACGATGCAACGCACGACGTTCGACGACACGGGGCGCGCGGTGGAGTTCGGCAGCCACACGTATCGGCCGACGCGGTATTCGTTCGAGTTCCAGCTGCTGGTGCGTCCCTGAGGGCAGCGGTTCGCCCGCGTTATTCGTCGTAATGTCCGGACAAATGAACCGGGCTGGCGCGCTTCCTGACCGGAGTGCGCTGGACGATTTATGCAGGGGGCTGCAACGAGGTCAAGGGCGCGGGGAACGGCGCGACCAGCCACAACGCACCCGCACAAGACAACAATCCGCACCCCCCTTAACGCCCCCGCACAGCACCCCCGGTCACGGTGAGGCAGAATCGGGCCCGATGAGCACCTACGGCAACTTCAGCGCCCCCATAGGCTCCCGCCGCGCGCCCGCGCTCCGTACCGTCGGCACCCGGGAGCGGCGTTCGCACCTGACCGCCCCCCGCGTGCCCACCGTCGGCATCGACATCGGCGGCACCAAGGTCATGGCGGGCGTCGTGGACGCCGACGGCAACATCCTGGAGAAGCTCCGCACGGAGACCCCGGACAAGTCCAAGAGCCCCAAGGTCGTCGAGGACACCATCGTCGAACTGGTCCTGGACCTCTCGGACCGGCACGACGTGCACGCCGTCGGCATCGGCGCGGCCGGCTGGGTCGACGCCGACCGCAACCGCGTCCTGTTCGCCCCCCACCTGTCGTGGCGGAACGAGCCCCTCAGGGACCGCATCACGAGCAGGCTCTCCGTGCCGGTCCTCGTGGACAACGACGCGAACACCGCCGCCTGGGCCGAGTGGCGCTTCGGCGCCGGCCGCGGCGAGGACCACCTGGTCATGATCACGCTCGGCACCGGCATCGGCGGCGCGATCCTGGAGGACGGCCAGGTCAAGCGCGGCAAGTACGGCGTCGCCGGCGAGTTCGGCCATATGCAGGTCGTGCCCGGCGGCCACCGCTGCGCCTGCGGCAACCGCGGCTGCTGGGAGCAGTACAGCTCGGGCAACGCGCTGGTCAGGGAGGCCAAGGAGCTGGCCGTCGCCGACTCGCCGGTGGCCTACGGGATCATCGAGCACGTCAAGGGGCAGATCGGCGACATCACCGGCCCGATGATCACCGAGCTGGCCCGCGAGGGCGACGCCATGTGCATCGAGCTGCTCCAGGACATCGGCCAGTGGCTCGGCGTCGGCATCGCCAACCTCGCCGCCGCCCTCGACCCGTCCTGCTTCGTGATCGGCGGCGGTGTCTCGGCCGCCGACGACCTGCTGATCGGCCCCGCGCGGGACGCGTTCAAGCGGCAGCTCACCGGCCGCGGTTACCGCCCCGAGGCCCGCATAGTGCGCGCCCAGCTCGGCCCCGAGGCCGGCATGGTCGGCGCCGCCGACCTGGCCCGGCTGGTCGCCCGCCGCTTCCGCCGCGCCAAGCGCCGCCGGGTCGAGCGGTACGAACGCTACGAGCGGTTCGCGGAGTTCCGGCGCGGCAGTCAGGACACGGCATGACCGCTTCGCTGCCCCGCCAGGCCATGCCCCACGACGAGCCGCCCCGACCACCCGAGGACCCCCGCCACAAGGCCCGCCGCCGAGCGCTCACCCTGCTCATCATCGTGCTGCTCATCGGCGTACCGGCCGTCTATCTGGCGATCTCCGCGAACCAGAGCCGCAACAGCGGCAAGGACAAGGAGGACAAGTACTCGGCGACCGGGCTCACCGTGGGCTGGCCCTCCAAGGTCCAGCGACGCCTCTACCAGGTACCGGTCCCGCACCCGGCCGAAGAGGTCGCCTTCTACGAGACCAACAACTGGAAGACCAGCCGCCTCTACGTCCAGTTCCAGACCACCGACGCGGGCCTGGACACCTTCCTCGCCGGGACAGACGTCGACCGGAAGACGCTGAAGAAGAACGACATCACCATCAGCGCCCGCGACCAGAAGATCACCGGCTGGAAGTTCACCCGCCCCGGCCCCTGGTGGGGCGTCGTCAACAAACAGAAGGACCCGGCCCCCACCCAGGACATCGTGGTGAACCTGTCCGACCCCAAGCTCCCCATGGTCTACGTCGTCTCCCGCACGGTTCCCTAGCAGGTGGCCCCGGCCGGTCGCCGGGGCCGATTGTCAGACCCCGCCCGTAGAGTCGAAGACAGCTGACACGACTGACGGGCGGGAGGTGACAGGACGTATGACGGACACGGCGATCACGGACCAGATCTTCGTACGGCTGGCCGCTGTCTTCCTGCCGTCCCCGGTCGTCCCGCGCGGGGGCCGCATCGCCTTCTGGGACCCGGACGGCGAGCGCGCACTCCCCGAAGCGGAAGAGGGCGTGGAACAGACCGAGCTGACCGTCGTACGGCGACAGGGCGCCACCGTCCGCCGCAGGTCCGCCCCCGCGCTGACCCTGCCGATCGAAGCGGCGCTGCCCCTGCTGGTGCGCGCCCGCCACGACCCCGCCGCCCATCCCGCCACGGCCTGCTGGGGCGCCGCCGCCCTGCACGCGCTACGGCTCGCGGCCCGCGGCCGACTGCTCCCCGGCCTCACCGCGTCAGGCCACGACGCGTGGCGCGCGGGCCCGCTGGAGCCGGAGGACATCGCGCACGTCCGCGCCGTGGCGGCGGCCCTGCCGTACGAGGGCCACGCGGTCCCGCTGCCCGGCCCGGGACCGCTCCGGCTGCCCGAGCCGGAAGCGCTGATGCGGTCCTTCCTGGACGCCGTCGCGGACACCCTGCCCCGCACCCCGGCCGCGCCGTACACCTCCGGGATGCCCTTCGCGGCCCGCGCCCCGCAGCGGTTGCGCGACGCCCAGGACTGGGCCGCCGAGGTCGCCGCCGGCATGGACGCGGGCGTGCGGATCTCGCTCCGCCTGGACCTGTCGGCGTACGACCTGTTCGACGAGGGAGGGCGAGTGCGCAGCGCGGGCGCTGCGATCGTCCAGGTGCACAGCCTCGCCGACCCGACCCTCGTGGTCGACGCGGCGGCCCTGTGGGCAGGCGCGGCCGACACCGCCTTCGGCCCCCGCGCACGCGTGGACGCCGCGCTGGCCGTACGCCGGGCCGCGCGCGTCTGGCCCCCGCTGGACCGTCTCTCCGAGCTGGACGTGCCCGATGTACTGGCCCTGTCCGAGGAGGAGTTGGGGGATCTGCTCGGCGTGGCGGCCACCCGGCTCGCGGCGGCCGGGGTCGCCGTCCACTGGCCCCGGGACCTGGCCCAGGACCTGACGGCGGCGGCCGTGGTCCGGTCGGCGCCGGGCTCGGCGACCGACGGCACGGGCTTCTTCGAGAGCGAGGAACTGCTCCAGTTCCGCTGGCAGTTGGCGCTCGGCGGCGACCCGCTCACCGAGGCCGAGATGGACATGCTGGCCGAGGCCCACCGCCCTGTCGTACGCCTCCGGGACCAGTGGGTGCTGGTCGACCCGGCCCTCGTCCGCAAGGCCCGCAAACGCGAACTCGGTCTGCTCGACCCGGTGGACGCGCTGTCCGTCGCGCTCACCGGCACGGCGGAGGTCGACGGCGAGACGGTGGAGGCCGTCCCGGTCGGCGCGCTGGCCACGCTCCGCGACCGCCTGACGGCAGGCATCCAGCCCGCAGAGCCGCCCCAGGGCCTGGACGCCACCCTCCGGGACTACCAACTCCGGGGCCTGGCCTGGCTGGACCTCATGACCTCCCTCGGCCTGGGCGGCTGCCTCGCCGACGACATGGGCCTCGGCAAGACGATCACCCTCATCGCCCTGCACCTGCGCCGGGACCACCGCGCCCCCACCCTCGTGGTCTGCCCCGCCTCCCTCCTGGGCAACTGGCAGCGGGAGATCACCCGCTTCGCCCCCGGGGTCCCGGTCCGCCGCTTCCACGGCACCGACCGCACCCTGGAGGACCTGACCGGCGGCTTCGTCCTCACGACGTACGGCACGATGCGCTCGGCCGCGTCCACGCTGGCCCAACAACCCTGGGGCATGGTCGTCGCGGACGAGGCACAGCACGTCAAGAACCCGTACTCGGCGACGGCGAAGGCCCTGCGCACGATCCCGTCCCCCGCGCGCGTGGCGCTGACCGGCACCCCGGTGGAGAACAACCTCTCCGAACTCTGGGCCCTGTTGGACTGGACGACCCCCGGACTCCTCGGCCCCCTGAAGTCCTTCCGCGCCCGGCACGCGCGTGCCGTGGAGAACGGCGAGGACGAGGAGGCGGTGACCCGGCTCGCCCGCCTGGTCCGCCCGTTCCTGCTGCGCCGCAAGAAGTCCGACCCGGGCATCGTCCCCGAACTGCCGCCCAAGACGGAGACGGACCACCCCGTCCCGCTCACCCGTGAACAGGCCTCGCTCTACGAGGCGGTGGTGCGGGAGTCGATGCTGGTGATCGAGACGACGGAGGGCATCGCCCGCAGGGGCCTGGTCCTGAAGCTCCTCACCTCCCTCAAGCAGATCTGCGACCACCCGGCGTTGTACCTCAAGGAGGACCACACGCCGGCCCAGTCCACTGGCGACCGCCTCGCCACCCGCTCCGGCAAACTCGCCCTGCTGGACGAGTTGTTGGACACGCTGCTGTCCGAGGACGGTTCAGCGATCGTCTTCACCCAGTACGTCGGCATGGCCCGCCTCATCACCGCCCACCTGTCGGCCCGCGCGATCCCGGTCGAACTCCTCCACGGCGGCACACCGGTACCGGAGCGGGAGCGCATGGTGGACCGCTTCCAGGAGGGCGCGACCCCGGTCCTGATCCTGTCCCTGAAGGCGGCAGGCACAGGCCTCAACCTGACCCGCGCGGGCCACGTCATCCACTTCGACCGCTGGTGGAACCCGGCCGTGGAGGAACAGGCCACCGACCGCGCCTACCGCATCGGCCAGACCCAGCCGGTCCAGGTCCACCGCCTCATCGCCGAGGGCACGGTCGAGGACCGCATCGCCGAAATGCTCGAATCCAAACGGGCGTTGGCAGACGCGATCCTCGGCTCCGGCGAGTCGTCGTTGACCGAGCTGTCGGACCGGGATCTGTCCGATCTGGTGTCGCTGCGGAGGCCGTCGTGACGGGGAGTGTGGGGCGGGGTCGGTTCCGTGGTGCCGAGGAGTCTCGTCGTGGGGCTGAGGTCGCGGAGGGGGCCGAGGTGACGGCGGAGGTGGAGCTGGAGGGCGAGCGGG
Organism: Streptomyces sp. NPDC050528; assembly: GCF_044457795.1. Taxonomy (NCBI): domain Bacteria; kingdom Bacillati; phylum Actinomycetota; class Actinomycetes; order Kitasatosporales; family Streptomycetaceae; genus Streptomyces; species Streptomyces sp. NPDC050528. The sequence goes on from NZ_JBITHH010000008.1 coordinate 177,321, forward strand.
GGTCGGACCTGGCGTCGGCGGGAGGAGTGGCGGAGGTGACGCGGCGCTCGGTGGACGGCGCGGCGGGGGTGCAGGTGGGCTCGGCGGGGGAGGTGCCGCGGGGTTCGGCGGAAGAAACGGTGGAGGCGGAGCGGCCCCTGGCGGGAGAGGCGTCGCAGGGTTCGGCGGACCAAATGCCGGAGGTGCAGCGGCACTTGGCGGGGGAGGGGCCGCGGGGCCTGGCGGAAGACATGGCTGAGGTGTTGCGGGGTCTGGCGGTCAAGGGGGCACGGGGCCAGGTGTCCGAAGCGTCGGCGGCAGAAGTGGTGGATGCGGAACGGCACTTGAGGGTGGAGGGGCTGCAGGGTTCGGCGGATGGAACTTCGGCGCATCGGCACCCTGCGGTGGCGGCATCGCAAGGTCTGACGGCGTCGCAAGGCCCGACAGGAGAAACAGCGGAGGCGGAGCGGTGCCTGGCGGTGGAGGCGTCGCAGGGTTCGGCGGACGAAATGCCCGAGGCGCAGCGGCAGTTGGCGGTCGAGGCATCGCGAGGTCTGTCTGGCGAAACAGCTGAGTCGCAGCGGCACCCGGCAGCGGAGGCATCACAGGACCCGGTGGAAGAAACGGCGGAGGCGCTGGGGGGCCCGGAGGCGCCGCAGAGTCCGGCCGACGAAACGCCGGAAGCGCAACGGCACTTGCCAGTGGAGGAGCGCCCCGCGGACGTAGTGCGGCGGGCGTTGCAAGCGGCCCGTGATCGTGAGGGCCAAGGGGTCGACGCGGAAGTCGCCGGGCCCCCGGAGTCTTCTCGTGTACCTAGGTCTTCTCGCGCACCGGGCGTGGACAGTACGGCAGTTGACAAGGCATCCGAGCCTCAGTCCCGGCCGGGGGACGTGGCGCGGGCCGCGCTGCGACGGGCCGTCGCTGAGCGGCGCGCTGTTGGCGCCTCGGGGGAAGATGCCCACGCGTCCGATGACGGTTCGATTCGGGATGCGGGAGCGAGTAGCCCGGGAGGTGGCGCCGGAGAAGGTGCAGCGGACCGGGTGCGGGGCCCGGTGCGGTCCGGGGCGGCCGTTCCGGACGCGGGAGTTGGTGAGACCGGTGAAGGTGACACCGATGAAGCAGGGCGGTTCGGAGACGCAACGGGGGACGAGTCGGCCGGCCTTCAGAGCTCGCCCACTCTTCAGAACTCACCCACTCCTCAGGACTCGGCGAACCTTCAGAAACCGACGGACGTTCAGGAACCGGCGACCGTCGCGGCCAGCGGTTCGGCACGGCCCGCGGATGCGGCGCGTGAGGCGTTGCGGGCGGCGCGTGGTGCGGCGCGGAAGGCTCGTGAGGACGTGGGGGCCGGGGGAGCGGAGTCGGTGTCTCGGCCGAGGTCTCGGGCGAGCGGTGGTTCCAGGGCCGAGGGACGCAGTGGTGTGCGTGGGCGTGCCGGTGAGGTCGGGGCCCGTGACCTGCGGGACTTCCTCGCGGGGGCCTTTCGGTTGCCGGCCGATGTGGAGCTGCCGGCCGGTGAGACGCCGTCCGCCGACGAGACCGTACCGGACAACGACCGCTCGACACCGGGGAGTTCGGACTCCGAGGCGTTGACCCCGAAGTCCGCCCCCACACCCGACCCCACCGAACACCCGTCACACCCCTCGGCCATCCCGCCCGAGTCGGCCCCTGTCGACCTGCCCTCTCTCCCCCTTTCCTTCCCCCTCCCCGCCCCCGACCTCACTCCCGCAACCCCCCGAACCCCTGCCTCCATGGCCTCCCCCTCCCGGGACAGCGACCTCCGCCGCACCTTCCCCGCCTTCTCACCCCGCCCCTCGGACAGACACGGCGGCAGCGACGGGAACGGAGACGGCAACACCAACTTCGCCGAAACCTGGTGGGGCAATGCCTGGGTCACCGCGTTGGAAGAAGGCGCCCTCGACCCCAAGCGGCTTGTGCGGGGCCGGAGTTACGCGGAGAAGGGACACGTCGACGCGATCACCGTCACGCCGGGGCTCGTGCTCGCGTACGTGCAGGGCAGCCGCGCGCGCCCGTACCGCGTGCAGGTGCGGCTGCGGACGCTGGACGACGCCGACTGGGAGCGGTTCCTGGACGCCGCCGCCGACCGGCCGGGGCACATCGCCGCGCTGCTCGACAAGGAGATGCCCAAGTCCCTTGCCGAGAGCGGAGTTCCGTTGCTGCCGGGGCCGGGCGACCTCGACCCCCGGTGCAGTTGCCCCGACTCCGGTCACCCCTGCAAGCACGCCGCCGCCCTCTGCTACCAGACCGCCCGCCTCCTCGACGCCGACCCCTTCGTCCTGCTCCTGCTCCGCGGCCGGGGCGAACGCCCGCTGCTGGACGCCCTGTCCCGCCGTAACGCGGCCCGCGCCGCCCGTGCCGCCCAGGAACAGGAACCGGCGCCCCTCCCCGGCGTAAGAGCCACGGACGTCCTCGTGGAGCGGGGGGAGCGCCGACTCCCGCCGCTCCCGCTCCCGTTGCCCGTCCCCCCGCACCCCGAGCAGCCGCCCGCATACCCGGCGGCGCCCGGCGGCCCGGACCCCTTCGCGCTGGACCAGTTGGCGACCGACGCCGCCGCCCGCGCGCACGCGCTGCTCAGCACCGGCCGTGACCCGGTCGGAGACCTGACGCTGTGGCAGGACGCGGTACGGCTCGCCGCCGCCCGCCCCGGTTCGGGGCTGACCGTGACCACCCGCGCTCTCTACGCCTCCCTCGCCAAGGCCACCGGCCGCACCGCGGCCGACCTCGCGCGCGCGGTCGCCGCCTGGCGGCAGGGCGGCATCGAAGGGCTCGCGGTGCTCGAAGAACCCTGGGACCCGCCCGCCGGCCGCTTCGACCGGGCCCGCCCCCTCCTCCTCGCCGCCGACCTCCCCGCCTTCCGCCCCTGGCACAACCACCTCACCCATCCCCACGGCCACGCCCAACTCCGCCTGGGCCAGGACGGCCTGTGGTACGCCTACGAATCCGAACCGGGCCACGAGGACTGGTGGCCCAGAGGCACCCCCGACCTCGACCCGGTCGGCGCCCTCACGGGCCTGGGCGCCCCCGGCGAACTCTGAGCCGCCGACGCACGACCAAGGAACCGCCGAGAGACCACCGAGAAACCCCCGAGAAACCACCGGGCGTTCCAGCGTGTCCTTCGACACAACCCCACCCGTATCCGGTGAAGGCGATGTGAGGGTTCCCCCCTGATGTGTGGGAGCAGAGTGGGGAGACCGGGGGCCCCACAGCCGGGTCGTAAGAAATGCCGGTTACGTTGGAGCGGTGAGCGACATGAAGACCCCCGCCCTCCAGTACCGCTTCGACGGCCCCGAAGACGCGCCCGTTCTCATCCTGGGCCCGTCGCTCGGGACGACGTGGCACATGTGGGACCGCCAGGTGCCCGAGCTGATGAAGCAGTGGCGGGTCTTCCGGTTCGACCTGCCCGGGCACGGCGGTTCGCCCGCGCACCCGACCGGCTCGGTCTCCGACCTGGCCGACCGCCTGCTGGCCACGCTCGACGCCCTCGGCGTGCACCGCTTCGGCTACGCGGGCTGCGCGCTCGGCGGCGCGGTCGGACTCGAACTGGCGCTGCGCCACCCGGAGCGGGTCGCCTCGCTGGGACTGATCGCCACCTCGCCCCGCTTCGGCACGGCCGACGAGTTCCGCCAGCGCGGGGTGATCGTGCGCACCAACGGGCTCGACCCCATCGCCCGGATGTCGCCCGACCGCTGGTTCACCAGCGGCTTCGCCGCGTCGCAGCCCGCGATCACCGAGTGGGCCGTCCAGATGGTCCGCACCACCGACCCCGGCTGCTACATCGCCGCGTGCGAGGCGCTGGCCTCGTTCGACGTCCGGTCCGAACTCGCCCGCATCGGCGTCCCGACCCTCGTCCTCGTCGGCTCCGACGACCAGGTCACCGGCCCCGCCGAGGCCCGCACCCTGGTCGCCGGCATCCCGGACGCCCGCCTCGCGGTCGTACCCGGCGCCTCGCACCTGGTCCCGGTCGAGCAGCCCGCCGCCGTGACGGACCTCCTCGTCCGGCACTTCTCCACCGCCTGGCAGCCCGTCTACGAGCACTCCACCGGGCAGTTCGCCATCGCGGCGCCCCCGGTCAAGCCGGTCCTCGCTCCGCCGCAGCCGATCGCGCCGATCGCCGAGATCGCGCCGCCGCCTCCGGTACCGCCCCAGGTCATGGGCCGTCCGGACCCCTACGACGCCGGGATCAAGGTCCGCCGCGAGGTGCTCGGCGACGCGCATGTGGACCGGGCGCTGGGGCAGGCCGACGAGTTCTCCGGGGACTTTCAGGACTTCATCACCCGGTACGCGTGGGGCGAGATCTGGGACCGGCCCGGCCTCGACCGACGTTCGCGCAGCTGTGTCACCCTCACCGCGCTGGTCGCGGGCGGCCACCTGGACGAGCTCGCCTTCCACACGCGCGCGGCGCTGCGCAACGGCCTCACCCCGGCCGAGATCAAGGAAGTGCTGATGCAGGCCGCGGTGTACTGCGGGGTGCCCGCGGCGAACAGCGCCTTCAAGGTGGCCCAGAAGGTCATCCGCGAGGAGACGACGCCGACCGAGTGACCATCGAGTGACCCCTGCGGAGTCCCCGTCGAGTGATCGTCGGCCTGGTACCGAAAGCACCAGCCTCACCCACCCGTCCGTCCCTCCGGGGCGGCAGGATGGACCCATGACGCTCACCACGCTCACCAAGAACTCGCACGCCTGCATCCGCCTGGAGAAGGACGGCCGTTCGCTCGTCATCGACCCGGGATCCTTCACCGAGGAGGACGCCGCGGTCGGCGCGGACGCGATCCTGGTCACCCACGAGCACGCCGACCACTTCAACGAGGACCGCCTGCGGGCCGGCCTGGAGGCCAACCCGGCGGCCGAGATCTGGACCCTGAAGTCGGTCGCGGACCAGCTCTCCGCCGCCTTCCCGGGCCGCGTGCACACGGTCGGCCACGGCGACACCTTCACGGCGGCGGGCTTCGACGTCCAGGTGCACGGCGAACTGCACGCCGTGATCCACCCGGACATCCCGCGCATCACCAACGTCGGCTTCCTCGTCGACGGCAGCGTCTTCCACCCGGGCGACGCCCTCACCGTCCCCGATCACGCCGTAGAGACGCTGATGCTCCCGGTCATGGCTCCCTGGAGCAAGATCTCCGAGGTCATCGACTACGTCCGCGAGGTCAAGCCGCAGCGCGCCTACGACATCCACGACGCCCTGCTCACCGACCTCGCCCGCCCGATCTACGACCACCAGATCGGCGCGCTCGGCGGCGCGGAGCACCTGCGGCTGGCGCCGGGGGACAGCGCAGCGGTCTGAGTGTCAGTGCCGCCCGGTAGGTTGTGAGGCATGCGCATCGCGACCTGGAACGTGAACTCGATCACCGCCCGTCTGCCGAGGCTCCTGGCCTGGCTGGAGAGCAGCGGCACCGACGTGCTGTGCCTCCAGGAGGCCAAGCTGGCCGAGGAGCAGTTCCCGTTCGACGCGCTGCGCGAGGCGGGCTACGAGGCGGCGGTCAACGCGACCGGCCGGTGGAACGGCGTGGCGGTGCTCTCCCGGGTCGGGCTCGACGACGTGGTCAAGGGCTTCCCCGGGGACCCCGGTTACGACGGCGTCCAGGAGCCCCGCGCCGTCGCGGCGACCTGCGGCCCGGTCCGCGTGTGGTCGGTGTACGTGCCGAACGGCCGCGAGGTGGACCACCCCCACTACGCGTACAAGCTCCAGTGGTTCGAGGCCCTCAAGGCGGCCGTCGCCGACGACGCGCAGGGCAGCCGCCCCTTCGCGGTGCTGGGCGACTACAACGTGGCGCCGACGGACGACGACGTCTTCGACGTGGCCGCCTTCGAGGGCCTCACCCACGTCACCCCCGCCGAGCGCGCCGCCCTGGCCGCCCTGCGCGACGCGGGCCTGTCGGACGTGGTCCCGCGCCCCCTCAAGTACGACCACCCGTACACGTACTGGGACTACCGCCAGCTCGCCTTCCCGAAGAACCGCGGCATGCGCATCGACCTGGTCTACGGCAACGAACCGTTCGCGAAGGCTGTCACCGACTCCTACGTCGACCGCGAGGAACGCAAGGGCAAGGGCGCCTCGGACCACGCACCGGTGGTCGTCGACCTGGACGTCTGACCCGAACTCCGAAGAGGCCGCCCGCTGTTCAGCGCAGCGACGCGAACCACCGCACCACCTCCGCCGTCGCCGCCCGCTGGGACCCCAGATGCCGGGAGCCGCCGTAGTCCGGAGTGCCGAGGTCGATCAGCGGGGCCTTGACGCCCCGGGCGCGGAACGACGCCTGGCAGTGCTCGCTGTTGCCGTTCACGGCCTGTTCGTCGTCCTCGGCGTAGTACAGCCGCACCGGAGCCCGGGGCGTCCAGCCCGTGCACACCCCGTCGGTGATGCGGAGCGCGGCGGCGAGTCCGCCCGTCGGGTGTGCGAGCAGGGCCCGCCCGTGTGCCGTGAGGAGTTCGTCCACCGTGTTCGGGGTCCTGGCCATGACCTCCTGTCCGGTGTGCGTGCCGTCCAACAGGCCCTCGATCGTGCGGGAGTACGGGGCCCGGAAGACCTCGCCGGGGCTGTCGTAGACGTGATGGAGCCGGTTGAAGGAGACGAGGGCCAGCGCGGTGTAGATGACGCCGTCCTTTGGGTCCGCGCGTCCGTCGAGCAGGGCGGGCAACGCCACGTCCCGGAAGGCGTATGCGCCGCTGACCGGTGCCAGCGCCGCCGCCCGGAAGCGCGGATCGGCCCCCTCCTCCAGCACCCGCGCCAGGCCGAGCGCCGCCGAAGCCCCTTGTGAGAAGCCGGTGATGAGTACGTCCCGCCCCAACTCCCGCCCCACGACGGGCGCGTAGGAGCGGGCGGCCCGCAGCAGGTCCAGCGCGGCGGTCGTCTCGGAGGGTACGTCCATCCACTGCTGCCGACCTGGGCCGAGGCCGAGGCCCAGGTAGTCCGGGAGGACGACGGCGAAGCCCGCCGACGCGTAGGTCAGCGCGGGCGCCTGGCTCCACACCTCGGTCGACACCGAGGCCACATCGCCCTTGAAGAGTTCGGTGCCGTGTGTGAACGAGACGGTACGCAGCCGCCGTTCACCATTGCGCGGGAATGCGAGCAGCCCGCTGGCGGTCGTGGGCCGGCCCTTCGGATCGACCGTGCGGTACACCACCCGGTAGGTGTCGACGCCGTAGCGGACGGCCCCGGTGTCCCAGGCCCCGTCCTCGTCGCCCCTCAACTCGGCGGCCACTTCCCGCGCGGACAACGTCCGCAGATGCACCACCGACACCAGTCGCCCCCGCGCCGTATCGGGCACTCCGTGCACGGCCGCGGCCGGAACGGCCCCCGCCCCCACCGCACCCGCGGACACCGAACCGCTCACCACCAGGGCGACGGTCACCGACGACAGCACCATCAACTTGCCTGTCCGATTCATACGGCGACCGTACGAAGCGGACATCGCGCCCACCATCCGGCCAACCCGCCCTCGGCAGAAGGGTTTTCCCCCTCCGGGGCCGGGTGCTGACACGCCACCCGTGACGCCCTGTGGTGCGTACGGCGGTACGAATGACACGCTGGGAGTATGAACATCCCTTTCCTGGGCAACCGGGGCGAGAAGCGCGCCGCGCACGACCCCGAGGGCATCGCCGAACCGCTGTCCGAGTGCGAACTGCTCCGCTCCCACGCGGCCCGGGAGGGGGTCCAACTGGACGACTCCGTCGGCTCGTTGGAGGCCGTCGACCAACTCGTCCCGCGCTGGCGCGACGACGAGGAGACCCTGCTCTGGCTCGGCAACGACGCCGGTCTGTATCTCGGCACGGTGATCGTGCGCACGGTGCCGGGCGCCGCCTGGGAGATCCGCTCGGACGGCCAGCCCGTCGTACGGCTCGAATCCGGGCGCGAGTTCGACGTCGTGGCCTCGGGACACGAGTGGGCGGCCAGCGGTGTGCCCGAGCTCTCGCAGCTGTACGCCGAGGTCGCGGAAGAGTAACGGCGGCCTTAAATACGGCTAATGCCCGAAAAGTGCGTGTCGTGCCTTAACTCCACTCTTGTCTGGATAGTTTGCGGCGACCACGACACAGCTGAGAGTGAGTAGGGCTGGGCATGGCCGTCGATCCGTTGATCGAACTGCGGGACGTCAACAAGTACTACGGGGAGCTGCATGTCCTCCAGGACATCAACCTCACCGTCGGCAAGGGGGAGGTGGTCGTGGTCATCGGCCCTTCGGGGTCGGGGAAGTCGACGCTGTGCCGGGCGATCAACCGGCTGGAGCCCATCGAGTCCGGGACGATCGAGCTCGACGGGCAGCCGCTGCCCGCGGAGGGCAAGGCCCTCGCGAAGCTCCGCGCCGAAGTCGGCATGGTCTTCCAGTCGTTCAACCTGTTCGCCCACAAGACGGTCCTCCAGAACGTCTCGTTGGCGCAGATCAAAGTCCGCAAGCGGGGGCGCGAGGACGCCGACAAGCGGTCGTTGGAGCTCCTGGACCGCGTGGGTCTCGCCAACCAGGCACCCAAGTTCCCCGCACAGCTCTCCGGCGGCCAGCAGCAGCGCGTGGCCATCGCCCGCGCCCTCGCCATGGAACCCAAGGCCCTCCTCTTCGACGAGCCGACCTCGGCCCTCGACCCGGAGATGATCAACGAGGTCCTCGAGGTCATGCGCCAACTCGCCCACGACGGCATGACGATGGTCGTCGTCACCCACGAGATGGGCTTCGCCCGCTCCGCCGCCAACCGCGTCGTGTTCATGGCCGACGGCCGCATCGTCGAGGACCGCACCCCCGAGGAGTTCTTCACCAACCCGCGCAGCGACCGGGCCAAGGACTTCCTGTCCAAGATCCTCAAGCACTGAGCGGGGGAGTGCGATCCATGTTCCGTACGACCCGTGCGTCCCTCGCCGTCGCCGTGCTCGCCGTGCTGTGCGCGAGCGCCTGCGGCAAGGAGGGCAGCCCGCCCGTCAAGGGCCCGGCCGCCGAGAAACTCCCCAACTACCAAGTGGCGCAAGACTTTCAGCTCCCCGACTCCAAAACCTGGAAGCGGGCGAAGAAGCGCGGCTACTTCACCGTCGGCGCCAAGGAGGACCAGCCCTACCTCGGCGAGAAGGACCCCGCGACGGGCACCTACTCCGGCTTCGACATCGAGATCGCCAAGATGATGTCCGCCTCTCTCGGCTTCGCCCCGAAGACGATTCACTTCAAGACGATCGCCTCCGCCAACCGCGAAACCGCCCTGCAGAACGGCCAGATCGACTACTACGTCGGCACCTACACCATCAACGACATGCGCAAGAAACTCGTCGGCTTCGCCGGCCCCTACTACCTGGCCGGCCAGTCGCTCCTCGTCCGCACCGACGAGCACGACATCCACGGCCCGCAGGACCTCGCCGGCAAACGCGTCTGCTCGGCGGCAGGCTCCACGCCGTACCAGCGCATCAAGGACGACTACCCGAAAGCCCAACTCGTCGCCTACGACACGTACTCGGTCTGCGTCGACAACCTGCTCACCTATCAGGTCGACGCCGTCACCACCGACGACGCGATCCTCATCGGCTACGCGGCGAAGGTCCCCGACCAGCTCAAGGTCGTCGGCAAGCCCTTCTCGAAGGAGCCGTACGGCATCGGAGTCCCGCACGGCGACAACGCCCTGCGGTTCGCCCTCGACGACGCGTTGGAGGCCCGTGAGAAGAACGGCGACTGGAAGAAGGCGTACGAGGCGACGCTCGGCCTGTCCGGAGTGCCCGCGCCCACCCCGCCCGCGATCGACCGCTACCCGGCGAGCTGAGGGAGGCAGACGTGAACGTACTGACCGACAACTTCTCCACCTTCGCCGACGGCTTCCTCGGGACCGTCGAACTGACCGTCTACGCCTCGGTGTTGGCGCTCGTCCTCGGTTTCCTCATGGCCTCCTTCCGGGTCGCCCCGGTCGGCTCGCTGCGGGTCTTCGGCACGGTGTGGGTGACCGTGCTGCGCAACACCCCGCTGACCCTGCTGTTCTTCGCGGTGCTGCTCGGCCTGCCGCGCTTCGGACTCGTGCTGCCCTTCAAGGTGTTCGCGGTCCTCGCGCTCGGCTGCTACACCTCGGCGTTCATCTGCGAGGCCCTGCGCTCCGGCATCAACACCGTGCCCAGGGGGCAGGGGGAGGCGGCCCGCAGTCTCGGGATGTCCTTCGGGCAGAGCCTCGGACTCGTCGTCCTGCCGCAGGCGTTCCGCTCGGTGATCCCGCCGGTCGGCTCCACGCTCATCGCCCTCGCCAAGAACTCGGCGATCGCCGGCGCGTTCAGCGTCACCGAACTCCTCGGCACCTACCGGACGTTGAGCGAACTCGGCTACAACATCGTCTGGACGTTCGTCTGGATCGCCGTCGGCTACCTGATCATCACCCTCGCCATCAGCGCGCTGTTCAACGTGCTGGAGCGGAAGTGGGGAGTCGCCCGATGACCACCGCCAACGCCCTCTACGACGTCCCAGGACCCAACACCCGCAAACGGCACCGCCTTTACGGCATCGCGTCCACGGTCGTCATCCTCGCGCTGATCGGCTGGATCCTCTATCTCCTGTTCGACACCGACCAGTTCACGTACTCGAAGTGGATGCCCTTCGAGTACAAGGGAATTCAGGAACTGCTGCTGCGCGGCCTCGGCAACACGCTCAAGGCCTTCGGGCTGGCAGCCGTGCTCTCCCTGGCAGTTGGCACCCTGCTCGCCGTGGGACGGCTCTCGGACCACCGGCCCGTGCGCTGGCTGTCCACGGTCGTCGTGGAGTTCTTCCGCGCCATGCCCGTCCTCGTGATGATCTTCTTCATCTTCGTGGCGCTCAAGGTGCAGCCGCTGCCCGCACTCGTCGCGGGCCTCACGCTCTACAACGGCTCGGTGCTCGCCGAGGTCTTCCGCTCCGGCGTCAACAGCGTCGAACGCGGCCAGCGGGAGGCCGCGTTCGCGCTCGGCATGCGCAAGACCCAGGTCATGTCGTACGTCCTCGTACCGCAGGCCGTACGGGCCATGCTGCCCGCGATCATCAGCCAGTTGGTGGTCGCGCTGAAGGACACCTCGCTGGGCTATCTGATCACCTATGAGGAGTTTCTCCATGCCGGGAAGCTGATCGCGTCGAACCTCGACTACGATTTGCCGTTCATCCCCGTGGTGATGGTGATCTCGCCGATCTACATCGGGATGTGCATGCTGCTCTCCTGGTTCGCCGGTTGGGTGTCCCGCCGGGAGCAGCGCAGTCCCAAGACCGGGGCCGTGGACGTGGCCCCGGCGGAACCAGGGACGCTGCTGCCGCGGGTGCAGTAGTAGAGAGGGCACCTGCCCGTCCGGCAGCAGCCGGAGATCACTGCTCGCGCAGCGGGATCGACACGTACGACGGGTCGTTCGCAGGCGAGGAGAAGGTCAGCTGCGCGCCGGTCGGGTTGTGCTCGATATAGAGCGGGTCGACCGTGTCGACGACCAGGGCGAGATGATGCCCTGCCGGGACGTCGTAGGCCGTGGAGCCCAACTCCAGGTCCACACCGAACGGCTGGCCGGGCTGCTGCCCGTGCCAGGTGTACGGCGCGTTACCGACCAGCTTGCCGAGGCCGAGCGGGCCCACGTCGTACAGATACGCGACGAGGGTGCCGCTCTCCTTGGTGTCCGTGACCGTGGTGTGCAACTTCACCGTGCCGCGCACCTGTTGGGCGCTCGCGTACTTCGCCGACTGCCATACGGCGGCCCAACGGCGCGGAAGCAGCGGGACGTACGCGACCGGCGGCACCTGCGCGACCTGGTCGAGGATGCTGGACAGGAAGACGATCCCGCCGTCCGCGCCCGAGTCGACGTTGGTGTGGATCGTGGTCGTGCCCGCGAGGTCGAACTTCTTCCGCGTCGCACCGACCGACTTCCAGTCCGGATAGCCCTCGTAGCCGCCTGAGGTACGGGACTTGAGCTCCACCGGCTGCTCGCGGTTGATGCCGTTGTCGTCGCCCTTGAGGTAGTGGTCGAACCAGCGCTCGGTGTCCGTCCACACGTCGTTGGGCAGCCCGAACAGACCGGTCAGCTCGGCGGTGGCGTGGTCGCCGGGGCGGAGTTCGAGCCGCTTGGGACCGGTCAACTTGCCGTAGAAATCGGCGATTTGGTTGGGCGGGAAGATCGTGTCGCCCCAGGCGTTGGCGAGCATGATGGCCGCGCCGTTCTTGTTGAGTTGGTCGACGTAGGTCGAAGCCGAACGCACCTTCCCCCAGTCGATCAACTCCTGTTCCTTGGACAGGTCGGAGGCGAAGAAGTCCTTGAAGACCTGGCTCGTCTCCGCGCTCGGCCGGCCGGTGACCAGGCCGACGCCGTCCAGCAGGGCGGTCGCCTGGGAGTGTTCGGTACGGCCCGAGTAGATCGAGTCGATCAGGTCCGCCCAGCCGCTCAGCGAGGCAACTGCCTTGATCCGCTTGTCGTGTGCGGCCGCGAGGAGACTGATCCCGGCGCCGTACGACACGCCCGCCATGCCGATGTGCCCCGCGTCGGACGGGGTGTTGGCGAGCGCCCAGTCGATCACCTTGGACGCGTCGGCCACGTCCTTCGGGCCCGCCACCTCTATCCCGCCGCCGGACTGCCAGAAGCCGCGGACGTTGTAACTCACCACGACATAACCGGAGTTGGCCAGCTTCTCGGCTTGAGCCAGGTACTGGACCTGGGGGAATCCCCAGCTCGTGGGCAACACGAGGAGGGGGTAGTCCCGCGAGCCGTCCGCGCCCGCGGGCGTGACGACGTTCGCCGCGAGCTTCGTACCGCCGTCGCCGGTGATGTCGACGAACCGGACGCCGTTCGTGGCGGCCTGGGCGGCGGGGGCGAACCCGAGAACGCCTCCGGCGATCAGGGTCGCGGAGACGGCGCCCACGGCGGTCGTACGCAGGGCCTGGCGACGGTTTCGCACGGGTCACTCCTCACACGTGTCAATGCAAAGTGACCCGACGGTAACCGGGACTCCCTACCTTGGGTAACCCGTCAGTAAGTTACGTGCCAGTAAAGATTGTTGACGTGTGTGCGGATTTACGAGGCGCGGTGTGAACTGCGTGGAGCCGGTGCGGGCAGCGGGGTCTCCGCGGCCCGTGTCACGTCCGCGACCAGCTCCACCACATCGGGGCCGTACGCCTGCGAGTTGACCACCTTCAGCAGCAGGACGAAGGTGTTGCCGCCGTGCTTGCGGGCCAACTTCTCATGGTTGCGGGCGAGATAGCGCGTCGCCGCCTGGTTGGTGATCGCCCGCTGGCCGCAGAAGAGGAACACCGGCCGCGCGCCGCCCAGTTGGCCGGCGGTGAGGCGGGCGAGCAGGACGTACTCGCCCTTGCCGGGCTCAAGTCGGTAGCGTTCGCTGCCTATTTGGAACGCGCCCCGGTCCGGCCCCGGTTCGGCGTCGACGTTGACGCGGATGCCGGGGAGCAGGGACGCCAGATGCGCGGCCATACGGCGGTTGGAGGCCGGGCCGCCCACGCAGAACTCGGTGCGTTCGCCGAAGCCCTGCTGGGCCGCGTCGTGCGCGACGACCTGGGCGTGCGCGTTGCAGTCCTTGATCAGGGCGGCGAGTTCGAGGAGCGCGAACACGTCGTGCCGCATCACCGTGAGTTCGGGACCGCCCGCCTCGCGGTTGACCACGAGCAGCGACTCGGAGTTGTCGGGCAGCCCGAAGAACGCCTGCTTGCGCCGGAGTTTGCGCTTCCACAGATAGGTGCGGGCGAGCCAGCCGAGCGCGGCGCTGATGCCGGCGGCGACCACGCCCAGAACGATGTTGCGCACGTCGTCATTCATGGGCGCGCATGTTAGCGGCCCGACGTGGCTGGTACGTACCGGTGTTCGACGTATGGCACTCGTGTGGCAGTGGCGCGAGGTGGTCTGTTGGGGTCATGGCAATGTGGCTACGCTGCGCGGACGGTCCCGACTGGAGGTACGGATGCGTCGCCCTGTGACACGGAAACTGTCGGTCCTGGCGGTCTCGGCCGCCGTCGTGTCGGTCGGGGCAGCGGCCCCACCGGCCGCAACGAGCAGCACACCGACGAAGGTTCCGGTCGCGGTCGGCTACGGCGGCGCGGTCGCCAGCGTCGACGCGGACGCCACCGCCGCCGGTATCGAGGTCCTGAAGAAGGGCGGCAACGCGGTCGACGCGGCCGTCGCCACCGCCGCCGCGCTCGGCGTCACCGAGCCCTACTCCTCCGGCATCGGCGGAGGCGGCTACTTCGTCTACTACGACGCCAAGTCCCGTACGGTGCACACCATCGACGGCCGCGAGACCGCTCCGCTGACCGCCGACTCGAACCTCTTCGTGGAGAACGGCAAGGCCCTCTCCTTCGCCGACGCCGTCACCAGCGGCCTCAGCGTCGGCACCCCGGGCTCGCCCGCCACCTGGCAGACGGCGCTCGACCAGTGGGGCAGCGAGAAGCTCGGCACGGTGCTGAAGCCCGCCGAGCGGATCGCGAGCGACGGCTTCACGGTCGACGACACCTTCCGCAGCCAGACGGCGTCCAACGAGACCCGCTTCCGCTACTTCCCCGACACCGCCAAGCTGTTCCTGCCGGGCGGACAGCTCCCCGTCGTCGGTTCCACCTTCAAGAACCCCGAACTCGCCCGGACATACAAGGAGTTGGGCAAGAAGGGGATGGGCGCGATCTACCACGGTGACCTCGGCAAGGACATCCTCGCCACGGTCAACCAGCCGAAGGTGGACCCGAGTTCGGGCTACAACGCCCGCCCCGGCAAGCTGTCCGCCAAGGACCTCGCGGCCTACCGCGCCAAGCTCCAGGCGCCCACGAAGACCTCGTACCGCGGACTCGGCGTCTACTCCATCGCGCCCTCCTCCTCCGGCGGCACGACCGTCGGCGAGGCCCTCAACATCCTTGAGAAGACTGACCTTTCGAAGGCCAGCGAGGTCCAGTACCTGCACCACTACATCGAGGCCAGCCGGATCGCGTTCGCGGACCGGGGGCGCTGGGTCGGCGACCCCGCCTTCGAGGACGTACCGACGAAGGAACTCCTCTCGCAGAAATTCGCCGACTCGCGCGCCTGCCTCATCAAGGACGACGCGGTCCTCACCAGCCCGCTGGCACCGGCCGATCCGCGCAACCCGACGGCCTGCACCGCCGCCGGGACGGCCGCGCCGACGACGTACGAGGGCGAGAACACCACGCACCTCACGGTCGCCGACAAGTGGGGCAACGTCGTCTCCTACACGCTCACCATCGAGCAGACCGGCGGCAGCGCGATGACCGTGCCCGGCCGGGGTTTCCTGCTCAACAACGAGCTGACCGACTTCTCCTTCACCCCGGCCAACCCGGCCGTCCACGACCCGAATCTGCCCGGTCCGGGCAAGCGGCCGCGGTCGTCGATCTCGCCGACGATCGTCCTCGACAAGCACAACAAGCCGGTCGTGGCGCTCGGTTCGCCCGGTGGCGCGACCATCATCACGACCGTGCTGCAGACCCTCACGGAGTTTCTTGACCGGGGGTTGCCGCTGGTGGATGCGATTGCGGCGCCGCGTGCCAGTCAGCGGAACGCGGCCACGACTGAGCTTGAACCCGCGCTCTACAACAGTGACTTGAAGACGCAGCTGCAAGCTATTGGGCACGCCTTCACTTTGAACCCGGAGATCGGGGCGGCGACTGGTGTGCAGCGGCTGCCTGGTGGGAAGTGGCTGGCGGCCGCGGAGAAGGTGCGGCGGGGTGGTGGGTCCGCGCAGGTGGTGGATCCGGCTCCGTAGTTCGCGGTCTGCGGGAGCGTGGGGGGCTGGTCGCGCAGTTCCCCGCGCCCCTGAAGGGGCGCCTCAGGCGGGGGCGCTTGAGCGGTTCTGCCTGTTGAACACCAAGTGATCGCCCTCCACGTCCACCGTCACCTGATCTCCCTCCGCGACCGTGCCGTCCAGAAGCAGTCGTGACAGCTGGTTGTCGACCTCGCGCTGGATGGTGCGGCGCAACGGGCGGGCGCCGTACTCGGGTTGATAACCCTGGCGGGAGAGCCAGTCGACGGCTGGGTCCGTGAACTCGACCGTGATGCCCTGCGCGTGCAGGAGGCGGCGGGTGTGTTCGAGCAACAGCTCGGTGATCAGGCGTAGTTGCTCGGCGGTGAGCTGGCGGAAGACGACGATCTCGTCGATGCGGTTGAGGAACTCGGGGCGGAAGTGCTCGCGCAGTGGGCGCAGGATCTGTTCGCGGCGGGCCTCCTCGTCCGCGTCGGCGCCGCCCGGGCCGAAGCCGATACCGGCGCCGCGCCGGGTGATCGCCTCGGAGCCGAGGTTGCTCGTCATCACGATCACCGTGTTGGTGAAGTCGACCGTGCGGCCCTGGGAGTCGGTCAACCGGCCGTCGTCCAGGACCTGGAGAAGAATGTTGAAGACGTCCGGGTGTGCCTTCTCGACCTCGTCGAGGAGGAGCAGCGAGTACGGGTGTCGGCGTACCACCTCGGTGAGTTGGCCCGCCTCCTCGTGGCCGACGTAGCCGGGCGGGGCGCCGACGAGTCGGCTGACCGTGTGCCGTTCCTGGTACTCGCTCATGTCCAGGCGGACCATCCGGTCCTCGCTGCCGAACAGGGCCTCGGCGAGCGCGCGGGCAAGTTCCGTCTTGCCGACGCCGGTTGGGCCCAGGAAGAGGAAGCTGCCGATCGGCCGGTCCGGGCTCGCCAGGCCGGCGCGGGAGCGCAGCACCGCGTCCGACACGACCCGTACCGCCTCCTCCTGGCCGACGACCCGCCGGTGCAGATGCTCCTCCAGACCGAGCAGCCGGTCCTTCTCCTCCGCCGTGAGACTGCTCACCGGGATACCGGTCTGGCGGGACACGACTTCGGCGATCGCCTCGCCGGTGACCTCCAGATTCTGCCCCTCGTCGCCCGTGTCCTCGCCACCGGCGTCCGCCAGCCGTACCTTCAACTCGGCGATACGGTCCCGCAGTTGTGTCGCCTTCTCGTAGTCCTCGTCGGCCGCCGCCTGATCCTTGTCCCGGGCGAGCTGTTCCATCTCGCGCTCCAGCGCCCGTACGTCCGTGCCCTTCGTGCGCGCCCGCAGCCGTACCCGTGCGCCCGCCTGGTCGATCAGGTCGATCGCCTTGTCGGGCAGCCGGCGGTCGGTGAGATAGCGGTCGGACAGTTCCACGGCGGCCACCAACGCCTCGTCGGTGTACCGGACCTGGTGGTGGGCCTCGTAGCGGTCGCGCAGGCCGCGCAGGATCTCGATCGCGTCCGGGACGGTCGGTTCGGGCACGAGGATCGGCTGGAACCGGCGGGCCAGCGCCGCGTCCTTCTCGATCCGGCGGTACTCCTCCAGGGTCGTGGCGCCCACGATGTGCAACTCGCCGCGCGCCAGGGCCGGTTTGAGGATGTTGCCGGCGTCCATCGAGCCGCCCTCGCCGCCTCCGCCCGCGCCGACCACGGTGTGCAACTCGTCGATGAACACGATCAGTTCGTCCGAGTGGGCGCGGATCTCGCCGACGATGTTCGTCAGCCGCTCCTCGAAGTCGCCGCGGAAGCGGGTGCCCGCGACGACGCCGGTGAGGTCGAGGGCGACCACCCGTCGCCCGATCAGCACGTCCGGGACATCGCCGTCCGTGATGCGTTGCGCGAGGCCTTCCACGATCGCCGTCTTGCCGACCCCCGCGTCCCCGATCAGCACCGGGTTGTTCTTGCCGCGCCGGGAGAGCACCTCGATCGTCTGCTCGATCTCCTCGTCGCGGCCGATCACCGGGTCGATACGGCCGTGGCGGGCCAGGTCGGTGAGGTCGCGGCTGTACTTGTCGAGGGTGGGGGTGCCGGTGGGGCGGGGCTGGTCGGGGCGGGTGGTCTGGATGCCGTCCGGAGATTCGGGTGGCAGGCCCGTCGGGGCGTAACGGGCCGCGTTCAGGATGTGGCCGGCGGCGGAGTCCGGGTTCGCGGCGAGTGCGCCCAGGACGTGTTCGGGGCCGATGTAGCCGGTGCCGCCTGCTCGTGCGAGGTCGTGGGCGTCCAAGAGGGCGCGTTTTACGGCGGGGGTGAGGGAGAGGGCGGTGCCCTCCGGGGGTTGGGCCGGTCCTGAGCGCTCGTCGATCTCTGCGGCGAGGGAGTCCGGGTCTGCGCCGGCGCGGGTGAGGAGGCCGCGGGTGGGCTCCGCGGAGAGGGCGGCGCGGAGTAGGTGCTGGGTGTCCAGGTCGTGGCTGCCGTGTTCTGCGGCGTACTGGGCTGCGCCTCTGACGAGGTCCCTGGCGGGTTGGCTCAGTAGGCGGCCGATGTCTATCTGACGTGGATCGGGGCGGGCGATTCCACCTGCGGCTCCGCCCCCGGCTCCGCCGAAGAGCCTGGCCAGGAACTCGCCGAGGGGGTCGTTTTCGGGGTCTGTGTAGCCGCTGGTCATCAATCCACCATGGCACGGGCCACTGCGTGGGGCATGTTCAGGTTTGGGGTAGTTTCGGTTGGCTTTCGGCTGCGCGCCCGTCGTGGCTGGTCGCGCCCGCGCGGCGGAGCCGCAAATCGACACAGCCCCGCGCCCCTGAAGGGGCGCCTCCCTCAGCGGCGCTCGGTCAGCACCCTGGGGCCCGCCTCCGTGATCGCCACCGTGTGTTCCACGTGGGCCGCGCGTGAGCCGTCGTTCGTCTTGAGGGTCCAGCCGTCCTTTGCCGCGTGGTAGTCGTCGCGGCCGCCCGCGATCAGCATGGGCTCGATCGCGATGACCATGCCGTGGCGGAGGGGGAGGCCTCGGCCGGGGCGGCCCTCGTTCGGGACGCCCGGGTCCTCGTGCATCTGGCGGCCGATGCCGTGGCCGCCGAAGTCCTCCATGATGCCGTAGCCCGCCGTACGGCAGACCGTGCCGATCGCGTGGGCGATGTCGCCGATGCGGTTGCCGACGACGGCCGCGTCGATGCCCGCCGCGAGGGCGCGCTCGGCGGTGTCGATCAGGCGCACGTCGGCGGGGCGCGGCTCGCCTACGATGAAGCTGATCGCCGAGTCGCCGGCCCAGCCGCCCAGCTTGGCGCCGAAGTCGATCGAGACCAGGTCGGCGTCGCGCAGGCGGTAGCCGTCCGGGATGCCGTGCACGATCGCGTCGTTCACGGAGGCGCAGATGACCGCGGGGAACGCGGTGGGCGCGAAGGCGGGGCGGTACCCGAGGAAGGGCGAACTCGCGCCGGCCGCTCGCAGCACGTCGTGCGCCAACTCGTCCAGTTCCAGGAGGGATACGCCCACGTCGGCGGCCTCCCGCACGGCCGTGAGGGCGCGGGCCACGACCTGGCCCGCCTCGTACATCGCATCGATAGACGTGTCTGTCTTCAGTTCCACCATGCCAATTACTATACCGGTATTAGAATGACGGCATGGTACGCACCCCTCTCACCCCCGAAGAGCGCGAACGCGGCGAACGGCTCGGTCGGCTGCTCCGCGAGGCCCGCGGCGGCCGCAGCATGACGGACGTGGCGGCGCACGCCGGCATCTCGGCGGAGACCCTCCGCAAGATTGAGACGGGCCGGGCGCCGACGCCGGCCTTCTTCACCGTGTCCGCCCTCGCCGAGGCGCTCGGGCTGTCCATGGACGAACTGGTCGTCAGGTGCGCGCCGTTGGCGGCCTGAAGCCGAGAGCGTGACCCTGCTTTCGCGGGGGCCGCGTGCCGGAATGGCCGGCGCGTGACGGCTTGTGGTGCTCGCGCGGGCACATCGGCGCCTGTCCGATGGCAGCCCGCCTTCGCCCGGCCGGCGGTCCTGATCCACGCCGGGGTGCCGCCGGACCGGTGTATGGGGGCTGCTCCCGGCCGAGGCGACCCTGCGCTGCCGGTCGCCGCCGGATCGGCCGCGCCGAGGCCCCTCCTCGTCCTGCCCCGGAGTTCGCTCGGCCTCGCCTTTCGCGCCCGGGTGTTGCCAGATCGCCCATCGCCAGGCGGGCGCACAGTCGGGAGGCGTAGGCTCCGAGACCTCTGCGCCCGGCTCGAAAAGCTTCCGTAGCCGCGTCGTAACACAAATGGTGTTTTCTACGGATCGGAGCATTCCGGTCTGGCGGGAGTTGGAGCATGGCTGTGGATCAACTCCCCGGACAGGTGCGGGAGTTCGCGAACTATCTCGACGGACTGCTGGCGCGCCTGGACCAGGGCGGCGGCTGGTGCGGAGTGTTCTGGCAGCGCGATCCCGATGGCATGCAGGCCTGTCTCGGCGGGCGTGAAGTCCCGCCCTGGGACGTGGTGGAGGCGCTCCTCCAGGACCTCGCGGCGGAATACGGCCACGGCGTCGCGAGCCAGGAGAGGGAGCGGGCCCACGCCCTGCACGCCGCCGCGCTCGCCGCGTTCGATGCCCGGCCCGGCAGCCGCGACGCCCTCAGTGACCGGCTCGACGTGATGCTCCGTGAGCAGAAGTACGCGGCCGAACGGCAGGCGGAACTGGGCCGGTTGCTCAACTCCGCCACCACCCAGGAAGAGGCCGACGCCCTCCGTCTCGACCTCGCCTGGGCCCACGACGACCATGAACGCGCCACCGCCCGCTGCGCCGAACTCCGCGCCCGCATCGAGCAGTTGGACAACTACGCCCACATGCAGGGCAGTCGGCCCGTCCAGCGCGACCGGCACGGCAATGTGTTCCGGGTCGACGACACGTTCCAGGACCAGAACAGCGCCGCGTACGACCGGAACCAGGCCCCGCACCGGCTGCCCCGCCAGCGCGACGCCGAGCAGGTGCCGGTGACGGGTCCGCAGGGCGGATACGGCAGTCCTGAGTACGGGGAGGGCGGGACACCGGACGCCCGTCGCGGCTACGAGGAATTCGAGCGCGCCAACCCCGGCTACGGCGACCCGGCCCCCGCCCCCGCGTGGGCCGACCGCACGAGCCCCGACCCCACCACCCCCGCGACCGAGAACCCCGACCAGGGCGAGACCGAGGCCGAAGCCGCCCCCGCCCCCAAGCAACGCAAGCGCCGCCGTGGCAGCGCCCGCTTCGCCGGTCTGGCCGAGGACGACACCGCGACCACCCCGGCTCCGGGTCCCGCAGCCGCCGTACCGGAAACCCCCGCGCCCGCCGCGCGCCGGACCCCGCGCGGAGCGCGTTTCGCCGGGGCCGCGCGGCCGGTCGAGCGGGCGCAGCCGAAGCGGGAGGCATTGGACGCGGAGGCGCGGCAGGAGACCGTGGAGGCCGTGCGGCGGCTCGTGGGGCTGCGGCGCGAGGGCCGGAGCGGCGAGGCGCACGCGCTGCTCGTCGAGGCCGCGTACTGGCCCGCCGCGCGCTTTCCGCTGCTCGCGGCCGAGCTGCAGCGCGCCGGGCTCGGCGCGGACTGGGCGACGCTGCTGTGGGAGGCCGCGTCGCTGCCGGCCGACCGGCTGGTCGGTGCGGCGGACGCGCTGGTCGCGGCGGGCCGTACGGCGGACGGTGAGCAGATCTTGCGGCAGGGTGTGGCCCGTCCTGCCGAGGAGATAGGCGAGGCCGTGCTGGCGCTGGCCGCGGAGGGGCGCCGCCGGGAGATCCACGCGCTTCTCGACGCGTACGTCCGGGTCCGCACGCCCGAGGAAGCGGCCCGTAGTGTCGCCGCCGACCCGCAGCAGCTGGTTCCGCTGCTGGTGGAGGCCGCGAAGGGTGCCTCTGATGAATGCCACTGGGACCTGGTCCACGCCCTGCGGGTTGCGGGCTTCAGCGCGTGAGCGCTCCGCTGGGTGCGTCGTTTTTCGGGTGCGCGCCAGTGGGGGCTGGGTGCGCGGTTCCCCGCGCCCCTTACGGGGCCCGGACCCCGGCTACCCGGCGCAGCGGGTCAGCCACCGGAGGGTGAAACAGGATCGACTTCGCGGGTTAACGGCGATGGTCTTGGCAAGGCTCCTCCGGAGGCTTACGTTCATCCCTCTACGGCCTTGTCTACGGGCGTAGAGGCTCTGGCGTCCCGTCGAAGGAGCAGCTCATGGCCAACGTCGTACGCGCCGCTCTGGTCCAGGCCACCTGGACCGGCGACACCGAGTCCATGGTGGCGAAACACGAGGAACACGCCCGCGAGGCGGCTCGCCAGGGTGCCCGGATCATCGGGTTCCAGGAGGTGTTCAACGCCCCCTATTTCTGTCAGGTCCAGGAACCCGAGCACTACGGCTGGGCCGAGCCGGTGCCCGACGGGCCGACCGTGCGTCGTATGCAACAGCTCGCGCGCGAGACCGGCATGGTCATCGTCGTCCCGGTCTTCGAGATCGAGCAGGACGGCTTCTACTACAACACCGCGGCCGTGATCGACGCCGACGGCACCTTCCTCGGCAAGTACCGCAAGCACCACATCCCGCAGGTCAAGGGCTTCTGGGAGAAGTACTACTTCAGGCCGGGCAACGCAGGCTGGCCGGTCTTCGACACCGCCGTCGGCAAGGTGGGTGTCTACATCTGCTACGACCGGCACTTCCCGGAAGGTTGGCGTCAACTGGGCCTCAACGGAGCGCAGTTGGTCTACAACCCGTCCGCCACCTCGCGCGGTCTCTCCGCCTACCTCTGGCAGTTGGAGCAGCCGGCTGCCGCCGTCGCCAACGAGTACTTCATCGCAGCGATCAACCGTGTGGGACCGGAGGAGTACGGGGACAACGACTTTTACGGGACGTCGTACTTCGTCAACCCGCGGGGCCAGTTCGTCGGCGACGTCGCCGGCGACAAGGACGAGGAACTTCTCGTCCGGGACCTGGACTTCGGGTTGATCGAGGAAGTTCGCCAGCAGTGGGCGTTCTACCGCGACCGGCGTCCCGACGCCTACGAAGGGTTGGTGCAGCCGTGACCAAGGATCTGCTGGGACGCCACCGGGACGTACTCCCCGACTGGCTGGCCCTGTACTACCAGGACCCGTTGGAGATCACGCACGGAGAGGGCCGGCACGTCTGGGACGCCGAGGGCAACAAGTACCTCGACTTCTTCGGCGGCATCCTCACCACGATGACCGCGCACGCGCTCCCCGAGGTCACCAAGGCGGTGAGTGAGCAGGCCGGGCGGATCAACCACTCGTCGACGCTCTACCTCAACCGGCCGATGGTCGAACTCGCCGAGCGCGTCGCCCAGTTGTCCGGCATCCCGGATGCCCGCGTCTTCTTCACCACCTCGGGCACCGAGGCCAACGACACCGCGCTGATGCTGGCCACGACCTACCGGCGCAGCAACCAGATCCTGGCCATGCGCAACAGCTACCACGGCCGCTCCTTCAGCACGGTCGGCATCACCGGCAACCGCGGCTGGTCCCCGACCTCGCTCTCCCCGCTCCAGACGCTGTACGTCCACGGCGGTGTTCGGACGCGCGGTCCCTACGTCGACCTGAACGACGCCGAGTTCATCGCGGCCTGCGTGGACGACCTCAAGGACCTGCTTGGTCATGTCCGGCCGCCCGCCGCTCTCATCGCCGAACCGGTGCAGGGCGTCGGTGGGTTCACCTCCCCGCCCGATGGTCTCTACGCCGCCTTCCGTGAAGTCCTCGCCGAGCACGGGGTGTTGTGGATCGCGGATGAGGTGCAGACCGGCTGGGGGCGCACCGGTGACCACTTCTGGGGCTGGCAGGCGCACGCGGAGAACGGTCCGCCGGACATCCTCACCTTCGCCAAGGGCATCGGCAACGGCATGTCCATCGGCGGTGTCGTCGCCCGCGCCGAGATCATGAACTGCCTTGACTCCAACAGTATTTCGACCTTCGGCGGCACCCAGGTCACCATGGCGGCGGGCCTCGCCAACCTCACGTATCTGCTGGAGCACGACCTCCAGGGCAACTCCCGCCGCGTCGGCGGCCTCCTCATCGAGCGGCTGCGGGCCGTCGCCGCCCAGCGCCCCGGCGTACGGGAAGTGCGCGGGCGCGGCCTGATGATCGGCGTCGAGCTGGTGAAGCCGGGCACCGACGAGGCCGACCCGCAAGCGGCGTCCGCCGTACTCGAAGCGGCCCGCGAGGGCGGCCTGTTGATCGGCAAGGGCGGCGGACACAACACCAGCGCCCTGCGCATCGCCCCGCCGCTGTCCCTGACCGTCGCGGAGGCCGAGGAGGGCGCCGCGATCCTCGAACAGGCTCTGAGGAGCACGCAGTAGAGCACACGCTGAACAAGGGAAGACCGCGATGACCACCACCTTGGGAACCCTCGGAACCCTGGACCCCCTGGAGCCCGCGCTGTCGGTGCGCCAGATCCTCGGCCTGGAACGGGTCCTCGCCGGGGAACCCGAGGTGGTGGCCGGCGCGAGCCAACTCGACCGCGCCGTACGGTGGGTGCATGTCGCCGAGGCCGCCGACGTCGGTGTGATGCTCACCGGCGGCGAGATGGTCCTCACCACCGGCGTCCTCCTCGCCGGTGACGAGGCGGCCCAGGCCGAGTACATCCAGTCCCTGCACCGCGCGGAGGCGGCGGCCGTCGTACTCGGCCTGGGCCGGGCCTTCCCCGCCCCGCCGGACGTGATGCGCCGGGCCGCCGAGCGGTGCGGACTGCCCATGGTGGTGCTCCACCGCCCCTTCCCCTTCGCGGAGTTGACGGAAGAGGTCCAATCCCGGCTGGTACGGCGGAAGTTCGCCGCCGTCAGCCTCTCCGAGGCCGTACGGACCGCGCTCACCGGACTCATCACCGGCGGCGCCCCGCTGCAGAGCCTGCTCGACGAGGTTGCCACACACAGCGCCTGCCCGGTCGTCGTCACCAACCTCGCGCACCGCGTCCTCGCCACGGCGGGGGAGCGGTCGGCCGTGGACGACGTGCTGCGCGACTGGGAGCGCATCGCGCGGCAGGCCGGTGGCAGCGAGGGAGACGGCTGGATCCGCGCCGAACTGGGCGGGCGAGGGGAGCGGTGGGGCCAGATCATGCTGTGCGGCTACCGCGGCGACACCGCCACCGGACGCCTCCTCGCCGACCGCGCCGCCGAGGCCCTCGTCCTGCACCGCATGCTCGGCGGCTCCGCCCACACCTGGGAGGAACAGTCCGCCCAGAGCCTGCTGACCGACCTGGCGAGCGGCGTCGTACCGGCCCGCCAACTCCTGCCCCGCGCCCGCGCGGCCGGACTCCCCGTCAACCGGCGCACCTTCGTCCCGATGGTCGTACGCGACGGTGACACAGCCCAACTCGACCGGGTTCTACGGCTGTTGGGGCTCCCCGGACTCGTCGCCGAACTGGCCGAAGGCGTCACCGCCGTCCTCCTCAGCCTGCCCCGCGACCAGGACGCGGACGCCCTCGCCGCGCACTTCGCGAGCCGACTGCGCACCGAGTCGGGGTCGTTGAAGGCGGTAGTGGCCGCCGCCGGGCAGCGCACCGTCTGGGACGACGTGCCCGCAGGGCTCCGCGAGGCACAGCACGTCGCCGACGCCGTGGCCGACTCCAGCGACGCCCTCGACCTCCCGGCCGTCGTACGCCTCAAGGACGTTCATCTGCGGGGCCTGATCCGGCTGTTGAGGGACGACCCGCAGGTGCAGTCCTTCGCGGAGCGGGAGTTGGACGGGCTGCTGTGCGCGGCCGACGAGGATCTGCTCGCCGTCCTGCGCACCTATCTGGCCACCGGCCGCAACAAGTCGCGCACCGCGCAGCTCCACCACGTCTCGCGGCCCGCGCTGTACCGCCGGCTGGAGGCGATAGAGGGGCGGCTCGGGGTGGACCTCGACGACTTCGAGCAGGCGGCATCGGTGCACATCGCGCTCCTCGCGCACGACGCGCAACAGGGGTGAAACATGGGACTACCTGGGAAAACGGCGGTGAAACATGCGCCCACGACAGGGTGACACCGTGGAACGCCGCGCGCCCGCAGACGTGACACCGTGCACCTCAAACCCGACATCAGGACTTCCTAGGCTCCTCGCACACCTAGCGACCGGAGGTCCCGATGAGCACAGTGATTCGTGCCGCTCTCTTCCAGACAGCCTGGACGGGCGACAAGGAGTCCATGATCCAGGTACACGAGCAGGCGGTCCGCGACGCGGCCGCGCAGGGTGCTCAAGTCCTGTGCTTCCAGGAGCTGTTCTACGGACCGTACTTCTGCCAGGTCCAGGACAAGGCGTTCTACGAGTACGCCGAGGCGATCCCGGACGGCCCGATCGTCAAGCGCTTCCAGGCGCTGGCCAAGGAGCACGGCATCGTCCTGGTCCTGCCGATGTACGAGGAGGAGCAGCCCGGCGTCCTCTACAACACGGCCGCCGTGATCGACGCGGACGGCTCGTACCTGGGCAAGTACCGCAAGCACCACATCCCCCAAGTCCCCGGATTCTGGGAGAAGTTCTACTTCCGCCCGGGCAACAGCGGCTGGCCGATCTTCGACACCAAGGTCGGCAAGATCGGTGTCTACATCTGCTACGACCGCCACTTCCCGGAGGGCTGGCGTGCGCTGGGCCTCGCCGGTGCGGAGATCGTCTTCAACCCGTCGGCCACCTCGCGCGGCCTGTCCGCCTACCTCTGGCAGCTGGAACAGCCCGCCGCCGCTGCCGCCAACGAGTACTTCGTGGGCGCCATCAACCGTGTCGGCGTAGAGGAGTTGGGCGACAACGACTTCTACGGCACGACGTACTTCGTCGACCCGGAGGCCCAGTTCGTCGGCGAGGTGGCCAGCGACAAGGAGCCCGAACTCGTCGTCCGCGACCTGGACTTGGCGAAACTCCGCGAAGTCCGCGACCGCTGGCAGTTCTACCGCGACCGCCGCCCGGACGCGTACGGCCCCTTGACCGCCCCGTAACTCGGATGGTTTCCGCGCCCCTTTTGGGAGGGCGCAGCCCTTCCCAAAAGGGGCGCGGGGCAGCGTCCATTAGCGGCTTCGCCGCGGGGCGCGACCAGCCCCCACAGACCCGCACCCGACAACCCAAACGACCCGCACCCGACGACAACCCAGCGGAGTCAAAATGAGCACCCGTACCGTCATCCGCGGCGGCCTAGTAATCACCGCGTCCGACGAACTCCACGCCGACGTCCTGATCGAGGACGGCCGCATCGCCGCCCTCGCCACCTCCGGCACCGCCGTCGCCGAGGGCTGGACCGCCGAGCGGGTCATCGACGCCACCGGGAAGTACGTCATCCCAGGCGGAGTCGACGCCCACACCCACATGGAGATGCCGTTCGGCGGAACGAAGGCGGCGGACACCTTCGAGACCGGCACGAGGGCCGCCGCCTGGGGCGGTACGACGACCATCGTCGACTTCGCCATCCAGAGCGTCGGCGGAGCCCTCCGCGAGGGCCTCGACGCCTGGCACGCCAAGGCCGAGGGCAACTGCGCCATCGACTACGGCTTCCACATGATCGTCTCCGACGTCAACGAGGACACCCTCAAGGAGATGGACCTGCTGGTGCAGGAGGGCGTCACCTCCTTCAAGCAGTTCATGGCCTACCCGGGCGTCTTCTACAGCGACGACGGCCAGATCCTCCGCGCCATGCAACGCGCCGCCGACAACGGCGGGTTGATCATGATGCACGCCGAGAACGGCATCGCGATCGACGTCCTCGTCGAGCAGGCGCTGGCCCGCGGCGAGCGGGACCCCCGCTACCACGGCGAGGTCCGCAAGGCCCTCCTCGAAGCCGAGGCCACCCACCGCGCCATCAAGCTCGCGCAGGTCGCCGGCGCTCCGCTGTACGTCGTGCACGTCTCCGCGATGGAGGCGGTCGCCGAGCTGGCCAAGGCGCGCGACGAGGGCCTCCCCGTCTTCGGCGAGACCTGTCCGCAGTACCTGTTCCTCTCCACCGACAACCTCGCCGAGCCCGACTTCGAGGGCGCGAAGTACGTGTGCAGCACGCCCCTTCGGCCGAAGGAGCACCAGGCCAAGCTCTGGCAGGGCCTGCGCACCAACGACCTCCAGGTGGTCTCCACCGACCACTGCCCCTTCTGCTTCGTGGGCCAGAAGGAGCTGGGACGCGGGGACTTCTCGAAGATCCCGAACGGCATGCCGGGCGTCGAGAACCGCATGGACCTGCTCCACCAAGGCGTCGTCGACGGGCACATCAGCCGCCGCCGCTGGATCGAGATCGCCTGCGCCTCCCCGGCGCGGATGTTCGGCCTCTACCCGAAGAAGGGCACCATCGCCCCGGGCGCCGACGCCGACGTCGTCATCTACGACCCGAACGCCGAGCAGATCGTCTCCGCCGAGACGCACCACATGAACGTCGACTACTCGGCGTACGAGGGCAAGCGCCTCACCGGCCGCGTCGAGACCGTCCTCTCGCGCGGCGAACTCGTCATCACCGAGCGGGAGTACACCGGGCACGCGGGCCACGGCGTCTACACCCCGCGCTCCACCAGTCAGTACCTCAACTAGGAGTGGCGCACATGGACTTCGGACTCGTCCTGCAGACCGACCCGCCGGCCTCGCGGGTCATCAGCCTGATGAAGCGCGCCGAGCGCAACGGCTTCACCTACGGCTGGACCTTCGACTCCGCCGTGCTGTGGCAGGAGCCGTTCGTGATCTACAGTCAGATCCTGGCCAACACCACGAAGTTGACGGTCGGCCCGATGGTCACCAACCCGGGCACCCGCACCTGGGAGGTCACCGCCTCCACCTTCGCCACCCTGAACGACATGTTCGGCAACCGCACGGTCTGCGGCATCGGCCGCGGCGACTCCGCGATGCGCGTCGCGGGCCGGACTCCCAACACCCTGGCCCGGATCAGCGAGGCCATGAAGGTCATCAGGGCGCTCGGCTCCGGCCAGGAGGCGGACCTCGGCGGTACGGTCATCAAGTTCCCCTGGGCCAAGGAGGACGCCCAACTCCCGGTCTGGATGGCCGCGTACGGCCCCAAGGCGCTGAAGATGACGGGCGAGGAGGCCGACGGCTTCATCCTCCAGCTCTCGGACCTCTACCTCACCGAGTACATGGTGAAGGCGGTCAAGGACGCGGCCGTTGCCGCCGGACGCGACCCCTCCGACGTCAAGATCTGCGTCGCCGCCCCGGCCTACGTCACCGAGGACGACTCGCCCGAGGCACTCGCCCACGCCCGCGACCAGTGCCGCTGGTTCGGCGGCATGGTCGGCAACCACGTCGCCGACCTCGTCTCCAAGTACGGCGAGCACTCCGCCGCCGTACCCGAGGAACTCACGGACTACATCAAGGCCCGTGAGGGGTACGACTATTCGCACCACGGTCGCTCCGACAACCCCGACACCGCCTTCGTGCCCGACGAGATCGTCGACCGGTTCTGCATCATCGGATCGGCCGAGAAGCAGATCGAAAAGCTCAACGCCCTCAAGGAGTTGGGCGTCGACCAGTTCGCCGTCTACGACATGCACGACGCACAGGAAGCCACGATCGACGCCTACGGGTCGAAGGTGATCCCGGCCGTCAACGGCTGACGTACCCCCGCACCACCGCTCGACTCCCCGTCCCCCCACTCCAGTTCTCCCCCTCCCCACCGTCCTGGGGAGGGGGGCCGGAGCCCCCGCACGGCCTTTCCGGATCCGCCCCTCGTTTGATTGGCCTGCCCATGACCGACACCGCTCCCACGGCCATACCGCCGACCGCTCAAGTCACCCTCGCCGACGGGCGGGTGGAGCTCGCCCCGGGGTCTCCGCTGCCCAGCGGGCCGTACGCCAACGACGACCTGCTGCCGGTTCCCGTCGAGAAGCGCACCTGGACCACGTACAACTTCTCCGCGCTGTGGGTCGGCATGGCCCACAACACGGCTTCCTGGACGCTCGCTTCGGGTCTCATCGCCGTCGGCATGGACTGGAAGCAGGCGGTGTTCACCATCGCCCTGGCCAACCTGATCGTGCTCGTGCCGATGCTGCTCACCGGGCACGCGGGGCCGAAGTACGGCATTCCCTTCCCGGTCTTCGCGCGTGCCTCGTTCGGGGTGCGCGGCGCCAACCTCCCTGCTGTCGTAAGGGCGTTGGTGGCCTGCGGCTGGTTCGGCATCCAGACCTGGATCGGCGGTGAGGCGATCTACTTCCTCGCCGGCAAGCTGATCGGGGACAGCTGGGCCAACGCCTCGCACATCGGCGGGTACGCCTGGACGATGTGGCTGTCGTTCGCGCTGTTCTGGGTGCTCCAAGTGGCCATCATCTACCGGGGGATGGAGACGATCCGCCGCTTCGAGAACTGGGCGGCGCCCTTCGTGCTCGTCGGCGCGTTCGTGATGCTGTGGTGGATGAGCAGCAAGGCCGGCGGCTTCGGTCCGCTCTTCGACCAGCCGTCCAAGCTCGGTTGGGGCGGCAGCTTCTGGAAGCTGTTCTGGCCCTCGCTGATGGGCATGATCGGCTTCTGGTCCACGCTGTCCCTGAACATCCCGGACTTCACCCGCTACGGCAAGAGCCAGAAGGCCCAGACGTGGGGCCAGGCGCTCGGCCTGCCGACCACCATGACCCTGTTCGCGTTCCTGTCGGTGATGGTCACCTCCGGTTCGCAGGCGGTCTACGGCACGGCGATCTGGGACCCGGTGCAGCTGGCGGCGAAGACGGACAATGTCGTAGGCCTGCTGTACGCGTTGGTGACGGTGCTGGTCGCGACCCTGTCCGTGAACATCGCGGCCAACCTGGTCTCGCCCGCCTTCGACTTCTCCAACATCGCGCCCCGGAAGATCAGTTTCCGCACCGGCGCCCTCGTGACCAGCGTCCTCGCGGTGCTGATCTTCCCGTGGAAGCTGTACTCCGACCCGCAGGGCTACATCTTCACCTGGCTCGGTCTGGTCGGCGGTCTGCTCGGCACGGTGGCCGGCATCCTCATCGCCGACTACTGGGTCCTGCGCCGCGGCAAGCTCGACCTCGCCGACCTGTACCGCGCGGGCGGCCGCTACTGGTACGACGGCGGCTGGAACTGGCGGGCGGTCGTCGCCTTCGTGGTGGGTGGCGTCCTCGCCGTCGGCGGCGCCGACTTCCACCCGCTGATCGACGGCCGGCCCATCCCGGCCCTGTCCTCGCTCGCCGACTACGGCTGGGCCGTGGGCCTGGGCACGTCGATGGTGCTCTACGTAGTGCTCACTTTGCTGACCGGGAAGCAGCCGGCACCGGTGACGGAAACGGCGCCGGAGCCCGTCGAGGCGTAAGGACTCCGCACGTGGGGGGCGGTCGAGGCTAGCTGGCCTTGCCGCCCTCCAGTGCGGTCACCGCCTCCTTGGCGGCCTTGATCGCACCCTTGTTGATGACGTCCGTACTCGGCGCCTTCTTGTTCTCGAAGTCGCTGCCGTTGTACGTGATCGTCACCAGCGCGTTGCCCGCGCGGACGACGACCGTGCCCTCACGCGTCTGCTGCTTGTCCTCCGTGGTGAGGTTCACGATGGAGTAGGCCGAGTCGCCGAGTCCGGGGACGTCCCCGCCGCCGCTCTTCTCCGTGGTCGTCTCGGAGTACGACTTCTGTGCCGCCGCGTCCGATTCCGTGATCTCGTACGACACGTCGAGCCAGCGGTAGTCGTATCCCTTGAGCGCGTTCCACGAGCAGGTGCGGCGCACCTTCGTGTCCGTCGACGGGATCTCCTTGCCGGCCGTCTTCGCGCCCGGGACCAGCGACTTGATCGTCGCCACCGTCACACTTCCGCACGGGGCGGGGGAGGTGGAGTACGCCTTGGCCACGGGGGCCGTCGACGGAGCGGAGGCCCCGGACGAGGCGTCGGCCTCGGGCGTCGACTTGTGGTCGGCGGTCGTCGTCGCGGCGAACGGCCCGGACGTCAGGGCCCAGCCCATCGCGGCGAGCACGACGACCGGCGACAGACGCGCGGTGAGAGCGAGCGGCAGAGGAAGAGAACGCAAGTCGCACTTCTCGTGGGGGATCACGTGCGGAGCGAGTCCGCACTGCGGACGGGGACGGCCAGTGTCACATGACTCCCTGTGAGGCGGAAGTGTGAACTCGCTCCGTACCTGTGCGGTGACACAGCCTCACTGTCGACGCGTTGTGTGTCCCCAAATGTCCCTCCCCTGCGGGTGCCTTAGGGTCGGGTGACGGGCGCGCGCATCGTCGTCTCGATCCGTTCGACGGCCGCGAACGCCCCGTACGCGATCAGCCGCACGAGACTCGCGTCACTGTGCCGTGCTCCGCGCCAGGCGGCCACGTCCTCGTCCGTGATCCGGTACGGCGCGAGCGCGGCCAGCACCGCGAGCCGTGCCGCCGGCCGCTCCCGCCGGTTCGGGAAGCCCCGCAGCACGACCGGCGGATGCGACCCGTCCCAGGCCCACAGCGTCTCCCGTACGAGGGTCCGGTCGTCCGCGTCGAGCAGCTCGGCGCCCGCGAGCGCGGCGGTGCGGAGGGCGTCGTAGGCCGGGCCCACCGGGGTTCCGGCGGCCCAGTCCGGGCCGGGTCCCGGTGCGTCGAGCAGCGGGAGTGCCGCCCCTGGTACGGCGGTCCGGCGCACGGTGCGGGAGACGGAGCGGCCCGCGAGGCTGCGTACCGCCCGGAACCGCTGGGCGTTGCCCGGCAGGAGCTGTTCGGTCAGCAGGGCCGACACGACGCGGTTGATGAAGTGGAAGGCGAGGGCGGTGCCCAGGTAGGCGGGCGCCTGTTCACGCGGGAACGGGTACGGCGTCAGGGCCGCGCCCGGGACCCGCGTCCGGCGGCCCCAGTCGAGCACGCGCGCGTGGACGTCGTTCTCCGGTGTGCCGCCCCGGGCCAGGTGCTCGGCGAGGGCGTGGTCGCCGGTGGCGTGCAGCAGGACGGTGTGCGCGTCCGCGCAGAACGGGCACTTGTTGGCGAGCGAGACCCCGAGCGCGGCCAGCTCCTTGCCGGTACGGCTGCCGGCGCCCGCGATCAGCGACTCGCGCATCAACGCCCAGGCGGGCGCCAGGAGTTCGGGTACGGAGGACAGGACCACGAAGGTCGGGGGCTGTTCGATCCCGAAGTCGACGGCGATCTGCTCGAAGACCTCGGCGGTGCGGCCGGTGGCCGACTTGGGCGACGGGGGCCGGGTGTGCCGGAAGGGTGTGGACATGGCAGCAGCGTGCGCGGCCGGGGTGGTCCGGGTCGTCGTACGGGCGAAGGCAGTTGGGGCTACGACGGGGAGGTCCGGGGCGGCGCGGAGTACTACGGGGGGAGTAGTGCGGGAGTTGTCCACAGGGCTGACGCCCGTGTCGGCGCGGCGGTCTAGTGTGCCGACATGAGCGGGTTCCCGGTCGATGTGACCCCACGCAGGCGCCTCGCCGACGCGTCCCTCGCGGTCGTGATCGGCGTCCTCGTCGTGGTCGTCGCGGCCTTCGACGCGGACACGACCGCCCTCGACTACGCGCTGATGGCCCTGGCGTCGGCGGCGCTTGCGTTCTACCAGACGGCGCCCCGGGCGGTCCTCGCGGTGACCGCGGCGGCGGAGGCGGCCTACGTCCTGCACGCGCACCCGGGGCCGGTCGCCGGTCTGCCCGTCTTCGCCGCCATGCACACGGCGGCCCGCGCGGGACACCGCGGTACGGCGGCCGCGGGCGGCGGGGTGTTCCTGGTGGCGTACTTCGCGACCGGGCCGACGACCCAGCAGGTGGTCGAGCGGACCGCGCTGCTGGCCGGCTGGTTCCTGTGCGCGGTGATCACCGGCCTCGCCGACCGCAACTGGCGGGCGTATCTGCGCCAGACCGAACAGCGGGCCCTGGAGGCCGAACGCACCCGCGAGGAGGCCGCGTTGCGCCGCGCGGGCGAGGAACGCCTGCGCATAGCAAGGGAGTTGCACGACTCCCTCACCCACAGCATCTCGATCGTCAAGCTCCAGGCGGGAGTTGCCGTCCACCTCGCCCGCAAGCGCGGCGAGGAGGTGCCGCCCGCGCTGCTCGCCATCCAGGAGGCGGGCGGCGAGGCGATGCGCGAACTGCGGGCCACCCTGGAGATCCTGCGCACCACCGAGGAGCCCACCGGCACGCCCGCACTGCTCGTCGAACGGGCCTGCGCGGCGGGCCTCGCCGTCGAACTCGCGGTGACCGGCGAGGAACGCCCCCTCGCCGCGACCGTCGACCGCGCGGTGTACCGCATCGTCCAGGAGGCCCTCACCAACGCGGCCCGGCACGCGGGACCGGCGAAGATCAACGTCCAACTCGACTACGGAGACGTCGACTTGACGATCCGGGTGGAGGACGACGGAGCTGCCGACCCCGACTGCCCGCCGCAGCCGGGCATCGGCCTCACCGGCATGCGCGAGCGTGTCACCGCGTTGGGCGGCACGTTGCACACCGCCCCGCGCGCGGAGGGTGGCTTCGCCGTACGGGCCGAACTGCCACTGGGGGAGACGGGATGATCCGGGTCGCGGTCGTCGACGACCAGGCGCTGATGCGCGCGGGCTTCCGCGCCCTCCTCGACGCCGAGGACGGCATCGAGGTGGTCGGCGAGGCGGCCGACGGCGAACAGGGTGTGGCCCTCGTCCGCGCCCAACTCCCGGACATCGCGCTGATCGACGTACAGATGCCGGTGATGACGGGCATCGAGGCGACCCGCCTGATCGCCGCCGACCCGGCACTCTCCGCCGTCCGGGTCGTCATCCTCACCAACTACGGCCTGGACGAGTACGTCTTCGAGGCGCTGCGCGCGGGCGCCAGCGGCTTCCTCCTCAAGGACACCGACCCGGCGGACCTCCTCCAGGCGATCGAGGTCGTCGCGGGCGGCGAGGCGCTCCTGTCCCCGGCCGTCACCCGCACCCTCATCGGCGAGTTCGTCTCCCGGCCGCCGGACCGCTCCACCGTGCACGGTCTGGAACACCTCACCCGCCGCGAACGCGAGGTCACCGCGCTGGCCGCGCGCGGTCTCACCAACGAGGAGATCGCCGCCCACATGGTCATCAGCCCGTTCACGGCGAAGACCCACATCAGCCGGGCGATGACCAAACTCGCGGCCCGCGACCGGGCCCAACTCGTCGTGTTCGCCTACGAGTCGGGGCTGGTGACGGCCCGCGCACCGGAATCCCGTTGCGCGCCGGACACGCCGGATCACACCCTGGGGCGATGACCGAGACGACACGCGCGCAAGACCCCGCCGTCCGTGTTCGCGAGGAGATCCTCGCCTACTACGCCCAGGGCAAGGAGGACGCCCGCCTCAGACAGGGCTCCGACCGCCTGGAGTTCTGGCGCACCCAGGACGTACTGCGGCGCCTGCTGCCGACGGCTCCCGCGAAGGTGCTGGACGTCGGCGGAGGCAGCGGTGTCCACGCCGAGTGGCTCGCGCGGGACGGGTACGAGGTTGAACTCGTCGACCCCGTACCGCTGCACGTGGAGCAGGCGGGGCGGCTGCCGGGGGTCACCGCCTGCGCCGGGGACGCCAGAGAACTGCCCGCCCAAGACACGTCGTACGACGTGGTGTTGCTGCTCGGGCCGCTGTACCACCTGCCCGAACGGGCCGACCGCGTACGGGCGTTGAGCGAGGCGCGCCGGGTGGTGCGGCCGGGCGGGCTGGTGGTCGCGGCGACGATCAACCGGTTCGCGGGACTGCACGACATGCTCAGGCAGGAGCTGTACTTCATCGAGCCGCACCGCACGCGGATCGACCGTGAGATGGAGGAGGGCCGTCACGACTCCGAGGACGGCGGCCATTTCACGACCGCCTACTTCGCCCAACCCCACGAAGCCCCCGAGGAGTTCGCGGACGCGGCACTCACCGTAGAGGGCCAGTACGGCCTCGAAGGCGTCGCCTGGCTGATGGGCGGCATCGAGGACTGGCTGGACGACCCGGACCGCCGCGAGGCCGTTCTGACAGCCACCCGCCACGTCGAGTCCGAGCCCACCTTGATCGGCACCAGCGGTCATCTGCTCACGGCGGGCCGACGCAACTCCTAGTGGGGCGGGTGGTGTTGGGGGAGCGTTCGGCGGCCGGTACCCGGCGCGCAAGCCCGCCGTACCGCAGCCGTCCGTAGCGTGACGCCGTTCCTGTACTCGGCATTGGAGCGGACATGGACAGCTCTCCCACGGGCGACAGAGGCCTCGACGACCACGAGCGGCACGCGGCGGGCTGTGAGTGTCCCCGCACCGCGGACCTCGACGGCGACGGCGTCGCCGCGTCGAGCCGCCGGACGTTCCTGCACCGCGCCGGCGCGCTCGGCGCGGGAACGGCCGCCGCGGGGCTGCTGGGCGCGGCTCCCGCGTACGCGAACGGCGGTGGCGGGGACGACGATCCGTATGGTCGGACAACGATGTCACCGGTCCCGCGCGGGAGTTGGGACCCCGATCCGGACAACCCCCGGTTCACCGTCGTCGTGATGCCCGACACGCAGTACATGTTCGACCAGGACCGCATCCACCCGGTGCCCATGGAGGCGTCGTTCCGCTACGTCCTCGATCCGGCGCGGCGCGCGGGCGGCAACGACGAGAACATCGTGTTCCTCGCGCACCTCGGTGACGTGACGCAGAACGGGCTCGCCGGGGAGTACGCGGCGGTCACCAAGGTGTTCGACATGCTGGACCGCGCGGGTGCCTCGTACGGCGTGCTGGCCGGCAACCACGACGTCTCCGCCGACGACCAGCGGGGCCGTACCCCCTACCTGGACACCTTCAGCCCGGCCCGCGCGAAGAAGACGCCGGGCTACCACTCCTCCAGCCCCGACGGCTACAACACCGCGCACATCTTCCGTGCGGGCGGCCGGAGTTGGATGCTTCTGTCGCTCGACTGGCGCCTGTCCGCGAAGGGGTTCGCGTGGGCCAACGCGGTCATCGCGGAGAACCCGACGCTGCCGGTGATCGTCACCACGCACGAGATCGTCGGCGCGGACGACGACGGCGTCGCCGAACTCTCCGGCTACGGACAGCAGTTGTGGGACGGCCTGATCAAGGACAACGATCAGATCTTCCTCACCCTCAACGGCCACTACTGGCCGCCCGGCAGCACCGTGCTGAAGAACAGCGCGGGCAACGACGTCCATCTGCACATCACCAACTACCAGGACCGCTACTACGGCGGCGCGGGCATGATCCGCTCCTACCGCTTCGATCTCGACCGGGGCATGATCGACGTCGCGACCTTCTCGCCGTGGATCCGCGAACTGGCGGAGAAGGGCGAGGCGAACGCCCTCGCGGCGAAGGAACTCGAACTCACCTCGAAGGTCGACTACTTCTCGATGGGGATCGACTTCGAGAAGCGCTTCGCCGGGTTCGCGCCGGTCCCGCCGCGCAAGTCCCGCCCCGCGCGCCGGATGCTGCTGCCGGGCACGCTGGCCTACTGGCGGTTCGACGAGGGCGGCACGGCCGGCACCGACGTCGCCTCCGGCACGGTCGTCAAGGACCAGGCGGGCCACGGCAACGACCTCGTCCTCAAGACCGTCCCCGGCGCCCCCGCGCACGCGCTCACCTGGACCGGCGACCACCACCCGGACCAACCCGCCCACGCGGGGCTGGTGTTCGCGGGCCAGGGCAACCCGGTCAGCGGCGCGTACCTCCAGACCGTCGACCAGGCACCGCTCAACCGCGAGACCTTCGACCGCGGCTTCACCTTCGAGGTGTTCTTCAAGGTTCCGGCCGACTGGGACGGCGGCCGCAACGGCTGGTCCTCGATGCTCAGCCGCGCGGGCACGGCGGCCCAGGCGGGCAAGAACGGCCCCTCCGCCACCGCCGACGAACCCGTCCTGACCATCAGCCTGTCCAGCTCCATCGAACTCCAGTGGAACGCCTACCCGCTCAACCAGAACGGCGCCACCACCGCCTGGAGCCACCTCCTCCAGCAGGAGGAGTGGTGGCACGTCGCCGTCGCCAACGACGGCCGTATCAGCAAGCTCTACGTCAACGGCTGCGAGGAGGGCCGCAACCCGACCAGCGCGGCGGTCGGCCTGACCACCCTCAACATGCCGTTCCTGCTGGGCGGTTACCAGTGGGCGGGCGCGGTCAGCCAGGTCTTCCACGGGACCATCGGCGACGTCCGGATCAGCAACCGGGCGCTGAAGCCGGGGCAGTTCATGAACGCCTAGGTTCCCCGGATTCCGCCGTTCTGTAGATTTTCCGTATGTTCACCACCCGACCCACGCTCCAGGGCACCTTCGGCATGGTGTCCTCCACCCACTGGCTGGCCTCGCAGTCGGCGATGGCCGTCCTGGAGGACGGCGGCAACGCGTACGACGCCGCCGTCGCCGGGGCGTTCGTGCTGCACGTCGTGGAACCCCACCTCAACGGACCCGCCGGTGAGGTGCCCATCCTCCTCGCCCCGGTGGGCGGGGAGGTGCGGGTGCTGTGCGGTCAGGGCGTCGCCCCGGCCGGAGCGACAATCGAGCACTACAGGGCACTCGGTTTGGATCTCGTACCCGGTACAGGGCCCCTCGCGGCGGCCGTCCCGGGCGCCTTCGACGCCTGGATGCTCCTCCTCAGGGACTACGGCACGAAGCCCCTGGCCGACGTCCTGAAGTACGGCATCGGGTACGCCGAGGACGGCCACGCGTGCGTGGAGAACGTCGGGGCGACCGTCGAGGCCGTACGGGAGCTGTTCGAGACGGAGTGGACCTCGTCGGCGGACGTGTACCTGCTGGACGGAAAGGCACCCCGGCCCGGCGAGCTGTTCCGCAACCCTGCCCTCGCCGCCACTTGGAAGCGACTCCTTGCCGAGGTCGCCGGGGCGGGGGACCGGGAGGCCCAGATCGAGGCCGCGCGGGAGGTGTGGCGCTCCGGGTTCATCGCCGAGGCCCTCGTACGGCAGGCCGGGCGGCCCACCAAGGACACCAGCGGCGAGCGCCACACCGGCACCCTCACGGCCGCCGACCTGGCCTCCTGGGCCGCGTCCTACGAGGCTCCGGCGACCTACGACTGGAACGGCTGGACGCTCTGCAAGGCCGGCCCCTGGAGCCAGGGCCCGGCCTTCCTCCAGCAACTGGCTCTGCTCCCGGCCGAGTTGCCCGCCTACGAGTCCGCCGACTACGTCCATCTCCTGATCGAGGGCTGCAAGCTCGCGATGGCCGACCGCGAGGCCTGGTACGGGGACGCGGGCGAGGACGCCGTACCCCTGGAGGAGTTGCTGTCGGCGGAGTACAACGGGGCGCGGCGGGAGTTGATCGGCGAGAAGGCGTCGTACGAGCTGCGGCCCGGGAGTCCCGGCGGGCGCGCTCCGCGGCTGTGCGGGCACGCGCGCGTGGTGGCGCCCAAGGAGTCCGGCTTCGACCCGTTGGGGGCGGGGGAGCCGACCGTCGCGGGGGTGAGCGCCGACGGCGGTACCCGGGGCGACACCTGCCACCTCGATGTCGTCGACCGGTGGGGCAACATGATCGCGGCGACGCCCAGTGGCGGCTGGTTGCAGTCCAACCCGGTGGTGCCCGAGCTTGGGTTCCCCCTCGGCACCCGGCTCCAGATGGCCTGGCTGGAGCCCGGTCTGCCCAACTCCCTTGCCCCGGGCCGCCGTCCGCGCACCACGCTGACCCCGTCAATCGCTCTGCGCGACGGAGTGCCGGTGCTGGCGTTCGGGACGCCCGGCGGGGATCAGCAGGACCAGTGGCAGCTGCACTTCTTCCTGGCGGTCGCCACGCGCGCGAAGGCACGCGGCGGACTCGACCTCCAGGGCGCGATCGACGCCCCGAACTGGCACAACGACAGCTTCCCCGGCTCCTTCTACCCGCGCGGCATGCGGCCCGGGAGCGTGACGGTCGAGGCCCGCATGGACGAGGCGGTGGTGGAGGAGCTGCGGCAACGTGGGCATGACGTGACCGTCGGCGACGCGTGGTCCGAAGGGCGGCTGTGCGCGGTCGCCCGGGACCCGGAGGCGGGGATCCTGTCGGCGGCGGCGAACCCGCGGGGCATGCAGGGCTACGCCGTGGGGCGCTGAGCCGCCCGTGGCAGGAGACCGGCGCCCGGTGATCTCCAGCTCCGGGTGTTCATGGTGATTCCACCCGGTGTGCACCGGGCGGGTGGGGATTGTCAGTGACCCGTGCTCTCATGGAGGCATGATCCAAGACACCGAAACCATCGACGAGTTTCTCGCACAGCACTCCGCCGACGTCGAGGAAGCGATCCGCAAGGCGGCCGCGACCGAGATCATGCCCCGCTTCCGGCAGCTCGGCGCGCACGAGATAGACCAGAAGGCCGGCCCGCACGACCTGGTCACGGACGCCGACCGCAACGCCGAGCTGTATCTGACGGAGGTGCTCGGCGCCCTCCTGCCCGGCTCCGTCGTGGTCGGCGAGGAAGCGGTGCACGCCGACCCGTACACGTACGAGGCGCTGCAGGGCGACGCCCCCGTCTGGATAGTCGACCCGGTCGACGGGACCCGCCAGTTCGTGCACGGCGACACCGGCTTCTGCACGCTCGTCGCGCTCGCCCGCCAGGGTGTCCTGCTGGCGTCCTGGACCTACGCCCCCGCCCGCGACCAACTGGCCACGGCCGTGCGGGGCGGCGGCGCCTTCCTCGACGGCGTACGGCTGCGCTCCGGCGCCCCGGACCCCGCCCGGGACCTGGACGTGGCCACCTCCCACCCGGACTACACGACGGACGCCCAGAAGCGCGCCCTGCTCGGCCTGTGGACGGACGGGGTACGCACGCGCCCGTGCGGCTCGGCCGGCCTTGAGTATCTCGCCATCGCCCGGGGCGAGTTGGACGCCACGGCCTTCTCCTGGGAGGCCGCCTGGGACCACGCGGCGGGCCTGCTCCTCGTCGAGGAGGCGGGCGGCGCCCACCTCACGCTCACGGGCGAGCCGTTCCGCATCACCGGTGGGAACGCGCTGCCGTTCACGACGGCCCGGGACGCGGCCACCGCCCGGCGCGTGATCGACCTGCTGAGCGGGTCGTAGGGTCACGGGTTCCGCACACTGGACGGGCTGGCCACGGGATTGTCAGTCCCGCGGCATATCCTGGCCCCGAGTTTGCCATCGGCTGACGAAGGGGTCCGAAGGTGCCGTCGATGCTCGATGCGGTCGTGGTGGGTGCGGGGCCGAACGGACTGACGGCTGCCGTGGAGCTGGCCCGGCGTGGTTTCTCCGTGGCCGTGTTCGAGGCGCGGGACACCGTGGGCGGAGGCGCCCGCACCGAGGAGCTGACCCTCCCCGGCTTCCGGCACGACCCCTGCTCGGCGGCGCACCCGCTCGGTGCCAACTCCCCGGCGTTCCGCGCCCTGCCGCTGGAGCGCTACGGCCTGGAGTGGCTGCACCCCGAGCTGCCCATGGCGCACCCCTTCACCGACGGCAGCGCGGCCGTGCTGTCGCGCTCGGTCGCGGAGACGGCCGCGTCGTTCGGACCGCGTGACGCGGGGGCGTACCGCAGGCTGGTCGAGCCCTTCCTCCCCAAGTGGGACACCCTCGTCCGCGACTTCATGTCCCTGCCGCGCACCGCGTTGCCGCGCGACCCGGTCACCCTCGCCCGCTTCGGCCTGACCGGCCTGCCCCCGTCGACCTGGCTCACCAGCCGTTTCCGGGACGAGCGCGCCAAGACCCTGTTCGCCGGACTCGTCGGCCACGTCATGGCCCCGCTCAGCGGCTTCGCCACCGGCGCGATCGGCCTGGTCTTCGCCCTGTCGGCACACGCGCGTGGCTGGCCGGTGGCCCGCGGCGGCTCCCAGTCCATCTCGGACGCGCTCGCCGCCTACCTGAAGGACCTCGGCGGCGAGATCCACACCGACTACGAGGTCAAGCGCCTCGACGACCTCCCCCCGGCCCGCGCCTACGTCTTCGACACCTCGCCCACGGCCCTGGCGAAGATCGCGGGGTTCGGCGACTACTACGGCAACTACCGTTACGGCGCAGGAGTGTTCAAGGTCGACTACGCCCTCGACGGGCCCGTCCCCTGGACCGCCAAGGAGGCCCGCACCGCCGGCACGGTACAGATCGGCGCCGACAGCACGGAGATCGGCACCGCCCTGCGCGCCGCGTCCCGCGAGAACCGCGCCCCCGAGAAGCCGTTCATGATCACCGTCCAGCCCAGCATCGTCGACCCCACCCGCGCCCCGGCCGGCAAGCAGGTCTTCTGGGCCTACGGCCATGTCCCCAGCGGCTGGACCGGCGACCTCACGGACGCCCTCGAACGCCAACTGGAGCGCTTCGCCCCGGGTTTCCGCGACCGCGTCCTCGCCCGCGCGACCGCGGGCCCACCCGAACTCGCCGCCCGCAACGCCAACTACGTCGGCGGCGACATCGGCACCGGCGCGGTCTCCGGCCTCCAGATCCTGCTGCGCCCGAAGCTCTCCCTCTCTCCCTACGGCACCCCGCACCCCGCCGTCTTCATCTGCTCCTCGGCCACCCCGCCCGGCCCCGGAGTGCACGGCATGTCGGGACACAACGCGGCGAAGGCCGTATGGCGCAGGCTGAGGCAGTCATGACCACCACCATCACCCTCGTCCGGGGCGACATCACCCGCCAGACCGCCGACGCGATCGTCAACGCGGCCAACTCCTCACTCCTGGGCGGCGGGGGAGTCGACGGCGCGATCCACCGCCGGGGCGGCCCCGCGATCCTGGCCGACTGCCGCAAACTCCGTGCCTCGCACTACGGCAAGGGCCTGGCCACGGGCAAGGCGGTCGCGACGACGGCCGGTGAGCTGGACGCGCGGTGGGTGATCCACACGGTGGGACCGGTGTACTCCCGCGAGGAGGACCGCTCGGACCAACTCACCTCCTGCTACCGCGAGTCCCTCCGCGTCGCCGACGAACTCGGCGCCCGTACGGTCGCGTTCCCCGCCGTCTCG
Organism: Streptomyces sp. NPDC050528; assembly: GCF_044457795.1. Classification (NCBI taxonomy): domain Bacteria; kingdom Bacillati; phylum Actinomycetota; class Actinomycetes; order Kitasatosporales; family Streptomycetaceae; genus Streptomyces; species Streptomyces sp. NPDC050528. Next base: position 219,597 of record NZ_JBITHH010000008.1, read on the forward strand.
GCCGGGATCTTCGGCTGGCCGATGGACGACGCGGCGCGGATCGCCGTAGAGACGGTGCGGACGGCGGAGACGTCGGTCGAGGAGGTCACGTTCGTGCTGTTCGACGAGGCGGCGTACGAGGCGTTCGGTCGGCAGGTCGGCTGACCAACGGTCGTGGCCGTCCGCCCAACTTGCCTGAGAACCCTGGGTAGTTGGGATGGTCCTCACGCGTCGATCACGACATCCTCCAGCGGTTTCGAGCAGCACAGCAGGATCTTGTTCTGGGCGATCTCGCGCGGCCGGATGCCCCCGTTGTGCTGCATGTCGACGGAGCCGGAGAGCAGGGTCGCCTTGCAGGTGCCGCACATGCCCTGGGCGCACGAGGCCGGCAGGCTGAGGCCGGCCCGGGAGGCGGCGGCCAGGAGCGAGGTGTCGGGGTCGCAGTCGAGGGTGCGGCCGCTGCGGGTGAACTCGACCTTGAAACCGGCATCAGCGGCGGTGGCCGCCGAGGCTTCGGCCTGCGTGGCCGGTGTCTCGAAGGTGAAGCTCTCCTCGTGGTAGCGGTCCATGTCGAGGCCCGCGTCCGCCAGCATGTGCCGTACGGCGGCCATGTAGGGGGCGGGACCGCAGGTGAAGACCTCCCGTTCGCGGAAGTCCGGCGCGACCTGCCGGAGCGTCTCGATCGTGAGGCGGCCGCGGTATCCGCCCCAGGGGGCGTACGGGCGGTCCTCCTCGCAGATGTGGACCACGCGGATGTTGGGCGCGGTCGCGGCGATGAGGTCGAGTTCGTGGCGGAAGACGATGTCCGCCGGGGTGCGCGCGCTGTGCACGAACACCACGTCGGCGGGGTCGGCCAGGTCGTACAGCGTCCTGGTCATCGACATCGACGGCGTCACCCCGACGCCTCCGGACAGGAACAGGTACTTGGGCGCCGGGTGCCGGGCTGTGCTGAACTCGCCGAGCGGGCCGTGCGCCCGCACGGTGTCGCCGGGGCGCAGACGGTCGTGCAGCCAGTTCGACACCAGACCGCCCGGGATGCGCTTCACCGTGATCGAGAGCAGGAAGGGGCGGGTGGGCGACGAGGAGATGGTGTAGCAGCGCTGGACCGGCCGGCCGCCGATGTCGAGGGTCAGCGTCAGGAACTGGCCCGGGTCGTGCCGGAACAGCCGGGGCTCGGCGTACTCGAACACGAACGTGGTGACGTCGTGCGTGAGCGGATGCACCTGACGGCACACCAGCAGTTCCTCGGTCTCGGTCATGGCTGGAGCTCCAGGTGTGCCGCGAGCCGGGTCACGTACCAGTTGACGAACGCCTCGACCTGCTCCTCCGTCGGGCCGTACGGGCCCGGTTGGTAGGCAGGGCTGCTGATGCCCTGGTGGGCGCGGGCCACGAGCACCGCGTCCTGGTCGTTCGTCGCCTTCCACACCTTCGTCATCGTGTCGAGGTCGTAGTCGATCCCCTCCACGGCGTCGGCGTGGACGAGCCAGGTGGTGCGGACGAGGGTGCGGTCCGGGCCGAGCGGGATCGTGGAGAACGTGATCGCGTGGTCGGCCATGAAGTGGAACCAGGAGTTGGGCTGAAGGTGCATGGACAGCCGGCCCAGGCGGGCCGTGGGGAAGTCCGCCAGCAGGCGCTTGCAGGCGGCCGTGCCGTCCGGGGTGTAGGACTCCCCGGCCAGGTCGAGGGGTTCGCGCTGGATGCGGAAACCGGTGGGCCGGGTGTCCAGTTCCTCGATCTCGGCGTACGGCAGGCCCAGCGAATCGTAGGTCTTCCGGGCCTCGGCGTCGGCCACCAGGAAGCGCTCGTAGGCGGGGCGCAGCGCGGGCGGGATGTCCTTCTCCTGGTAGCCGTAGATGGGGAAGTAGCAGGCCTGGAGCTCGGGGTGGCCCACGCAGTGGTAGCACTCCCGGTTGTTCTCCATGGTCAGCTTCCAGTTGCCGTTCTCGACCAGGTCGATCTGCGTGGCGACCTTGGCTTTCGCCAGGTTGTGGGGTGCGAGGTACGGCTCGATACGAGCGGCGACCTCGTCGAAGTCGGCGGGCGGTTCGTCGGCCAGGCAGATGAAGACCAGCCCGGCCACCGTGCGCGCGTGCACGGTGCGCAGCCCGAAGCACGACGGGTCGAAGCCGGGTGCCTGGGACTCGGCGTGCAGCAGCCTGCCGTCCACGCCGTACGTCCAACGGTGGTACCCGCACACGATGTTGCCCACCGAGCCGCGCTCCTCGTTGAGGATGCGCGCGCCGCGGTGGCGGCAGACGTTGTGGAAGGCCCGTACGTCCTCGTCGTCGTCGCGCACGACGATGACCGAGTACGACCCGATGGTGACCGTCACGTAGTCGCCGGGTTCGGGGAGCTCCGCCTCGGCGGCCACGAACAGCCAGCTCCGGGCGAAGACGGCCTCGATGTCGAGGTCGAAGAACTCCTCGCTCACATAGAACGGGGCTTCGAGGCTCTGACCGGCGGGACGTCGGGCAACGAGGTCGCCGACGTCGGGGGTCGCTTGCTTCATCTCATCTCTCCGGTACGACGGGGGAGTTGACGTGCGGACGGGGTGGCGCTCAGACCGGCAGACACAGCCGCAGCGCGTCGTAGACCGCGGCGTGCACGGTGCGGGCGGCCACGGCGTCGCCGATGCGGAACAGCTGGTAGTCGCCCGCCTCGTTGCGGACCACCGACTGCTCCTCGTACGCCAGCAGGGCGCGGTGGTCGACCTCGCCGAGGTTGGTCGAGCCGGGGAGGAGCCCGACGTACAACTCGTCGTTGGGCAGAGTCCCGTGCTCCACGATCACGTGGTCCACGGTCCGCTCGGTCTCCGTCTCGGTGTACTCGCTGTAGAGGGTCGCGGTGAGCCGCCCGTCCCCGGTCCGGCGTACGGAGCGCAGCCGCCGGGCGAGGGTGGTGGTGACGTCGTGTTCCGTGAACGCCCGCAGATAAGCAGGGGAGTTCATGCTGCCGACGTCGGGGGCGAGGGTGCGTTCCGGGGTGACGTACTCGATCCGGACGCCGGGCAGCGCGGTGAGGACCTCCACGGCGTCCATCGCCGGGTAGCCGCCGTGGTCGTCGTAGACCAGGATCTCGCCGAGTGGTCGGCGCAGCGCGCCCGTCATCACGTCCCAGGTGTCGGAGACCAGGTCCTCGCCGGCGGTGAGGAAGCCGCGGTTGGGGAGGCCGCCGGTGGCGATGATCACGAGGTCGGGGTGTTCGGCGAGGACGTCGTCGACGTCGGCGTAGGTGCCCAGGCGCAGGTCGACGCCGAGGTGTTTGCACTCGGCGAGGCGCCAGTCGACGATCTGGATCAGGTCGGCCCGGCGCGGGTTGGACGCGGCGAGCCTGATCTGCCCGCCGGGCCGGTCGGCCGCCTCGAACAGGACGACGTCGTGGCCGCGTTCGCCGAGCACACGCGCCGCTTCCAGTCCGGCCGGGCCACCGCCGACCACAACTGCCCTTCTGCGGCGGCCGATTGTGGCGGTGACGAGGTGCGGTACCTGGAGTTCGCGGCCGACGGCGGGGTTGTGGATGCACTTGGTGTCGCCGGAGTCGTAGATCGCGTCCAGGCAGTAACTCGCCCCGACGCAGGGCCGGATGCGGTCCTCCTGGCCTGCCGCCACCTTGGCGACCAGGTGGGGATCGGCGATCTGCGCGCGGGTCATGCCGACCAGGTCGAGCAGTCCTTCGCGCAGCGCGTGCCGTGCGGTGGCGACGTCGGCGATGCGGGCCGCGTGCATCACCGGGACGGAGAGGCGCCGCTTGATCTCGCCGGTGAAGTCCAGGTACGGCCCGAGGGGGGTGCCGATGGACGGGATGGCCTTCGCCAGGGACGCGTCGCTCTCGATGGTGCCGTGGATGACGCTGAGGAAGTCGATGCCGTCGGCGGCGTACTGCTCGGCGGCGGTGAGTGCCTCCTCGCGAGTGAGGCCGCCGGGGCGCGCCTCGTCGAGCGACATCCGGATGCCGACGACGAAGTCCGGGCCGACCGCCTCGCGGACGGCACGGATCACCCGGCGCGGGAACGCCATGCGATGGGCCAGGCTGCCGCCCCACTCGTCGTCGCGGTGGTTGGTCGCGGGGGACAGGAAACTGTCCAACAGGTGGCCGTACGCCTCCAGTTCGATGCCGTCGAGGCCGCCCTCCTTGCAACGGACCGCCGCGGCCGCGTAGTCGGCGACGATCCGGTCCAGGTCCCAGGACTCGGCGGCCTTCGGGAAGGCGCGGTGCGCGGGTTCGCGCAGCGCCGAGGCGGACACCACCGGGAGCCAGTCGCCGGTGAAGTTGCTTGTACGGCGGCCCAGATGGGTGACCTGGCACATCACCGCGGCCCCGGCCTCGTGCACCTCGTCGGCGAGCCGGCGCAGCCACGGCACGATGTCGTCGCGGTACAGGAGCAGGTTGCCGAAGGCCGGCGGGCTGTCGGGCGAGACCACCGCCGAGCCGCCGATCATCGTGAGGCCGACGCCGCCCCGCGCCTTCTCCACGTGGTAGGCCCGGTAGCGGTCCTTGGGCAGGCCGTCCTCGCCGAACGCCGGCTCGTGGGAGGTGCTGACCACCCGGTTGCGCAGGGCGAGGTGCTTGAGCCGGAAGGGCTGGAGCAGGGGATCCAGGACGTGTGAGGGCACAGCGGCGAGTGAGGGCACGGCAGCTCCTCGGGAAAGCTCCGGGCGGATGGTTTCGCTATGCGAAACAGCTCCGCGATACGAAACAAATGGTGGAGCTGGAAATCCCCACCCGTCAAGAGCCCGCCGTGTTAACTCGCCGCGCGCGCAGCGCTCATCCGCGTTTCACGTGCCCCCGGCGCCAGGAGATCTTCGCGGCGGCCGCCAGCACCTGTTCCGCGAGACCGGGCACGGTGTCCTCGTTGATGCGGAAGGTCGGCCCGGACAGCGTCACGGCCGCGACGACCTCGCCGTCCAGGGCGCGGACCGGGGCGGCGATCACGGCCAGCCCGATCTCGTGCTCCTCGCTGGTGGTGGCGTAGCCCCGCTCGCGGATCGTCTCCAGCGCGGCCGCGAGGGGCGCCGGGTCGACGATGGTGTACGGGGTGTACTTCTCCACCCCGCGCGCGAGGATCTCCGAGACCTGGCCCGGGGACATGTACGCCATGAAGAGCTTGCCCGCCCCGGTGGCGTGCATCGGGGTGCGCCGGCCGACCCAGTCGATGCTCGTGATCGCCGCCGCGCCGATCGCCTGGTCGATGCTGATCACGTCGTGCCCGTCGTGGATCGCCACGTTCACGGTGTCACCGACGGCCGCGGCCAGTTCCTGGCAGACGGGACGGCTCAGCAGCGACAGATCGCTCACCGTGCTTGCCCCGGCGGCGAGTTCGACCATCGTGTACCCGATGCGGTACCGCCCGCGCTCGGTGTCCTGCTCGACCAGCCCCCGTGACTCCAGCGTCGCCAGCAGCCGGAACACGGTCGACTTGTGGACCCCCAGCTCCTCGGCGATCTCCGTCACACCGCTGGGCCCCCGCGTGGCCAGCACCTGAAGGATCGACACCGCCCGGTCGACGGACTGCACCGAGTGATCGCGCGGGCGGCTTCCGTTGCTGGTCATGGCGGAAGGGTAGTCGAGGGGGAAGGGCCGCCCGCGAGCGTCCGGCCACCTGGTTTCGGTCGGCGTCACGGCCGAGTCGTGCGCCGTCGCGTGACGACCGTCCGGGGTCAACTCCCCGTTTCCCTTGCGGGGGTTCCTTGCCGGGCGCGGGCCGCGAGGACATGGTCGTACTGCATCACATCACGCACGCGGTCGACGGAGTGACCTTCGGCGTAGCGTACGGCGAACTCCGCATCGACGGCCGCGATGTGTCGGCGATCAGAGTCGCGGACCTCCGGGCATTGTCCAACCGCAAGCCGACGTGGTCTTCCAGCACTTCGCGCTCCGGGGCGATCACGTTGGCTGGGCACTGTGGACGGTCGGCCTCGGCGACGAGTGCGACGCGAGGGCCCCGCGCAGCGTTTCCCATCGCTCCGAAGCGCTTCGCCGTCGGCTGCTTCGAAGGGTTTCAGGCTCACCCGGCCCAACCGGGCAGCCTCGAACTGCTGTTCCGGACCTCGGCGGGAACGGGCAGGGGAGACGGACGGTGGCCAGGCGGTCGCGTTCCCCGGTCGAAGAGGTCAGTGCGTGCACGTCGGCGAGCGGACACACAGGGCGTTCGCGGCGCAGCAGGACTGAGCTTCGTGCGGGGCGGCTGCGGCCCCGGTGGCCGGTCCGTCCACCACCACAACGGCTGGATTCGGTGCTGTGCCCGTATGAGCGGGCCGCCACCATATGGGTCCGGTATCGGGAAACGTCGCAGAGGGCCACCGTGCTGCTGGGGGCACTCTCTCGGGGGAGGGCGTCGTTGTAGTCATGTCTGCGCAGGCACGCCGAGAGCGCTACTTTCAAGCCATCGCCGACTCCACCGTCACCGCGAAGCCACCCCCGCCCGTCGAACGTTCCGCGGAGAGGGCGTCCGGCGCCGCCGTGACCGCGGTCCCACGCTCGGAGGTGACCCGGCGGTTGTGCGCCGCCGCGCACGCCAGGCCCGATCGGCTGGAACCGGTGCGGGCCGCATGGCGGCATCTTCATGCCTACGGGTTCGGCCCCGACTCGGTGCGTGCCCTGCGCGCCTCTGCACGGCCGGTCCGCCGGCGCAGGCCGCCCGAGCGTCTGTGCCCGCCCTTGGGTGAACCGCTCGCCAAATGGACCATAGGGAAGGTGCTCCTGGCCCGCGCGCGTGCCGTACCGTCCTTCGACTACGACCTGGGGCCAGTGCTCGCGCACTGCCTGGCCGCCCGCAGACAGTGGCGTGTCCGGCGTACCGTCCTGCTGGTCGTGCTGGCGTGGATCGCCTGGCGTTTTCCTCTCGGGGTTGCCCTGTGGGCGGTGGCCGGTCTGCTGGCGACGACGGTCGCGCGGTTTCCCGGCCGCCGACGCCGCTGGCGCAGCCGGGCCTGGGCAGGAGCGCTCACCCTGCTGCTGGTCCCGCTGACTCTGGTAGTGCTGGGGCCGACCAGCCAGTTGGGAGGCGAGACGTTGCGGGCCCTGGAGTTCGCCGCCCTCGCCTTTCTGGCCGTACGGATCGTGGACCGGCTCGTCGCGCTCGTCCGTGCTCTGGCCTGCGACCGGGTCCACGGGGACCGCAGACCCTGGGCGGGACCGCGCAAACGCGCCCGGATCGCCATGATCGAACGGGCGCAGGAGCTGAACGCGCTGCCCTACGAACTCTTCGAATCCGATTACTACGCCGCACAGTGGCGCTTCATAGGAGCGGGGAAGTCTCCGTGGGGCCGCCACACCATCAGCATCAAGATGCAGGGAAAGCCGGACGAGGAGGACGAGACCGTCCGCAAGGACTTCGAGGCGTTCACCATCGAGGAACTGCTCTCGGCGGTGCGGGACGACCTGGAGGACCTGACGGTCAGTGAGCCGCCGTTCCATCCGCTTTCCTGCCGGGTTCGCGAAATCTGGGGTGTGCCGGACCGGCGGTGGGTGCGCCTGCCGAGGGACCCCGCGGGAAGTGATCCCGGCGAGGAGCGGAACTGGGAACAGGCGCAGGAAGCGACAGCCTCCGGCGTGGCCACCCGTCGGTATCTGTCCGCGCAGGTCGGGACCTGGTCGGGGCAGTTGGTGGTCACCGCGCTCGCCTCGGCGGTGATCGAGGGGCGGGAACTGCACTTCGTCCTGCGTCCGCACGTCCTGTCGCCCCTCTTCAACGAGGTGGAAGAGGCTGTCGATCCCGAACTGCTGCGCCGTGTCTCGACGTTCGCGCAGGTACCCGTCCAGGCGTCGGGCGATCTCGTGGTTCTTGTCCGCACCGGCTGGCGGATCCTGAAGTGGTGCGCGCGCGAACACACGGAACGGGCCACGGACGAGGGGGAGTTCAGGAAGGTACCGAAGAAACCTCTCCCGGTGAGCTTGCGCGAGCGCTACTCGCCCGTCTACACCAGCGACATGCACGTGTCCGAGGACGCGGTGCGGCACATCGAGATCATCCAGTCGCGCATGTTCACGACCGTCCAGGACTTCCTGGAGGACAGGGGCGTCGATGTGACGGAGTACGAGCGGCAGGTCCAGAACATCATGACGATCGTCCAGGCCGGCGACAACAGCATCATCCAGGCCTCCACGGCCGGGCGGGACGTGAGCGACTCGCGTCAGGAGACCGACAGGTTCGAGAACCGCGGGTCGGACCGCCCGGACGGTGGCGATGGCGGAAGCGGTCGCGGCGGGGCGAAGTCGGGGAAGACGGCCAAGGCCAAGACGGAAGGGGAAGCGACGTGAACTTTTCCCATCGCGAGGGGAGTTGGCGGGACCGGAGGGCGCGGCGTGCGTCGGAGCCGTCGTCGCGCGTTCAGGCGGGGGACGGCAGCAACATCGTGTCCGTGAGCGCCGGCAGGGACGCCAGGAACATCAGCCAGAAGGTCTCTCAGCCAGTGAGCAGCCCGGCGGTCAATGACGTTCGCAAGGCTCTCCAGCAGTTCCGCGAGGCGCTTGAGGGCATCGAGTCCGAGCGGGACCGGGACGCGGGCGAGCGTGCCGCCACGACGATCGAGAGGGGGCTCGGCAACCCGGAGGAACAGCGCGACGGCATCCGGGGCGCCGCCGACACGGTCTCCCTCCTCGGCCGGACGGTGGCTTCACTGGCCGGATCGGCAACAGCCGTCTACGAAGCCGTGAAGGTGCTGTTGCCCTCCTGACCGAGTGGTTTCGCCGCGGCCGGCGCCCGAGGGGCCGGCCGCGGCGAAACGGTGCCGGATACCAGGTGTCAGGTCAGCCGACGATCCGGTGCGTAGTCCAGAACGACGTCAGGTCCGTGGTCGTCGCGGCCTGGGCCGCCGCCTTGAACTCGGCGGTGGTCGAGACGCCGTACCAGTGTGAAGTGGCGTAGTCCTTCAGGAGTTTGGCCATCACCGTGTCGCCCAGGGTGCGGCGCAGGTCGTGCAGGGCGCACTTGCCGTAGCCGTAGACGACGGTGGAGTAGCGGGACGAGTGGGCGTCCCAGTAGGCCATCGAGTTGGTGATGTTCTCCGCCGAGGAGGCCCAGGAGACGCTGTTCCAGCAGTTGGTGCCGGTCAGGCCCTGGGCGAGGTCGGTGGCGTAGTCGGTGAACGCCTCGTCCAGCCACGGGCTGTTGTACTCGTCGTCGCCGACGATGCCGTAGAACCACTGGTGGCCGATCTCATGGGTGAGGGCCGTGGTGCTGACGAGGTCGAGGACGAAGCCGGGGTACTCCATGCCGCCGAACCAGAAGTTGTTGTCGATGACGGCGTCCAACTCGCCGTACGGGTAGGCGCCGAAGCGGCCCGCGTGGGCGTCGACTGCGGACTTGGCCGTCGTGAGCATCGACTGGGCGTTGGACGAGCTGATGCCCGAGACCGAGTAGATGTTGATCGGGGTGCCCGCCGTCGACGTACCGGAGATCTTGGTGAACGGGCCCGCCGCCCACGCGAAGTCGCGGACCTTGGAGGCGGTGGCCGTGGTCACCGTGCGGCCGCTGGTGCCGGGGGTGTCGACCGAGGTGCCCGTGGCCGGGACCAGCAGGGTGGTCGGGTGGTCCAGGGTCACCTTGAAGTCGGCGGCCAGGGAGTAGAAGGACTCGCCGTTGTTCGTGTACGGGTCCAGGTGCCAGCCCGAGCCGTCCTTGATCGCGAGGACCGGCAGCGCGTTGCCGATCATGCTGAACGCGCCGTCGTAGCCGAACCGGTCCGCGCCGCTCGGGACGGTGATCCCCAAGTCGAAGCCGATCGTGGTCGATTGGCCCTGCGCGAGGGGGGTGGGGAGTGCTATCTGGAGGGCCGTGCACGCGACCGAGAGCGCGCCCGCGGTGCCGCCGGTGACGTTGGTGACCGTGATCGGCGGGGCGGTGCAGGTGCCGTGGTAGTTGTCCCACAGCCGCAGGTACACCTCGGTGAGCGGGGTGGCCGAGGCGTTGGTGAAGGTCGTGCTCTCGTGGCCGGTCCAGACCGTGCCGGCGGTGTTGCTGCTCAGGCTGACGGTGTACGCCGGGGCGGCCGGCGTGCGCGTCGAGTCGGCCGGCGGGGCCGTGTCGCCCGAGGTGTTCAGGGCGATGTCGTCCAGGACGAAGCTCGTCTGGAGGCTGGAGTCCTCGGTGCCGCTGAAGGCGAGGCTCACGGTCTGGCCCGCGAACGACGACACGTCGAACGACTTCTGGACGTACCCGGTGGCCTTGTTCAGGTTCGAGTACGTCGCCAGGGTCGTGCTGCCGATCTTCGCCGTGAGCTTGTCGTACGCGGTGGACGAGGTCGTCTCGGCTGTGTCGATGTGCAGCCAGAAGGTCAGCGTGGCGCTGCTGCACCCGGACGGGATCGTCACGCTCTGGGAGAGCGAGTCGGTGTGTGTGCCGCCGGTGCCGTCCAGCCAGGCGAAGCTGGAGCCGCCGTGGGCGGTCTGGCCGGTGCGGTTGGTGATGACGGTCGTCGAGGACTGGGTCCAGGACGACGTACCGCTCTCGAAGTCACCGCCCGCGACCACCTGCGCCGGGGTGCAGGCGGCGGCCACGGGCGCCGCGGCGGGTGCTGCCGCGGCCGGGGTGACGGGGAGCGCGAGGGCGGCCGTCGCGGCGACGGCGAAGACGCCGGCGGCGAGGGCCTTGTGGGGGGTCGATCTCACACGGAACTCCTTATACGGCGGCCGGGATTCCGGCCTGCTCGGTGGCCGCCGGTCCGGACTGGGTGTTCCGGTGGGCGGCCGTGGGAACGCGCGTAGCGCTTGCGTGATCGCGGGGGAAGCTTCGCAGATTTGACCGGTCCATGCCATAAGGAGAGGGAAGTGTGTGCGCGAAGTGGAGGATGGGGTGAGCCAGAGGCGGAGAGAGGTGTGTGCACACCCGCGTTGCACGGGCCATGCCTCGATTTGGCCTCCGGTTGGCCGAATGTACGCCTTCGATTGCTTCCATCGAACGATGGACCACATCACGTTCCTCGTGGCGGTCGTCATCGTCACGGCCTTGGCCTTCGACTTCACCAACGGATTCCACGACACCGCCAACGCGATGGCGACATCCATTGCCACCGGGGCGCTGAAGCCCAAAACGGCGGTCCTGATCAGTGGGGCCCTCAACCTCGTCGGCGCCTTCCTGTCCACGGAAGTCGCCAAGACGATCTCCGGCGGCATCGTCGACGACACCCTGGTCACCCCAGGGATGATCTTCGCGGGGCTCGTCGGGGCGATCCTCTGGAATCTCCTGACCTGGCTGCTGGGACTGCCGTCCAGTTCCTCGCACGCCCTGTTCGGTGGCCTGATCGGCGCCGTCTGGGTCGGCGCGGGCTCCAACGGGGTCCACTTCGACAAGGTCGTGGAGAAGATCCTGATCCCCGCGGTGGCCTCCCCGCTCGTGGCCGGAATCGCCGCTCTCCTCGCCACCTACCTCGCCTACAAGATCACCGCCCGGGCCCGCAAGGACTCGGTCACCAAGGGCTTCCGGATCGGCCAGATCGCCTCGGCCTCGCTGGTCTCCCTCGCGCACGGCACGAACGACGCCCAGAAGACGATGGGCGTCATCACCCTGACCCTGATCTCGGTCGGCGCGCTCGGCCACGACGCCGGTCCGCCGGTGTGGGTCATCACCGCGGCGGGCCTCGCCATCGGCCTGGGCACCTACATCGGCGGCTGGCGCATCATCCGCACGATGGGCAAGGGCCTCACCGACATCCAGTCCCCGCAGGGCTTCGCGGCCGAGGCCGCCTCCACGACCGTCATCCTGACCTCCGCCCACCTGGGCTTCGCGCTGTCCACCACCCAGGTCTGCTCCGGCGGCATCCTGGGCGCGGGTCTCGGCCGACGCCTGGCCGAGGTGCGCTGGGGCACGGCCGGCCGCATGGTCATCGCCTGGCTGGTCACCCTCCCGGCCGCCGCCGCGGTCGGCGGTCTGTCCGCGACCGTCGTCAAGCACGGCGGCAACCTCGGTACGGCGCTGATCGCCCTGATCGCCGCCGCCGTGGCCGGGTTCATCGTGATCGCCTCGCGTCGCAACCCCGTGCACGCGGACAACGTGAACGCGACCCACGAGGTCACCATCCGCAGCGAGGCGTCCTCGGACGTCCGTACGGCCGCCTGAGCCAAGGGAGTTGAGCTATGAGTCTGGACTGGAACGCCCTCGGCGAGGTCTTCGCGGTGAGTGTCGGCGTGACCGTCGGCGTGGTCGTCATCTTCGCGCTGGGCATCCTGGGCCTCGCCCGGGTCGAGGCCGCCCGCGAGGTGGACGGCGGCACGCACGCCCTCGGGCTGACGCAGGCGGGGTTGTGCTTTCTCGCGTGTGCGGCTGTCGTGGCATATGGCATTTATTTGATCGTGCCGCAGTTCCACTGAGTACGGCGGATCACCACCGATCACCTCTGAGCCACTGAACCCCCTTGAGAGGAGGCCGGTATGACCGAACTGCTGACCGGGCTGCGGGTCGACTACACCGACGCCGACGACCCGGTGCTGGTACGGCCCGACGGCAGCACGGTGGACACCTGGCGGGAGAACTACCCGTACGAACAGCGCATGGAGCGCAAGGAGTACGACTGGCACAAGCGGCTCCAGCAGATAGAACTGCTGAAGCTGCAACGCTGGGTCAAGGAGACCGGACGCCGGCTCGTCATCGTCTGCGAGGGACGCGACGCGGCCGGCAAGGGCGGCACGATCAAGAGGTTCACCGAGCACCTGAACCCGCGCGGCGCCCGTGTGGTCGCCCTGGAGAAGCCGAGTGAGCGCGAGAGCGGTCAGTGGTACTTCCAGCGCTACGTCCAGCATCTGCCGACCGCCGGCGAGATCGTGCTGTTCGACCGGTCCTGGTACAACCGGGCGGGCGTGGAGCGCGTGATGGGGTTCTGCACGGACGACGAGTACCGCCGTTTCATGCGCCAGGCCCCGCTGTTCGAGCGGATGCTGGCGGACGACGGCATCGACCTGATCAAGTTCTGGTTCTCCGTCTCACAGGGTGAACAGCGCACCCGTTTCACGATCCGCCAAGTGGATCCCGTACGGCAGTGGAAGCTCAGCGCGATGGACCTGGAGTCCCTGGACCGCTGGGACGACTACACCGCCGCGAAGGTCGCCATGTTCCGGGAGACCGACACGGAGCACGCGCCCTGGACCGTGGTGAAGAGCAACGACAAGAAGCGGGCCCGGGTCGAGGCCATGCGCAGCGTGCTGGCCCGCTTCGACTACGCCGACAAGGACGAGGAGGTCGTCGGCAGCCCCGATCCGCGCATCGTCGGCGCGGCGGCCACGCTGCTGGAGGCGGGGGAGGACGACACGGCGGCGGTGTTCTAGGGATTCGGCCCCTTCGGGCCGGTCCTAGTCGCCGTCGCGCGGCACCAGCGTCACCCGGTGGAAGTTGCAGCCGGTCACGGGCGGGCTCCCGGCGGGGGGCCCGCCCGCGTGTGCCTTGAGGGCGACGCTGACCAGGCTCAGCAGCAGGTCGACGTCCGTCTCGCAGTCCAGGTGGACGGTCACCCAGCGGGACCCGGGGATGATCCGGATCGCGGTCGACTCACTGAGATCGTGGTGGAACCGCAGGATGGCCCCGACCGTGAGATGCAGGTCCACATCGTGGTCCGAGTGGAAATGCACGATCTCGCTGTGGGCGGACCGCAACGCCCGCCCCGTGCCACAACTGGCCGGGACCGCGCTGAGGTCGCGCCAGCCTTCCAGGCGCTGCATGGCTCGCTCGGCCAGGGTCATGTGCCCATCGTGGACCGCGCACCGCTTCGCAACCAGAGGTTGAGCGATTTGTAACCGGGGCGTGAGGTACCGCACACCTGAGGAGCATCGGGTGTGCGGTGCGCGAACCGGGTCAACTCCCCTCGGACGCAAGCTTTCCGGTCCCCTTTTCGTACCCCACCAGCCGCACGCAGGTGGCCACCCCTTCGATGATCTCCGCGATCTCCGAGGAGTCCGGGAACGAGGGCGCGATGCGGATCGTACGATCCCTCGGGTCGTCGCCGTACGGATGGGTCGCGCCCGCCGGCGTCAGCGCGAGACCGGCGTCCGCCGCGCGGCGCACCACCTCGCGGGCGCAGCCGTCGGGCACGTCGAGGGTGATGAAGTAACCGCCCCTGGGCGTCGACCACGTGGCGAGCCCGGTGTCGCCGAGCCGCTCCGCGAGGATGCGCAGCACGGTGTCGAACTTCGGCCGCAGCAGCTCACGGTGCTTGCGCATGTGGTCGCGCACCCCGTCGGCATCGCGCAGGAACATCGCGTGCCGAAGCTGGTTGACCTTGTCCGGGCCGATGGAGCGCTTGGCGCTGCAGCCGCGCAGCCAGGCCACGTTGGCCGGGGACGAGCCGAAGAAGGCGACGCCCGCACCGGCCAGCGTGATCTTCGAGGTGGACCCGAAGACGAAGACCCGGTCGGCATGCCCGCTCGCGGCACAGGCGGCGAGCAGGTCCGCGATCTCCACCTCCTCGTCGGTGAGGTGGTGCACGGCGTAGGCGTTGTCCCAGAAGATCCGGAAGTCGGGCGCGGCAGCAGGCATGGCGGCGAGTCGCCGTACGACGTCGTCGCTGTAGCAGGTCCCGTCCGGATTGCTGTACTTGGGCACGCACCAGATGCCCTTGACGGCGGGGTCCTCGGCGACCAGCCGCTCGACCACGTCCATGTCGGGACCCTCGGCGGTCATCGGCACGGGGATCATCTCGATGCCGAACCGCTCGCACAGCGCGAAGTGCCGGTCGTAGCCGGGCACCGGGCACAGGAACGCGACCCGCTCCTCGGCCGCCCAGCGCCGCGCGGCCCCGGGGAGCGTGCCGAGCAGCGCGTGCACGAGGCAGTCGTGCATCAGCTCCAGGCTGGAGTTTCCTACGGCGAGCAGCTGATCGGCGGGGACCTGGAGGAATCCGGAGAAGATCTCCCGGAGCTCCAACAGCCCGTCCGGGCCACCGTAGTTGCGGCAGTCCGTGCCGTCGGCGGAGGTGTGGCGGTCGCCGGGCAGCGAGAGCAGTTCGGCGGACAGGTCGAGCTGTCGGGCGGAGGGCTTGCCGCGGGTCAGGTCGAGCTTGAGTCCCTTCGCGAGAAGGGCTTCGTAGTCGCTCCGGGCCGCGTCGAGCAGGGCCGGGAGGGAATCTGCGGGGTGCGCAGACGGGGGAGGAGGCGTCACGGGAGCCGACGCTACAAAGCCGGAGGTCACACCACAAACGCATAACTCTCCCGTACCTCCGACGCTCGCGCCGGACGTACGGTGATCCGTGCCTGACCAGGCCACACAAGGTTGATGTCGGATTCCCGCCAGCCCCCGTCCGCCACGTATCGGATGCTGGACACATGCAGAACGGGATGCACACCGACACGGAGCGCTGCGTGCGCGCGGTCCAGTCCAAGGACGCGCGCTTCGACGGCTGGTTCTTCACGGCCGTCCTGACCACCCGCATCTACTGCCGGCCCAGCTGCCCGGTCGTTCCGCCCAAGCCGGAGAACATGACGTTCTACCCGAGCGCGGCGGCCTGCCAGCAGGCGGGCTTCCGGGCCTGCAAGCGCTGCCGTCCGGACACCAGCCCCGGTTCCCCGGAGTGGAACCAGCGGGCCGACCTGGTGGCCCGCGCGATGCGCCTGATCGCCGACGGAACCGTGGACCGCGAGGGCGTCCCCGGCCTCGCCGCCCGCCTCGGCTACAGCACCCGGCAGATCGAACGCCAGCTCCTCGCCGAACTCGGAGCAGGCCCCCTCGCCCTTGCCCGCGCCCAACGCGCCCAGACGGCACGGCTGTTGATCGAGACGACGGCCCTCCCGATGGCGGAGATCGCCTTCGCCGCCGGCTTCTCCTCGATCCGCACCTTCAACGACACCGTGCGCGACGTCTTCGCCCTCTCCCCGAGCGAGCTGCGCAACAGGCGCCCGAAGACAACCGTGTTGACCCCCGGCACGCTCACCCTCCGCCTGCCGTTCCGCACCCCCCTCAACCCCGACAACCTCTTCGGCCACCTGGCGGCGACGGCCGTACCGGGCGTGGAGGAGTGGCGAGCCGGCGCGTACCGCCGCACCCTCCGCCTCCCCTACGGCCACGGCATCGCGTCCCTGACTCCCCGGTCCGACCACATCGCCTGCCGCCTCACCCTCAGCGACCTGCGCGACCTGCCGGTGGCGATCAGCCGCTGCCGGCGCATGCTCGACCTGGACGCCGATCCGGTCGCGGTGGACGACCAGTTGAGGACCGACCCGATGCTGGCACCGCTGGTCGACAAGGCGCCGGGCCGCCGCGTCCCGCGCACGGTCGACGAGGCGGAGTTCGCCGTCCGGGCCGTCCTCGGCCAGCAGGTCTCCACGGCGGCGGCCCGCACCCACGCGGCCCGCCTGGTCACCGCGCACGGCGACCCGGTCGACGACCCCGAGGGCGGCCTGACCCACCTCTTCCCGTCCGTGGAGTCACTGGCGGCGGTGAACCCGGAATCACTCGCGATGCCGCAGACCCGCCGCACCACGTTCACCACACTGATCGCCCAACTGGCCGACGGCACCCTCCACTTGGGAGTGGAGAGCGACTGGACGGAGACCCGCGCCCAACTCCTCTCGCTCCCCGGCTTCGGCCCCTGGACGGCCGACGTCATCGCCATGCGCGCCCTCGGCGACCCCGACGCCTTCCTCCCCACCGACCTCGGAATCCGCCGCGCGGCCCAGGAGTTGGGCCTCCCGTCCACCCCGGCCGCTCTCACCGCACGTGCGGCGGCCTGGCGACCCTGGCGGGCGTACGCGGTCCAGTACCTGTGGGCGACGGACAGTCACCCGATCAACTTCCTTCCCGTATAAGGGAATTGCAGAAGAGAGATTGCAGACGACATGAAGCACCACACGGTGATCGACAGCCCGTACGGCCCGCTGACCCTCGTCGCCGACGAGGACGGCGCCCTCTGCGGCCTCTACATGGTCGACCAACGCCACCGTCCCCCGCAGGAGAACTTCGGCACCCCCGACGACACCCCCTTCGCCGAGACGACAGCCCAACTACAGGCGTATTTCGCGGGCGAGTTGAAGGAGTTCACGATCCAACTACGCCTGCACGGCACCCCGTTCCAGCAAACGGTCTGGGACCAGCTCCGCCGCATCCCCTACGGCGAGACCCGCTCCTACGGCGACCTCGCCGACGCCCTCGGCAACCCGGGCGCCTCCCGCGCGGTGGGCCTCGCCAACGGCAAGAACCCGATCGGGATCATCGTCCCCTGCCATCGGGTCGTAGGCGCGAACGGCAGCCTCACGGGGTACGGCGGCGGCCTCGACCGCAAGCAGCGACTGCTGGACTTCGAGAGCGGGGCGGCGCTCTTCTAGCGCCTCAAGTGTTCCAGTACCTCAACTGCCTCCCGCACCAATGGTGTTGGGGTGTCATGACAGCAGGCGTCGCTCCTTGGCGACGGCCACCGCACCGGACCGCGTCTCCACCCCCAACTTGCCGTAGATCCGTCCGAGATGGGTCTTGACCGTCGCCTCGCTGATGAACAGGGCCCGGGCGATCTCCCGGTTGCCGAGGCCGCGGGCGAGCTGGCCGAGGATGTCGCGCTCGCGCTCGGACAGGGTGGGGTGCGGGCTGCGCATCCGTGCCATGAGCCGGTCGGCGACCGGGGCCGAGAGTGCCGTACGACCGGATGCGGCGCTGTGGATCGCGGTGAACAGTTCCTCGGGGCGGTCGGCCTTGAGGAGGTAGCCCGTGGCGCCCGCCTCGACGGCGCGGGTGATGTCGGCGTCGGTGTCGAACATGGTGAGGACGAGGACGCGGGGGCCTTCGCCGGCGGTCAGTTTCCTGGTGGCCGTCACGCCGTCCATGCCGTCGCCGAGCTGGAGGTCCATCAGCACGACGTCGGGCCGGACTCGGGCGGCCAGGGCGAGCGCCTCTTCGCCGCTGCCCGCCTCACCGACCACCTCGATGCCGTCGGCGCTGGACAGCAGCGCGCGCAGTCCGGCCCGTACGACGGCGTGGTCGTCGCACAGCAGCAGACGTACGGGTACGGGTGTGGTCACGGGACGAGCTCCTCACGGGGATCACGGACGCCGGGGTCGACAGGGACGACAGGGACGGCGACCGACACGACCGTGCCCTCGCCGGGCGCCGACTCCACGCTCAGGGTGCCGCCCGACTGCCGGGCCCGGATCCGCATCGCGGGCAGCCCGTGGCCGCGCGCCTCGCCGGGCGCGGGGGCCGGGGGAGAGGTGACGTCGAAACCGCGCCCGTTGTCGGCGACGTCGAGGGAGACCTGGTCGTCCAGGCAGGTCAGGGTCAACGCGGCCCGGGTGGCGGCCGCATGCTCGCGCACGTTGGCCAACGCGCCCTGGGCGATGCGCAACAGCGCCGCCGCCACTCGCTCGGGCAGCGGGCCCGGATCGCCGTCGAGCCGGAACTCCACCGTCAGACCCGGACCGCTCTCCCGCTCGGCGAGCGCGCCCAGCGCCACGGGCAGGGACTGTTCGACGAGATCGGCCGGTGCCAGGTCGTGCACGAACCGGCGCGCCTCGGCGAGACCGCGCGACGTGATCTCGGCGGCCTTGAGCACATGCCCGTGCGCCGCCTCCGGGTCCGTCCGCCACGTGCGCTCGGCGGCCTGCAACAGCATCTGCTGGCTGGACAGCCCCTGCGCGACGGTGTCGTGGATCTCCTTGGCCAGCCGCTGCCGCTCCGCCAGGACACCGGCCCGCCGCTCGGTGGCCGCGAGCTCGCGACGGGTGCGCATCAGGTCGTCGATCAGGACGCGCTGCCGGGCCGCCTGCCGCTGCGACCGCACCAGCACGGCGGTGGCGACCGCCGCGAGGGCCGGCGGGGCGACGACCATGTTGGGGTTGAGCGCGCCGTCGGCCACCCGTATCTCGGAGGCGACGACGAGCGCGGTGAGTACGGCGGCCAGCGGCACCGCGAACCGCGCGGGCAGCGCGTACAGCCCGGCGAACAGCAGGGGCATCGCGCACCAGGTGGCACTCGGCGCGAGGGCGAGCAGCACGGTCCAGACGGCGAACACCGCGCCCAGCCAGGCCAGATGACGCGCGGTGGGCACGGAACCCGGGCGGGGCGCCGGCGCCAGGAACTGCCCGAGGACGTACAGCAGACAGAAGCCCGCGTACAGCGCGAGCACCCAGCCGGTGCGGGCCCCGCCCTGGTCGCGGGTCAGGAAGCGCACGAACGAGGAGCCGAGCAGCAGAAAGAACGCGGCATGCACGACCAAGGGCAACAGCCGCTCCTCCGGACCGACTTCACCCGCCCCCTGGTGCTCGGTGTGCCCCGTCCCCGGCGATCTCGTGTGTCCCATCCTCCGTGTCTAACGCGACGGACGGGACGGCGCATCAACCGATCGGCTGACATCCGGATCACCCGAACCGCCCCCGGATCACCGCCCGTTGACCGAGCCGGAGACTCAACTCCCGCACCGAGGCTGGCATCAACGCCCCGCACCCCACCTCGGAAAGGCGACGACCCCGTGCCCACCAAGAACCTCACCGTCAACCGCGCCGCCCTCGGCCACCGCATCGCGTACGCCCTGCGCCACCCCGACCGCGTACCCCGCCACCTGGTCCGGGCCACCCGGGACGCGTGGCTGCGCCACCGCCACCCGGACCACGTCTCCTACTACCGCGCCGTGATGCGCTCCGACACCCGGGCCGACCCGGACGCGGCGGTCGGCAGCGCGAGCCGTGAACGCTGGCTGGCACTGGGCGCGTTGCAGTTCGACTACCTCCTGGGCCACGGCCTGCGCCCCGAACACCGCATGCTGGAGATCGGCTGCGGCAACCTGCGCGGCGGCTGGCGCTTCGTCCGCCATCTCGACCCCGGGCACTACTACGGCATCGACATCTCGCCCGACATCCTGGCCGCCGCGCAGGACACGGTCGTGGAGATGGGCCTCCAGAAACGCCTCCCGGTCCTCACCCCCGTACACGACCTGACCCTGCGCTTCCTGCCCGACGCGCACTTCGACGTCGTCCACGCGCACAGCGTGTTCTCGCACTCCCCGCTCCCGGTCATCGACGAATGCCTGGCCAACGTCGGCCGCGTGCTGGCGCCGGGCGGCTGGTTCGACTTCACCTTCGACCGCACGGAGGGCGAGGAACACCACGTCCTGCGCGAGGACTTCTACTACCGCACCGAGACGTTGACCGCACTGGCGGCCCAACACGGCCTGAACGCCCGCTTCATGGACGACTGGGAACAACTCCCGCACGGCCAGTCGAAGCTCCGGGTCACCCGCTGAGTCCGCGGAGCAGCGCGGGCAGCGCCGTCCCGATCGGCTCCCGTACGACCTCGTCGGCGAGTTCGTCGTACGGCGTCTCCTCGGCGTTGACGATGACCAACCGCGCCCCGTGATCGGCGGCGAGCCCGGCGAGCCCGGCGGCGGGCTGCACCTGGAGACTGGTCCCGACGGCGATGAACACCTGACAGGCCTTGGTGATGGCGACGGCCTCGCCGAGCACGACGGGGTCGAGCCGCTCACCGAAGTACACGGTCGCGGACTTCAGAATCCCGCCGCACGCCGGGCATGCGGGATCGTCCTCCCCGGCTTCGACGCGGGCGATGGCATCCTGCATCGGCCCGCGCACCTGGCACCCCGTGCACACGAACTCCCGCGCGGTGCCGTGCAGTTCGAGCACCTTACGCGCGGGCAGCCCGGCGAGCTGATGGAGCCCGTCGATGTTCTGCGTGATGACCCGTACGGGTACGCCGGACTTCTCCAGTTCTACGACGGCCCGGTGCGCGGCGTTGGGCTCGGCCCGGAGTCTGTGGGTCTCGCGCCGCATCTGCCAGGACCGGCGGCGGATCTCCGGGTCACCCATGTAGTACTCGTAGGTGACGAGCTTCTCGGCCTCGGGGTCAAGGCGCCAAAGGCCGTTCGGGCCGCGGTAGTCGGGGATGCCGGAGTCGGTGGAGATGCCCGCCCCGCTGAGAAGGGCGACGAGTGGCTTGCTCATGCGGCCGAGGGTAGGTCGGTGGGGGTGGGGGCGGCGAGTGGATAACACCGGCGGCGCCGATGGCGAGCACACACGCGAGGACGATGCCGGCGTACGCGTCGTCGTCCGCCGGGGAAGGGATCGTCATCAGCGGGGAGTTGCTCCTGGACTCGGACTCGGACTCGGACTCGGACTCGGACTCGGTGTCGGTCTCGTCCGGATGTTCGGGCGCGGCGGCGGGTGCTACCGTCCGCGCATGGCCAAGGTGACCGTCTCCCTCGACGCCGCGCTCGTCGTCGAAGTCATGGTGCTCGCGGGTGTCGGCAACCCGCAGGACGCCGTCGAACTCGTCGTCCGTGACTACATCGAGCGCGGCCACCGCACGGAGGCCAGGGCCGAGGCCCGCGACGACGCGCTGCGCGAGGTGGACGTGAAACCCCGGGACGTCGAGGGCTGAACCCCGCGCGGCAGGGTGGCCGGTGTCGGTCAACTTGCCCGGCCGCGCCCGGTGCTGCCCCCTCTCCGCGTCAGCCGACCCGCACCCCGTTCTCCAACTCCGCAGTCCCCGCGCCCTCTTCCAGCACATCCAGCGAGACCAGGACCCGCAGCCCCAGCGACCCCGGCAGATACTCGGTGACTTCCTCGCGCGGGACGAGTCGCCAGGACAGCAGTTCCTCCTCCTGGAGTTGGATGGAGGCGAGGTCGTTCGGGGTGAGGGTGCCGCCGTCGTAGAGGTAGGCCACCAGCGGTGGGTAGGCCGGGCCGTGGTAGACCCAGTCGACGGCGAGGAGGCGGCCGAGTTCGACGTCGAGGCCGATCTCCTCCAGGGTCTCGCGGCGGGCGCCCTGGCGCGGGGTCTCGCCGTCGTCGGACTCGATCGTGCCGCCCGGAAGGGCCCAGCCCTCACGGTAGTTGGGCTCGACGAGGAGGACGTTTCCCTCGGTGTCGCGGAAGAGGGCGGCGGCCCCGGCGAGGATGCGGGGGAGACCCGCGAGGTACGTGGCGAAGTCTTGCGTGGTGGTCATTCAGGAAGGGTAACCAGCCCGCGCAGCCGCCTCTCCGACTCGCTGCCCGGCAGCGGGAAGTGGCAGACCAGGCTCAGCCAGGGCGCCTCCTGCACCGCGAGCCGTACGAACGACACCTCGATGTCACCCGCATCGGGGTGGTGGTAACGGCGTACGGACGAACGGAACTCCACCACATCGTGCGCCTCCCACAGGCGCGCGAAGTGCGGGCTGGTGGCGACCAGTTCGTCGATCAGCTCCGTGAACCGCGGGTTGTCCAGTTCGTACGCCGCCTGTTGGCGCAGCAGGCCCGCCATCCACTCCGTCTCCGCCTCCCACTCGGGCATCAGGGCGCGGATGCCCGGTTCCCTGAACAGCAGCCAGGCGCTGTTGAGTTCACGGCGCGGCCGGTCGAGCAGGGCGGGACCGAAGAGCGCTTCCTGGGCCCGGTTCCAAGCCAGGACGTCGAAGCAGCGGTCGATGACGAAGGCGGGGTTCGGCATCAGCGTGTCCATGAACGTCCGTACCGCGTCCGGGACTTGGAGCGATCGGTCGGCCGGTTCCGGGGCCGGCCGTCCCGCCAGCCGGAACAGGTGCGCGCGTTCCACGTCGTCCAACTGCAGTGCCCGGGCGAGGGCCAGCAGGATCTGCGGGGAGACGTTGATGTCCCGGCCCTGTTCCAGCCAGGTGTACCAGGTGAGGCTCACGCCGGAGAGCAGCGAGACCTCCTCGCGCCGCAGCCCGGGGGTACGACGCCGACCACCCGCGGGCAACCCCGTCTCCGCAGGGTCGGCGCGCTCACGGCGGGACCGCAGGAAGGCGGCGAGGGCCTTGCGGCCGTGATCCTTGGCTTCTGGTGGTGGTGTCACGGGCACCAGTAAATTCTGCACTCTTCAAGTGGGGAGCGCCTCGGCGCAGGGTGGGAGGGACACCGGCACCGAAGGTCCCGGGTGCTCCGAACTCCCCCTCGAAAGGCGGCCCTTGTGGCTGAGCTGTCCCCGTCCACTCCCCGTACCGTCCTGGTCACCGGCGCCACCGGCGGCGTCGGTTCCGCGGTGGCCCGCGCCCTGCACGCCGACGGCTGGACCGTGTACGCCGCCCACCGCAAACCCGCGGACGCGGAAGCGCTCCGGGACGCCGGCTTCACCCCCGTCCGGCTCGAACTGACCGACGAGGACTCCGTCGCCGCGGCGGCCGAGCAGGTCGGCCCTCGTCTGGTCGGGCTGGTGAACAGCGCCGCGATCATGGGCCAGGGTCCCGTCGAACTGACGCCCGCCGAGGCATGGCGCCGCCAGTTCGAGATCAACGTGATCGGCCAGGCGACCGTCATCCGCGCCTTCCTGCCCGCGCTACGGGCGTCCGGCGGCCGGATCGTCAACATCGGCGCCGTCTCCGCCCGCGTCCCGCCGCCGTTCTTCGGCCCGATCGCCGCCTCCAAGGCCGCCCTCGCCGCGCTCACCCACTCCCTGCGCGCGGAACTCCGCCACCAGGGCGTCAAGGTCACCCTCGTCGAACCCGGCGCCATGGACACCCCCATCTTCGCCACGGCGGACAAGGCGAGCACCGACCTGGGCTGGGCCGGCTCACCGGCGACCCAGCGCCACTACGCCCGCGCCCTGGACGCCGTACGCACAACAGCCGCACGGCAGCCCCTCGGCCCGGTCGCCCCGGCCGTAGACGCCGTCGTCCGCGCGCTGACGGCTCGCCGCCCCGCGACCCTCACCACCACGGGCAAGGACGGCCGAGCTCTCGCCCTGTTGCGCTTCCTGCCGGACGGCCTGCGCGACCGGCTGGTGCTGCGCGCGTTCGGCGTGACGGCGGAGGCGTTCGACGACACGGTGCCTACGGAGTCGCCCGCAGCCCGTCCACGATGAGCCCGAGAATCCGCACGGCCCGCGCCTCGCCACCCCGCGCCGGATCGAGCCGCCACAGCACACTCAACTGAAGCAGCACATCCTCCGGATCGATCCCCGACTTGAGGGACCCGTCGGCCGCTCCCGCCTTCAGGAGTACGGCAATTGCGGCCACGAAGGGCCCGAAGTACTCGTCGTCCGCGCCCCCGTCCGTCGCCGCGTGGATGACCTCGGCGACACCGTATTTGAGCCTCCCGTAGTGGGCGACCTCGTCCAACCAGAGGCGTAGGGCCACGAGCGGGGGATGGTCCGCGAGCAGCGTCGGCGCGCGGTCGATCAGGTGCTGTATGTCGTGCCGGTACAGCTCCAGGATCAGCGCCTCCCGGGTGGGGAAGTGGCGGTAGAGCGTCCCGATGCCGACGCCCGCCTCCTTGGCGATCGCGGTGAGGGACGCGGTGCTCGACGCGGCGATCGCCTCGCGGGCGACGGTCAGGATGCGTTCGCGGTTGTCGAGGGCGTCCCGGCGGGTCGGTTTGGGGTTCACGGGTGGGTCGTCCGTCCGGTGTCGGATTGCTAAGCGGAGGGTCCTCCGGTACGTTGGAGCGTGTACCGGAGGGGCCTCCGTTTCGCTCTCCATTCTGGCACACCCCCACCCGACACCGCAGGGAGCACCGTCATGCCCGAAACCGTCCTGGTCACCGGAGGCAGCGGCTACATCGCAGGCTGGTGCATCGCCGAACTGCTCCGCCGCGGCTACGACGTCCGTACGACCGTCCGCGCCCCGGGCAAGGAGCGCGCGGTCACCGACGCCGTCGCGACCGTCGTCGACCCCGCCGGCCGGCTGAGCTTCGCCGTCGCCGACCTCACCGCCGACGAGGGCTGGGACGCCGCGCTCAAGGGCGTCGAGTACGTCCTGCACGTCGCCTCCCCGCTCGGCGCCGCCTCGGAGGACCCCGAGACGCTGATCGCCGCGGCCCGCAGCGGCGCCCTGCGCGTCCTGCGCGTGGCCACCGAGGCGGGCGTACGACGCGTGGTGATGACCTCGGCCGCGAACGCCGCGAGCCCCTCGTCGTACGCCTCCGAAGGCATCACCGACGAGACACTGTGGACCGATCCGGAGGACCCGACCCTCATCCCCTACCGCCGCTCGAAGACCCTCGCCGAGCGCGCCGCCTGGGACTTCATGCGTGACTACGACGGCCCGACCGAGCTGACCACCGTCCTCCCCGGCGCGGTCTTCGGGCCGGTCCTCACCACCGCGAACCTGGGCTCCGTCGGCATCATCGCGCGCATGGTGAGCGGCAAGATGCCCGGCGTCCCGCGCATCGGCCTCGAAGTCGTGGACGTCCGCGACCTGGTCGACGTCCACATCAGGGCGATGACCTCACCGGCCGCGGCGGGCCAACGCTTCCTGGCCACAGGGGAGTTCGTGTGGATGGAGGACATCGCCCGCACCCTGCGCGACGGCCTCGGCGAGCACGGCCGTACCGTCTCCACGCGCCGCCTCCCGGACTTCGCCGTCCGCCTCGCCGCCCGCTTCCGGGACCCGTCCCTGCGCGAGATCACCCCCGCGCTGGGCCGCCGCAACCGTCACAGCACGGAGAAGGCGCGTCGGGTCCTCGGCTGGGGACCGCGTCCTGCGCGCGAGGCTGTCCTCGACTGCGCCCGGAGCCTGATCGCGCAGGGTGCGGTCTAGGCATCGGCGGTCTGCGCCAACTGCACGGTCCGCGCGGCCAGTTCACTGATCCGCGCCCCGTCGAAGCCGAACACCGCACTGCGCACGGTGTCCTCCAGCGGGTCCTTCCACTGGTCCGGGATCGCGTCCGCGCCGGTGAGCACCCCTGCGACCGAACCGGCGGTCGCGCCGTTCGAGTCGGTGTCCAGGCCGCCGCGCACGGTGAGCGTGATGGTGCGGGTGAAGTCGCCGTCGCCGTACAGGAGTCCGGCGGTGAGGACGGCCGCGTTCGGGATCGTGTGGATCCAGCCGAGCCCCGCGGTCTCCGCGGACACCGTGGTGAGCGTGTCCTCCCAGGTCATCCGGGTCTCGTGCAGCGTGAGCACCCGGCGCACGGTCCGCGCGAGCCGGCAGCCGGGCGGGATCACGGTCAGCGCCGTGTCCAGCGCGTGCCGCACGGTCGGCGCGGTGAACGCCGCCGAGATGAGCGCGGCGGCCCACATGGCGCCGTAGACACCGTTCCCGGAGTGGGACAACACCGCGTCCCTGCGCGCGAGTTGGGCCGCGCGCCGCGGGTCGCCCGGGCTCGTCCAGCCGTAGATGTCGGCGCGGATGAGGGCGCCGATCCACTCCTGGTACGGGTTGTCGTGCGTCGCCGTCAGCGGGGGCTTGAGTCCGTTGGCGAGGTTGCGGTAGGCGGCGCGCTCGGCGGTGAAGGTCTGGAGATACGGCAGTCTCCGCAGCCAAAGCTCTCCGACCTGCTCGGTGCTGAAGCCGAAGCCGTGGGTCTCCAGGAGGTCGAGGCCGAGGATGGTGTAGTCGACGTCGTCGTCACGGCAGCTGCCGTGGATCCGGCCGCGTACGCAGCGCTGCCAATCGGGGCGCAGTTCGAAGCCGTCGCTGTCGCCGGGCGGCTCGGGGAGGTAGTCGGTCAGCGGCAGGGCGGCGGCCTGCCGGAGATAGCGGTCGATGCGGTCGCGTGTCCACAGGTCGCCCTGCTCTACCGGCTTGCCGAGCATGTTGCCCGCGATCCGGCCCAGCCAGCCCCCGAGGATGCGGTCCGCGAGCGCCGGCTCAGTGCCGAGAGGGGTCATACCTCCGGTGTACCCGATTCCCACAGCGTCTGCTCAGCCCGGTCCCAGCGTTCGGTCGGGGCATGACGGCGGGGGCGTCCGCCGGTTAAGGTCGCAGCGGCGCGACTGGCCCCTGAACGCGCGGGGGCCCGTAGAGCAAGGGGATCGCAAGGTGGCGAACGCTGCACAGAGGGGCACCCAGAGGGTGCTCATCGCCGCGGACAAGTTCAAGGGGTCGCTGACGGCCGTGCAGGTCGCCGAGCGGGTGACGGCCGGGCTGCGCCGGGTCGTACCCGATCTGGACGTGACGGCGATGCCGGTCGCCGACGGCGGCGACGGCACGGTGGACGCGGCCGTCGCGGCGGGCTTCGAGCGACGGGAAATACGGGTCGCCGGGCCCCTCGGCGACGAGGTCACCGCGGCCTTCGCGGTACGCGGCGACACGGCCGTGGTGGAGATGGCCGAGGCGAGCGGCCTGCAACGCCTCCCCAAGGGCGTCTTCGCCCCCCTCACCTCCTCGACGTACGGCTCCGGCGAACTGCTCCGGGCCGCGCTCGACGCGGGCGCCCGCACGATCGTGTTCGGCGTCGGCGGCAGCGCCACGACGGACGGCGGCGCGGGCATGCTCTCCGCCCTCGGCGCCCGCTTCCTCGACGCGGAGGGCGAACCGGTGCCCCCGGGCGGCGGCGGCCTGACCGACCTGGCCTCGGCCGACCTCACGGCCCTGGACCCACGCCTTGCGACCATCGACCTGATCCTCGCGAGCGACGTGGACAACCCCCTCACCGGCCCCAAGGGCGCCCCCGCGGTCTACGGCCCCCAGAAGGGCGCCGCACCGGACGACGTGGACGCCCTGGACGCGGCCCTGGGCCACTACGCGAAGGTCCTGGAGGAGGCGATCGGGGGGAAGGCCGCCGAGTACGCCTCAGCACCGGGCGCGGGCGCCGCCGGCGGCATCGGCTACGGCGCCCTCCTCCTCGGCGCCCGCTTCCGCCCCGGCATCGAGGTCATGCTCGACGTCCTCGGCTTCGCCGCCGCCCTGGAGGGCGCCACCCTCGTCATCACCGGCGAGGGCTCCCTCGACGAACAGACCCTCCACGGCAAGGCCCCGGCAGGCGTCGCGGCAGCGGCTCGCGCGGAGGGCAAGGAGGTCGTCGCCGTCTGCGGCCGCCTCGCCCTGCCCCCACAGTCCCTGGGCCACGCCGGCATCCGCCGCGCCTACCCCCTCACGTCGATCGAGCCGGACGTCGTGAAGTGCATCGCCGACGCCGGGCCGATCCTGGAACGGGTGGCGGAGAGCATCGCGCGGGACTTCTTGGTCTGACTCCCACCCCGAGCAACGTCGAAGGGCCCCGGACCGTAGAACGGTCCGGGGCCCTTCGACAGCTCTGAAGAACTACGGCAGCTGTGCCGCCCGCGCCTCGCGCCGGTTGCCGCGGAAGTTGTTCACGCGGCGGGCCGTCGCGAACAGCGGGATCACCGCGCCCATGACCAACTGGAGCGCGCAGCCCGTCTGGAGGAGCAGTTGGCCGCCCGGGGCGTCGAACGCCCAGGACGCCAGCAGGCCCATCGACAGGACGATCCAGGCGAGCATCGCGACCGCGAGGCGACCGCGGGGCTTCGGGTACTCGACCCGGCTCACCATCAGCCAGGCGGTGCCCAGGATCGCCAGCAGCGTTGCCACGAAGGGCAGTTCGAGCAGCACGATCGAGACCACCGTCAGCGCGCCGAACGGGGAGGGCATGCCCTGGAACATGCCGTTCGGTGGCGTCACGCACGAGAAGCGGGCCAGTCTCAGCACCACCGCCAGCAGCACAACGATCGCCCCGACCGCGGCCACTCTCTGGTGCGCGTCGTCGGCGACCATGCCGTAGACGAGGACGAAGTACGCCGGCGCGAGGCCGAAGCTGATCAGGTCCGAGAGGTTGTCCAGCTCCGCGCCCATGGGGGAGGAGCGCAGCTTGCGGGCGACGAGGCCGTCGAAGAGGTCGAAGACCGCCGCGCACAGCATCAGGATGACCGCGGTGGCCGCGCTGTGGCGGGCCATGCCGGTCGACTCGTCGTTGCCCGTCAGGTGCGGGATCAGGATGCCGGTGGTGGTGAAGTACACCGCCATGAAGCCGCAGGTGGCGTTGCCGAGGGTGAGAGTGTCCGCTATTGAGAGGCGGAGAGAAAGAGGCATCTCCTCCTCGTCGTCCACCTCGTCGGCCTCGGGCACCCAGCCCGCCTGTGTCTCCGGATCAACCACGGTCAATGCGAGTCACCCCAGCCACGGTCTTCTGGCCGACCTCCACGTCCACCTCGACACCCTCGGGGAGGTAGATGTCGACGCGCGAACCGAAGCGGATCAGTCCGATGCGCTCGCCCTGCTCGACCTTCGTCCCCTGCGGGACGTAGGGAACGATCCGGCGGGCGACGGCGCCGGCGATCTGGATCATCTCGATGTCACCGAGCTCGGTGTCGAAGTGCCAGACGACCCGCTCGTTGTTCTCGCTCTCCTTGTTGAACGCGGGAACGAAACCGCCCGGGATGTGCTCGACTGACGTCACCGTGCCGGAGAGCGGCGCGCGGTTGACGTGGACGTTCAGCGGGCTCATGAAGATGGCGACGCGGGTGCGACCGTCCTTCCACGGCATGATGCTCTGCACCACACCGTCGGCGGGCGAGATGACCCGGCCCTGGGTGATCTCGCGCTCGGGGTCGCGGAAGAACCACAGCATGCCCGCCGCGAGCGCGGTGGCGGGTACGGCCACGACCTTGGCGGCGCCGGACTTGCGCGCACGTACCAGGCTGAGGGCTGCGGTGGCGACGGTCGGCAGGAGCCACGGCGATGCTCCGCGCGCGAGGCGTACGCCTGCCAGGCTGTCGCGTGGTGCAGAGGTTTGGCTGTGGGGCATGGATGACCTTCGTAGCGGATGATGCCGCGCTGTAACGGGGGACGGCGGCTTTCCCGGGATCGTACCGGTCGCGGGCCACAACTGGGCAAGCCAGGAAGCCGAGTCGGCGGCTGAGGAGCGTTGACGGGGTGTGATCTTCTTCTCGAAGAAAACACCCCGAAACGGACAATCAGCCCTGGAATCGATACTCTTCGAGCAACCTGCGCCCGATGATCATTTTCTGGATTTCGGCGGTACCTTCGCCGATCAACAGCATCGGCGCCTCGCGGTAAAGGCGTTCGATCTCGTACTCCTTGGAGAAGCCGTACCCGCCGTGGATCCGGAAGGCGTCCTCGACGACCTCCTTGCAGTACTCGGAGGCGAGGTACTTCGCCATGCCTGCCTCAAGGTCGTTTCGTTCCCCGGAGTCCTTTTTGCGTGCCGCATTGACCATCATCGCATGGGCGGCCTCGACCTTGGTAGCCATCTCCGCGAGCTTGAACTGGATCGCCTGGTGCTGGGCGATGGGTTTCCCGAACGTGTGACGCTGCTGCGCGTACGAGACGCCCAGCTCGAAGGCACGCTGAGCGACGCCGCAGCCACGCGCCGCCACATTGACGCGGCCCACCTCGACTCCGTCCATCATTTGGTAAAAACCTCGGCCGGTCTCGCCGCCGAGCACGCGGTCGGCCGGAATCCGCAGGCCGTCCATGATCAACTCGGTGGTGTCGACGCCCTTGTAGCCCATCTTGTCGATCTTCCCGGGAATCGTGAGACCGGGCCGGACCTCACCGAAACCGGGCTCCTTCTCGACCAGGAAGGTCGTCATCGACTTGTGGGGCGCGGTGCCCTCCGGGTGTCCTTCGTCACTTCGCACGAGTACGGCGACGAGAGACGACGTACCGCCGTTCGTCAGCCACATCTTCTGACCGGTCAGGACGTATTCGTCACCGTCCTTGACCGCCTTCGACGTGATCGCGGAGACGTCCGAACCGAGCGCGGGCTCCGACATCGAGAACGCGCCCCGGATGTCGCCGGCCGCCATGCGCGGCAGGAAGTGGTCCTTCTGCTCCTGGGTGCCGTGCTGCTTGAGCATGTAGGCCACGATGAAGTGGGTGTTGATGATGCCGGACACCGACATCCACCCGCGCGCGATCTCCTCCACGCACAGGGCGTACGTCAACAGGGACTCGCCCAGACCGCCGTACTCCTCCGGGATCATCAGCCCGAAGAGGCCCAACTCCTTGAGCCCGTCGACGATTTGCTGCGGATACTCGTCGCGGTGCTCCAGCTCGGTGGCGACCGGGAGGATCTCCTTGTCCACGAAGTCGCGGACGGTGGACAGGATTTCCCGCTGGATGTCGGTGAGACCGGCGGTCTGGGCGAGTCGCGCCATGGCTACTTCTCCGTCTGCTTCAGCTGGGGGCGGCCGGGCTGCTCGCCGCCGCGCTCCTTGATGTATGTCTCGGTCGGCACCATCACCTTGCGGCGGAACACGCAGACCAGCGTGCCGTCCTGCTTGTAGCCCTTGGTCTCGACATACACGATCCCGCGGTCGTTCTTCGACTTCGAGGGCGTCTTGTCGAGGACCGTCGTCTCGCCGTAGATCGTGTCGCCGTGGAAGGTCGGCGCCACGTGCTTCAGCGACTCGACCTCCAGGTTGGCGATCGCCTTGCCCGACACGTCCGGCACCGACATGCCCAGCAGCAGCGAGTAGATGTAGTTCCCGACCACCACGTTCTTGCCGAAGTCCGTCGTGTTCTCGGCGTAGTTGGCGTCCATGTGGAGCGGGTGGTGGTTCATCGTCAGGAGACAGAAGAGGTGGTCGTCGTACTCTGTGACCGTCTTCCCGGGCCAGTGCTTGTAGACCGCGCCGACCTCGAACTCCTCGTAGGTGCGTCCGAATTGCATGGGCTCAGGCCTCCGGGGCTTCGAACTTGGACGTGCGCTCCATGCCCGCGGCCCGGCCCTTGCCCGAGATGACGAGCGCCATCTTGCGGCTGGCCTCGTCGATCATCTCGTCGCCGAGCATCGCGGAGCCCTTCTTGCCGCCCGCCTCGGACGTGTAGTAGTCGTACGCGTCCAGGATCAACTCGGCGTGGTCGAAGTCCTCCTGGGACGGCGAGAAGATCTCGTTGGACGCCTCGACCTGGCCCGGGTGCAGCACCCACTTGCCGTCGAAACCGAGCGCCGCGGCACGCTGGGCGACCGCGCGGTAGCCGTCGATGTTGCGGATCTGGAGGTAAGGGCCGTCGATCGCCTGGAGGTTGTTGGCGCGGGCGGCCATCAGGATCTTCATCAGGATGTAGTGGTAGGCGTCCGCCGGGTAGCCGGGCGGCTGCTCGCCCACGACCAGCGACTTCATGTTGATCGACGCCATGAAGTCGGCCGGGCCGAAGATGATCGTCTCGACGCGCTGGGAGGCCGTCGCGATCTCGTTGACGTTGTTGAGGCCCTGCGCGTTCTCGATCTGCGCCTCGATGCCGATCTTGCCGACCTCGAAGCCCATCGTCTTCTCGATCTGCGTCAGCAGCAGGTCCAGGGCGACGACCTGCTGGGCCGTCTGCACCTTCGGCAGCATGATGCAGTCGAGGTTCTGGCCCGCGCCCTCGACGACCGTGACGACATCGCGGTACGTCCACTCGGTCGTCCAGTCGTTGACGCGCACGACCCGCGTCTTGCCCGTCCAGTCGCCCTCGTTGAGGAACTTGACGATGGTGTGCCGCGCCTCGGGCTTGGCGAGCGGCGCGCACGCGTCCTCCAGGTCCAGGAAGACCTGGTCGGCCGGGAGACCCTGCGCCTTCTCCAGGAAGCGCGGGTTGCTTCCCGGGACGGCGAGACAGGAGCGCCGCGGGCGAAGCCGGTTGACGGGGGCGGGCGTGGTCATGCGGGGACCTCCATGGGGTCGAGCAGAGGGTCGAGCTTGTTCGCCTTCCGGATCTCATCGACGATGCGGCCGATGATTCCGGTGATGTCGAAGTCCTTCGGTGTGAAGACCGCCGCGACTCCGGCGGCCCGCAGCGTTTCGGCGTCACCATTGGGGATGATCCCACCGGCGATGACAGGTATGTCTGTGGCACCGGCCACACGGAGCCGTTCGAGGACGTCCGGCACCAGCTGCGCGTGCGAGCCCGACAGGATGGACAGCCCGACCGCGTGCACGTCCTCCGCGAGGGCCGCGTCCACGATCTGCTCCGGGGTGAGCCGGATGCCTTGGTACACCACCTCGAAGCCGGCGTCACGCGCGCGTACGGCGATCTGTTCGGCGCCGTTGGAGTGCCCGTCCAGGCCCGGCTTGCCGACCAGGAACCGCAGCTTGCCGACGCCCATCTCGCGCGCCGTCACGTCCACCTTGCGGCGGACCTCCGCCATCGCCGAGCCTTCCTCGGCCGGGACCGCGACCGGCGCCGACGAGACGCCGGTGGGCGCCCGGAACTCGCCGAACACCTCGCGCAGGGCCCCGGCCCACTCGCCGGTCGTGACACCGGCACGGGCGCACTCCAGGGTGGCCTCCATGAGGTTGTCGCTGCCCTTGGCGGCCTCCTTCAGCCGCTCCAGCGCCTTGCACGGGCGCGGGTGGTTGAACGGCGGCTGGTAGCGCGTGTCCCGCCAGCGCTGCAACGACGCGATGACGCGGGCCTCCACGGCCGGGTCGACCGTCTGGATCGCCGTATCGAGGTCGGCGGTGAGTGGATTGGGCTCGGTCGTGTTGAAGATGTTGACGCCGACGATCTTCTCTTGACCGGACTCAATACGGCCCCGCCGCTCCGCGTGCGAGGACACGAGCTGCGACTTGAGATAGCCGGACTCCACGGCGGCCATCGCGCCGCCCATCTCCTCGATGCGGTCGATCTCGGCGAGGGACTCCTCCACCAGGGAGGCCACCTTCGCCTCGATGACGTGCGAACCGTCGAAGATGTCCGCGTACTCCAGCAGGTCGCTCTCGTGCGCCAGCACCTGCTGGATGCGCAGCGACCACTGCTGGTCCCAGGGGCGGGGGAGTCCCAACGCCTCGTTCCACGCCGGGAGTTGCACGGCACGCGCGCGTGCGTCCTTCGACAGCGTCACGGCCAGCATCTCCAGGACGATCCGCTGGACGTTGTTCTCCGGCTGCGCCTCCGTCAGCCCCAGGGAGTTGACCTGGACGCCGTAGCGGAACCGGCGCTGCTTCGGGTTCTCGATGCCGTAGCGCTCGCGGGTGATCTCGTCCCAGATGCGGCCGAAGGCACGCATCTTGCACATCTCTTCGATGAAGCGGACGCCCGCGTTCACGAAGAAGGAGATGCGGGCGACGACATCGCCCTTGCGGTCCTCGGGGATCTGGCCGGACGCGAACACCGCGTCCAGGACGGCGATCGCGGTGGACATGGCGTACGCGATCTCCTGGACCGGGGTGGCCCCGGCCTCCTGGAGGTGGTAGCTGCAGATGTTGATCGGGTTCCACTTGGGGATGTGGTTGACCGTGTAGCAGATCATGTCGGTCGTCAGCCGGAGCGAGGGCACCGGCGGGAACACGTGCGTGCCCCGCGACAGGTACTCCTTGACGATGTCGTTCTGGGTCGTGCCCTGGAGCTGGGTGATGTCCACACCCTGCTCCTCGGCGACGACCTGATAGAGCGCCAGCAGCCACATGGCGGTGGCGTTGATCGTCATCGAGGTGTTCATCTGGTCCAGGGGGATGTCCTGGAACAGCCGGCGCATGTCACCCAGGTGTGCGATCGGCACGCCGACCCGGCCGACCTCGCCGCGGGCGAGGATGTGGTCGGAGTCGTAGCCGGTCTGCGTCGGCAGGTCGAACGCGACCGACAGACCGGTCTGGCCCTTGGCGAGGTTGCGCCGGTACAGCTC
The DNA here is from genome assembly GCF_044457795.1 of Streptomyces sp. NPDC050528. Taxonomy (NCBI): domain Bacteria; kingdom Bacillati; phylum Actinomycetota; class Actinomycetes; order Kitasatosporales; family Streptomycetaceae; genus Streptomyces; species Streptomyces sp. NPDC050528. The sequence goes on from NZ_JBITHH010000008.1 coordinate 253,743, forward strand.
GTTGGACGCCTCTGCCGTGGAGTGACCGGCGTACGTGCGCATCAGCCACGGCCGGTCCCTTTCTTTTTGCGCCTTCGGCTGAGGGTGCTCTGTGCCGGTGTCGACGTTCCTCAGCCCGCGGTCGCTGCGCTCCCTTGTCTTCGTCTCTTTCGACACCGGCGCACCCTCAGCCGCAGGCGCTGTCTGGCGCTCAGTCATCTACGGGACCTCAGCCTTCAGATGTTCCGGAAGCGGTTGATCGCGTCGATGTGCTGGGCGCGCTTCTCCTCGTCGCGCACACCGAGGCCCTCCTCGGGGGCGAGGCACAGGACGCCGACCTTGCCCTGGTGCAGGTTGCGGTGGACGTCGTAGGCGGCCTGTCCGGTCTCCTCCAGGGAGTACACCTTGGAGAGCGTCGGGTGGATCTTGCCCTTCGCGACCAGCCGGTTGGCCTCCCAGGCCTCGCGGTAGTTGGCGAAGTGCGAGCCGATGATCCGCTTCAGGGACATCCACAGGTAGCGGTTGTCGTACTCGTGGTTGAACCCGGAGGTCGAGGCGCAGGTGACGATCGTGCCGCCCTTGCGCGTGACGTAAACGCTTGCGCCGAAGGTCTCGCGGCCCGGGTGCTCGAAGACGATGTCCACGTCCTCGCCGCCGGTCAGTTCACGGATCCGCTTGCCGAACCGCTTCCACTCGCGCGGGTCCTGGTTGTGCTCGTCGGCCCAGAACTTGTAGTCCTCGGCGGTGCGGTCGATGATCGCCTCGGCGCCCATCGCCCGGCAGATGTCCGCCTTCTGGGGCGAGGACACGACACAGATCGGGTTGGCGCCGCCCGCGAGCGCGAACTGCGTGGCGTACGAGCCGAGTCCGCCGCTCGCGCCCCAGATGAGGACGTTGTCGCCCTGCTTCATGCCGGCGCCGTTACGGGAGACCAGCTGCCGGTAGGCGGTGGAGTTCACCAGCCCCGGTGCGGCAGCCTCCTCCCACGACAGGTGGTCCGGCTTGGGCATCAGCTGGTTGGACTTGACGAGCGCGATCTCGGCGAGCCCGCCGAAGTTCGTCTCGAAGCCCCAGATCCGCTGCTCGGGGTCGAGCATCGTGTCGTTGTGCCCGTCGCTCGACTCCAGCTCCACGCTCAGGCAGTGCGCGACGACCTCGTCACCGGGCTTCCAGGCGTTGACGCCCGGGCCGGTGCGCAGGACGACGCCCGCGAGGTCGGAACCGATGACGTGGTACGGCAGATCGTGCCGCTTGGTCAGCTCGCTGAGCTTGCCGTAGCGCTCCAGGAAGCCGAAGGTCGACAGCGGCTCGAAGATCGAGGTCCACACGGAGTTGTAGTTGACGCTCGACGCCATGACGGCCACCAGGGCCTCGCCCGGGCCGAGTTCGGGCACCGGGACGTCGTCCAGGTGGATCGACTTGCGGGGGTCCTTGTCGCGGGTGCTGAGGCCCGCGAACATGTCCGTCTCGTCCTTGTGCACGGTGATCGCGCGGTACGACTCGGGGAGCGGCAGGGCGGCGAAATCGGCCGGAGTCGAGTCCGGCGACTGGATCGCGGCGAGGATGTCCTTCACGGTCACGGTGTTGCCTCCGGCGGTGAGCGCCCTGAGGGAGGGGCGCTGACGGTTACGTCGGTGCTGCTGCTGAGGGTGGGTGGTGAGGTGCCGTCGGTTCGGCGGGGTGGTGCTTCGGCAGCGCTTTGTGGCGCGGGAGGTTGCCTGTGACGCAGGCGTCCGGGCGCGCACCCCAGTAGTGGGTTGCGGGGACAGCCGACGTACGAAAGGTCTCTGCACGCCGGCCGCCCGGACACCTTCAACGTATGACACTGCGTGTCACCCCGCAAGGCACCGAGTGCCATGAATCGCTCTCGGGTGAAATCTTTACGTAACAAATGAGCGATGATCGATCGAACGGGATCGGAAAGGTGCCTGAAAACCTGCTCTGACATGCCAAAACGGCCACCCCGTGGGGTGGCCGTCATCACACAGGGGTGGGGGCTCAGCGGTCCCGCAGTGCCTCTTCGATGGTCCGCATGACCTCGTCCAGCGGGGCGTCGGTGCGGGCGACCGTCACCAGGACCTCGCCGTTCTGGTGCACCGCCGCGGTGGCGGGCTTGGGGGTCGTGGTACGGCCGGCGCCGATGCCGCTGCCGAAGGTCTTCCGTACGATCCCGAAGGCGTGGTCGAGCTGTGCCTCGACGTCGCCCTGGCCGCCGGCCCGCAGCCAGCGCCGCAGCACGTGGTTGTGGGCGGTGACCACGGCCGAGGCGGCGACCTCGGCGAGCAGCGGGTCGTCGTTGGCGTCGTCGTCGTGCGCGTGCTCGTCGAAGTGGCCCAGCAGATAACGCGTGAACAGCCGCTCGTAGCGGGCCACCGACGCGATCTCGGCCTCGCGCAGGGTGGGCACCTCGCGCGTCAGCTTGTAGCGGGCGACCGAGATCTCCGGCTGCGCCGCGTACATGCGCATGACTTCCTTGATGCCCCGGCACACCGTGTCGAGCGGGTGCTCGTGCGCGGGGGCGGCATTGAGGACCGCCTCGGCCCGGATCAACGTGTCGTCGTGATCCGGGAAGATCGCCTCTTCCTTGGAACGGAAGTGGCGGAAGAACGTCCGGCGCGCGACCCCGGCCGCGGCGGCGATCTCGTCGACCGTGGTCGCCTCGTACCCCTTCGTCGCGAACAGCTCCATCGCGGCCGCCGCCAACTCGCGCCGCATCTTGAGGCGCTGGGCGGCGGCGCGACTGCCCGCGGCACTCTCCGGTGCGTCGGGCGTGGCAGGTGTACGGGAGGGCTTGGCGGGCTGGGGCATGACCCGAACGTACTGCATGTGCGCAGCTTGGCGCGCACGTCGGAGGTTTCCCCCGCCCACTGCGGGCAGGGGTCCTCCGGCGGGGTCGAGCAGCCCGCCCCAGTCGCCGTCGACCCCGAACAGGTCGTCGGGATGCTCAGCGGCGGGCATATTCGCGGAAGCCGCGGCCCGTCTTGCGGCCGAGGCAGCCCGCGGCCACCAGGTGCTCCAGGAGCGGTGCCGGAGCCAGGCCCGGGTCGCGGAACTCGCGGTGCAGGACCTTCTCGATCGCCAGGGAGACGTCCAGCCCGACGACGTCCAACAGCTCGAAGGGGCCCATCGGGTAGCCGCCGCCCAGCTTCATCGCGGCGTCGATGTCGTCAAGGGATGCATAGTGCTCCTGCACCATCTTGATCGCGTTGTTGAGGTACGGGAACAGCAGTGCATTGACGATGAAGCCGGCCCGGTCACCACAGTCAACGGCATGCTTCTTGATCTTGACGCAGACCTCGTGAACTGTTGATTGGACGTCTTCACCCGTCAACACCGTACGGACGACCTCGACCAACTTCATCGCCGGTGCGGGGTTGAAGAAGTGCATCCCGATCACATCCTGCGGACGCGATGTCGCGCGGGCGCACGCGACGACCGGCAGGGACGAGGTCGTGGTGGCCAGCACCGCGCCCGGCTTGCAGACCTTGTCCAGCGTCGCGAACAGCTGCTGCTTGATCTCCAGGTCCTCGGCGACCGCCTCGACGGCCAGGTCGACGTCCGCGAAGGAGTCGTAGGAACCCGCCGGAGCGATCCGCTCCAGCGTCTGCGCGGCGGCCTCGGCCGTCATCCGCCCCCGGTCGACAGAGCGCGAAAGCGACTTGCCGATACGGGACTTGGCGACCTGCGCCTTCTCTTCACTACGGGCGGCGAGCACCACGTCATACCCGGCCTTGGCGAAGACCTCGGCGATCCCGGACGCCATGGTCCCGGACCCGGCGACCCCGACCGAGCGGACCGTACGCCCCGGGGTGAGCCGCGCGCCGTCCGCCGGGGTCAGCGCGTCCGGCACCACGATCGCGCTGCCCGGAGTCTCGTACGAGTAGAAACCGCGGCCCGTCTTACGGCCGGTCAGGCCCGCCTCGCTGAGCTGCTTCAGGATCGGCGCGGGGGCGTGCAGGCGGTCGTGGGACTCGGCGTACATGGCCTCCAGGACCGTGCGCGCGGTGTCGATGCCGATGAGGTCCAGGAGGGCGAGCGGGCCCATGGGCAGTCCGCAGCCGAGTCGCATCGCCGCGTCGATGTCCTCGCGGGAGGCGTACTTCGCCTCGTACATCGCGGCCGCCTGGTTGAGGTAGCCGAACAGCAGCCCGTCCGCGACGAACCCGGGCCGGTCGCCGACCGCGACGGGCTCCTTGCCCAGCTCGATCGCCAGCTCGGTGACGGCGGCGACGGCGGCGGGCGCGGTCAGCACCGACGACACGACCTCGACCAGCTTCATCGCGGGCGCCGGGTTGAAGAAGTGCAGCCCCAACACCCGCTCCGGGCGCGCGGAATCGGCCGCCAGCCGGGTCACGGAGAGGGCGTTCGTACCGGTCGCGAGGATGGTGTCGGGGCGCACGATCCCGTCCAGCTCGCGGAAGATCTGGTGCTTGATCTCGTACGACTCCGGGGCCACCTCGATCACCAGGTCGGCGTCGGCCGCTGCGCCCAGGTCGGTGGAGGTGCGGACGCGGGCCAGGGCGTCGGTGCGCTCCTGCTCGGTCAGCCGGCCGCGCCGCACGGCGTGCGCGGTCGCGGTCTCCAGGGCGGCGACGGCGTGGGCGGTCGCGGCCTCGCTGACGTCGATGCCGACGACCTCGCGGCCGGCCCGGGCGAGGACCTCGGTGATACCGGTGCCCATCGTGCCGAGGCCGACGACGGCAATCGTCTTGAACGGGGACAGGGGAGCGTCGGACAGGGGAGCTGCCATCGCGGGACTCCTGGAATGAGGGTGACGACTGGGAGCGCGCGCCGTACGCCGAGGGGCGCACGGCGCGCGAGAAGGAGTGCGGGTGGTGCCGGGCAACGAGCGCACACGCCCGGCGAGAAGAGAGAGTTCCGACCGGCCCTGTCCCAGGCCTGGTCGTACCGCGGTACACGAGGCACCGAACCGACTGCACTCACGGCGGCTGCGTCACCAGGCCGCCGTAAGGAGATACACGAGTGGGTAACTCGCTCACCTGAGCTTAACCGGTGGGTAACGAGCGCGCCAGCCCCCGAGTTTGTGATGTAGGTCCCGGGCTTCCTGTGACACCCATAGGCTCGGTTTCATGGACGAAGAGTTGCGATCACTCACGGAGCGCTTACGGCAGGAGTCGGGAGGGGCGGTGCCGTACGAGCGACTCGTGGCGACCGGCGACCTCGACGAACTGGCGGAAGTCCTGACCGCCCCCGGCCATCCGCTGTGGGCAAGGGAGTTGGCCGCGTTCCGGTTGGGCCTCGCGGGCGACCGGCGTGCCTTCGAGTCCCTGGTCCTGTTCCTCAACCACCGCGACCCGGCCCGCTGCGCCTCCGCCGCGTACGCCCTGTCCCGCCTCGACGACCCCCGCACCGCCCGCGCGGCCGCCGCCCTCGCCACCAACGAACTCCGCGTCGCCTACGCCCTCCACCCCGTCCGCCTCCTGACCGACCTCCACGCCCCCGAGTCGGTCCCGGCCCTCATCACCACCCTCCAACGCCGCCTCCGCCCGCACGACCCGTACCGGCGTGTGGCCCTGGCGTGCGTGGAGGGCCTGGGCGAACTGGCCGACCCGCGCGCCAGACCGGTACTGAACGACGCGCTGGCCCATCCGGCGTTGGCGGAGGCGGCTGTGCGGGCGTTGGGGAGGATTCCGCGGCAGCGGTGAGTGGGCGGGGTCGGGGCGAGCTCGTGGTGGGCGGTCGGCGCGGAGGCCGGTGGGTCGGGCCAACTCCGGTGCCCACGTGCTTCGGGTCGAGGTAGATCGCGTACAACTCGGCGTCCCCGGTGCGGAGTTCCCTGTCGGCCTGCGTGCTGAGCCCGTCGAGGAAGGACTGCGGCATGAAGCCCCGGTATGCGAACTGCCAGCCCAGGACGCGGATTTCGGCGATGCGGTCGCAGTCGGCGAGGGTCATTGGGCGGATCTGGAGGGGCTGGTCGGCGTTCATGGCGGCACCCTGAAGATGCGCCCGCCGCGCCTGCCTCCGAACCAACCAGTCGCCGCTGCCTCCGAATTACTCGGCTGATTCGGCGATCACCGCGAACGCCTCGATCTCCATCAGGAACTCCGGTCGCACCAGCGCGGCCACCTGCACTGCCGATGCCGCAGGGAGTCGGTCGTCGGGTATGTGGGTCGCGCGGGCCGTGCGGATGGCCGGCATGTGGGCCATGTCCGTTACGTAGAAGGTCAGTTTGATCACGTCGTCGAACGTGGCGCCGGCGGCGGTCAGACAGCGGCGGAGGTTTTCGAAGACCTGGTGGGCCTGGGCCGTCGCGTCGCCCTCGCCGACGAGCTTTCCGTCCTCGTCCAGGGCGAGTTGGCCGGAGATCGCGACGAAGCGGCCGGTGCCCATGACGACGTGGGTGTAGGCCGTCGCGGGGGCGACGCCGTCGGGGGCGGGAATCCTCGTCAGTTCACTCATGCGTCCATGGTGGACCACGGGTCTGACAACGAGGATGCCCACCGCCCCCGCCGGATCGACGGGGAGGGTGGGCATCGAGGGTGGGCATCCTCAGTCGTGCTCAGTCGTGCTCAGCCGCGGAAGCCCAGCAAGCCGTGCAGCGTCGAACCGTGTGCCGTGCTCGTCGCCGCCTTCGCCGTCGTCAGCGGCTTCGGGTCCGGCGTCTTCTGGCACACCGCGTCGACCTCGCCGCCACTGCGCGGCACCTTGCCGTTGGTCAGATACGTCGCCAGGTACTTGTCCAGGCAGGCGTTCCCGCTCAGCGTGATGCCGTGGTTCCCGCCGCCCTGCTCGACCACGAAGCTGGAGTCGGCCAGGAGCTGGTGGACCGTCGCGCCGCCCTCGTACGGAGTGGCCGCGTCGTTCGTCGCCTGGAAGAGCAGCACCGGCGGCAGCTTGCCGTTGGCGATGTTGATCGGCTGCTTCGTCTTCGTCGGCCAGAACGCGCACGGAGCGTTGTACCAGGCGTTGTTCCAGACCATGAACGGTGCCTTGTCGTAGGCCGCCCAGTTGTCCTTGCGCCACTGGTTCCAGTCGCGCGGCCAGGACGCGTCACGGCACTGCACCGACGTGTAGACGCTGTACCCGTTGTCCCCGGAGGCGTCGATCGCCGCGTAGTTCTCGTACGCCTCGACCAGCGGATCGGCGTTCTTCTCGTTCACGTACGCCGCGAACGCCTCGGCGAGATAAGGCCAGTAGCCGTTGTAGTACCCGCCGGGGATGAAGGTGTCCTCCAGCTCGGAGGCCCCCACCTTCCCGTCGGCCGGCTTCTTGGCCAGCGCCGCCCGCATCGCGTACCACTTGGCCTCGATCTTGGCCGGGTCCGTGCCGAGCTTGTACGTCGAGTCGTACTTGGCGATCCACGCCATGAGCGCCTGCTGGCGGTCGTTGAAGGCGTAGTCCTGACCGAGGTTGTCGTCGTACCAGACCCCGGTCGGATCGACGATGGAGTCCAGGACCAGGCGGCGCACGCGCTCCGGGTAGAGCTTGGCGTACACGGCGCCCAGGTAGGTGCCGTACGAGTAACCGAAGTAGTTGATCTTCTTCGCGCCGAGTGCGGCCCGGATCGAGTCCATGTCCTGTACGGCACTGATCGTGTCGATGTACGGCAGCACGCTCGCGTACTTCTTGCCGCAGGCGGCCGCGAAGGCCTTCGCGCGCGTGAGGTTGGCCTTCTCCAGCGCCGGGGTGCTCGGCACCGAGTCGGGGCGCACCGGGTTGAAGTGCCCCGGCTTGCAGTCCAGAGCGGGGGTGCTCTTGCCGACGCCGCGCGGGTCGAAGCCGATGACGTCGTACTGGGACGCCACCGCCTTGGGCAGTGAGGACGCGACGAACCCCGCGAGGGTCAGCCCGCTGCCGCCGGGACCACCGGGGTTGACCAGCAGCGGTCCCTGGTACGTCTTCGCGGTGTGCGGGACCCGGGACAGAGCGAGCGTGATCTGCCTGCCGTGCGGGTTCGCGTGGTCCAGGGGCACCTTGACGCTGGAGCACTGGAGCGTCGGATAGTTCGTCGTGGCGCAGCTCTTCCAGCTGAGCTTCGCCGTCTGAACAGTGGTCGTCGGGTGCGCGGTACTCGCGTCGGCGGGAAGAGCGGTGACCGTCCCGGCCACGACGACGGCGGCACCGCACAGTACGGCTGCGCGTTTTCTCATACGTCCTCCCAGGACGGAGGGGAGAGAACCGTGAGTCCACGGTCCCCGCCGCATCGTCCCGGAAAGAGCACCCGGAAGAACGCGTTCTGGCAATAGTTGACCCGATTGGTCCGTGAGATGCGCTCGAACGCTCACGAAACGATCTTTGAGTGGCGAAACCCGATCGTCCGCGGACCGGCCGCGGATTGTTCGTGGATCGGCTGCGGATTCTTCGCGGACCGGTCTCAGATCAGCGTGAGTTGCGTCGGCTCGGTCACCGGCGGATCGACCTGCTCCGCCGGCTCGGGGATCCGGCGCGGCATCCCCGCGCGCGCGGGACCGATGCCGTACTCCTGCGCCAGGTCGTGCACCTGACGGGTGATCCGGCGCTGGTACCACTTCGGTGCGTACGCCCCCTCCGCGTACAGCCGCTCGTAACGGCGCACCAGATGCGGGTGGTGCTGCCCGAGCCAGGCCATGAACCACTCACGGGCACCGGGCCGCAGATGCAGCACCAGGGGAGTCACCGAGCTCGCCCCCGAGGCCGCTATCGCCCTTACGGTGGCGCGCAGTTGGGCCGGGTGGTCGCTCAGGAAGGGGATCACCGGGGCCATCAGGACCCCGACGTCGATGCCGTGCTCGGTCAGTGTCCGTACGGCGTCCAGGCGCCGCTCCGGGGAGGGCGTGCCGGGCTCCACCGTGCGCCACAGCGCCGGGTCGGTGAAGCCGACGGAGACCGAGATGCCGACGTCGGTGACCTCGGAGGCCTGCACCAGGAGGTCCAGGTCGCGCAGGATCAGCGTGCCCTTCGTCAGGATCGAGAAGGGGTTCGCGTGGTCGCGCAGGGCGCCGAGGATGCCCGGCATCAGGCGATAGCGGCCCTCCGCGCGCTGGTAGCAGTCGACGTTCGTGCCCATCGCGATGTGCTCGCCGAGCCAGCGCCGGGATCCGAGCTGGTGGCGCAGCAGGTCCGGCGCGTTCACCTTGACCACGATCTGCGAGTCGAAGCCGAGGCCGGTGTCGAGGTCCAGATAGCTGTGCGACTTGCGGGCGAAGCAGTACACGCACGCGTGCGAGCAGCCCCGGTACGGGTTGACCGTCCACTCGAAGGGCATCCGGGACGCCCCCGGCACCCGGTTGATGATCGAGCGGGCCCGCACCTCGTGGAAGGTGATCCCGCGGAACTCGGGTGTGTCGAAGGTACGGCTGACCACGGCGTCCGCGCCGAACAGCGCGGCGTCGGCCGCCCGGCTGTGGCCGCCGGAATCGACGGTGAGGTTCTCCCAGCGCATGACGCCTCCTAAGTAGGCCTGCCCTCCGAGTGAAACACTTGTTCGAATTACTGTGCAAGTGTCATTCCCGAGCCGTTCCCGATCGCTTCCGGCGTCTTGAGGCACCCCGATTTGGGTGGCCGTGGGCGGGGGTGGTTGGCTTGCCCCGACCCCGACAACCCATGTCCTGACTCATGTCCTGGAGGAAACCGATGGCGCAGGTCGAGGCGACTACCGAGCGGGTCGTCGCAGCCGATGCGGAGGCCGTCTTCGACGCCCTCGCCGACTACAGCGGCACGCGCGCGAAGGTGCTGCCCGAGCAGTTCAGCGAGTACGAGGTCCGCGAGGGCGGTGACGGCGAGGGCACCCTCGTCCACTGGAAGCTCCAGGCCACCAGCAAGCGCGTCCGCGACTGCCTCCTGGAGGTCACCGAGCCGACCGACGGCGAACTGGTCGAGAAGGACCGCAACTCCACCATGGTCACCACCTGGCGGGTCACCCCGGCCGGCGAGGGCAAGTCCCGCGTCGTCGTGACCAGCACGTGGAACGGTGCCGGCGGCATCGGCGGCTTCTTCGAGCGCACCTTCGCTCCCAAGGGCCTCGGTCGGATCTACGACCTGGTCCTCGACAGGCTCGCCACCGAGGTCGAGAAGTAGGTCACGGGGGGCGCGAGCGGAGTCGGCCCCAAAGGCCAACTCCCCAGGGCGTGTTGACGCCCCCGCGCGCCCCTCACCGGTTCGAGTGGATCTCCGTTCGAGCCGGGCGTACGCCGTAACTCGTCGCGCTTGCACGCAGTTGTCGCCTAAAGCGGGAATTGTGCGGCAGGCGCGACGAGGGGAGCGGTACGTGGGCGGGACGACTCTGGTGCAGGACGAACAGGCCCCGGCACCCCCAAAGACACCGCTCCCCGCACCCGTCGAGAAGGCCGAACTGAGCCCGCGCCGCGTGCGGTTGGTGTTCCTCGGCCTGATGCTCGCGCTGCTGCTCGCGGCCCTCGACCAGATGATCGTCGCCACCGCGCTCCCGAAGATCGTCGGCGAACTGCACGGCCTGGACAAGATGTCCTGGGCGATCACCGCCTACCTCCTGACCTCCACGGTGGGCCTGCCGGTCTACGGCAAACTCGGCGACCTCCTCGGCCGCAAGAGCGTGTTCCAGTTCGCGATCGGCGTCTTCGTCATCGGCTCCGCGCTCTCGGGCCGCGCCCAGTCCATGGACCAACTCATCGCGTTCCGCGCGGTGCAGGGCATCGGCGCCGGCGGACTCATGATCGGCGTGCAGGCGATCATCGCGGACATCGTGCCGCCCCGGGAGCGCGGCCGGTTCATGGGCCTGATCGGCGCCACCTTCGGACTCGCCTCCGTGGCAGGCCCGTTGCTCGGCGGCTACTTCACGGACCACCTCTCCTGGCGCTGGTGCTTCTACATCAACGTGCCGTTCGGCGTGGTGACGTTCGCCGTCGTGACCGTCGTACTGAAACTGCCGAAGCCGACCGCGAAGGCGCGCTTCGACATCGTTGGCGCGCTGCTGCTCGCCGCCGCGTCAACGTGCCTGGTTCTGCTGACCAGTTGGGGCGGGACCGAGTACGCCTGGGGCTCGCACGTCATCCTCGGGCTCGGTGCGGGGGCCGTGGCGGCCGCGGTGCTCTTCCTCGTCGCCGAGCGCTTCGCGCCCGAACCCCTCATCCCGCTGCGGCTGTTCAAGGACGCGGTCTTCAACGTCACTGCTCTCGTGGGCCTGGTGATCGGCGTCGCGCTGTTCGGGGCGGCCAGTTATCTGCCGACCTTCCTTCAGATGGTCGACGGGGCGAGTGCCACCGAGTCGGGGCTGCTGATGCTGCCGATGATGGGCGGCATCGTCGGAGCCTCGATCATCTCCGGCCAACTCATCAGCCACACCGGCCGGTACAAGATCTACCCGCTCCTCGGCAGCGCGCTCGCCACCCTCGGCATGTGGCTGCTGTCCCGGCTCGAGGTCGACACCTCCCGGCTGCAGTACAGCCTTTGGATGGCCGTCCTCGGCGCCGGCATCGGCATGGTGATGCCCGTCCTCGTCCTCGCCGTGCAGAACTCCGTACGGCCCACCGATCTGGGCACCGCGACCAGCGCCAACAACTACTTCCGGCAGATCGGCGGCAGCGTCGGCGCCGCCGTCTTCGGCACCCTCTTCGCCGACCGGCTCACCGACGCCCTGCGCGACCGCATCCCCGCGCGCGCGGGTGCCGGTCTGCCCGACCCGGAGTCCATCACCCCGCAGCTCGTCCACACGCTGCCCCCGGCCCTGCGCAACGGCTACATCCAGGCGTACGCCGACGCCATGCCGCGGATCTTCCTCTACCTGGTGCCGGTGCTCGCCCTCGGCCTGCTCATCGCCTTCTTCCTCAAGGAGAAACCACTGGTGTCCCACAACGCCCCCGCCGAGACGCCCGAGGTCGCGCCCCTCAACTCCCCGATCCCGCAGGCGCGTTCGCCGTACGCGGCCGGATTCCCGGTCTGCGGCACGGTGCAGCACCCCGACGGGACCGTCGTGCCCCGGGCCGCGCTCACCCTTATCGACGTCTCCGGACAGCAGATCGGGCGCGGTGCCAGCGGCGCGGACGGGCGGTACGCGCTGTCGACGCCCGGATCCGGGTCGTACGTCCTGATCGCGGCGGCCGGCGGACACCAGCCGCAGGCGGTGTCCGTGACCGTCGGCGAGCGGCCCGTCGAGCTGGACGTCGTCCTCGGCGGCGCCGGACGCCTCGCCGGGAGTGTGCTGACCGCGGACGGCACCCCGGTGCGGGAGGCCGCCGTGACGCTCACCAACGTGCACGGCGAGGTCGTCGCCAGTACACGCAGCGGGCGTGAAGGCACCTATGTCATCAGCGAGTTGGTGGCCGGCGAGTACACCCTCGCCGCCAGCGCGCCCGCGTTCCGCCCGGCCGCGCTCCCCGTCAGCGTCCAGGCCTCCCGTGAGACCCGCCAGGACGTCGAACTCGCCGGCGGCGCCGTGCTGCGCGGCACGGTCAGGGCGAGCGGCGGGCGGCCTGTCGAGGACGCGCGCGTGACGCTCCTCGACGCGGCGGGCAATGTCGTGGACACCCTCACCACCGGCCCCGACGGAACGTTCCGGTTCGTCGACCTGTCCTCCGGCGAGTACACGGTGATCGCCGCCGGGTACCCGCCCGTGGCCACCGTGCTCCAAGTGGCGGGCGGGGGACGCACCGAGCGCGATCTCCAGCTCGGCCACGAGGACTGAGCCCGGCGCCGGGGGCGCGCGCCGGGGCGACGGGTCGGCACCAATTCCTGGAATGCCACACATCGCCACCGGCCGCCCCCGTAGCGTGGTCGGTGGCGGCACAGATCTTGCGGAGCCGTGGGGAGAGAGGGCCTGGGCCATGGACCGTGGCACCGAGCGGGAGGCGTCTCCCGGCCGCGGGGCCGGGGACGACACGGCGCTGGAACACACCGCCGCGGGACGCATCCCGCTGGCCGTGATACTGATCGACCGCGAGGGCCTCGTCTCCCACTGGAGCCGCGGCGCCCGACGCCTCTTCGGCGCCACCAAGGAAGAGGCCATCGGCCAGACCGCGGTCGACCTGCTCCCCGTCTCCGGCGCCCTGCCCGACGACGAAGAGCCCAGCCCCTACGGCACGTTCGACGACTACGACGGACTCGGCCCCGACCTTGAGTCCTCCCTCGACGGGCGTCTGTCCTATCCGGCAGCGGGCCGCGCCCGCCTCACCGTCCCCGAGCGAAGCGAGATGGGGGTCCCCCGGGCCGAAGGCTGGGGGAGTGACCGCGTGGACGTCCTGTGGTGGGCGTACCCCCTGGTCGGCCCCGGACGGGAGCGGCTGCTCGTGCTCGCCGCCGACGCGGGCGGCCTGCGCCAGGACCTCCCCGAAGGGGACCGCGCCTTCGAGCGCATAGCCCCCGGCTTCGCGCATCACACCGACTTCCCCGGCGCCGACGAACTCGCCCGCAGGCTCCCCGAGATCCTGCCCAGCATGAGTGTCGACGAGAGCGCCCGCATCGTCGCGCAGGTCCTCGAACTCGGCTATCCCGTCCTGGAGTTCAGCCAGAACGAACGGGTGCCGGTGACCCCCGACTGGGGCGTCGCCCGCCGCGCCGAGCGCAAGGCCCGCCGCGAGCGCGCCGCCCTCGCCGTCGCCGAGGGACTTCCGCTGCCGCAGGAGGTCGCGGACGAGGGCGAGGACCTCGAATACGTCGCCGTACGCGAGCGGTTGGAGTTCCTGAACGAGGTCAGCGGATGCATCGGCACCTCGCTCGACCTCGCGCAGACCATCGTCGAGGTCAGCAAGGCCGTCGTCCCCAAGTTCACGGATGTCGCCGGGACCTACCTCCGCGAACAGGTCGTCGCCGGCGAGGGGTTCCCGGACGGCGTGCCCGACACCACCACCATGTGGCACCGGGTCGCCCTGGAACACACCGACGAACCCGGCCGCTGGGACGACGTCGTACCGGTCGGCGAGGCCATGCCGTTCCCGGCGCACACCCCGTTCTTCCAGTGCATGACCACCGGCGAACCCGTCCTCGTGCCGCGCATCAGCGAACAGATGGGGCACATGATCGCCTCGCAGTTCGAGAAGCGCGACATCCGGCCGCTCATCACCGGCCGCTCCATGCTCGTCGTCCCGCTCAAGGCGCGCAACGTCGTCCTCGGCTTCATGATCCTGCTGCGTCACCCGGAGCGCGTCGAGTTCAACGACATGGACCGCGTCACCGGCGCCGAACTCGCCGCCCGGGCAGGCCTGGTGCTCGATAACGCGCGCATGTACACCTACCAGGAGTCCGTCGCCGAGACCCTCCAGGACAGCATGCTGCCGCACATCCCGGCACGCATGGCGGGCTGCGACATCGCCACCCGCTATCTGCCCGGAACGCTGCTCGGGCGGGTCGGCGGCGACTGGTTCGACTCGGTGAAACTGCCCGGCGCCCGCACCGCGCTCGTCGTCGGCGACGTCATGGGCCACGGCCTCAACTCGGCCGCGATGATGGGCCAGTTGCGCACCGCCGTGCAGACCATGGCCGCCATGGACCTCCCGCCCGCCCAACTCCTGCGCAACCTCGACGACTTGGCGCAGCGCCTCGGCGACTCGTACCTCGCGACCTGCCTGTACGTCGTCTACGACCCGATCGCGAGCGAACTCCACATCGCCAACGCGGGCCACATCCCGCCGGTGATCGTGCGCGCCGTGGACGGCCGCAGCGAGCTGCTCGACCTGCCCACGGGTGCGCCCATCGGCGTCGGCGGGGTGCCCTTCGAGGCGGTACGCGTGCGGGTGGCGCCCGGCGACCGGCTCGTGATGTGCACCGACGGGCTCGTCGAGGTGCGCGGCGAGGACATCGGCGTAGGACTCGCGACGCTGAGCGAGTCGGCCGCGCATCCGGCCGCGTCCATGGACGATGCCTGCGACACCATCATCCGCACCCTCAACACCCGCGGCGGCCGCAAGGACGACGTGGCCCTGCTGATGGCCCGCCTCAACGGCATCGAGCCGGAGGACGTCGCCGAATGGCGGCTCACCGTCGACCCGGTCGAGGCGGGGCGGGCCCGCGCGATGGTCCGCGAACAGCTCCACGAGTGGGGCCTGGCCCAACTCGCCGACAACGCCGCCCTGTTGGCCGGAGAGCTGGTCACCAACGCCGTACGGCACTCCCAGGGGCGCCGGATCGCCCTGCGTCTGGTGCGCGGCGACACCCTGCTGTGCGAGGTGGACGACGACGACCCCACCCTGCCGTCCCTCCTCGGCGCGGGCCCCGACGACGAGTTCGGGCGCGGACTGCACCTGGTCGGCGTCCTCGCCCGCGAGTGGGGCGCCAGCCGTACGACCACGGGCAAGACCGTCTGGTTCGAACTCACCCTGCCCCGCCGCTGAATCGCAGGTGACCGAGGGGGCGCACGAGGCGCACATCGGGGTACGCGGATCGAATGAGCCGTGAAGGAATGCGCCGTGTGCTTGTGAGCGGCACCGGGAGCGCGATAGACCGTACTGGCCCGTCACTTATGGCGGAACGGCCTCGTATCCTGGGGAGTTGGGCATGAGCGTGACCAGTCGGTACCGGGAGGCCTGGGAAGGTTTCTGGCGCGAGGCGCCCGACGGACAGGGAGCAGTCTTCTGGGACGCGGCGGCGGCCCAGACGGTGGGACTCCATCTCGCCCTGTTCGAACCGAAGTTGCGCGACCCCGGCCTCCAGATGATCGACCTCGGCTGCGGCAACGGTACGCAGACCCGCTTCCTCGCCGACCGGTTCAGCCATGTCGTCGGCGCCGACCTGTCCGCCGCGGCCCTCGACCACGCCCGGCAGGCCGACCCGGCCGGGCAGGCGACGTACCGGCTGCTGGACGCCGCCGACAAGACCGAGGTCGAGACCCTGCACGCGGAACTCGGCGACGCCAACGTCTACATGAGGGGCGTCCTGCACCAGGCCGAGCCCGACGACCGGCAGCCGATGGTGGACGGGATCGCCGCGCTCGTCGGGGAGCGCGGCCACGTCTTCCTCGTCGAACTCGCCGAGGCCGCCCGCCCGATCATCGGCGAGCTGGCCCAGGACCCGGCCGGGCCGCCCGCGAAACTCGCCCCGGTCCTCCGCCACGGCATCGCGCCCGGCGAGGTGTCCGACGACGAGGTGCCGGAACTCCTCCGCGCGGCCGGCCTCACCGTCATCGCGAGTGGCGAACTCCCCTTGATCACCACGGAGTTCACGGCCGACGGCGCCCGCATCGAACTGCCGTCGAAGTGGCACATCGCGGGCCGTACGGCCTGAGGCGACCGGGGGAGGCGGGGCGGCTCACCGCCTCCCCCGGTCCGTCCTAGCCGAACTGGTGCTTCAGGAACGAGCCGGACCACGCCATCAGGTCCGCGGGCACGTAGTAGCCCTTCTCGTCGTTGATCGCGTCCCAGTTCTTCGCCACGTCCTCGACCGACGCGTCGCCCCCCTCGTGCGCGTACCCCTCCGTCGAGGCCAGGAAGACCCGCGCGAACCGCCCCGCACCGGCCGTGTAGATCTCCCCGCTCACCGGGCAGTCCTCGTGCGCGAGATAGGCCACCATCGGCGCGACGGCCGCAGACGGCATGTACGGCATGCCCTCCGCGGTCTCCGCGGGCTCCTCCTCGGGGCCGCCGCCCATCCGGGTCATCGCGGCCGGTGCGATCAGGTTGACCTTGATGTTGTGCGGCTCACCGGCCAGTTTCGCGCTGCGGGCCATACCGACCGTGCCCGCCTTCGCGGCGGCGTAGGACAGGTTGTTGTCCATGCCGAACATGCCGCTGGAGGTGGTGAGGACGACCCGGCCGTAGCCCTGCTCGACGAAGTGCGGCCAGGCGGCGCGCATCGTGTTGAAGGAGCCGAGCAGGTGGACGGCCAAGTGCCGTTCCAGGTTGTCGAGTTCGATCTCCGGCAGGCCCGCGTAGCGGATGATCCCGGCGTTGTTGACGAGGACGTCGATCCGGCCGAAGCTCTCGATCGCGGTCGCGATGATGGCCTCGCCGCCCGCCTGCGTGGACACGTCGTGGGTGTCCGCCACGGCCTCTCCACCGGCGGCGACGATCTGGTCGACGACCTTCTGCGCGGGTCCGGCGTCCGAGCCCTCGCCCTCCATCGACCCGCCCAGGTCGTTGACGACGACCTTCGCCCCGCGTTCCGCCAGCAGACGGGCGTAGGCGCGGCCGAGGCCGCGGCCCGCGCCGGTGACGACGGCTACGCGTCCTTCGAAGCCGAACTCGCTCATGGGTGACTCCAGTTGTGTGCGGGTGACAGCGTGGGTGCTACCAGGCGACCGGCAGCTCGTGCAGGCCGTAGGCGAGCGCGTCGTCGCGGCGGAACCTCAACTCGTCGAAGCCGACGGCCAGTCGGAGGGTCGGGACGCGGCGGTACAACGTGCCGTAGACGACCTGGAGTTCGATGCGGGCGAGCTGCTGGCCCAGGCACTGGTGGATGCCCCAGGCGAAGGCGTGGTGGTGCCGTGCCTCGCGGGAGATGTCGAACCTCTCCGGCTCGGGGAAGGCCGCCGGGTCCCAGTTGCCCGCGGGCAGCGCGACGACGATGCCCTCGCCGGCCCGGATGGTGACGCCCTCGATCTCGATGTCCTCGGCGGCGATCCGCCGCTGCCCGAGCGCCGGGATCGTCAGATAACGCAGGATCTCCTCGACCGCGTTCGCGACGACCTTGGGGTCGTCCGTGCCGCGCAGCAGGGCGAGTTGCTCGGGGTTCTGGAGGAG
Organism: Streptomyces sp. NPDC050528; assembly: GCF_044457795.1. Lineage (NCBI taxonomy): Bacteria > Bacillati > Actinomycetota > Actinomycetes > Kitasatosporales > Streptomycetaceae > Streptomyces > Streptomyces sp. NPDC050528. Next base: position 271,304 of record NZ_JBITHH010000008.1, read on the forward strand.
CAGGGCGGTGCCCAGGGTGATCATGCTGGCGCTGGTCTCGTGGCCGGCGATCAGCAGGATCATGCAGAGCATGACGGCCTCGGGGAGGGTGACCTCGCCCGCCTTGATCCGCCCGGCGAAGTCCGAGATGACGTCGTCGCTCGGCTCCTCCATCCGCTTCTGGAGCAGCCCGGCCAGATAGCCGCCGAGCGCCTGGTTCGCCGCCCGGTCCTGCTCGGCGGTCTTGTCGCTCCGGGTCGCCAGCGAGGCGTGCTCCTGGAAGAACTCGTGGTCCTCGTACGGCACTCCGAGCAGCGCGCAGATCATCAGCGAGGGCAGCGGCAGCGACAGCGCGGCGTTCAGGTCCGCCGGGTTCGGGCCCGCGAGCATCCTGTCGATCAGCTCGTCGGTGAACCGCTGGATCTCCGGCCGCAGTTTCTCCATCCGGTTGCGCGTGAACGGAGCCGTCATCATGCGGCGGATCCGCGTGTGGTCGGCGCCGTCGGCGTTGAAGATGGTCAGCGGGTGATGGGGAGCGTTCTCCGCCATCGCCTCGTTCGGGTACGGGAACCCGGGCTGCTTGTCGTCGGAGCTGACCCGCGGGTCGGACAGGATCACGCGCTGTGCGGCGTGCCCGGTCACCAGCCACGGGGTGCTGCCGTCCCAGATCCGGCCCCGGGACACGGGCGCCGTCTCGTTCAGGGCGCGCAGTCCGGCGGGCGGGGCGAACGGGCAGGTGCGGTCGCGCGCGCCCGGGTAGTCGAAGAGTTCCGCGTCAGGGGCGGCGAGTTCCGTCTCGGCCTCGGACATGGTCGTTCCTCCAGGTGAGGGTGGGGGGAAGGGCGATGAGGGGAGGGGCGGTCATTCCTCGATGCGGATCGCCAGCGCGGGGCACACCGCCGCGGCGTTCCGTACGTCGTCGGCCAGTTCGGCCGGCGGGTTCTCGTTCAGCAGGACGACGATGCCGTCCTCGTCGCGCTGGTCGAACACGTCCATGGCGGCGGCGACGCACTGCCCGGCGGCGACGCATTTGTCCTCGTCGACGACAACCTTCATGGCAACTCTCCTGATCGTTCCGGGTCGTTCAGTGGGCGGGAGCGGGGGAGGGGACCGCGTCGACGATCTCCTGACGGCGCTGTCTGGCCTGCTTGGGCATGTTCCAGCCGAGGATCCCGGTGACCCGGCCGCCGCTGCGGTAGCGCGCGACGAACCGGCGGGCCGCCAACTCCCCGTCCACGACGTCCACTTCGGCGTCGGCCGGCAGGAACCCGTGCACCTGGAGCTTGGCGTCGAACTGATCGGTCCAGAAGTACGGCACCGGCTCGTACGCCCGGTCGTCGCCAAGGATCGCCCCGGCGACCGCCATGGCCTGCTCGGTGGCGTTGGTGCGGTTCTCCAGCCGGATCAGCCGGCCGAGCTGTTCATGGTGCCAGCGGGCCACGTCACCGACGGCGTAGATCCCCGGCGCTGCCTGGCAACGGGAGTCGCACACCACGCCGTTGTCGAGTTCGAGCCCGCTGTCGGCCAGCCACTCGGTCGCCGGGGTCGCCCCGATCGCGACCACGACCACATCGGCGGGCAGTACCTCGCCGGTGCTCAACTCGACGCCGGTGACCCGGCCTTGGGCGCCGGTCAGGCCCACGACGCCGTTGCCCAGCCGGAGTTGCACCCCCCGCTCGGTGTGCAGCTCCGCGAGCAGCCCCGACACCAGCGGGCCCACCTGGAGGGCCAGCGGTCCCGTCAGCGGGCCCGCGAGGGTGACCTCCAGGCCCAACGTCCGTGCGGTGGCGGCGATTTCGGAGCCGAGCACCCCTTCGCCGACGACCACCAGACGTGACCCGGCGAGCAGATCCGTGCGCAGGGCGAGCGCGTCGTCGAGGGTGCGCAGCACATGCACACCGGTCAACTCGCCCTGTCCGGGCAGGACTCGGGGCCGTACGCCGGTGGCGATCACGATCGCGTCGGCGCTCAGTTCGCGCCCGGACTCGGTGTGTACGGTCCGGGTCGCGGTGTCCAGGGCGACCGCTGGATCGCCGTACACGAACTCGGTGTCGAGGCCGGACAGCATCTCCTCGGTGCGCAGTGCGGCCCGGCCCGGTTCCCAGGCGCCGGAGAGGATCTGCTTGGAGAGCGGCGGACGGTCGTACGGGGCGTGCGGCTCGGCGCCGAGCACCGTGATCCGGCCCGGGTAGCCCTTGCGCCTCAGGGCCTCCACCGTGGTCAGCCCGGACGCGGAGGCGCCCACCACCAGCACGTGGGCCACGGCCCCGGTGTCGTCCTCGATGCTCATGTTCTGCTCCGTTGCAGCGTTGGTGCGATGGTCTGGGCGGCGCTCACGCCAGGTAGCGCCCGCCGTTGACGCTGAGGGTCTGGCCGGTGACGTAGGCGGCTTCCTCGGAGGCGAGGTACGCCACCGCGTAGGCGATGTCCTCCGGCTCGCCGGCCCGCTTCATCGGCATGGTGGCGGCGGCCGCCTCCACGTCGACCGGGCCCTCGCGGACCAGGGGGGTGTCGATGAAGCCGGGCGGCACGTGGTTCACGGTGATGCCCTTGCCGATGTACTCGACCGCGAGGGCCCGGGTGAGGGCGATCACGCCGCCCTTGGAGGACGCGTAGTGGGCCATGGCGGGCGCGCCGGTCTGCGCGGAGGACGAGGAGATGTTGACGATCCGGCCCCAGCCCGCCTCGACCATGTCGGGCACCAGTTCCCTGGTGACGAGGAACGGGCCCTTGAGGTTGATCCCGATCATGCGGTCCCAGGACGCCTCGGAGATGCTCGTGAACGGCTCGTAGGCCGTGATGCCCGCGTTGTTGACGAGGATCGTGACCGGGCCGAGCTCCTCGCGGGTGCGGGCGGCCGCCCGGGCCACGGCGCCGGCCTCGGCCGCGTCGCCGGGGACGGCGATCGCCGTACCGCCGGATTCCTGGATGGCCGCCGCGGTCTTCTCGGCGCCCTCGCTGTTCAGGTCCCACACCGCGACTGCGGCTCCCCTGGCCGCGAGCACCGTGGCGATCGCCTGGCCGATACCGCGGCCGCCGCCGGTGACGACGGCGACCTTCCCTTGAAGTGACATGTGCGCTCCCTTGCGCTCGTGCGCGGTGCCGGAGGGCCGGACACCGGTGGTTCGGCTATTCGCCCAGGGCCTCGCGGGCCGCGGTGCGGGCGGCGACGGCCCGGGGGAAGCCGGTGTACCCGGCGGAGTGGTAGAGGATCTCGGCCAGCTCGTCCCTGGTCACACCGTTGGTGAGGGCGACCCGGACATGGGTCTTCAGCTCGGTCTCGGCGCCGAGCGCGATCAGGATGCCGAGGGTGACCAGGCTGCGGTCGCGCGGGGCGAGACCCTCACGGCCCCACAGCGCGCCCCACACGGTGGACAGGCCGATCTCGACGAGATCCTCGCCGAGCTTGCCGTCCCGCATGTCGAGATCACCCTCCGCGGGGACCACCCCGGGCAGCGCGGCCCGCAGGGCTTTCAGTCCCGCGACGCGCAGATCGGGGGTTTGCTTGATGTCTTCGGCGCTCATGCCCGACTCCCGGTTCATGCACGACTCCCGGTTCATGCGATTGCATTCGTCCCAAGCGAAAGTTAGATCAAACGGTCGGTACAATCAATGCCTGAACGGATATGGCTGGTCCGAGCTCTCTCCGTCATCGCCATTGATCGGGCCCAGCCCCTCATCTACTCTCGGTCTGAATATTCGACCGACTGGTCGAACTATCAAACCAGGCTCATGTGGGAGCCGCAGCCCCAGTCACCATGGAGGGCAAATGAGCGAAACTTCGAAGCCGGCGGTCCAGGACAGGGTGGACGTGCTGGTCCTGGGCGCGGGTGTCACGGGCATCTACCAGCTGTACAAGGCCCGCGAGGCCGGGTTCTCCACCCGGCTCCTGGAAGCGGGCACCGGTGTCGGCGGCGTCTGGTACTGGAACCGCTACCCCGGGGCGCGCTTCGACTCGGAGAGCTACACCTACGGCTACCTGTTCTCGAAGGAGCTGTGGGAGGGGTGGGAGTGGTCGGAGCGGTTCGCGGGCCAGCCCGAGATCGAGCGCTACTTCAACCACGTCGTCGACAAGTTCGACCTGCGGCGCGACATCCGCACCGGCGTCAAGGTGACCTCGGCCGTCTTCGACGAGCCCTCCGGCACCTGGACCGTCCGGGGCAGCGACGGCACCGAGGTCCGGGCCCGCTACGTCGTCGCCGCGACCGGCAACCTCTCGGTGCCGTTCATCCCGAACATCCCGGGACGCGACGACTTCCGCGGCGCGCAGCACCACACCGCGCGCTGGCCGAAGACGCCCCTCGACTTCACCGGCAAGCGGGTGGCCCAGATCGGCACCGGCTCCAGCGGGGTGCAGATCATCTCCGCGATCGCCGACGACGTAGCACAGCTGACGGTGTATCAGAAGGACGCCGACTGGCTCACGCCGCTCAACAACGGGCCCATCACCCCTGAGGAACAGGTGGAGTTGAGGGCGAACTTCGAGTCCATCCGCGAGACGCTGAACACCTCGCCGAGCGGCTTCCTGCACCAGATCGTCATGCGCTCCGGCCTCGACGACAGCCCGGAGGACCGCCAGGCGTTCTACGAGGAGCGGTGGAACGGCCCCGGCTTCACCAAGCTGACCGAGCACTACATGGACATGCTGTCGAACGAGACCGTCAACGCGGAGTGGTGCGCGTTCATGGCCGACAAGATCCGCGGCATCGTCAAGGACCCTGCGACGGCCGACAAGTTGATCCCGAAGGCCCATGGCTACGGCGGCCGTCGGCCCCCCTTCGGCACCGGCTACTACGAGACGTACAACAAGCCGAACGTCTCCCTCGTCGACATCAACACCACGCCGATCACCCGCATCACCGAGGACGGCATCGAAACCGCCGACGGTGTCGAGGAGTTCGACATCATCATCTGGGCGACCGGCTACGACTTCGGCACCGGCGCCCTCAACAGGCTTGGTGTGCAAGGCCGTCAGGGCCTCCCGCTGAAGGAGTACTGGGCCGACGGCCCGCGCACCTACCTCGGTGTCGCCACGGCCGGCTTCCCCAACTTCTTCTTCCCCGGCGGCCCGCACGGCGCGACCGGCAACAACCCGCGCTACGCCGGCGACCAGGTGGAGATCATCACCGACGCCCTCGTCCACACCCGGGACAGCGGCTACGACGTCATCGAGGTGACCGAGGCCGCCGAGGAGGAGTGGACGGACAGCATGAACAACAGCACGATGTCCTCCTTCCTGGAGAGCAGCTACTTCTACGGCGGCAACATCCCCGGCAAGCCGGTGAAGCAGCTCCTCAACCCGACGGGCCGGTGGGCGCTCCTGGAGGCGATCAAGGCCGTGAAGGAGAACGAGTTCCCGACCTTCGTCCTCTCCAAGGCCGAGACCCCGGACGCCTGAACGCCCGGACGCCCGTGCCGCCCTGGACGTGGGCGGCACGGGCGTCCGGGTTCCCGCGCGCCGCTCCTACTCCGCGAAGGTCGTCACCCGCTGCCGGAAGCGCCAGACGCCGTCCTCGCGACGCAGCACGTCGTCGTAGCGCCCGACCATCTGGACGCTCCAGCCGGAGTCGCCGCGCGCGAAGAACGCCAGGTTGCTGGTGGCCGTCGCCTCGTCCTCGGTCGCGGAGGTGACGACGGTGTTGGCGATCAGGTGCAACTGCGGTGCCTGGGGCGCGAATCCGCCGAAGCCCTGGCGGATCGCCTCGCGGCCCTCGAACTTGGCCATGCCGACTATCTCGGCGACGCCGTCCGCCGTGTACAGCTCGGCGATGTCGTCGGCCCGTCCGGCGTCCAGGGCCTGGGCGTAGGCGGCGATGGCGGTCTGCACGGCCGCCGTGACGGACGCGTCGATCGTGGTGGTCATCTCACTCCAGGGTCGGGAAGGAAGGTCAAGAAGGTTGTGGGGGACGGCGGTTACGCCTGGTACGTGGTCTTCCTGCGCTGCAGCAGCCAGGTGCCGTCGTACCGGCGCAGCGTGTCGTCGTAGTGCCCGACCACGCCCACCGCCCAGCCCGCGTCGCCGCGCTGGAGGAAGACCACGTCGCTCAGGGCGCGGGCCTCGTCCTCGCCCGTGGACGTCACGACGGTGTTGGTGACCAGGTGGAGCTGCGGCCGGACCGGCTCCCAGCCCTTGAAGGCCGCGTGGATCGCGTCGCGCCCCTCGACCGGGTCCATGCCCGGGATCTCCAGGACGCCGTCGGGCGCGTACTGCGCGACGACCTCGTCGGTGCGGCCGGCGTCCTGGGCCTGGGTGTGCGCGCCGAGTACGGCCCGTACGCCCGCCACGACCCACGCCTGTGTGGATTCGCTCATTCTTCGCTCCAAGGTCAGGTGTTTCGACCACTCAGTCTATTGATGAGTCGAAGATAAAGGGAGGGGTGCGCTTCGGATTCGTTGACCGATCGGTACAATCACAAATAACATGCGGGCGGCTGGTCAACGGGGACTGTCGCCGAAGGAGGCGTGATCATGACGAAGCGTTGGAAGCAGCGTCCGCCGGGCTCTACGTGGGGCGATTGGGGCGAGGACGACGAGCTGGGCCGGATCAACCTGCTCACCCCCGAGAAGGTCCTCCAGGGGGTCCGCGAGGTCGAGCACGGGATCAGCTTCAGCCTGAGCCTGCCGCTCGACTATCCGGGCGGGAGCGAGCTGAACCAGCGGCGCTACCCTCCGATCCTGCGGCCCACCGAGGACCTCGAACACAAGCAGGACGTCTTCTACAACATCAGGGGGCGGGAGCACTTCTCGCCGCACCTCACGGATGTGTGGTCCGACGACGTGGTGACCCTCTGGCTGCAGTACTCGACGCAGTGGGACGCGCTGGCCCACCAGGGCCAGGAATTCGACGCCGACGGCGACGGTGTCGCCGAGGCCGTCTACTACAACGGGTTCCGTGCGGACACCGACATCGTCGGACCGCAGGAGGACGCCAAGGGCGACGGCAGCGGCACCCTCGGCTTCGCCCGCCACCTCGGCCTGGAGCACATGGCCGAGCACGGGGTCCAGGGCCGGGGCGTCCTGGTCGACCTGGCGCATCACCTGGGCAACGCCTGGCAGCCGGTCAACCTGAAGACCCTTCAGGAGATCATGGCGGCGGACAACATCGTCGTCGAACCCGGTGACATGCTCCTCCTGCACACCGGTTTCGACACCGCGGTGATGGCCTGGGGCAAGAACCCGGACCCCGTGGGCATCCACACCACGGCCTCCTACCTCGACGCGTTCGACCCGGCGCTCCTGGAGTGGATCGCCGAGTCGCAGATCTCCGCGCTGGTCTCGGACAACTACGCCGTCGAGGGCGTGGGCGTCGGCCCCGAGGACAACACCCCGCACTCGCTGCTCCCGATCCACAACCTCTGCCTCTTCAAACTGGGCGTCCCGCTCGGCGAGTTGTGGTACCTGGAGAAGCTGGCGGCCTGGCTGCGCGAGCACGACCGCAGCCGCTTCCTGCTCACGGCGCCCCCGCTCAACCTGCCGGGGACACAGGGAAGTCCGCTCACGCCGGTCGCGACCGTCTGACGGCTGATCCACGACGGAGGGGCCCCCGGAATCCCGGGGGCCCCTCCGTCGTACGTCCCGTTCAGACCGCGGCGATCCGCCGCAGCGTCTCCGCGATCGTGTCCCGCGACGGCAGCCACACCCGCTCCAGCGAGGGTGCGTACGGCGCCGGGACCGGCGGCGGGGCCACCCGGGTGACCGGGGCGTCCAGGTGCCAGAAGCCCTCGTCGACGGCCATGGCGGCGAGTTCGGCGCCGACGCCGAAGTCGCGTACCGCCTCGTGCGCGATGACCAGGCGGTTGGTCTTGGCGAGGGACGCGAGGACGGTCTCGCGGTCCAGCGGGGAGATCGTGCGCAGGTCGATCACCTCGACGCTGATGCCCTCCCCGGCGAGCAACTCGGCTGCGGCCAGGGCGTCTTGGACCATCCGCGACCAGGAGACCAGGGTGATGTCGGTGCCCTCGCGGACGACCTTCGCCTTGCCCAACGGGATCAGATGGTCGGCCGGGGGCTTGGGGCCCTTGAGGCCGTACTGGAGCCGGTTCTCCACGAAGACCACCGGGTTGGGGTCCTGGATCGCGGCGCGCAACAGGCCATACGTGTCAGCCGGGTTGGACGGCATCACGACCGTCAGGCCGGGGATGTGGGCGAGGATGGCCTCCAGGCTCTGCGAGTGCTGGCTGCCCGAGGAGCGGCCCGCGCCGAACTGGGTGCGGACGACCAGGGGCATCGAGGCCCGGCCGCCGGTCATGAAGCGTAGTTTGGCGGCCTGGTTGAGTAGCATGTCGAGGCAGACGCCGATGAAGTCCATGTACATGATCTCGACCACCGGCTTCATGCCGGCCATGGCCGCCCCCACCGCCGTACCGACGACGGCGCTCTCGCTGATCGGGGTGTCCCGCACCCGGCCCGGGAAGGCCTGGGCGAGTCCGCGGGTCAGCCCGAAGACGTTGCCGCCCGCGCCGACGTCGATCCCGGCGACGAACACGCTTGGATCCGTGGTGAGTTCGTGCTCAAGAGCCAGTCGTACGGCGTCCATGGAGCGGAAGATCTCGGCGTCGGCCGGGAGCGGCGCGGGCTCGGGGACGGGGAGGCGGGGGGCCGAGACGTAGTCGTGCAGGGTCTCCGGGGCGGGTTCCGGCAGGCTCCGCGCCCAGTCGATCGCCGCCTCGATCTCCTTGTCGATCTCCTCGTCCACGGCGTCGGCCGCCGCCGCGTCCAACTGCCGACGGGCCACCAGCAGCGGGTCGCGTTCCTTCGCGGCGGCGACCTCCTCGGCGGGGCGGTAGCGCTCGGGGTCACCCTCGTAGTGGCCATGCCAGCGGTACGTCTCCGCCTCCAGCAGCACCGGCCCGCCGCCCGCGCGCAGCCGCGCGACGATCCCGGTCATGGTCTGCGCCACGGCCAACACGTCGTTGCCGTCCACGTGTTGGTACTCGACGCCGTACCCGGCGGCGCGCGCGGAGAGCGGGGCGCGGTGCTGCTCGGCCTCGGGCGAGAACTCCGAGTAATGGTTGTTCTCGCAGAGGAAGACGACCGGCAGATCCCATACGGCGGCCAGGTTCACGGCCTCGTGGAACATGCCCTGGGCCACCGCCCCGTCCCCGAAGAACGCCACCACCACGTCACCGGCCGCCCGCAGTTTCGCGGCCGTCGCGACCCCGGCGGCGATCGGGAGGCCCGCGCCGACGATGCCGTTCGCGCCGTAGATCCCGAGACCGGGGTCCGCGATGTGCATCGAGCCGCCGCGGCCGTGGCAGGTGCCCGCCTCCTTGCCCATCAGCTCCGCCATCATCGACGCCGAGTCCAGGCCCTTGGCCAGGACGTGGCCGTGGCCGCGGTGGGTGGAGGTGATGCCGTCCCGCGGGCCCAGCGGCCAGCAGGCGCCCACGGCGCTCGCCTCCTGCCCGATCGACAGATGCAGGAAGCCCGGGATCTCCGTCGCCTTGTAGAGATCGGACGCCCGCTCCTCGAAGCGGCGGATGCGGCGCATCCGCCGGTACATCTCCAGGAGCCGGTCCGTCTGTGCGGCGCCGGTGCCGGTGTGATGCGATGCCTGAGTCATACGGTCCTCGCTTTAATGTACCGTTTGGTCTAGCAAACTAGAGCGACGTCCCCGGGACTGCTTCCCCCAGGCGTGCCACGATCCGGCGCCTGTGCGGCCCCGGGACAGCACGCACGTCGTCACGGCAAGGGGAGAGAAGAGATGCCACGACCGCCGGGTCATGGGCCGGGCTTCGAAGTCAGACGCCAGAAGATCATCGACACCGCCGCGTCCCTGTTCGCGCAGCAGGGCTACGCCGCGACCTCCATCAACGACCTGGGCCGCGCGGTCGGGCTCGCCAAGGGTGCCCTGTACTACTACATCGGCTCCAAGGAGAACCTGCTGATCGAGATCCAGTCGCGGGTGCTCGGCCCGCTGCTGGCCCGCGCCAAGGAGATCGCGGCCCTCGACGAGGTCCCGCTGCTGCGGTTGCGGCTGCTGTCCGAGTCGCTGCTGACGATCATCTTCCGCAGGCTCGACCACATCTGGGTCTACGAGCACGACTACCGCAGCCTCAGCGGCAAGGAACTGGAGATCGTGCTGCGGCAGCGCTCCGACTTCGAGCTGCTGATCACCGGCCTGCTCACGGAGGCCGTCGAGGAGGGGACCTTCCGCGCGGTCGAACCGCACCTGGCCACCCTCCAGTTCCTCAACCTGCACAACCACACCTACCAGTGGGTGCGGCCGGACGGCAGCTGGGACGCCGCGTTCCTGTCGGGCGAGTACTGCTCGACCCTGTTCCGCGGATTCGCCGCGTCCGTCGGCGACCTCCCGGACGTCGAGGCACTGGCCGCCGAGTTCAAGCGGGCCCGGCCCGAACTGCCCCTCGATCCCGAGGCGTTGTGGGAAGCGGTCGCCGTGGCGAGCTGACCGGACCCGCGGTGCGCCACCGCGCACCGCGGATCCCGCCCGCTCACGCGCCCTGGACCAGGGCCCTGGCGATGACATTGCGCTGGATCTCGTTGGTGCCCTCGCCGATCTCCAGGATCTTGGCGTCGGCGTAGAAACGGGAGATCTCCGACTCCCGCACGTACCCGTAGCCGCCGTGGATCTGCAGCGACTGGGAGGCCGCCCTGTTGGCGACCTCGGAGGCGTACAGCTTGGCCATGGCGGCCTCCGTGCTGTGCGGGCGCCCCTGGTCGGCGAGCCACGCGGCGCGGTAGACCATCCACCGGGCGGCCTGGTACTCCGTGCCGATGTCGGCGATCTTGTGCGCCACGGCCTGGAAGTCGGAGAGCGGACGCCCGAACTGGTGCCGTTCCTTGGCGTGTTTGACCGCGAGGCCCAGAGCGGCCTTGGCCAGCGAGAGCCCCAACGCCGCCACGCTGATCCGGCCGCCGTCGAGCACGGACAGGAACTGCCTGAGCCCGTTGCCCTCCTCGCCGATCAGATGGTCGTCGGAGACCCAGCAGTCGGTGAACACCAACTCCCTTGTGTCCATGGCGTGCCAGCCGAGCTTCTTCAGCTTGGCGCCGACCGTGTAACCGGGCGTCCCGGTCGGCACGTAGAAGGTCGCGTACCCCTTGCGTCCGTCCGCGCCCTTGCCCGTCGTGGCCAGCAGGGTGACGCCCTGGCTGATGTCGGTGCCCGCGTTGGTGATGAACATCTTGGTGCCGTTGATCACCCAACCCCCGTCCGCCCGGCGGGCGGTGGTCGCGATCCCGGCCGCGTCGGAGCCCGCGTCCGGCTCGGTCAGCCCGAACGCGCCGATCGCCTCGCCCTTGGCCAGCGGGGTCAGCCAGCGCCGCTTCTGCTCCTCGGTGCCGTACGCGAGCAACGGCAGCGTGCCGATCGTCGAGTGCGCGTTCCACGAGGAGGCCACCGACTGGTCGGCGGCGCCGAGTTCCTCCATCACCGCGACATAGGTGACCGTGTCCGAGCCCGCCCCGCCGTACTCCTCCGGCACCAGCATGCCCATCAGGCCGAGTTCGCCCAGCTTGGTGAAGACCTTGGTCGGGAAGATCTCGTTCTCGGACCACTCGGCCGCGTGGGGCGTGATCTCGTTGGCCGCGAACTCGCGGACCATGTCCTGGAGAGCGAGGGTCTCCTCGGGCAGGTCGAAGTCCATGTCACAGTCCCTTCGGGGTCAGCAGCACCTTCAGGTGCTTGGCCCGGTCGGCGGCCAGGTCCTCGAAGACACCGGCTCCTCCCGAGAGCGGAAAACGGCCGGTGATCAGGGCGGAGGCGTCCAGGCGTCCGGTGCTCATCAGATCGATCACGCGCGGGATGTCGAAGTTGTAGCCGAGCGTGCCGACCACCGACCGCTCGTAGAAGACGAGTTGGCCCATGTCGAACTCGACGCTGCCGTGTCCGACCCCGGCCAGCACGACCCGTCCGCCGCGCCGCACGATCGACACGGCCTGCCCGGCGAGCGCGGGTACGCCGGTCGCGTCGATGACGACGTCCGGGCCGATGCGGTTCGTTCGCACGAACACCTCACGCCGTACGTCCGTCTCGCGCGGGTCGAAGGCCTCGGTGACGCCGATGCCGAGCAGCATCTCGCGGCGGCCGGCGAGGGGTTCGCTCACGAACAGGCCTGCGGCGCCCGCGATTTGGGCGGCGAGGACCACGGCTACGCCGATCGGGCCGCCGCCGACGACGAGGACGTTGTCGCCTGGTTTGACCCCGGCCCGGGTCACCGCGTGCAGGCCGACCGCCAACGGCTCGGCCACGGCGGCGAGTTCGTCGCTGACGTTGTCCGGGATGCGGGTGAGGCCGGCCAGTGGGACGGTGACGCGTTCTGCGAAGGCGCCGGGGGAGGCGAGGCCGACCGAGCCGCTCTTGGGGCAGATGTGGTACTCGCCGCGCGTGCACCAGAAGCAGGTGCCGCAGCGCCAGACCGGGTCCGCGGTTACTCGGTCGCCGACCTTGACGCCGGGCAGGTCCGCTCCCAACGCGACCACTGTGCCGCTGAGTTCGTGGCCCAGGGCGAGGGGTGGCTTGGTGCCGGTGAGGGGGTGGGGGCCCTCTCGGATCATGTGGGGGCCTTCTAGGTACTCGTGCAGGTCCGTTCCGCAGACTCCGCACCACGTCACTTCTACGACGGCCTCGTGGGGCGCCGGGTCGGGGGGCTCGGCCACCTCTTCGAAACGGAGATCCTGTGCACCGTGCCAGACGAGTGCCTCCATGTTTTTCCGCCCCTTTCACGTTGATTTTTGGCTGCGGGCCCGGTGGGGGCTGGTCGCGCAGTTCCCCGCGCCCCTTAGGTGGGGGCGCTGAACCTTGCTTTGCCAGGACCGGAGTTGAGGAATGAGTTGAGGCCCGTCTCGGCGTCCTTGGTCGCGAACACGCCTGTGAACAGGGCGCGTTCGAGAGCCAGGCCGGTCGACATGCTGGCGTCCGTGCCGTGGTCCACTGCCTCTTTGATGGCTTCCAGGGCTGCGGGTGGGCCCTCGGAGAGTTGGTGGGCGTAGGTCAGGGCGGCCTGCAGGGCGGTGCCGGTGGGGACGACCTCGTCGACCAGGCCCAGTCGTAGGGCTTCCTCCGCCTTTACTCTGCGGCCTGTCATCAGGAGGTTCTTCGCGCGGGACGGGCCGATCAGGCGGGTCAGGCGTTGGGTGCCGCCCGAGCCCGGCATGATCCCCAACTGGACTTCCGGCTGGGCGAAGACCGCGTCCTGTGCCGCCACGCGGTAGTCGGCGGCCAGGGCGAGTTCCATGCCGCCGCCCAGGGCGTAGCCGGTGACCGCCGCGATCACCGGCATGGGCAGGCGGGCGACCTCGTCGAAGGTGCGCTGCAGCGCGCGGTTCCAGCCGCGGATCTCCTCCGGGCCCATCGCGGCCAGGGCCTTGATGTCGGCGCCGGCGGCGAAGAGCCGTTCGCCGCCGTGGAGCACCACGGCCCGTACGGCGGGGGAGTCGGCCAGCCCGCGTACGCAGGTGGCCAGCTCCTCTCTCTGGAGGGAGTCGAAGGCGTTCATCGGCGGGTTGTCGAGGCGGACCGTGACGACCGGTCCGTCGGTGTCGAGCCGGATGCGTGGCACGAAGAACCCTCCTCGTCGGCGAAGCGACTTTGCGTGTGCGCGGACGGTTGTCGTCGCGGACGCTCCGTCGTACAGTGCGGCTCCCAGGTTTTATAGACCAAGGGGTACACTAAATCTTGGGAGCGGGCAACCGACCGGTCGGGACATTTCCGGCCGCCGAGCGAGAGAGTCGCCGTGCACAATTTCGCGAGCATCCTCGACCACCACCTGGCCCAGCGGCCCGACGCCGTGGCCGTCACGCAGGAAGGACGCAGTCTGACGGTCCGTCATCTGCATGAACGGGTGCACCAGTTGGCCGCCGGGCTGGCCGAACTGGGCGTCGGGCGCGGCGATGTCGTAGGTCTGCTGCTCTACAACCAGCCGGAGTTCCTGGAGCTGGTTTATGCGACCAATCTGCTGGGCGCGGTCTTCCTGCCGCTCAACTACCGCCTCTCGGAAGAGGAATGGCAGTACATCCTGGGGCACGCCCAGGCCAAGGTGATCGTCACCGAGCCCGAGTTCGTGCGGGCGGTGGAGCGCAGTGCCGGGTGTCTCACCGATCTGGAACACCGCGTGCTGATCGGCGGCGACCTGCCCCAGGAGCCTTGGATCGGCTACGAGGACCTGCTGGCCCGGCACAAGGGCGAGCGGGTCGAGCCCGTGGACGTCGGGCTCGACGATCTCCAGCGGCTCATGTACACCTCCGGCACCACCTCACGCCCCAAGGGCGTCCGCATCACCTACGGAAACCTCCAGGCGAAGAACCTCGCCCACATCGTCCACTTCGGTCTGACGGCGGCGGACACCACGCTGGTCTGCGGGCCGCTCTACCACGTGGGCGGTCTGGACATGCCGGCCCTCGGGGTCCTGTACGCGGGCGGCGGTGTCGTACTCCAGCGCAGGTTCGACCCGCAGGCCGTGCTGGAGGAGATCGAGAAGCACCGAGTCACCAATGTGTGGCTGGCGCCCGCCATGGTCAACGCGGTCCTGGAGGTCCCCGGCCGCGAGGAGTACGACACCAGCTCGGTGCGGTTCATCCTCGGCGGCGGCGAGAAGACCCCCGAACCGGTGCTCCGGCGCATCATGACCGCGTTCCCCAACGCCTGGTTCGCCGACGCCTACGGCCTGACCGAGACCGTCTCCGGCGACACCTTCCTCGACCGCGAGCACGCGCTGTCCAAGCTGGGCTCGGTCGGGCGTCCCGTGCCGCACACGCGCGTGCGGATCGTCGACGACACGGGGGCCGAGGTTCCGGCCGGTGAGCTCGGCGAGATCACCCTGCGCGGGCCCAAGGTCTTCGCCGGGTACTGGCGCGACGAGAAGGCCACGGCGGCGGCGATCCGGGACGGCTGGTTCCACACCGGGGACATCGGGCACGTCGACGAGGACGGCTTCCTCTTCATCGACGACCGCAAGAAGGACATGATCGTCTCCGGCGGCGAGAACATCGCCACGCCCGAGGTGGAGCGGGTGCTGTACGAGCACCCCGCCGTCCTGGAGGCTGCCGTGGTGGGGATCGACCATCCCCGCTGGGGTGAAGTCCCGCGCGCCTTCGTGGTGTTCAGGCCCGGCGAGAGCGCGGGCCCGGAGGAACTACGGGAGTTCTGCCGGGCGCGCCTGGCCAAGTTCAAGGTGCCGGCCCGCTTCGACATCGTCGACGAGCTGCCCCGTACCCCGTCCGGCAAGGTCCTCAAGCGGACCCTGCGCGATCTCCCCGCGAAGGGCTGAGCCATGACGGACGTGAACGACGGGAGCGACGTGAACGACGTGAATGCCCAACTCCGGCTCGACGGACGGACGGTGTGGGTGACGGGCGCCGGGAAGGGGCTGGGGCGGGCGATCGCCGTCGCCCTGTCCCAGGCGGGTGCCACCGTGGCCGCAACGGCCCGTACTGCGGCGGACCTTGAGAGCCTGGAGGCCGAACTCGCCGCCCACGGCGGCAAAGTGCTCGTCCTGCCCGGCTCGGTCGCCGACTCCACCGCCGTACGGACCATCGTCGGGCGCATCACCGACGGCACCGGCCGCCTCGACGCGGTCGTCAACTGCGCCGGTACGAGCCCCCACTTCACCCGCAGCGAGCGCGTCACCGACGAGGACTGGCAACAGGTCCTCGACGTCAACCTCCAAGGCACCTTCTACTGTTGCCGCGAGGCGGGCAAGGTGATGCTGGAGCAGCGGTACGGCTCGATCGTCAACGTCTCCTCGGTGCACGCCCGCACCGGCTTCGAGCGGATCGCCGCCTACGCCGCCAGCAAGGGCGGGGTCGAGGCCCTCACCAAGTCCCTCGCGGTGGAATGGGCCGACCGCGGGGTCCGCGTCAACGCCCTCGCGCCCGGCTACTTCCACACCGACCTCAGCTCCGGCCTGCTGGCCAGCCGCTGGGGCGAACGCATCGTCGACAGCACGCCGTTGGGCCGCGTCGGCGACGTCTCCGAACTCGGCGGCGCCGCCGTCTTCCTCGCCTCCGACGCGTCCCGCTTCGTCACCGGGACGACCCTCACGGTGGACGGCGGCTGGACCGCGCGGTAGCTGTATTGATCATGAGCGCGGTCACCGCTCCGGCGCGGGCCGCACGGTGAGCATCTGGAGCGCGTGTCCCACCGGGCCGTCGACGTCGTGCAGCACGGTGCTCGTCAGGCCTTGTCCGGTGGGCCCGAAGGTGACCGTCGTGTCCAACCCGGTCCAGTCGCCCACGGGTTGGCGGTGCAGGTGGACGGTGAGGTCGACGTTCGGGTAGATCCAGGCGGTCGGCGGCTGGCGTACGGCGATGCCGTTCGCGGTGTCGACGAGCGCGAGGTAGGACGCGAGCGGGCTGCTGGGCTCACCGGCGACGAGGGCGTGCCGGGTGGAGACCCAGGCGGTCGTCCGGCCCGGTTGCGGTGGCGCTAGCGGCCGTACGTCCACGGAGGCGATGTATCCGCCGGGCCACAGCGCGCTCATCTTCCAGGGGGCCAACTCCTCGGGAGGGGTGAGCCGTTGGTCCGGGCCGCCCGCGACGGCAGCGGTGTCGATCGCGGCGAGGAACCAGGCCCGGGCCCGCACCACCGGCCGGTCGGCGACCAGCACCACGGCCTCGACCAGCTCGATCGTGCGGCCAGGACGGACGACCTCCACCCGGATCTCGCACTCGTCGAGGGCGAGCCGCCCCAGGATGTCGTAACTGATCCGCGCCATCACCAGTCCGTCGCCGCCCGGCCGCGCCGCCAACTGGCGCTCGATGGCGTGGACGACGAGCCCGCCGAGCGGGCTGAAGTGCAGCTCGTCCGGGTCCCAGGCGCCGCCCGCGTGAGCGGTGGGCTTGTAGCGGTGCTCGTCGATGCGCTCGTAGTAGCTGTCGGGGACCGGGGTTCCGGGGTTCAACGGACTTCTCTCCCAAGGCTGTTCTCACCGTGCGTGCCGTGCTCTGTTCCGGTGACCACTCTGCCACCTGCGGAAAGGTCCGTACCGGACGCGTCAAGTGATGGAGAGAGGAGGAGGACTGGGGCGCGGACTGAGGTCGGGTCCTGAACGGAAGTCGTGCCATCGGCGCCCGCATCGACGAACTCCCGCTGATTCGGCTTCAGTTGTTGACGGCGGGCAGGGGCGGGACTACAACCCGGGGAGAGCGCTCCCAACCCCACTGAGGAGACCCTCCATGCAGACGTCCACCGGCATCTCCGCCAGACCTCCGACCGGAGCCGTGCGCTCCCGTACGGCTCTCGGTCTGGTCGTCGTCCTGATCGTCGCCTTCTTCGCCGCCCTGAGCCCCTCGCCCGCCCGGGCCGCCGACCAACTCCTGTCCCAAGGGCGGCCCGCCACCGCCTCCTCGACCGAGAGCGGGTCCTTCCCCGCGAGCGCGGCCGTCGACGGCAACACCGGCACCCGCTGGTCCTCCGCCTTCGCCGACCCGCAGTGGCTTCAGGTGGACCTGGGAACGGTCCAACAGATCACCCGCGTCACGCTCAACTGGGAGGCCGCGTACGCCACCGGCTACCAGATCCAGACCTCCACCGACGCGACCACCTGGACCACGGTCTACTCCACCACGACCGCCACCGGCGGCACCCAGAACCTCACCGTCACCGGCAGCGGCCGCTACGTCCGGCTGTACGGCACCGCCCGGGCCACCCAATGGGGCTACTCCCTCTGGGAGTTCCAGGTCTACGGCCCCGGCAGCACCACCCCGCCCGACGACTTCTGGGGCAGCACCAGCGACATTCCGGCGGCCAACAACGCCGTGGAGGTGAAGATCCTCAACCGCACCAACGGCAAGTACCCGGACAGCCAGGTGTATTGGAGCTTCAACGGGCAGACGCACTCCATCGCCGAGCAGCCCTACCTGGACATGCCCGCCAACTCCGCGGGCCGCATGTACTTCTACCTGGGCTCGCCCACCAGCTCCTACTACGACTTCATCGAGTTCACGGTCGGCTCCAACGTCTTCAACGGCAACACCACCCGCGTCGACGCCTTCGGCCTCAAACTCGCCATGCGCCTGCACAGCAAGGACGGTTACGACACCGAGGTCGGCGAGAACCGGGCGACCTTCGCCGAGGACCGCGCGACCACCTTCCAGCGGTTCACCGACGCGGTGCCGAGCCAGTTCAAGGTGCTGGCCCAGACCCAGGCGCCGTACCGGATCATCGCGCCCGGCAGCGACCCGAGCTTCCGCGCGGGCGGTGCCAACGCCAACTACTTCACGTCGTACGCCCAGTCGGTGGGCGTGAACGCGGCGACCTCCGACATCTTCGGCTGCGCGGGTTCGCTGGCCGCCGACCCCACCATGTGCGCCGCCCTCAACCGCCATGTGGCGACCCTGCCGGCGTCGCAGCAGTCCGACCCGGCGCAGTTCTACAAGGCGGCGCCCGCCAACTACTACGCCAAGTTCTGGCACGACAACGCCATCAACCAGCTTGCCTACGGCTTCCCTTACGACGATGTCGCGGGCCAGTCCTCGTTCATCTCGCACGCCAACCCGCAGTGGCTGCTGGTCGCCGTCGGCTGGTAGGCACGGACGCACGGCGAAACGGGGCCGCCCTCGTCAGGAAGGGCGGCCCCGCTTCAGCTTCTACTGGCGGGAGTTACTGGACGTTGATCGTGAAGGTGGACGTGGTGTTGCGGATGTCCTGCGCGTTGCCGCTCATCCGCAGGTTGACGAAGGTCGCCGAACCCACGGCCGGTCCCTGACCGGGTTCCGGCAACTCGTTGGCCCAGATGCCCCACCCGGACTTGGCGTCGAACGCGTCTCCGCTCTTCTTGGAGTTGGTGATGGAGATGTCGGTGAAGATCGTGTCCTTCACCGGGAACTGCGGTTGCCCGCCTACGTAGTTGGTCTGGAACATCACTCCGCCGTACGTGGAGTTGTCGATGTCCACGTCGTTGACCCGGATGCCCTGGAAGACCTTCGAGGCCGAGAACGCCCAGATGGCCGGGAAGACCTGGGAGCCCCAGAAGTGGCCGCCCGTTCTGTCCAGGGAGACGTTCTCGATCGTCGTCGGATCGGTCCCGAAGCCGTTCATCGGGTAGCCGAAGTCCAGGGAGGAGATCGTGATGCCGGAGTAGACCAGGGTGTCGGCGACCCGGATGTTGCGGAAGGTGTTGTTGTAGCCGCCGTAGACGGCGATACCGGCCGCACGCCAGGTGAGGGTCGACGTCAGGTTCTCGTAGAGGTTGTTCTTCTCGTCGGCGCCGCCCGCGTCGATCGCCGAGAAGAGCGCGAAGCTGTCGTCGCCGGTGGCGCGGGCGTCGTTGTTGACGACGTGGTTGTCCGTGGAGCCGTTCGTCATGTTGATGCCGTCGGCGAACGTGTCCCGGATGCGGGAGTTCTCGATGGTGATGTTGTCGGTGTTGGCGCCCCAGTACATGCACACCATGTGCTCGACCCAGATGTTGTCGATGGTGATGTTGGAGACGTTGGAGAAGTCGAATACCTTGCCGGGGCCGTCGATTCGGGAGGTGTAGTTCCCGAAGTAGGCGAAGCCGGTGAACGACGAACCGTTGGCAGTGGCCTCGGCCCGGATGCCGATGTCGGTGTTCTCCTGCGAGGCGGGGGCGTGGAAGCGGGTGAACCACGGCCCGGCTCCGACGACCTTGACCGCCTTGCCGTAGACCTGCAGTTTGCTGGAGGTCTCGTAGTCGCCGGCGGGCAGATAGACGCCGACGAGCTTGCCCGTGGTGTCCATGCGGACCGCGTCGAGCGCGTTCTGCACGTCCTGCTGGGAGAAGCCGGCCGGGACCGCGTAGGCGGCCGGGTCCGGGTTCGGAGTCGCCGTCGCCTGCTCGGTGTTGACGAAGTCGATGGCGTAGGTGGAGGTGTTGGCCGCGTCCTTCTGGAGGCGGATCTTGGAACCTGCCGGAACTGTCCTGCCCAGCAGGAGATTTGCCTCGTCGTAGATGTGGCGCTGGGTACCGGCACTCGGCGAGTTGCCGGGCGCGGTCTCGGCGCCGTACAGCCAGGCGTACTTGGAGGTGAGGTCGATGGCCTTGAGGAACTGGCCGTCGACGTAGACGTCGAGCGTGGTGGTGGTGCCGTCGGGGATGGAGAAGCGGGTGACGAGGGTGTTGGTCGCCGCGCGGGTGGTCCATTCGACGTACTGGCCGGTCGAGTTGAGGGTCACCGCCTTGCGGCCGCTCGCCTCTCCGGCGATGTCGCCGACGGTCCGGTTCGGTCCGACGACCTGGGCGCCGCCGCCCACTGTGCCGTCCTCGGCCTCGTACATGTCGTACGGCATGTCGGCACCGCGGCCGACGAACAGGGGTTGTGTGGTGGTGTTGTTGGTCCGCTTGACCGGGAGTTCGTTCGTGTCGTCGGCGATGACCGTCTTGACCGTGAACTTGCCGTTGACCGCCGTCCACGAGCCGAGGCTCACCGGTGCGGTCGTCTGGCCGGCCGCGATGGTGCCGTTGTAGGAGCCGGTGAGGGTCTTGACGGTGTTGCCGTTGCCGTCCAGGACGGTGAGCGTGACGCCGTGGGCGCCGGAGGCCGAGTCGACCGTCCCCTGGTTCTTGATCGCCACGGTGAACGTGACGTTGTCGCCAGCCGAGGCGCTGGACGGGGTCCAGGCGACCGGTGCGGCGACCAGGTCGGAGCTGGAGACCGGCTTGACGACGAGGGCGTCGGGAGCGGTGTAGACGTTGTTGCCCTCGTTCTGCTCGATGACCTTGTTGGACGGGTCCACCTCGGCGCCGACCGGGTAACTCCCCGCGTCCCGCGTGCCGATGCTCGCCGTGACCGTCGTCGACGCGCCGGCCGCGAGCACCGGGACGTCTGCCGTGGCGGCCTTGGTGCCGCCGAGCGTGAAGTTCAGGTCGGTGGCCTTGGACGCCTTGCTGCCGCTGTTGGTGACCGTCGCCGTCAGGCTGATGGCGTCCGACTCGACCGGGGCCGCGGGCGTGTGGGTGATGCCGGTGACCTTGAGGTCCGGGTTGGCGGCCGGGGTGCCGATCACCTGGAACTCGGCAACCTGCCCGCCCGGGGCACCGGTGTTGGAGGCGAACTTGAGCTGGATGTCGGCGGCGGCGCCCGAGACCGGGATGGTCACCGTGTTGCCGCTCGCCGGGTTGAAGACGTAGTCCTTCGCCGCGACGAGACTCGTGAACGCGGTCGCGTCCTGGTCGCGGCCCAGCACCTGGATGTTCTGCGTGCGCGTCGACCACGCGGGGTCGGGGTTCAGCTTGACGACCACCTGACTGAGGTCGGCGTTGGCACCCAGCTTGGTGGTGAGGGTGGCCGGGTAGGCGCCGCCCCCGCTCTCCCAATAGGTGCTCACCTGACCGTCGTTGGCGTTCGCGGCGACATACGTGAAGGTGTACGACGAGGCCTCGATGGGCTTGCCCTGCGCGAGGTCGGAACCGCCGCCGGAACCCGCCCGCGTGACGCTGTTGCTCGCCACCGACACGTTCCCGGCGGCGTCCTTGGCCTTCACGTAATAGGTGACCGTGGCCGTCGCCGACGGGGTGTCGGTGTACGAAGTCACGTCACCGGCAAGGGACTTGACGAGCTGGTCGTTGGCGTACACGTCGTACCCGGTGACCTGGACGTTGTCACTCGACGCCTGCCAGGTGAGCTTCACGTCGCTGCCCGACTGCGTGTAGGCGAGGTTGCCCGGCGCGGTGGGGGCCTGGGTGTCGCCGGTCGAACCCTTGCGGGTGACGCTGTTGCTGTTGGCGGAGACGTTGCCCGCCGCGTCCTTGGCCCGCACGAAGTACGTGATGTCACTGCCGGCCGGCTGCGTGTCCGTGTACGTCAGCACGTTGCCGGCGACGCTCGACCTCAACTGCCCGTTGGCGTAGATGTCGTAGCCGGTCACGCCCGTGTCGTCGGTGGCCGCGGCCCAGTTCAACTCGATCTGCCCGGTGGCCGGTTCGGTGTAGCTCAGGTTCGTCGGCGCGGTGGGCGCCTGGGTGTCACCGGTCGCCGGACCGTAGACCTCCAGCTCGGACACCTGACCGGCGGGCCAGCCGGTGTTCGCCGTGATCAGCACCCGCACGTACCGCGTGGTGGTCGCGTCGAAGGCGATCGTCGTCGACTGGGCGGTGGAACTGTCGAAGGTGTACGCCTTCGAGGCCGTCAGGTCGGTGAAGTTCTGGTTGTCGGTCGAGCCCTGGATCTTGAGTGTCTGGCTGCGGCTCGGCCAGCTGCTCGGCAGCCGCAGCGTCACCTGGTTGACCTTGACCGACGAGCCGAGATCGACCTGGAGCCACTGCGGGAAGGCGTTGTTCGTGCTCTCCCAGTACGTGTTCTGGTTGCCGTCACCGGCGTTGGCCGCGCCGTAGACATCGGCGTGCCCGCTCTCGCTGAAGGGCTTGCCCAGGGCGAGGTTGGCGGTCTGGGCGGTGGCCGTGAGTACCTGCATCTCGGCCAACTGGGCTGTTCCGGCGACCGAGTTGGCGCTGAAGTCGGCCCGCACGTACCGGGCGAGGGCCGAAGGCACCGAGATCTTCACGGTGTTGTCGTCGCCGGGGCTGAAGACGTACTGCGCCGAGGACTTGAGCGTCGTGAAGCTCTTGCCGTCGTCGCTGCCCTGGAGCGCCAGCGTCTGCTTGCGGGTCTGCCAGCCCTCGGGCAACCGCAGCACGACTTGTCGGACGCGCTTGCTGCTTCCGAGGTCGGTCTGTACCCACTGCGCCGACTTCTTCCCGGCCTGCCAGTAGGTGTCGGTGTCGCCGTCGGTGATGTTGGTGGCCTTGTGCGCGCCACGGGTGCTGCCCGCGGTGCTCTTCGCGCCCGCGGCGACGTTGGGACCGCCGGCCGCGTGCGCGCCCACGGCGGGCAGGCCCAGCACCATCACGGCGGAGGCGAGCGCGGCGATCGCCGCACAGCGTCTGGGGGATCTCTGCTTGTGTCGAGACAGTCGAGACATACGGGGTCACTTCCTGCGGAGGCTCGCGCGCCGGTGGGGCGGCGAGGGCGGCTCGTTCCTGGCGGAGTGGTGCAGGAGCAGAAAGGTGCGGGGTGATGAGTGCGAGGCGATGAGTAAGGAGTGTGAGCCAGAATTTTGCGTTGTTTCATCGAAATATTGCAGAGCAGAGTGGATGGGTCTACAGCAGGAACAGCGCAATTTTCACCAGAAGCACTCACCACTCGGGAACGACGGCGACGCGAGGGCCCCTTCCGCGCCGGTGAAGCAGTCAAGTGGTGGGTGTCGGGGCAGGCTTGACGGTCCCGTGTGGTCCGATCCGCGACTCGACGGCGGTCGCGGGCTTGCGTTCCGAGAACGCAAGTGAACGCAAGCTGTGCAAATTCTTGCGCTATCTTGATCTGGACCCGGTCCACGGCATCGTGAGCCTCGAACTCACCGGCGTGTTCGAGGACCGGACGGTCGAGGCGCAACGGCTGAACCGGGACACGGGACCGGCCGACGCGCGGCGCGGAACACGGTGGAACGCCCTCCTCTCTTCCTGGCGGATTCCCCCTCGACGCGTAACGTGATGCCCCATGAAGATCCTCATCAGCGCCGACATGGAGGGTGCGACCGGCGTCACCTGGCCGGCCGACGTGTTGCCGGGGACACCGCAGTGGGAGCGGTGCCGTTCGATGTTCACCTCGGACGTGAACGCGGCCGTCCTCGGTTTCTACGACGGCGGCGCCGACGAGGTGCTCGTCAACGAGGCCCACTGGACGATGCGCAACCTGCTGCTCGAACAGCTCGACGAGCGCACCGAGATGCTCACCGGACGCCACAAGTCCCTCTCCATGGTGGAGGGCGTGCAGCACGGCGACGTCGACGGCATCGCGTTCGTCGGCTACCACGCGGGCGCCGGCATGGAGGGCGTCCTCGCCCACACCTACCTCGCGAACTCGATCACCGGCGTGTGGCTGAACGACGTGCGTGCGAGCGAGGGGCTGCTGAACGCGCATGTCGTCGCCGAGTACGGGGTACCGGTCGTCCTGGTCACCGGTGACGACGTGGCCTGCGAGGACGCCCTCGGGTACGCGCCCGAGGCGCTGAAGGTGGCGGTCAAGGACCATGTGTCGCGGTACGCGGCCGTGTGCCGGACCCCGGCCAGGACGGCCGCCGACATCCGCGAGGCGGCGAAGGAGGCGGCGAAACTGGCGGTCCGTCAGGAACCGGTGCGGGGCGGCCCGTTCACCGTCGCCCTCGAATTCGACGCCGAACACCTCGCGATGGCCGCCACCGTGGTCCCGGGTGTCGAGCGGGTCGGCGAGCGCAAGGTGGCGTACACCCACGAGACCATGTACGAGGGGATCCGGACCTTCAAGGCGGTCACCACGATCGTCTCGGCCGCTGTGGAGGAGCAGTATGGCTGACATCGACGAGCGGGCCCTGGACGAGGTCGTGACGTTCACCTCGGACCTCATCCGCATCGACACGACCAACCGGGGCGGCGGCGACTGCCGGGAGAGACCCGCGGCCGAGTACGCCGCCGAGCGACTGGCCGGTGCGGGGCTCGAACCGACCCTGCTGGAACGGTCCGAGGGCCGCACCAACGTCGTCGCCCGCATCGAGGGCACCGACCCCGCCGCGGACGCCCTGCTCGTGCACGGTCACCTGGACGTCGTACCGGCACAGGCCGAGGACTGGACCGTGCACCCCTTCTCCGGGGAGATCCGCGACGGGGTCGTCTGGGGACGCGGCGCGGTCGACATGAAGAACATGGACGCGATGATCCTCGCCGTCGTCCGCGCCTGGGCCCGGCTCGGAGTACGACCCCGACGCGACCTCGTGATCGCGTTCACCGCCGACGAGGAGGCGAGCGCCGAGGACGGCTCCGGCTTCCTCGCCGACCGGCACGCCGGGCTCTTCGAGGGCTGCACCGAAGGCATCAGCGAATCAGGGGCGTTCACCTTCCACGACGGCGGCGGCCGGGAGATCTACCCCATCGCCGCCGGCGAACGCGGCACCGGCTGGCTGAAGTTGACCGCACGCGGCCGGGCCGGCCACGGCTCCAAGGTCAACCACGAGAACGCCGTCACGCGCCTCTCCGCCGCGATCACCCGTATCGGCGAGCACGCATGGCCGCTACGACTCACCCCGACCGTCCGCGCGGCCCTCACCGAACTCGCCGCTCTGTACGGCATCGACCCCGACTTCGACGACGTCGACGGACTCCTCACCAAGCTCGGCCCGGCGGCGAAACTCGTCGAGGCCACCGTCCGCAACAGCGCCAACCCGACCATGCTGAACGCCGGTTACAAGGTCAACGTGATCCCGGGCGAGGCCGTGGCCTACGTCGACGGACGCTATCTCCCGGGCGGCGAGGACGAGTTCCGCACCACCCTGGACCGGCTCACCGGACCGGACGTCGACTGGGAGTTCCACCACCGCGAGGTCGCCCTCCAGGCACCGACCGATTCCCTGACATACGCTCAGATGCGGGCTGCAGTAGAGGAGTTCGCGCCCGAAGGCCATGTGGTCCCGTACTGCATGTCCGGCGGTACGGACGCCAAACAGTTCTCGCGCCTCGGTATCACCGGGTACGGCTTCGCACCGCTGAAGCTCCCGGAGGGCCTCGACTACCAGGCGTTGTTCCACGGAGTCGACGAACGCGTCCCCGTCGAGGCACTGCATTTCGGCGTCCGTGTCCTGGACCGCTTTCTGAGGAACGCCTAGCAAGTGGGGGAGAACGTGCACACTTTGGCGTACGGCTCGTGGCCCTCGCCCATCGACGCGGCACTCGCCGCCGCGCACGACGGACACCCCGAGTACGTCGGTTTCGTCGGCGACGAGGCCTGGTGGACCGAACCCCGGCCCACCGAGGGCGGCCGCCGCACCCTGGTCCGCCGCCGCGCGGACGGCTCAGAGGAATCGATCCTGCCGGCCCCGTGGAACGTTCGCAGCCGCGTCATGGAGTACGGCGGACAGCCCTGGGCCGGAACGGTCCAGGACGGCGAACCCCTCGTGGTCTTCGCGAACTTCACCGACCAGCGCCTCTACCGCTACGACCCCGGAAGCGACCCGAGCCCGCTCACTCCCGTGTCACCGGTGGGCGGCGGACTCCGTTGGGCGGAACCGCAGTTGCGCCCCGACCTGGGTGAAGTGTGGTGCGTGCTGGAGGAGTTCACCGGCGAGGCCCCCGGCGATGTGCGACGCGTGCTGGCCGCCGTACCGCTGGACGGCACCGCGGCCGAGGACCGGGACGCCGTACGCGAACTCACCGACGACCGGCACCGGTTCGTGTCCGGGCCCCGCGTCTCGCCCGACGGGCGGCAGGCGGCCTGGCTCGCCTGGGATCACCCTCGAATGCCGTGGGACGGCACGGAGTTGGTGCTCGCCGAGGTCGCGGTCGACGGGACGTTCGGGGCGCCCCGGATCGTCGCCGGCGGCCCCGAGGAGTCGATCGCCCAGGTCGACTGGGGCTTCGACGGCTCGCTGCTCTACGCCAGCGACCGCACCGGCTGGTGGAACCTGTACCGCGACCACCAGCCACTGTGTGCCCGCGAGGAGGAGTTCGGCGGGCCGCTGTGGAAGCTCGGCCAGCGCTGGTTCGCACCCCTGGAGAGCGGGCCGATCGCCGTCGTGCACGGCCGGGGCGCCACCGCGCTCGGCGTCCTGGACCCCGAGACCGGCGAGGTCGTCGACGCGGCCGGACCCTGGACCGAGTTCGCGTCCACCCTCGCGGTGCACGGCGAGCGGATCGTCGGCGTCGGGGCCAGCCCGCGCAGCGCCTACGAGGTCGTCGAGCTGGACACCCGGACCGGCCGGGCGCGGGTGATCGGCGCCGCCCACGACGACCCCGTGGACCCCGCCCACTACCCCGAACCGCAGATCCGCACCTTCACCGGCCCCGCCGGACGTGACATCCACGCCCACATCTACCCACCCCACAACCCGAGTTGGGCCGCACCCGGCAACGAACTGCCGCCGTACGTCATCTGGGCGCACGGCGGACCCACCAGCCGGGCGGCCCTCGTCCTCGACCTGGAGATCGCCTACTTCACCTCACGCGGCATCGGCGTCGCCGAGGTCAACTACGGCGGCTCGACCGGACACGGCCGCGAGTACCGCAACCGGCTGCGCGAACAGTGGGGCGTCGTCGACGTCGATGACTGCGCGGCCGTAGCGCTGGCCCTCGCCGCCGAGGGCACCGCCGACCGCGCCCGGCTCGCGATCCGGGGCGGCAGCGCGGGCGGCTGGACCAGCGCCGCGTCCCTCGTGACGACCGACGTCTACGCCTGCGGCACCATCATCTATCCGGTGCTCGACCTGGCCAACTGGGCCTCGGGGGAGACCCACGACTTCGAGTCCCGGTACCTGGAGACCCTGGTCGGACCCCTCGCCGAGGTGCCCGCCCGCTACGTCGAGCGCTCACCCGTCGAGCACGCCGACCAGGTCACCGCACCCTTCCTGCTGATGCAGGGCCTGGCCGACGTGATCTGCCCGCCCGTCCAGTGCGAACGCTTCCTGGAGCAGATGCGCGGACGCCAAGTCCCGCACGCCTACCTCGCGTTCGAGGGCGAGGGCCACGGCTTCCGCCGCGCCGACACCATGATCCGCGCCCTGGAGGCCGAACTCTCCCTCTACGCCCAGGTCTTCGGCATCGACCCGCCCGGCATCCCCACCCTGGAGCTCACCAAGTGACCGCGCTCGTCCGCCCGTTCCGACTCGCCCCCGGCGCCCGCGTGGCCGTCGTCGCACCCAGCGGCCCGGTGTCCGAGGAACGGCTGGAGGCGGGCCTCGACATCCTGCGCGGCTGGGACGTCGACCCGGTCGTGGCACCCCATGTGCTGGACCGGCACGGCGAGTTGGGCTATCTGGCGGGCACGGACGCCGACCGCGCGGCCGATCTGCAGAACGCCTGGTGCGACCCGTCCGTGGCCGCCGTCCTGTGCGCACGGGGCGGCTACGGCGTGCAGCGCATCGTCGACCTGCTCGACTGGGAGGCGATGCGGGCCGCCGGACCGAAGGTCTTCGTCGGCTTCAGCGACCCCACCGTCCTGCACCAGGCGTTCGCCGCACGGCTCGGCCTGGTCACCCTGTACGGGCCCGCCGCGGCCGGCGTCGACTTCATCAAGAACGCCCGCGCACAAGAGCACATGAGGGCGACCCTCTTCGACCCCGAGTCCGTGCGGACCATCCGGGCCGTGCCGGCCGGCGGCGCGATGGTCCCGGGGCGGGCCCGGGGCGTCACCCTCGGCGGCTGTCTCAGCCTGCTCGCCTCCGACCTCGGCACCCCGCACGCGCCCGCCGGTGCGCGCGGCGGGCTGCTGATGATCGAGGACGTCGGCGAACTGGCCTACCGCATCGACCGGATGCTCACCCAACTCCTGCGCAGCGGCTGGCTGGACGGCGTCGCCGGGATCGCGCTCGGCTCGTGGGCGCGCTGCGGACCGTACGAGCACCTGCGCCCGGTGCTCGTCGACCGGCTCGCCGGACTCGGCGTACCCGTCGTCGAGGAGTTCGGGTTCGGGCACTGCGACGGGGCGCTGACGATACCGCTCGGCGTGAGCGCCGAACTGGACGCGGACGAGGGCACGTTGACGCTGGACGAGCCCGCGCTGCGCTAGCGGCCGCAGTGTCGGACCGCTTGTTGAATTCCTGTCAAGAAACACCCTTCACGGTGATTGACCTGCTCTGACACGTGTCACACCATGGGCGTGGACAGGTACTTACCGGTCGGTAAGTCGCTGCTCCCTCAGTCGGGTTGTCCTCAGTGTGGAGGTCCCTGTGTCCCGTCGTGCGCTCGGAATCCGCGCCGCGCTGGCTCTCACTCTCACCGCCCCGCTCACCCTCTCCGCCCCGCTCGCCCTCGGCACCCCCGCCACCGCCGCCGACCAATACACCGTCACCGCACTGAAGTTCACCGTCCCCGCGGGCGGCCGTGACTGCACGGTCGACGCCGATCTGTACCGGCCCGCAGGCGTCGACCGCGCCCACCCGGCACCCGCCGTCCTGGCCACCAACGGGTTCGGCGGCAGCAAGTCGGACGGTTCGACGGACGCCGTCGGCAAGGCCTTCGCGCAGCGCGGCTATGTCGGACTCGTCTACTCCGGGCTCGGCTTCGGCAAGTCCGGGTGTCTCGTCTCGCTCGACGACCCGGGCATCGACGGCCAAGCCGCGTCCGGGCTGATCGACTTCCTGGCCGGGATACGGGCCGCCGACGACGGCACCAGGGCCGACTTCGTGACGCTCGACGCGAAGGGCGACCCGCGCGTCGGGATGATCGGCGGCTCGTACGGCGGAGCGATCCAGTTGGCGACAGCGGCCGTGGACCACCGGGTCGACGTGCTCGTCCCCCTGATCACCTGGAACGACCTGGCGTACTCGCTCGACCCCAACAACGCGGTGGGGCAAGGGAGTTACACCGGTCCCGGTGCCTTCAAATGGCAGTGGACCAACGGCTTCTACCTCATCGGCGAGACCCAGCCCCTGACCGTCCCGGGCCTCGACCCGACCCGGATCAACTCCCTCGGCTGCGTGCACTTCGTCACCCGGGCCTGCGCCATAATCCGCACCCTGAACGCCGGGAGCTATCCCGCCAAGGCGACGGCGGACCTGCTCGCGTACGCGCGCGGCGTCTCGCCGGTGTCGTATCTGAACCGGGTCGAGGCGCCGACGCTCCTCGTCCAGGGCCAGGCCGACACCCTGTTCAACCTCAACGAGGCGACGGCGACGTACAAGACGCTGAAGGCGCAGGGGACGACCACGAAGATGGTCTGGCAGTCCTGGGGGCACAGCGGCGGGATGACCGACCCGGCCGCCGGTGAACTCGACCTGAGCCAGGGCGACTTGGAGTCGAGTTACGTCGGGAGGCGGATCCTCGCCTGGTTCGACCGCTACCTGCTCCAGCGGAAGAACACGGACACGGGACCGGCCTTCGCCTACTACCGCGACTGGATCACGGACCCCGCCCACACCTACGCCACCACGAACCAACTCCCCGCCCTCGACGAGAAGTTGTACCTCTCCGGCGACGGCAAGCTGGTCGACAACCGGTCGAAGGTGGTGCGCGGCAGTCGCAGCTACACCAACTGGCTTGTCCCCACGAGCCATTCGGAGAGTTCGCTGAGCGGGACGATCGGCCTGCCGGACCCGGCGCCGTACGACACGGCCGGCACCTACCTGGGCTGGACCAGCGAACCCCTCACGCGCACGACGGACATCGTGGGCGCTCCGAAGGCCACGCTCAAGGTCGTCTCGCCGAAGGCGCGGCGCGTCCAGAACTCCGGCGACGCCGCCGACAACCTGGTCCTCTTCGCCAAGCTCTACGACGTCGCCCCCGACGGCACGAAGACCCTGGTCCACAGGTTGGTCGCTCCTGTCCGCGTGCCGGACGTCACGAAGAGCTTCACGGTGACCCTGCCGGGGATCGTGCACCGGTACGCGAAGGGGCACCGGCTGCGGTTCGTGATCGCGGCGAGCGACGACGCGTACACCGGGAACCGAGGGATCAAGCCGGTCACGGTGGTCAGCTCGCCGCAGGACACCGGGGTGCTGGAGCTGCCGGTCGTCGCGGACTGAGTCTCACCGTGCGTGATGGCCGATTCGGGCTCACCCTGGAGTCATGAGCCCGAAGACCACCGAGAGCGGCGGTAGGACCGGCCAGCGGGAACGCGTGCTGACGCCCGCCCGGATCACGGTTCTGCTGCTCGCCGTGCTGGCCCTGATCTTCATCTTCGAGAACACCCGCGCCACCAAGA
Organism: Streptomyces sp. NPDC050528; assembly: GCF_044457795.1. Taxonomy (NCBI): domain Bacteria; kingdom Bacillati; phylum Actinomycetota; class Actinomycetes; order Kitasatosporales; family Streptomycetaceae; genus Streptomyces; species Streptomyces sp. NPDC050528. The sequence continues at coordinate 301,865 of NZ_JBITHH010000008.1, forward strand.
TCCGTCTGCTGATCCCCGAGGTCACCATGCCTCTGTGGATGGCGCTGCTGGGCACGGCGGTCATCGGTGCCCTGTGCGGGTGGTATTTCATGCGACGGCGCCGCTGACCCCGAACTAAGGTGACGGGATGCCGCACACCGCATCCCGTTATCTCGCCGAGGGCCCCCGCGTGGGCATACGTCACTTCACGTACGAGGACGGTGCCGAGTTCACCGCGCGTGCCCGGGAGAGCAAGGACCTGCACCAGCCGTGGCTGTTCCCGCCGGCCAGCGGGGACGCCTACACCGCCTACGCGCGGCGGCTGATCCAGGATCCGGCCAAGGCCGGGTTCCTTGTGTGCGAGGTGGACGGCGGGGACATCGCCGGGTTCATCAACATCAACAACATCGTCGAGGGCGGCTTCCAGTGCGGAGCGCTCGGCTACGGCGTCTTCGCGCACGCGGCCGGGCGCGGGCTGATGCGCGAGGGGATGAACCTCGTGGTGGGGCACGCCTTCGGGCCGATGCGCTTGCACCGCCTCGAAATCAACGTGCAGCCCACCAACCTCCCCTCGATCGCCCTCGCCCGCAGCTGCGGTTTCCGGCTCGAAGGCTTCTCGCCGGACATGATCTACATCGACGGCGCGTGGCGGGACCACGAGCGCTGGGCGATCACCGCCGAGATGCGGACTTCCGGTTGACCTTCATCGTGTCGAGGTCCGTGACCGTCGACTTCAGGTCACGGAAGCCGTAGCCGAGGCCCTTCAGCGCGGTCTCGGCGCGGTCCTCCGCGAGCGCGGCCGCCATCTCGTCGCCGTCGGCCGCGTCCGAGACCACCACATAACGCCACGAGAAGTGCTTGAGCGGCGCCGGTTCGTAACTGAGCGAGCCCTCCTCGCTGAACCGCATGCTCAGCATCCCGTGCTGTGCCGCCTCGCCCAGCAGCCGCTCCCGCGCCTCGTCCGTCAGCGCGTCCCAGGTGCCCCGGACGATCACCCGGTACGTGTGCTGCTCGCCCATCAGCCGTTCCACTCCTCGGTCCCTGTCGTCGAACGGCCCGACTGTACGACGGCGGGCGGCGACCGCACGCGGAATTTTCCGCCCGCCCCCGTAGGCCCCCGTCTTTGCGGAATCCTGACTGGCAATGCCCCTGGCCACCGCACCCGTTGCCGGGTTCCATGGTGATCGTGACGACGATCCGACGTGAGGTACTGACGCTCCCCGCAGCGGAGTTGGGTCCCGACAACCCGCTGCCCCCACTGCGTCCGCTCGACGAGGAACACCGCATAGACGACCGCGACCGCGAGGACCTGCCCCGCGACATGGCCCGCCAGGTCGGCTACGAACCCCTCCGCAGCCTGCTGCCGACCCGCGTCCGGGACGGCTACGACAGAGACCGCACGCCCCGCCGCATCGACGCCCTCGTGATCGAGAACGACCGGCTCCGCGCCACCGTGCTCCCCGCCCTCGGCGGCCGCATCGCCTCCCTCGTCCACAAGCCCACCGACCGTGAACTCCTGTACCGCAACCCGGTGTTGCAGCCCGCGAACTTCGCCCTCAACGGCGCCTGGTTCTCCGGCGGCATCGAGTGGAACATCGGCGCGACCGGCCACACCACCCTCTCCTGCGCACCCCTGCACGCGGCCCGCGTCCCCGCCCCCGACGGCGGCGAGATGCTCCGCCTGTGGGAGTGGGAACGCCTCCGCGACCTCCCCTTCCAGGTCGACCTCTGGCTCCCGGACGGCTCCGACTTCCTCTACGTCGGCGTCCGCGTCCGCAACCCGCACGAGCGGCCCGCGCCCACCTACTGGTGGTCCAACATCGCGGTACCGGAGGAACGCCGGGTCCTCGCACCGGCGTCGGAGGCCTGGCACTTCGGGTACGAGCGGCGGCTGCGCCGGGTGCCCGTGCCGTCGTACGACGGAGTGGACCGGTCCTACCCCCTCAACAGCCCTTACGCGGCCGACTACTTCTACGAGGTGCCGGACGACCGGCGCCGCTGGATCGCCGCGCTCGACGCGGACGGACACGGGCTGGTGCAGACGTCCACCGACGTACTGCGCGGGCGCAAGCTGTTCGTGTGGGGCACGGGCAGCGGCGGCCGGCGCTGGCAGGAGTGGCTCACCGAGCCGGGGACCGGTGGCTACTGCGAGATCCAAGCGGGCCTGGCGCGAACGCAGTTGGAGCACGTGCGGCTGGACCCGGAGAGCGAGGTGTCCTGGCTGGAGGCGTACGGACCGCTCGACGCGCGGGCCGACGGGGAGTGGTCCACCGTCGTGGACGGTGCCGAGGCGCGGCTCGAAACCGCCCTGCCCCGCGCCGACTTGGACGCCGCCTACACCGCGTGGAAGCCGTACGCCGACGCCGAACCCGGCGAGACACTCGCGACCGGCTCCGGCTGGGGCGCGCTCGAAGTCCTGCGCGCCGACTGGAAGTTGCCCGGCACGCCCTTCGAGGAGTCCACGCTCGGCGAGGCCCAGGAGCCCTGGGTGGAACTGCTGCGGAGCGGTGTCCTGCCCGAGCCGCGCCGGGTCCGGCCGCCGGGGGAGACACTGGTCGCCTCGCACTGGCGGGACATGCTGGAGACGGCGCCCGCGACCCCGCTCACCGAGTACCACCTCGGCGTCGCGCAGTGGCATGCCGGTGATCGGGCGCAGGCGGTGCGCAGTTGGGAGCGCGCCCTCGAACTCGCCCCGTCCCTCTGGCCGTTGCTGCGCTGTCTCGCCGTGGCGGATCAGGAGGCGGGCAATCACGAGCGGGCCGCGGACCGGTACAACGAGGCATTCGCCGATCTGTGCCATGAGCGGCGGGACGCGGGGGAGCGGTGGACCGCCGCGACGGCCGCGCTCGGGCGGGAGGCCGTCGAGGCGCTGCTGCGGGTGCGACGGACGGCCGATGCCCGTGCCGTCTGGGAGATGCTGCATCCCGCGACCCGGGAACGCGGCCGATTCCTGTTGCTCCAGGCCGAGTTGCTGCTCGCGGAAGGGCGGCGCGACGACGCGTGGGCCGTCTTCGCCGAGGGCTTCGAGGTCGCCGACCTGCGCGAGGGCGCCGAGTCGATCGGCCGACTGTGGTCCCGGCTGACCGATGAACCACTGCCGACGCGCTACGACTTCAGGATGCGGCCGGACACGCCCTGAGCCGACGGAGCGTGGACCGGCGGCCCTCGATCAGACCCGTCGGTCCACGTACTCGTAGACCATGCCGTCCGGATGCATCGCGATGAGGTTGCGGCCCGCCGGTGAGGCGATGGGGCCCGCGACGATGTGGGCGCCCAGTTCGGTCAGGACCGCCTGGGTCTCGTCGACGTCCTTGACGGCGATGGTGGCCGCGACCTTGCGCAACACCTCCAGCTCCGTCGGAGGCCCGCTCATCAGCAGGAAACAGCCGACCGCGGCCACCGACACCCCACCGCGCTCGAAGCGGAGCGCGGTGCCACCCGCGAGCCGTTCGTAGAAGGGGACGGCGGTCTCCAGGTCGTCGACGCAGATACGCAGCGTGGCTCCCAGAATCTCCATACGGACGAGCCTAGTTGGGGCGGGCGGCCCGTGGTGATCCTTTCGGGCGATCCCGGTGAGCGTTCGGCACGTGTTTGGGCGGCCTGCTCAGGGGGACGCGGAATGCCTCGCAGGATCACCCCCACGAAGGAGTCCCATGGACACCGGTGAACTCGTCGAACTCGGACAGCAACTGCGCGTGGACAGTGTGCGGGCCGCCGACGCGGCGGGCTCCGGACACCCCACCTCCTCCATGTCGGCCGCCGACCTGATGGCCGTCCTCCTCGCCCACCACCTCCGCTACGATTTCGACCGCCCCGCCCACCCCGGGAACGACCGCTTCGTCCTCTCCAAGGGGCACGCCTCACCCCTGCTCTACGCCGCCTACAAGGCCGTAGGAGCCGTCGACGACGCCGAACTGCTCACCTTCCGCATGCTGGACAGCCGTCTCGAAGGGCATCCCACTCCGCAGCGGCTCCCGTGGGTCGAGACCGCCACCGGCTCGCTCGGCCAGGGACTGCCCGTCGGCGTCGGGATCGCGCTGTCCGGCAAGCGCCTGGAGCGCACCGGGTACCGCGTGTGGGTGCTGTGCGGGGACAGCGAACTCGCCGAGGGCTCGGTGTGGGAGGCCGCCGAGCACGCGGCGTACGAACACCTCGACAACCTCACCCTGATCGTCGACGTCAACCGGCTCGGACAGCGCGGCCCGACCCGGCACGGGCACGATCTCGACGCGTACGCCCGCCGGTTCCGGGCCTTCGGCTGGCACACCGTGGAGGTCGACGGGCATGACGTGGACGCCGTCGACCGCGCCTACAGCGAGGCCGAGTCCACCAGCGGCCGGCCGGCCGTGATCCTCGCCCGCACGCTCAAGGGCAAGGGCGTCGCCTCGGTCCAGGACCGCGAGGGCCTGCACGGCAAGCCGCTGCCGGACGCGGCGGCGGCAGTCGAGGAACTCGGCGGCCTGCGCGACCTCCGCGTTCAGGTGCGGGAACCCCTGGACGCCCGCGCGCTGCACTCCGTACGCGCCGACCACCTGGAACTCCCGCGCTACGACCGGGGCGACGACGTCCCCACCCGCGACGCCTTCGGCCAGGCCCTCGCCGCGCTCGGCTCCGCCCGCGCGGACGTCGTGGCGCTCGACGGCGAGGTCGGCGACTCCACGCGCACCGAGTTCTTCGCCAAGGAGCACCCCGACCGGTACTTCGAGTGCTACATCGCCGAGCAGCAACTGGTCGGCGCGGCCGTCGGGTTGGCGGCGCGCGGCTGGGTGCCGTACGCCTCCACGTTCGCGGCGTTCTTCACGCGCGCGTACGACTTCATCCGGATGGCCGCCGTCAGCGGCGCGGGGATCAACCTGGTCGGCTCGCACGCGGGTGTGTCCATCGGGCAGGACGGGCCCTCGCAGATGGGGCTGGAAGACCTGGCGATGATGCGCGCGGTGCACGGTTCGACGGTGCTGTATCCGTGCGACGCCAACCAGACCGCCCGGCTCGTCGCCACCATGGCCGGCTTGGAGGGGGTGCGCTATCTGCGGACCTCACGGGGCGCGGGCCCGGTCGTGTACGGCTCCGAGGAGGAGTTCCCGGTCGGCGGCAGCAAGGTGTTGCGGTTCTCCAGCCGGGACCGGCTGACCGTCGTGGCCGCCGGGGTGACCGTGCCCGAGGCGCTGGCCGCCGCCGACGCGCTCGACCGCGAGGGCATCCAGGTGCGGGTGATCGACCTGTACTCGGTCAAGCCCGTCGACGTCGAGACCCTGCGCCAGGCCGCCGAGGACACCGGCTGTCTGCTCACCGTCGAGGACCACCACCCCGAGGGCGGCCTCGGCGACGCGGTCCTGGACGCCTTCCTCGACGGCCGGCCGGTACCGCGCCTGGTCCGGCTCGCCGTCCGCACCATGCCCGGCTCCGCGAGCCCGGCGGAGCAGCTGCACGCGGCCGGGATCGACGCGGAGTCCATCGCGGCGGCCGGGCGGCTGCTGGTGGAGACGGCGATCGTGCGCTGAACGCCAAGAGCCCGTGTCACCCCGAGCGATCGGGGTGACACGGGCTCTTGGCGTCTGTGTGGTTGTGGGGAAGTGCCGCTACCAGCGGTACCAGCGGCCCCTGCCGCCGCCGGCCGAGGTGCCGCGCACCAGGAAGCCCAGCAGCCATACGGCGAGGACGATGAGCGCCACCCACCAGAGGATCTTCACGGCGAATCCGGCACCGAACAGGACCAGCGCCAGCAGTAGGACGATCAGGATCGGAACCATAGTGTGTTACCTCCTGACGCCCGAGTGCCCCCGATCCCGCGGATCAGACGTCCTTGCGCGCCAGGATCTCCCCGTGCAGCACGGCGAACCAGCCGTCCTCCTGCCGCCCCCACTCCCGCCACGCCTCCGCCACGGCGTTCAGCTCCTCGGTGGTCGCGTGGCCACCCTCGGTGGCGACCCCGGCGTAGGAGGAGGCGACGGTACGGTCCGCCCACAGGCCGCTCCACCAGGCCCGCTCGTCCGGAGTGTGGAACGTCCAGGTGCTGGATGTGGCCGTGATGTCCGTCAGCCCCGCCCGCAGTGCCCACGACTTGAGACGGCGTCCGGCATCCGGTTCGCCGCCGTTGGCGCGGGCCACCCGGCGGTACAGGTCCAGCCAGTCGTCCAGGCCCGGTACCAGGGGGTACCAGGTCATCACCGCGTAGTCCGCGTCGCGGGCCGCGATAAAGCCGCCGGGCTTGGTGACCCGCTTCATCTCCTTCAGCGCCTGCACCGGATCGCCCACGTGCTGGAGCACCTGATGGGCGTGGACCACGCAGAACGTGTCGTCCGGGTAGTCCAGCGCGTGGACGTCGGCGACCGCGAAGTCGACGTTGTCCAGGCCGCGTTGGGCCGCGGTCGCCCGCGCCTGGTCCAGGATGCCCGGCGCGTGGTCGACGCCGGTGACACGGCCGTCCGGGACCAGCGCCGCCAGGTCCGCGGTGATGGTGCCGGGGCCGCAGCCGATGTCCAGGATCCTCATCTGCGGCTTGAGCGAACCGAGCAGGTAGGCCGCCGAGTTGGTGGCGGTCCGCTGCGTGTGCGAACGCAGCACGGACTCGTGGTGCCCGTGCGTGTAGACGGCGGTCTCCTGCGGTTTCGGCATGGCTCTACCTACCCCTTCGCGGCGGCTTCTTCGTCGTGGGCACGAAGGTACGCGCGCATGCCGAATGATGAGATATGCGTTTTACGATGTGGACTGACGGGTGATCAGGGACTCCGTCAGCGGGCGGTACACGGTCAGTGCCTCGGGCTGCTCCTCCAGCGTCAAGTCGCCCTCCACGTCCGTGACTTCGCCGTCGAAGGCGAGCAGCGTGCCCGGGGCCAGGCCGCTCAGGCGCAGACGGTGCACCTGGGCCGCCGCGTGGGCGGGGGAGCGGGTGAACGGGCCCGCGAGCGCCGCCGAGAGCAGGCGCAGGGCGGGCCTGCGGCCGCCGTGCACGATCCGGATGTCGAGACGCCCGTCCGCCAGGTCGACGCGGCGGCCGGAGGCGATTCCCTTGCGGTGATAGGTGCCGTTGCCGGCGAACAGCATCCACAACGGGCGGGTACGGCCGTTCAGTTCGGCCTCCAGCGGATGCCGGTCCGCGCGCAGCACCCACAGCGCCGCGAGCACCCCCGCGGGCCAGCCGCCGATCCGGGGCGCCCAGCGCTCCCGCTCGCGCACCAGCTCCGGATAGACGCCCAGGCTCAGGGTGTTGAGGAAGATGCCCCGGGTGGCGCCGGACCTGAACCGGCCCACGTCCACGCGTACGGCGTCGCCCTGCCTGATCGCCTTGCCCAGATCGCGCGGGCCCTCCACGCCGAGGTCGTAGGCGAAGTGGTTCAGGGTGCCGCCCGGGAGGACGGCGAGGGGCAGGCCGTGGCGCAGGGCGACCTCGGCCGCCGCGTTGACCGTGCCGTCGCCGCCGCACACCCCGAGGACCCGGGCGCGGGTCGCCGCCTTCTCCAACTCGGCGTGGATCTCCGCCGGTTGGCAGGCGACGACCTCCGCGCCGGGCAGGAAGTCCGTCAACGCGTCCGCCCGGTCCGAGGTGCCCGACGCCGAGTTGACCACCATGACCAGACCCTCGCCGTCCTCCAGCGCCGGGACCTCGGCGCGGACGCGGGCCGGCGGCACGAACTGCCCGCGGGTCGGCACCATGCCGCGCACCGCGAACGCCGCGCACGCGCCCAGCGCGGCACCCGCCACCACGTCGCTCGGGAAGTGGACGCCGGTGTAGACGCGGGACATGGCGACCGAGAACGCGATCGGAGCCACGACCGCGCCCCAGGCCGGGGACTCCAGGGCGACACCGGTCGCGAAGGCCGCGGCCGACGCCGCGTGACCGGACGGGAACGAGGTGGTGATCGGCTGCCGCTTCAGCTGCCGGCCCAGCGGAACGGGGTCCAGTACGGGCCGGGTGCGGCGCACGCTCCGCTTGCCGATGGTGTTGATCGCGAGGGAGGCCAGGGACAGGGAGGCGATGCCCCGGGCGGCGGCCCGGCGGGCGCGCGGCGTACGGCTGGCGGCCACCGCGGCGGCCGTCGCGAACCACAGCACGCCGTGATTGGCGCTCCGGCTCAGCCGAGGCAGCACGGGCTCGCCGGCCGGCCAGTTCCGTTCCGCGGCCACTTCGAAGAGGCGGCTGTCCAGGGAGAGCAGCCATTCTCGCAGGGCGTGGCGGCCGGGGAGGGGGACCGTGAGGTCGACGTCAGGGCTCATGCGTGCCGGGTACCCTGAAATGGCCGTTTGCTGCCCGGCGGACCGATTCCACCTCGGCGGACGGCTTCGTCACCACCGTCGGCGGACCGTTCCATCGGAGGATCCCCGCATGCGCCTGCTCCTCATACGCCACGGCCAGACAACGGCCAACGTGGCCTACCTCCTCGACACGGCCGTCCCCGGCGCGGAGCTGACCGACCTGGGCCGCCGCCAGGCCGCCGCCCTCCCGGAGGCCCTCGCCGACGAGGACATCGAGGCCGTCTACGCCTCCACCCTGACCCGCACCCAGCACACCGCGGCCCCGCTGGCCGCCGCCCGCGGCCTCGACGTACGCGTCCGCGACGGCATCCGCGAACTCACCGCCGGCGACCTGGAGATGCTGCCCGGCGACACCGAGCCCGGCCACGAGTACATGCGGATCGTGTTCGCGTGGGCCGCAGGCGACACGGAGCTGCGGATGCCGGGCGGCGAGAGCGGCGCCGAGGCCCTCGCCCGCTACGACGGCGTGATCGCGGAGGCCGCCGACAGCGGTGCCCGCACCGTGGCCATGGTCAGCCACGGTGCCGCGATCCGGATGTGGACGTCCGCCCGCGCCGACAACGTCGACGTGGACTTCGCCGCCGCCCGCCCCCTCGACAACACCGGCATCGTGATCCTGGACGGCTCCCCGGCCGACGGCTGGAAGGCCCTGTCCTGGGCGGGCGCGCTGGTGGAGGCCGCCGGACCGGACACGGAAGGCGGCCCGGCCGGACAGCCGCTGGACGCGGACCAGCGGCCCGACGGGGCACAATAAGGGTTTGCCCGGCCGCGAGGCCGCCCCACAGAATGCGTGGTCATGGGACATCTGGAAGCCGCACACCTCGAGTACTACCTCCCCGACGGGAGGCCGCTCCTCGGCGATGTGTCCTTCCGGGTCGGCGAAGGCGCCGTGGTCGCCCTGGTCGGGCCCAACGGCGCCGGCAAGACGACCCTCCTGCGGCTGATCTCCGGCGAGCTGAAACCGCACGGCGGCACGGTCACCGTGAGCGGCGGCCTCGGCGTGATGCGCCAGTTCGTGGGCTCCGTACGCGACGAGAGCACCGTACGGGACCTGCTCGTGTCGGTCGCCCCGCCGCGCATCCGCGAGGTCGCGGCCGAGGTCGACAAGGCCGAGCACGGCATCATGACCGTCGACGACGAGGCGGCCCAACTCGCCTACGCGCAGGCCCTGTCCGACTGGGCCGAGGTGCACGGCTACGAGTTCGAGACGCTGTGGGACATGTGCACCATGGCCGCGCTCGGAGTGCCGTACGACAAGGCGCAGTTCCGGCAGGTGAGCACGCTCTCCGGTGGTGAGCAGAAGCGGCTCGTGCTGGAGGCGCTGCTGCGCGGCAGCGAAGAGGTGCTGCTGCTCGACGAGCCGGACAACTACCTTGACGTGCCCGGAAAGCGGTGGCTCGAAGAGCGGCTCAAGGAGACCCGCAAGACGGTCCTGTTCGTCTCCCACGACCGTGAACTCCTCGCCCGCGCAGCCGAGAAGATCGTCTCCGTGGAGCCCTCGCCCACCGGCGCCGACGCCTGGGTGCACGGCGCCGGCTTCGCCACCTACCACGAGGCCCGGCGCGAACGCTTCGCCCGCTTCGAGGAGTTGCGCCGCCGCTGGGACGAGAAGCACGCCCAGCTGAAGAAGCTCGTCCTGAACCTCCGTCAGGCGGCCTCCATCAGCCACGAGTTGGCGTCCCGCTACGCCGCCGCCCAGACCCGCCTGCGCAAGTTCGAGGAGGCGGGACCGCCCCCCGAGCCGCCGCGCGAGCAGGACATCACCATGCGCATCAAGGGCGGCCGCACCGGCGTAAGGGCCGTCACCTGCAAGGGACTTGAACTCACCGGCCTGATGAAACCCTTCGACCTGGAGGTCTTCTACGGCGAACGCGTCGCCGTCCTCGGCTCCAACGGCTCGGGCAAGTCGCACTTCCTGCGGCTCCTCGCCGGCGAGGACGTGAAGCACACGGGGGAGTGGAAGCTCGGCGCGCGCGTCGTGCCCGGCCACTTCGCGCAGACCCACGCCCACCCCGAACTCCAGGGCCGCACCCTCCTCGACATCCTGTGGAAGGAACACGCGCAGGCCCAGGGCCCCGCGATGTCCAGGCTGCGGCGCTACGAGCTGACCGGCCAGGCCGAGCAGAGCTTCGACCGGCTCTCCGGCGGGCAGCAGGCGCGTTTCCAGATCCTGCTGCTGGAACTCCAGGGCGTGACCGCGCTGCTGCTCGACGAGCCGACCGACAACCTCGACCTGGAGTCCGCGGAAGCCCTTCAGGAAGGTCTGGAGGCGTTCGACGGGACGGTGCTGTCCGTCACGCACGACCGCTGGTTCGCCCGGTCCTTCGACCGGTATCTGGTCTTCGGCAGCGACGGCAAGGTCCGTGAGACGACCGAGCCGGTGTGGGACGAGCGGCGGGTGGAGCGGGCGCGATAGGTCCGGTCGGCGCGGAGGAGTTCCGTCCAGTGCGGAGGCCGCGGGGCCTGAATGTTCGTACAGTGGACTCAGGACCGTGAGACTCGACGAGCGGGGCACACCATGACCGGAGTCGACCCTGCGCGCCTGGACGATTCCCAGCTCATGAAGGAGCTGGAGACCATCCACCGCACGCGCCACGACACCCTGCTGTACGGCTCGAACGACGCGCTGCGCGCCCACAACGACCGTATGGCCGGACTGGAGGGCGAGTATCTGCGCCGCCATCCGCGTCGCCTCGTGGCCCCCGGCCGTACGCGGCAGGGGGCGCGCGAGCGGGACTGAGCGGTGGGTGTTCGTGCCTTGAGATGGTGTGTGTTTGTGCCTTGAGGTCGGGGGCAGGCGAACTTTCAGCGCTGGATCGCAAACGCGTTCCCACCGACGGTGACCGTCCAACCCGGAGCATGCTCAAGGGAGTTGTGACGCACCATGTCTACTGGCACGAGCTCGAAACGCCATGCACACCATGACGCCCCCGACACCGCCGAGGCGTTCCGCACGCTGGCCGCGCTGCCTCCCGGTCCGCAGCACGACACCGTCCGGGCACGCATCGTCGAGGCGTGGCTGCCCATGGCCGATCGGCTTGCGGGGCGGTTCCGTAATCGGGGCGAGAGCGCTGAGGACTTACGTCAGGTCGCTGCCCTCGGGCTGGTGAAGGCCGTGGATCGGTACGACCCCGAGCGTGGTAACGCGTTCGAGAGTTATGCCGTGCCGACGATCACCGGGGAGATCAAGCGGCATTTCCGGGATCACATGTGGACGTTGCATGTGCCTCGGCGTGTGCAGGATCTGCGGAACCGGGTGCGGGTCGCTGGGCAGGAGCTTGCCCAGACTGTGCCGGGGCGGCGGCCTAGCGTGGCGGAGATCGCCGTGCACGCGTGTCTCTCGGAGGAGGAGGTGCGGGTGGGGGTTGAGGCGTTGGAGAGTTTCAGTGCGTTGTCGCTGGACGCGGTTGCCCCCGGCGGTTCGGTGGGGTATTCGCTGAGCGATGTTCTGGGGGCTGCTGATCCGGCGTTGGATGTCGTCGTTGATCGGGAGGCCGTGAAGCCTCGGCTTGCCGCGTTGCCTGAACGGGATCGGGAGATTTTGTATCTGCGGTTCTTTGGGGGCATGACGCAGAGTCGGATTGCTGAGCGGTTCGGGATTTCGCAGATGCATGTGAGTCGGTTGATCAGTCGGTGTTGTCGGCGGATCCGGGAGCAGGTTCTGGAGGGTGCGGCTTAGCTGTCGGGTGCGGGTCCGATGTGGCTGGTCGCGCCCACGCGGCGGAGCCGCAAATTGATACAGCCCCGCGCCCCTGAAGGGGCGCCCCCGCTGGCCTGAAGGGGCGCCCCCGTTGGCCTGAATTTCACTCGCTCGGGCGCTCTCCGCACCCCAATGGGGCTCGGCCGCGCGCGGTGATGACAGGACCGGGCTTCGATGGTGTTGCCGTCGTCCTCGGTCTAAGGAGACCCGCTCATGCGTCGCATCGCCGTTGCTCTGTCCGTCGTCGCTCTTGTCGGCGCCGGTGGGCCCGCGCTGGCCGCTGATCCGGGGGCCGAGGTCAGTCCGAGCAGTGTGCGGGCGGGTGGGAGCGTCACCGTTTCCGTCACCTGCGAGGCCGTCGGGGGGACAGTGGCCGAGACCATCGACGCGACGTCCCAGGGGTTCGACGACGGAACCGTTCAGCTTCAGCGGGTGCCCGGCAACGACGAGCGGGGTGCCGGTGCCGCTTACCGGGGGACCGCGCGGATCGCCGCGGACGGGGGCGAGCGGGACGCCGCGTGGACCGTCGACGGGACGTGTCCGGCGCCGCCCGGGGGACAGGGGCGGCCCTGGAGCGCGACCTTCAGCATCGAGCGCGGGGGCGGAGGCGGGGGCGGGCAGCCGCCTTGTCAGGAGCCTCGGGGAGATGCCTGTGGTGGTGTGCGGGGTGATGCGCCCGCCGCGATTCAGCGCGGGGTGCAGGCTGGGGAGGGCGGTACCTTCACCGACTCCGTTCCGGCCCTGGTCGCCGGTGGTGTCCTGATCGCCGCTGCCCTCGGTGGTGCCGTGTACCGGCTGCGCAGGCGGACGCCGGGACGCTGAGCGCGCGAGCGGGACAGGGCACGGTACTGCACGAGGGACTGCGCGGAGGCACCATGCGGCAGGCGGACGCGGTAGGGCAGGGGCCCGTCCGGTATGGGCCGGTGTTTCCCGATGACGGGCTCCCCGTGCTGCCGGAACTGGCCGCCGTACTCGCCGCCGCCGCGTCCCGCACCGAGGAGCAGCCGGTGGGCGGAGCTCCCGCGCTGCTTGATGCCGCTTGCGGTTACTTCGAACGCCGGGGGTTGCCCGCCGACCCCGCCCGCGTGGCCGCCGCCCCGGGTGCCCCCGCGCTGCTGGTCGCGCTGACCGCAGCGCTCGGCGGTGACGTACTCGTCCCCAGACCCTGCGCCGCCTGGTGGGCGCCGTACGCGCGGCTGTTGGGCAGACCCGTGTTCCATGTGGGCACCCCGGCCGAGTGCGGCGGGGTGCCCGATCCGTACGCCCTGCTGGAGACCGTGCGCCGGGTCCGGGACGAGGGCGGTGACCCGAGGCTGCTCGTCGTTTCGGTGGCCGACGATCCGACCGCGACCGTGGCGCCGCCCGAGGTCATGCACGAGACCGTCGAGGCCGCCGCTGCCGAGGGTCTGCACCTGGTCAGCGACGAGACCTGGCGCGACACCCTGCACCAACCGCGCGGCACCATGCTGCTCAGCCCCGCCGAGATGCTGCCCGACAAGGTCACCGTCGTGACCGACCTGGCCGGCGCGCTCCTCCCGTCCGGCTGGCCGGCCGCCGTCGCCCGCTTCCCCGCCGGCCGCGCCGGACAGGCCCTACGCGCGCGTGTGCTCGACGTCCTCACCGCACTCGGCGCCCGCGTCGCCGCCCCGGTCGCCGCCGCGGCCGGCCACGCCCTCGGCGAACCCCCGCCCGTCCTCGCCCGCCGCGACACCGCCGTACGCCTGCACGCGCGCGTGGCCGCCGCCGCGCACGCCGCCGTCACCGGGGCGGGCGCGTTCTCCCGGCCGCCGCAGGCGGGGCGTCATCTCTACGTCGATCTCGGGCCGTTGCGCCACGCGCTCACCCCGCAGGGGGTGGGCGACGCGCAGGACCTGGAGGAGTTCCTCACCGCCCGGCTCGGCATGCCCGCGCCGGGCGGCCACCGGTTCGGCGACGACCTGGGCGCGCTGCGGGTCCGGCTGTCCACCGGACCGCTGCTGGGCCGAACCGACACCGAACGCGCGGAATGTCTCACGTCACCCTTGCCGTTGGAACTGCCACACGTGCAACGCGCGTTGATGTCCTTGAGGTCGATCTTCGACGATCTCCGCGACGACGCTCAGCGATGGGAGCCTCCTCGATGACGCAGCAGTCCGAGTCGACCACCGACAGCGGTACGGCCATGCGCGAAGCGGCCGCCCCGACGACCCCGTTCACGCCCTCGTCCCCGCCCCTCGCCGACCCCCGCCCGCTCGGCGAACGCCGCGTATGGCCCCGCGCCTTCCACGACCGCCTCACCGCCCCGCTCCCCGGCCTCAACGCCTACGCCCGCTTCGCCCGCGAGGGTTCCGTACGCCCCCGCCCCGAGGGCCTCGCCGACATCCCCCAACTCCCCTTCGCCCCCGAGCCGTTGCCTCAAGTCGACGCCCTGACCGTCGCCGTCACCTGGGCGGGCCATGCCAGTTGGGTGGTCCAGATCGGCGGCCTGACGATCCTCACCGACCCGGTCTGGTCCCGCCGCATCCTCGGCACCCCGGCCCGGATCACCCCCGTAGGCGTCGCCTGGGAAGCCCTCCCACCGATCGACGCCGTCGTCATCAGCCACAACCACTACGACCACCTCGACGCCCCCACCCTGCGCCGACTCCCGCGCCACACCCCGGTGTTCGCCCCGGCCGGCCTCGGCAACTGGTTCAGACGCCGCAGATTCACCCACGTCACCGAACTGGACTGGTGGGAAGCGGCCCAACTCGACGGCGTACGCCTCGACTTCGTCCCCGCCCACCACTGGTCCAAGCGCACCCTCACCGACACCTGCCGCTCCCTGTGGGGCGGTTGGGTCCTGACAGCCCCCGACGGCCAACGCGTCTACTTCGCCGGCGACACGGGTTACGGCCACTGGTTCTCCCGAATCGGCCACCGCTACCCGGGAATCGACCTGGCCCTCCTCCCCATCGGCGCCTACGACCCCCGCTGGTGGCTGAGCGACGTCCACTGCGATCCCGAGGAGGCGGTTCGGGCGGTGCAGGACCTGGGGGCGCGGCGGATGGCTCCGATGCACTGGGGCACCTTCGTCCTGTCGGCGGAGCCGGTCCTGGAACCCCTGACGAGGGTGCGGGCGGCTTGGGAGCAGGCGGGCCTGGCGAGGCAGGACCTGTGGGACCTACCGGTGGGAGCTTCAAGAGTCCTGGACGAGATGCCTTAGGGGCGCGGGGAACCGCGCGCCCAGCCACACACGACCCGCACCCCGCAACGAAACATCAACTGGCAGCCCGAACCCGCCGCCACAAACCAGGCGCCACACTGATCACCACAGTCAGCACAACCGCCGCGACCACCCCTTCCCACGGCTCAGGAAACAACGAACCCCCAAGGATGCCGATCAACTGATACGTCAACGCCCAAGCCAGACACGCAGGCGCATTCCCCCGAGCGAACCGACGGATCGGCCACTCGGCCATCAGGCACGCCAACATCACCGGAATCCGCCCCGCCGGCACCAGCCGAGACAGCACCAACACCGCCACGCCGTGATCCGCAAGCTTCGCCTGTGCCTGCTCCAACCGATCCTCCGGAGCCCGCGAACGAATCGCCTCCAACCACCGCGACCCGTTCTTGGACCCCATCCCCCGCCGCCCCAACCAGTACAGCGCGACGTCCCCGAGAAACGCGGCCAGCGAAGCCGTGACAAAGACCAGGGCCAACGCGAACGGCGCCGTCTGATGAAACGCGACCACGGCCGCCGAACTCACCAACGCCCCCGTCGGAATCACCGGAACCAGCGCCCCGAACAGCACCAGCAGGAACAACGACGGGTAACCGATGGCCTGTTGAGCGGATTCGGGCGACGTCGTGGCCGTAGCGGCCGCGATCCAGCTCACCGTGCGACCTCCGGACGCACACTCTCCCCGTGCCCGAGCCGATGCACCGAAACCGACGGCGCGAGTTGGGCCGCGATCCGTACGAACTCGTCGCCCGGCGTGTGGAATTCGTGCGGGCGCACCGCGTCCATCCCGATCGGCCAGTACGTGCCGTAGTGCACCGGCACCGCACTGCGCGGCGAGAGCCGGGCGAGGGCCTGCGCCGCGCGTCCCGCGTCGAGATGCCCCTCGCCCAGATACGGCCCCCAGCCGCCCACCGGCAGCAGCGCCACGTCGACCGGCCCGACCTCCTTGGCCATGTCGTCGAACAGCCCGGTGTCCCCGGCGAAGTAGGTCCGCGCCTCGCCCTCCACGACGTAACCCAGTGCGGGGGACCGGTGCGGACCGACCGGCAGCCGGCGGCCGTCGTGCCGTGCGGGGACGGCCCGTACGACCAGGTCACCGACCATCGTCTGGTCGCCGGGGGCCACCTCGTCGATGCGCAGCTGCCGGAGCCGGCGCAGTCCGGGCACCGCGCGGAGTGCGCCCCGGGGCACGAGCAGGCGCGTACCCGGGGCGAGGGCGGCCAGCGAGGGAAGGTGCAGGTGGTCGGCGTGGAGGTGGGAGACGAGCGCCAGGTCCGCGCGCCGGGCCTCGACCGGTGGCACCGCGCCCCGACGGCGCCGTAGGTGCGCGAGGCGGCGCGCGAACAGGGGGTCGGTGAGGACGCGCGTGTCCGAGTCCTCGATCGTGCAGGTGGCGTGACCCCACCAGGTGATCTCCACCGGCACCTTCTTTGCCTCCTTCGCGCGACTCCCCCGAAGCCTACGGGCAGGAGTAGGGTCGGCGGCGAAACCCGGAGGTGAGGGGGACGCCATGGGACAGGTACGCGGTGCCTTGGGTATGCCCTCGCGGCTTCGGGTCACGGCGATCGCCAGCCTGACGCCGCTGGAGGAGCTGGACGACGACCCCTTCCTGGTCGACTCCCGCAGCCAGCACGCGATGTGCGCCCGCTGGGCCGCCGACCACGGCTATGTGATCGCCCGCGAGCTGCTGGTGCGCGGGCTGCGCCCCGATCACTGCGCGCTCTGGGACGGTGTCCGGCCCGGCCTCGATCTGTTCGTCGCCCCCAGCCGCCGGGTTCTGGAGAGCGCGCTGTCCTCCGTCGAGGAGTTCACCGACGAGTGCGCGCGACGCGGGGTCCGCATCGAGACGGTCGGCCGCGCGGAACCCTCCTACGACGCCCAGATGAAGGCCAGCGTGCACCGACGGCTGTCCATGCCGACGGCGGGCTACGACGGCCGTTAGCCCTTCTTCCGGTTCCGGGGTCCCCGCGTCCCGTATGACAGGCTGGGCCCAGGCCCGCCAGGTCGTCGGGCCAGGGACGTGAGGTGTACGGGGCGTGGGTGGAGCGCGTTGGCGGCGGCTCGCCAGTCAGGTCGGGCGCAGTGTCGCGGTGTGGGCGGTCTCCACGGTCACCATGCTGGTGCTCGCCGGGATCCTGCCGGACTTCAAGCTCCAGTCGGCGGACGGTGACAGCGCGACCCGGATCGGGGTCACGGCCGCGTTCGGCGCCGGTGCCTTCGGTCTGCTGTCGGCGCTCGTCTGGCCGTTGCTGGTACGGCTGTTGCTGCTGGTGCCCGCGCTCGTCCTCGGTCTTCTCGTGTTCGTGCTCAACGGGTCCCTGCTGCTGATCGCCCTGCGCATCAACCCGGACGGCGGGCTGCGCGGCCAGGTCGCGCCCGAGACCGCCGTCGTCGTGGCCGCCGTCATGTCCGCCGTCGCCTCCGCCACCGGCGGTGCCCTCGCCGTGCGCGACGACGACGCCTACCGCCGCCGCCTCTACCGCCTCGCCGACCGCCGCCGCAGAGCCCTGCCACCCGGCCCGTCCTCGCCGGGCACCGTCTTCCTCCAGCTCGACGGCGTCGGCCACGACGTCCTGCTCGGCGCGGTGGCCAAGGGCCTGATGCCGACCGTCGCGAAGCTCCTCGGCGGCGACCGCCCCAGCCACCGCCTCACCCCCTGGCGCACCGACTGGTCCAGCCAGACCGGCGCCAGCCAGCTCGGCATCCTGCACGGCTCCAACCACGACATCCCCGCGTTCCGCTGGTACGAGAAGGACACCGGCGAGGTGATGGTCTGCAACCGCCCGACCAGCGCGGCCGAACTCCAGCGCCGGGCCGTCGAGTTCACCGGCGACGGCGGTCTCCTCACGCTCGACGGCGCCAGCCGGGGCAACCTGTTCAGCGGCGGCGCCGACGAACAGGCCCTCGTGCTGTCCATCGCCATCCGCCGCCGCGGCCGCGAAAACCGTTCCCGCGCGGGCTACT
Organism: Streptomyces sp. NPDC050528; assembly: GCF_044457795.1. Lineage (NCBI taxonomy): Bacteria > Bacillati > Actinomycetota > Actinomycetes > Kitasatosporales > Streptomycetaceae > Streptomyces > Streptomyces sp. NPDC050528. The sequence continues at coordinate 319,966 of NZ_JBITHH010000008.1, forward strand.
TCGCCTACTTCTCCGACCCCGCCAACGCCGTCCGCACCGCGATGTCCTTCGTCGCCGAGGTCGGCCGCGAGATCGGCCAGTCGACCCGCTCCCGCCTCACCAAGCAGCGCCCCCGGATCAAACGCGGCGGCCTCTACCCCTTCGTCCGCGCCTTCGCGACGGTCGTCGAACGGGACGTCGTCGTCGCCGCCGTCATGGGCGACATGCTCGCCGGCCGCACCGCCGTCTACGCCGACCTCGTGGCCTACGACGAGGTCGCGCACCACTCCGGTCCGCGCAGCCGCGACGCCGCCAAGGTGCTCCAACGCCTCGACCGTTCCCTCGCGTTGATCGAGAACGTCGCCGAGCACGCCCCGCGCCCGTACCGCATCGTCGTCCTCTCCGACCACGGCCAGAGCCCCGGCGAGACCTTCCAGGGCCGCTACGGCCTCACCCTCGGCGACCTGGTCCGCGCGGGCTGCGGGCTGCCCGTACCGCGCCGGGCCCGCCGCACCCACAGCGGCGCCGAAGCCCGTACGGCCGTCCGCGCGGCACTGCGCAGGCCGGTCGAGGAGAAGGACGGGCAGCACCGCCACCCCGGCCGCCACTCGGAGCCGATCGTGCTCGCCTCCGGCAACCTCGGCCTGGTCTCCTTCCCCGACGTGCCGCACCGCATGACCAAGGAGGAGATCGACGCCCGGCACCCGGCGCTGCTGACGACCCTCGCCAACCATCCCGGCGTCGGCTTCGTCCTGGTCCGCAGCGAGGAGCACGGAGGGGTCGTGCTGGGGGCACACGGCGCCGAACTCCCGGTGGCCGAACTCGACGACAAACAGGCCCCGTTGGCGGACTTCGGCCCCGGCGTCGCCGACGCCGTCCGGCGCACCCACTCCTTCCCGCACACCGCCGACATCATGGTCAACTCCTGGTACGACCCCGTCGAGGGCGAAGTCCTCGCCTTCGAGGAGCAGATCGGCTCCCACGGCGGCCTCGGCGGCTCCCAGGCCAAGCCGTTCCTGCTCTCGCCGCACACCTTCTCCGCACCGGTCGAGGACGGCGAGGACCTCGTCGGCGCCGAGCACATCCACCGGGTTCTGCGGCGGTGGCTGCGCGAGTGCAACGGGCCCCAAGTCCCGCTGACGGCCGAGCCGGAGGAACACGCCGCCTGAAAATCGGCTGCGCCGGATGCGCCGCCTGGCCACCCTGTGCGTACGGCGCGAACACCCCTGTCCGATACCGCGGAACGCTTGCCTGCCGTTCATCCCGCGTGGGCCGGTCTTCCGGGTGCGCCGAAGCGGAATGTGATCGGATGGCATCGAACGACATCCGCTTCGAAAGGAATCACCGTGGCAACCACGCGCACCGCACACACCGTCTGGGAAGGCGAACTCATCAAAGGCAGCGGCGAGGTCACCTTCGACTCGTCAGGCATCGGCGTGCAGCCGGTGACGTGGGCGTCGCGCGCCGAGCAGGCCAACGGCAAGACCAGCCCCGAGGAACTGATCGCCGCCGCCCACTCCAGCTGCTTCTCCATGGCGCTGTCCCACGGTCTGACGGGCGCGGGCACCCCGCCCACCCGCCTGGAGACCAAGGCCGACGTCACCTTCCAGCCCGGCGAGGGCATCACCGGCATCCACCTCACCGTCCGCGGCGAGGTCCCCGGCCTGGACGAGGCCGGCTTCGCCGCCGCCGCCGAGGACGCCAAGAAGAACTGCCCGGTCAGCCAGGCCCTCGCGGGTACGACGATCACGCTGACGGTGGAATCCGCCTGACCCCCGCTTTCTCTCCCCCCTCGATGCCGCGCCCGGAAAAACGGGTGCGGCATTGACATTCCCGCACTCAAGTTCTCAGCTGGAGATCGGGCAGCGCCTGGCGGAAGGGGACGGCGATGGGACGTGCGGTCGGGATCGATCTGGGGACCACGAACTCGGTGGTCGCGGTGCTGGAGGGCGGCGAGGCCACGGTGGTGGCCAACGCCGAGGGGGCGAGGACCACACCCTCGGTCGTGGCCTTCGCCAAGAACGGCGAGGTCCTCGTCGGCGAGGTCGCCAAACGGCAGGCCGTGACGAACATCGAGCGCACCGCGCGCTCGGTCAAACGGCATATGGGCGACACGAGTTGGCGCTTCCCGGACACGGGCGCCATCGACGGAACGCGGTACCGCGCCCAGGAGTTGTCCGCGCGTGTGCTGCAGAAACTGAAGCGGGACGCCGAGGCGTATCTCGGCGAGGACGTCACGGACGCCGTGATCACGGTCCCCGCCTACTTCGACGACTCACAGCGCCAGGCCACCAAGGAGGCCGGCGAGATCGCGGGCCTCAAGGTCCTGCGGATCATCAACGAACCGACCGCCGCCGCGCTCGCCTACGGCCTGGACCGGGGCGAGGAACAGACCGTGCTGGTCTTCGACCTCGGCGGCGGCACCTTCGACGTGTCGCTGCTGGAGATCGGCGACGGCGTCATCGAGGTGAAGGCGACCAACGGCGACACCCATCTCGGCGGCGACGACTGGGACCAGCGGGTCGTCGACCACCTCGTGAAGAAGTTCCAGGGGCAGTACGGCATCGACCTCGGCAAGGACAAGATGGCGCTCCAACGCCTGCGCGAGGGCGCGGAGAAGGCGAAGATCGAGCTGTCCTCGTCCTCCGAGACGACGATCAACCTGCCCTACATCACCGCCTCCGCCGACGGCCCGCTGCACCTCGACGAGAAGCTGACCCGCGCCGGGTTCCAGGAACTCACCGCCGACCTCCTCGACCGCTGCAAGACCCCCTTCCACCAGGCGGTCAAGGACGCCGGCATCAAGCTCGCCGCCGTCGACCACGTCATCCTCGTCGGCGGTTCGACGCGCATGCCCGCCGTCACCGACCTCGTCAAGGAACTCACCGGCAAGGACCCGCACAAGGGCGTCAACCCCGACGAGGTGGTGGCCGTCGGCGCCGCCCTCCAGGCCGGGGTCATCCGCGGTGACGTGAAGGACGTCCTGCTGCTCGATGTCACCCCGCTGTCCCTGGGCATCGAGACCAAGGGCGGCATCATGACGAAGCTCATCGAACGCAACACGACCATCCCGACCCGGCGTTCGGAGATCTTCACCACCGCCACCGACAACCAGCCCTCGGTCGGCATCCAGGTCTACCAGGGTGAGCGTGAAATCGCCGCGTACAACAAGAAGTTGGGCGTCTTCGACCTCACGGGGCTGCCGCCGGCGCCGCGTGGGGTGCCGCAGATCGAGGTCGCGTTCGACATCGACGCGAACGGGATCATGCATGTGTCGGCGAAGGATCTGGCCACCGGCCGCGAACAGAAGATGACCGTCACCGGGGGCTCCGCCCTGGGCAAGGACGACATCGACCGGATGATGCGGGAGGCCGAGCAGTACGCGGACGAGGACCGCAGGCGGCGGGAGGCGGCCGAGACGCGGAATCAGGCCGAGCAACTCGTGTACCAGACCGAGAAGTTCATCCATGAGAACGAGGAGCGCGTTCCGGGTGACATCAGGGGTGAGGTCGAGGCGGCGGCGTCGGAGGTGAAGGCTCTGCTGGAACGTGGGGCGGATACGGCCGAGTTGCGTACCGGTGTGGAGAAACTCGCCACCGTCAGTCAGCGGATGGGGCAGGCGATGTATGCGCAGGCTGGGCAGCAGGCGCCCACGGAGCAGGCGGAGAACACCGAGGAGACCGACTCCGGGCGGCAGCACGAGGAGGAGGAAGGTGTCGTCGACGCGGAGATCGTCGACGACGAACGGGACGCGAAAGGTGGCGCCGCCTAACCCCCGGTGGGCAGGGTCGCGCAGACCGCGTCCAGGACGGAGGCGTACGGGGTGCCGAAGTCGGCCAGGTGGGAGCGGAGTCGGGCCAGGGCGGCGCGGTGTTCGGCGAGCAGGTCGAGGTTGCCGGTGCGGGACGTGAACTCCAGGACCGCGGGGAGGAAGTCGGGCAGCTCCTCGTCGGTGAACTCCAGGCCGTGGGCGCGGTAGAGATCCTTGAAGCGGGCCGGGGGCATACCGCGCCGCCGGGTGTCGCCGTCGTACCACCGGCTCAGGTGCAGGTTGTGCCGGTTCCCGGAGTCGAAGACCTGGACGTAGTGCGCGGCCAGTTCCGCCGCCGGGGTGAGGGCCGCGTGGTCGGTGAACTCCCGCAGCTGCGGGGCGGCTTCGCGCAGCAGGGGCAGCCGGGCGCGGAAGTCGTCGTCGGGGTAGGTCAGGCAGAGCGCGGCCGCCTGGTACAGCACAGCGTCCGAGGGCATCGGGCATCCTTCGCGTCGTGGGTCTCTCCCGGCTCGACGGACGGAGTTCGCGCGTCCCCCACCCGCGCTCCCTTGCTCGCCCGTGGTGTCGAACCTAGGGCGGGGCAGGGGAGCGCACCCGTTCACAGCAGCCGTACGGGTCAGGGCGTACGGGTCGTACGGGTCGGGGTGCAGGGGCCGTACGGGTCAGGCCTTGCGGGCGACCGCGCCGTACAGGGGGACGATGCCCTCCGCCTGGGCGGCCACGTCCTCCGGGTCCGGCCGCCAGCCGTAGACCGAGATGACGCCGGGGCCGAGCAGTTCCAGGCCGTCGAAGAAGCGCGAGAACTCGGCCAGGGTGCGCGGATAGAACGGGGTGCCGCTGTGCCGGAAGTGGTCGGCCGCCTTCGCGATGGCCTCGGGGTTGAGGTCGGGGGTGACCTGCGACATCACCAGGTAGCTGCCCGGGACGAGGACATCGACGTACCGCTTGATCAGGCCGTACACGTCGTCGCCGTCGGGTGCCTCGCCCAGGTAGTGGGTGAGCGCGACCAGCGACAGCGCGACCGGCCGGGTGAAGTCCAGGGTCTCGCCGGCCAGCCGCAGGATCGTGTCCGGGTCGCGGACGTCGGCGTGCACGTACTCCGTGCTGCCCTCCGCCGAGCCGTGCAGCAGCGCCTCCGCGTGCCGCAGCACGATCGGGTCGTTGTCCGCGTACACGACCTTGGCGTCCGGGGCGACGCTCTGCGCCACCTGGTGGAGGTTCGGCTCGGTCGGGATGCCGGTGCCGATGTCCAGGAACTGGCGTATCCCGGCCTCGGCGACGGTCCGCGTCGCCCGGTGCATGAACCGGCGGTTGGCCCGCGCCCCGCGCACCGCGGTGGCGTCGACCGCCAGGATCCGGCGGGCCAGTTCCTCGTCCACCGGGTAGTTGTCCTTGCCGCCGAGCCACCAGTCGTACACCCGCGCCGGATGCGGCCGGCTGGTGTCGATACGGGTGGGCGCGGCTTCGGATCCGGTCATGCGGTGTCGTCTCCTCGGAAGTTCGCGTCTGTGTGCCGGGGTGTGCTGCGTGCCGGGCCGTGCTCAGAAGGTCTCGCGGTAGTCCCGCAGGATCTTCTTGGTGCGCTGTGCGGACGCGGCGTGCGCCGTCATGTGGTCGAGGACCTCCAGATGCGCGGAGACCTCCGTACGGGAGTCCAGGTACAGGGCACCGGTCAGGTACTCGGTGAACACCATGTCGGGCAGCTCCGGTTCGGTGAAACGGAACAGCGAGAAGGGAGCGTACGTCCCGGGGTGCGGACCGTTCTCGAACTCCGCGACCTGGAGCGTGACCCGGTCGCGCTCGCCGAACTCCAGGAGTTTGTCGAGCTGTTCGCGCATGACCTCACCGCGGATGCTCACCGGCCGGCGCAGCACGGTCTCGTCCATGATGACCCACAGGTGCGGCGGATTGTCCCGTTCCAACAGCCCCTGCCGCGCCATCCGCAGCGACACGTGCCGCTCGATGGTCTCCGGCCCGGTCTGCCCGATCGTCCCGGCCTCCAGCACGGCCCGCGCGTACTCCTCGGTCTGCAACAGGCCCGGCACGAAGTGCGGTTCGTAGGAACGGATCAGCCCGGCGGCGCCCTCCAGGCTCACGTACAGGCTGAACCACTCCGGCAGCACGTCGTGGAACCGCTGCCACCAACCCGGCTGGTTCGCCTCCTCGGTGAGCGCGACGAACGCGTCCGTCTCCTCCTCGGGCACGCCGTACGTCGTCAACAGCACCTGGACGTACGGCACTTTGAGCGCGACCTCGGCCATCTCCATCCGCCGTACGGTCGCCGGGGCCACCCGCAGGACCTGCGCGGCCTCCTCGCGCTTGATGCCGGCCGCCTCACGCAGCTCCTGCAGCCTTCTGCCCAGCACCACTTGGCCCACCGTGGGCGCGGGCCGCCGTTCACTCACAGCCACGCCTCCCCATACGTGCCGAAGTCTGGGGGCAGTGTGCCATGTTCCGGCCACCGTCTCAGCGATTCGGAGGTGATCATCCGTCAGTCCCCCAAGGAGTGCAGGTACTTGGCGGTCGCCGGATCGGCCGGCAGGAACGTCTCGATCGCCAGCTCCGAGACCGTCACGTCCATGGGTGTGTTGAACGTGGAGATCGAGGAGACGAAGGACAGCACCCGGCCGTCGTGCTCGATCCGCATCGGCAGCGCGAAGTACGGGACGGGCGGGGCGGGTTCGTCTCCGCCGGCCGCCGTCACAGGCGCCGGATACGCCTTGACCTCCTCGTACAGCGCCCGCAGCGGCTCGGAGCGGTGCAGCGCGATCTGCCGCTCCATCTGCGCGAGGAGATGCCCGCGCCACTCGCCCAGATTCCGGATCCGCGGTGCCATGCCCTCGGGGTGGAGCGTCAACCGCATGGCGTTGAGCGGGAGTTGGAGGAGCGATTCCGGTACGCCGTCCAGGAGCATGGTGATGCCCCGGTTCGCCGCGACGACGGTGTACGTCGCGTCGACCACCAGCGCGGGATACGGCTCGTAGCCCTGAATCAGCCGCTCCAGACCCTCGCGCAACGCGTCCAACGCCGGGTCGTCCAGCGGGGTTTCCGAATAGCGCGGGGCGTAACCGGCCGCCAGGAGAAGGGAGTTGCGCTCCCGCACCGGCACGTCCAGGTGCTCGGCGAGGCGCAGCACCATCTCCTCGCTCGGCCGGGACCGTCCCGTCTCGACGAAGCTGATGTGCCGCGCCGAGGAGTCGGCCCGCAACGCCAGCTCCAGCTGACTGACCCGCCGCCGCTCCCGCCAGGCACGCAGCAACGGGCCGACACCCTTGCCGGCCGGGGTGGCCGCGGCGATGTCAGTGCCGGTCGGGACAATGGTCATACACACGACCGTAGTCGAAGGAGCGCGCACGTGAACGAGTCGAGGATCCCGTCCGGGCAGGCCGCCGGGAACTCCCTGGGGGAGGCCACGGCGATGTACCGGGCCAGAGTCCGCGGCTGCCTCCTCGGCGGAGCGATCGGCGACGCCCTCGGCTACCCGATCGAGTTCGACTCCCTCGACCGCATCCGCGCGACCCACGGACAGGGCGGGGTGACGGGATACGCGCCCGGCGCGCACGGCGCCGTAGGCCTGATCAGCGACGACACCCAGATGACCCTGTTCACCGTCGAGGCGCTCATCACGGCCCACGCGCGCGAACGGCGGAAGGGGATCGGTGGCGCCTGGTCCATGCTCCTGCGCGAGGCGTACGAGCGCTGGCTGGAGACCCAGACGAAGCCCGCACCGGGCGACGGCGCCACGTCCGGCCTGATCGCCGAGCGCTGGCTCTACGACCGCCGTGCCCCCGGCAACGCCTGCCTGTCCGGGGTCGCCCAGATGTACGCGCCCGACCCCTGGCTCCCGCTCGACGGCAAGCCCGGCCGCGTCAACCCCGACTCCAAGGGCTGCGGCACGGTGATGCGCTCGGCCCCCTTCGGCCTGGCCAACACCGCCGACGGTGCCTTCGCGATGGCGGCCCGCGGCGCCCAGATCACCCACGGCCACCCCACCGGCTACTACGCGGCGGGCGCCCTCGCCGCGATCGTCGCGCACCTGGTCGGCGGGGAATCCCTGGAGGGTTCGGTCCTGCGCGCGCTACGACTCCTGGAGCGCCACCCCGGCCACGAGGAGACCTCGGCCGCCCTCCGTGAGGCCCTCGACCTGGCCGCCGACGGCGAGCCCACCGCCGAGAAGGTCGAATCCCTCGGCGCGGGCTGGGTCGCCGAGCAGGCCCTCGCGATCGGCGTCTACAGCGCGCTCGCCGCGAGCGATGTGCGGGCCGCGCTGCTCCTCGCCGTCAACCACTCCGGCGACAGCGACTCCACCGGCTCCATCTGCGGCAACCTCCTCGGCGCCCGCTACGGCGACCACGGCCTGCCGCACGACTGGGTCCAGCAGGTCGAGGGCCGCGCCACGATCGCCGCCCTCGCGGACGACCTCGCGGCGGAATGCGTACCGGGCTGACCGCCGGGCACCCGTCTGACCAGGGGCGCGACCACCCGTCCGTGACGCACGGCCTGTGGCACGCTGAAGAGAAAACCGACCTTGAGGAAGGGGCGAGGCCATGCCCGTCGCACCGCTGTCGCAGAGGGAGATCGAGGACCGCCTCGCGGAACTCCCGGGCTGGTCCGTGGACACCGACCGCCTCGCCCGCACCTACCGCCTCGCCTCGCACTTCGCGGCCACCGCGATGGTCGTCCACATCGCCCAGGTCCAGGAGGAACTCGACCACCACTCCGACCTGACCCTCGGCTACAACACCGTCTCCCTCACCGTGAACACCCACAGCGTCGGCGGCGCGATCACCGAGCTGGACTTCCAACTGGCGCGCAGGGTCGAGGACTTGGCCCCGGGACACGGCGCGAGCTGACCGGGACGAAGAGGAGCGCCGGGGAGAGACGGGGAGAGGCAGGGCAGAAGCACGTGCTCGACTACGACAAGGAAGCCGACGCCTACGACGCGACCCGCGGCGGCGAGCCCCGCGCCGCCGCGGCCGCGGAAGCCGTACTCGGCCTGGTCCCGCGGAACGCCCGAAGCCTGCTGGACGTGGCCTGCGGCACCGGCATCGTCACCCGCCGCCTGGCCGAGGCCCGCCCCGGCCTACGGGTGACGGGCCTCGACGCGGCCCCCGCCATGACCCGCGCGGCGACGGCACGGCTGCCCGGTGCGATCGTCCTCGCGGACAGCCGCCGACTCCCGTTCCCGGACGGGGTGTTCGACGCGGTCACGACCGTATGGCTGCTGCACCTGGTGGAGGGCCCGGCGGACGCCGGGGCGATCATCGCGGAGTGCGCGCGGGTCCTCCGCCCCGGCGGCGTGTACATCACCACGGTCGACAAGGCCGCCGCCCACGACGTCGGCAGCGACATCGACGCCGTCCTCGCTCCCCGCCCCCGCCGCCCGGCCCAGGACCACCGCGACGATATCCGCGCCTACGCCGCCGAACACGGCCTCCACCCGGCCGGCACGGCGACCTTCCGCGGCCACGGCCAGGGGCGCAGCCCCCGCAGCACCGTCGTGGACCTGCACCGGGGCTGGTTCACGATGCTGCCACCCGGCGAACCACTCACCGAACGCTTCGCCGCGCAGTTGGAGTCGCTGCCGGACCAGGAACGGCCGCGCGCGGACCCCGAGTTCACGATCCTGGCCTTCAGGAAACCGTCGTCGGACTTCAGGCAGCCCCCGGCCGGGTGAAGTCCATCGTCCAGTTGGTCACCCAGCTCGCCCCGTCGTCCACGGAGAACGCCTGCTCCCACCGGGCGCCGCTCGCGGAGACCCCCGACCAGACGAACCGCACCCGTACGTCCTTTCCGTCGTGGGTGTCGTCGCCGTAGAACTCGCCCCGGCCGTCCTCGAATCGACCGGTCACAGGCGGGAACAGCTTCCCGGTGCGGCTCGACGACCAGTTCAGGGACCACTGTTCGCTCTCCCGGTCGAAGAGCCGCAGGGTCAGCCCCTTCGAACCGAGGTACGGCATGTCGATCTCGTCGACGTTCGCGGCGCCGTCGAAGAGCGGCCGGCAGTTGCTGGTGCCCTCGAACTCCTCCCAGCCGCTGCCGGGTTGAAGGAAGTCGGTGAGGCGACGGTTCGCGACTTCCCATTCGCCGTGGAGGAAGTCGAAGTCGTGCGGGCTGCTCATGAGCGGTCTCCAGTGGTTCCGTCGGGCAGGGAGTCGGCCAAGTAGGCGTCGAGGTCCGGGACTTCGGGCGCGAGCAAGTGCCGTACCCAGGCGTCCCGTTCGTGCAGGATCGGCGGCAGCTCCCAGACACAGCCGATCCACGGCAGGTCGGGAGTGATGAAGTGGGTGGGGTCGTGGTCGGGGCAGCCGAGCACCGGCTGGCCCGCCGAGGCGCCCCGGAAGTGCAGGACGTTGTCCCACACCCAGCTGTACGCGTTCAGATAGGCGCCGTCGTCGCCGCCCCGGTGCAGCACGACGAACGTGGCCGGGGGAGTGCCGTCCGGCTCCGGCAGCAGCTCAGGCAGGATCGCGTACGCCGCCTTCTCCACCTCGGGTGCGATCCCCGCCGGGTCGGCGGAGACGTGGTAGCGCTTGATGTGCCGCCCGGCCACCTCGATCGGCGGTGGCACGGTCAGCAGTTTCTCCGTGAAGGGCATGGCAGGACGCTAGGACCGCTTCACTGACATCCTGTGTCAGTGAAGTCCAGCCGACTCGTCTCGATCCTCCTCCTGCTCCAGACCCGGGGCCGGATGACCGCCGCCCAGCTCGCCGAGGCGCTGGAGGTCTCGGTCCGCACGGTCTACCGGGACGTCGAGGCACTGAGCGCGGCGGGCGTCCCGCTGTACGGCGACGCGGGCCACGCCGGCGGCTATCGCCTTCTCGACGGCTACCGCACCCGCCTGACCGGCCTCACCACGGACGAGGCCGAGGCCCTGTTCCTCGCGGGCGCGCCGGGACCGGCTGCCGAACTGGGCCTCGGCCCGGTGCTGGCCGCCGCTCAGTTGAAGGTGCGCGCGGCCCTGCCCGCCGAACTGCGCGAGCACGTCGACCGGATCAGCGGCCGGTTCCACCTGGACGCGCCGGGCTGGTACGCGGATGCCGACGACACACCATTCCTGCATACAGTCGCCGACGCCGTATGGAACAACCGTGTGCTGTATGCCATGTACCGGCGCTGGCGCGAACCGACCGACGTACGGCGCCGACTGGAGCCGTACGGGCTCGTGCTGAAGGCAGGCCGCTGGTACGTCGTCGCCGGCCCCGGACCCCGTACCTTCCGCGTCGACCAGATCCTGGAACTCGACGCCTCCTCCGCCACCTCCGGCGAGGAGTTCGCCCGCCCGGATGATTTCGACCTGGCCGCGTACTGGACGGCCCACCAACGGGACTTCCACGACCGCCTGTTCCGGGGCGAGGCGGTGGTCCGGCTGGCACCCGGGGTGACGCTCGCACGGGCGGTCCCCGTCAACGGACGGGCAGAGCCGGACGGTTGGACCCTGATGTCGGTCCCGATCGAGTCCGTCGAGCACGCGCACGGCGAGTTCCTGCGCCTGGGCACGGACATCGAGGTCCTGGCACCGCCCGAGCTGCGTGACCGAATCGCGCGCACGGTGGCTCAACTGGCCGAAACGTACGGCAACTTGCTCACGGACAGCGGCGACTGACGGTACGCAACCCGTCCGTCCTCCCAGGAGGTACGCCACGTGAGTCACCCGCACCCGCACGTGCATCCACTTCACCCGCCCCGCCCGCCCCGCCACCCCCGCAGACGAAGGGCCGTACTCTCCACCCTGACCACCGTCGCTGCCCTGATCGCCGCCGGACTCACCACCCTCACCACCAGCACGACCGCCGAGGCCGCCACCGCCCGCCAGGTCGAGGCCCTCGACCGGGGCGTCGTCAGCGTCCACACGGACAGCGGCAATCTGGTCAGCTGGCGCTGGCTCGGAACCGATCCCGACGACGTCTCCTTCAACGTCTACCGGGCCGGTACGAAGGTCAACTCGGCCCCGATCACCGGCTCCACGAACTATTTCCACGCCGGCGCGCCCGCCCAGGCCGACTACACGGTCCGCGCGATCGTCGGCGGTGTGGAGCAGGCCGACTCGGTCCACGCGATCCAGTTCCGCACCGGCTACGAGGACGTCCCGATCACCCCGCCCGCCGGTGGCACCACCCCCGACGGCGTCGCGTACACCTACGAGGCCAACGACGCCTCCGTCGGCGACCTCGACGGCGACGGCCGGCTCGACTTCGTCCTCAAGTGGCAGCCCACGAACGCCAAGGACAACTCCCAGTCCGGCTACACCGGCGACACGATCCTCGACGGGATCACCCTCGACGGCACCCGCCTGTGGCGCATCGACCTGGGCCGCAACATCCGCTCGGGCGCGCACTACACACAGTTCCAGGTGTACGACTACGACGGCGACGGCAAGGCCGAGGTCGCCATGAAGACGGCCGACGGCACGGTCGACGGCGCGGGCACCGTCATCGGCAACTCGGCGGCGGACTACCGCAATTCGAGCGGCTACGTCCTGTCCGGACCCGAGTACCTGACGATGTTCAACGGCCGGACCGGCACGGCGATGAGCACCGTCGACTACGTCCCGGCGCGCGGAACGGTCTCCTCCTGGGGCGACTCGTACGGCAACCGCGTCGACCGATTCCTCGCCGGCACCGCCTACTTGGACGGTTCCCGTCCGTCCCTGATCATGGCGCGCGGCTACTACACGCGCACGGTCATCGCCGCCTGGGACTGGCGGAACGGCGCCTTCACCCGCCGCTGGACCTTCGACACCAACTCCTCGACCAACACCGGCAAGGGCTACGACGCCCAGGGCAACCACCAGTTGGCGATCGCGGACGTCGACGGGGACGGCAAGGACGAGATCGTGTACGGCTCGATGGCCGTCGACGACAACGGCTCCGGCCTGTGGACGACGAAGAACGGCCACGGAGACGCCCTGCACGTAGGCGACCTGGACCCGTCCCGCCCGGGGCTGGAGGAGTTCAAGGTCGACGAGGACGCGTCGAAACCGTCCTCGTGGATGGCCGACGCGAAGACCGGCGCGGTCATCTGGTCCACACCGGCCAACGGTGACAACGGCCGTGGTGTCTCCGGCGACATCTGGGCGGGCAGCGCGGGCGCCGAGTCCTGGTCGGCGTCGGAGAGCGGCGTCCGCAACCCCAAGGGCACGGTGGTGTCGAGCCGCAAGCCCTCCAGCACCAACTTCCTGTCCTGGTGGGACGGTGACCCGGTGCGCGAACTCCTCGACGCCACCCACATCGACAAGTACGGCACGACCGCCGACACCCGCCTCCTGACCGGCGCCGGAGTCCACTCCAACAACAGCACCAAGGCGACCCCGACCCTGTCCGGAGACATCCTCGGCGACTGGCGCGAGGAGGTCGTCTGGCCCACCACGGACAACACGGCGCTACGGATCTACTCGACCCCGTACGAGACGACCACCAGGATCACCACCCTGCTCCACGACACCCAGTACCGCATGGCCCTGGCCTGGCAGAACACTGCATACAATCAACCGCCGCACCCGAGCTTCTACATCGGCGACGGGATGACGACGGCGCCTCGGCCCACGGTGTACACGCCGTAGACCGAGAACCGCCGACCGATCGGCCTCTGTCGGCTCAGCTGAACCCGCCGCTGAAGTCGGAGTTCAGCTGGGCCGAGCAGATGTTGTAACCCCCTTGCGCCTGACCGGACTTGGTCTTCCCGTCGATGGTGATGGAGCAGTGGACATTGCCACCGCCCTGGAGCTGCGCGGTGATCTGGTAGTACAGCGCGTCGCTGTCCACCGTCATGGTCTTCTCCATGGGCAGGCCCTTGCCCTGGAGGTTGGTCCCGTCGCTGCCGTAGGTGATGTCGACACCGGACGGCGCGCTGCCCCACACCTTGAACAGGGCCTTGCCGGACGGCGCGTCGTCGCTCGTCGCCGCCGCCTTGGCCTTCACGGTCTTCGTGACGGTGACCGTCGGCGCGGGCTCGGCCTTCTCGACCTTGGCTGCCTTGGGTGCGGCGGTAACGGTCCTGGTGTCGGTGACCGTCTTCGTCGCGGCGGGCTCGGCACTCGTCTTGTCGCTGTCGCCACCACTGTTGTTGCCCGCGGCTCCGATCAGCGCACCCACGACGAAGAGGGCGATCGCGGCGGGGACGGCCACATACGTACGGGCCCATTTAGGCCCCGGCGGCGTAGGGGCGGGCTCGGGCGAGGGCGGCACGGGTGGTGGCGACTGGTACGACATGGGGTCCCCCTGGCGATTAGTTGGGGGTTGAACTTAACGCCCGATATAAGAGCGGCGTGAGACGTGCGAAGGAGAGGTAATCGATTTGTGACGTTGAAGTGAAGGGCGCGCACCCCTGGGATGCGCGCCCCTGGTCAGGTCACCGTGCAGCTCTGCTCGCCCACCTTGAACGCACCCGGCTTCGAGTTCACCCCCGACCAGCTCCCCGTGAACCCGAAGCCCACGGAAGAGCCCGCCGCCACCGTGCCGTTCCAGCTCACGTTCTTCGCCGTCACCGCCGCGCCCGACTGGGTGTAATCGGCGTTCCACAGCTGCCCGATCCGCTGCCCGTCGGCGAAGGACCAGCCAAGTGCCCAGCCGTTCCAGGCGGTTGACCCGGTGTTCGTCACCTGCACGTCGGCCTGGAAACCGCCCGCCCACTGGTTCGTGATCGTGTACGTCACCGCGCAGGCACCCGTGGGCGTCGGATCGCCACCGCCACCACCACCCCCGCTGCCTCCGTCGCCGGCGTCGGAGGAGTCGCCGTAGACGACCCCGCGCCCGTTCGTCGACACGTACACGCGGCCGTAGACCCTCGGGTCACCGGTGATGGCCGCACCGGTCCAACCCCATTGGTGGGCAGCGTCGTTGATACGCGTCCAGGTCGCGCCCTTGTCGGTCGAGCGGAAGATGCCGCGTACGCCGCCGATCTTCGCGCTGGTGTAGAGCGTCTGGTACGAGGCACCGGTCGCCGCCTTGCCGAAGCCGATGGTGTCGGCCTGGTCGACGTTCGCGAGCTTGGTGAAAGAGGCGCCGCCGTCCGTGGAGTGCCACAGCCCGTACGCCCCGTCGCTCGACCCGCCCGCCAGCCACACGTCCCCCTTCGTGCCGGGCAGCGCCTTGAACCGCACGCTGTCACCACTGGGCAGCCCGGCCGCCGCCGACGCGGTGAAGGTCGCCCCGCCGTCCGAACTGAGGTAGAAACGGCCGGACTTGAAGCCGTAGAAGGTCTTCGCATCCACCCGGTCCGACTCGACGATCGCACCCGCCGGGATACCGCTGGACGCGGCCCAGGACGAACCGAAGCCCGTCGTGTACTGCACCCCCGCCCCCGCCGGACTCCACACGAACCGACTCCCGTCGACGGCAGCCGCCACGGTCCCCCCGCCACTCACGCCCGAAGGATCAGTGCCCGCGAACCAGTTGGCGCCGTTGTCCGTCGAGAACGCGATGTGCGCCCCCGAGTCCACATTGCCCACGCGCACAACGGTGTTGGGGTTGGACTCCGTGAAGTCGAGACTCGTGGTCGTCGTGAACGAAGGCGAAGTGAACATCATCGAGGGGACCTTGGTCAGATCCGTGTGCCGGAACCCGCCGATGTCGCCCAGGGCACTGAGGAGTTGGGCTCCGCCGGACGGGGGAGCGGCGAGGTCGTTGACGGACGTCTCCTCCAGCCCCTGCACCATCGGCTTCACGGTGAACTGGCCGCCGCTGTCCCAGTTGGTCAGGTTCTCCGTGCCGTAGAGGGTCGCCCCCGTCCCGTACATCATGCGGTTCGAGTTGAAGGGGTCGATCTCCAGCGACTCGGTCATCCAGCCCAGTTTCGGGGCCTGTTCGGGCGGCGACGGGTTCGCGCCGAAGGTCAGCCAGGGCGAGGACGAGACGTCCATGGTGTAGCGGTTCGCACGGTTGGGATACGAGGTGTAGTCCCAGGCCTTCGTCCAGGTGCCGCCGCTGTCCGTGGACCGGAAGATCTGCGTGTCCGGCCACCAGGAGCTGTACGCCGTCGCCATCACGGTTCCGGGATGCTGCCGGTCGACGGTCAACCCGCTGAACCCGTAGTAGGTGTCGGCCTCCGCGACCGGGCTGATGTTGGTCCAGGTGCCGGTAGCGGTCGCGTACCGCCACACCTGCCCCTTGCCGCCGTCGTACGGACCGCCCTTGTCGCTGTATGCGATGTACAGATAACCGTTGACCGCATCCAGTACACCCTTGTGGGCCAGATACCCGGTGGGCTGCCCGGCCACCCGTGACCACGTGGCCCCCGCGTCCGTCGACCGGTACACGGCGTTGGCCTGGTCCGCGACCCCGACATAGATCGTCTTCGTCGCACTGCCGGCCGTGCCCGTCGACTCGTCGAAGGTGACCCACACGATGCCCTGGTTGTCGTTGGCGTAGCCACTCGTGTCGGTCGGATCCTGCACGTAGTTGCCGACGTTGGGGAAGTTCGTCACCTGCGACCAGGTGACCCCGGAGTCCGTGGACCGCCACAACCCCTTCCCACTGGGCGCCCCCAGATACAACACGCTGTCCTTGTTGGGATCGACGGCCAACCGCTCACCCATACCGCGCCCCGGCATGTTCCCACCGAGCTTGAACGGCAGATCAGTCTTCTGCCAACTCCCGCCCCGGTCAGCTGACCTGAGCACGGCCCCGTTCGTCGGATCCCAACTGTTCGTGTACGTACCGACAGCCGCGTACACCTTGTCAGGGTTGACTGAGTCGGAAGCAAGACTCACCACCCCGGTGTGCCCCCACTCGTCCCACCCGACCGAGTCCAACAACGGCGTCCAGGTCTTGGTCGACTCCTGCCAGCGGTAGGCGCCGCCGATGTCGGTACGGGCGTAGGCGAGGTTCTTCTCGCTCCGGTTGAAGACGATGCCGGGCACGAACCCGCCACCGTCGATGCGGGCGTTGTGCCATGTGTAGGTGTCGGCCGCGAGAGCTGCTCTTGGGGTGTCGGCGGCGAGAGCGGACGGTGCGCCTGCAAGCAGGCCGGCCGCGAGCGCCAGAACGGCCAGGAGTATTCGGGTTCTTCGCACGGTGGGTTCCTCTCCGGGGGAGGAGCAAAGACACGAGCGCCGGGCGACCCCCAGTGCGGGTAGGGGCCGCCCGGCAGGTAGACCCCGCCGTCAGGTGACGGGGCCACGCACACGGAACTCCGAGGCACTCTTCGAGGAACGGCCGCTCCAACGCCCTGTTTTCAGGGGCGCGGGGAACTGCGTGACCAGCCACAACGGACCCGCAGCCAAACAACCGCCCAACCCGCGGAGCGCCCGGCGGGGGCTATTCAAGAAGCTCCGCGTACGACCCCATGGCCAAGGCGACATCCGCCTGAGCCCAGAACCGGTGATACGTGAAGACAGGCGCAGCCCCACCCGCCAGATAACTCTGGATCTTCGACCACGCCGGATCGTTCTTGTAGAAGGACCGCAACGAGGCAAACGTAGAAGCGGAGTTGACCGCATCCCCGTTCGGCATCGTCCCGCTCCACCCACTCGGCACATACACGCTGTCGTCGAACCGGTTGTAGTCCGCGCGAGTCTCCGGAACGGCAACCCCCAGACTGTCCTGGTAGTTGCCCCACATCCCGTCGAGCAGCGCTTTCGCGGCCGTCTTCGCCGCCGCGTTACCGGACTTCGCGCCGTAGTACGTCAGCGTCTTGGCATACGCGGCAGCCACACCCACGTCATTGGTGTAGTCGGCCACGGTCACATGAAGTCCCGCATTGGAACCGGGACTTGACGCGTTCCACGTGTCCGGCTGCCCCGACCACTGCAACGTCGAGGGAATCAGATACGTCCCGTCCGGATTGACCGTGGTCTTGGACAAGGCCCAGGCCACCCACTTGTCGAGAACCGCCTTCGCGCTCGCGTTCCCCGTCTGCTGGTAGTACTCGGCCACCCGCTCCATCGACCACGCCTGGAAGCCGAACCACTGGTTGGACGGCGGGTCGTGATACACGGGCTGCTGGTCGTAGTACATGCCGTAGAACGTCGACGTCCCGGCCGGCGGACTCGCGTACCGTCCCTGCCAACTGTTCGTCGCCCCACCGGCGATGGCACCCTCGCTCGACTGCAGCCAGCGGTAGAACTCCAGCTGCCGCGACAGCGAAGTACCCCAATCCGCAGCACCCGTCGAGGACTTGGGCTTCAGGTCCGCGTACGAGCTCAACGCATAAGCGGCCAACGGGTTTTGATAACCCCCGTGCACATGACTGGACCCGATCCGCCAGGCCCAACCCGCACTGGCGTCATTGGCCCCGCCCCACGCGTAATACCAGGACAGCAGATAGTCCGAGGCATCCTTGCCGGTCCCGGCAGGGCACGTGGACGGTCCCACACAGTTGCCGATTTTCTTGAAGTACTTGTCGTACATGGCATACCGCAGATAGTCGCCCATCTTCGCCGCCTTGCCGACGGTCGCGGAGACGTCGGAGCCCTTGCCCTGCTCCTTGGCCCACACATCGGCCCAGTATGCGGCCTGCACGGCCCGCGCGTCGGCGTCCGGCGCATCCGTGTACTTCCACTGCTTGGCGTACGAGGAGTCACCGGTGAAGAGGTCCAAGTACCCGTTCGTACCGCCGTACTTGAAGGCGTCGCAGGTCGGCTGCGGCACCGTCTCCCACACCGACTCCTGCGCTCCGCGCTGGAAGGTGTTGATGTACGACGGCCCGCTCGCCGTCGGCCCCGCCTCGCACCCGCCGCCCGGCGTGTCACCGTAGCCGTAGGTGTTGTCGACATCCTCCAGCCAGTGCATACCGTAGACATCGTCCGTACCGTATGCGGTCTTCAGTTCACCGGCGATCGGATCCGATCCCACCGGCACCGAGGTGTCCAGCTTCGCCGGATACTCGTTCGGGGTGTCCAGCTCGGGCGCGTACGTCGCCGGCTTCGAGGCGTTGTAGAAGGAGTTGGTCGGCTGGTCGGCGTGGGTCGGGATCATGTACTTCTCCATGAGAGCCCAGGCACCGTTGAACTTCGACCAGTCGCCCGTCACCTTGCCGTACATCGCCTGCAGCCACAGCAGATAGCTGTACGCCTCCGACGTGGTCTCGTGCCCCTGGTCCGGCGCCTCGACGATCAGGGTCTCCACCGAGTGGTAGGGGATGCCCTGGGGCGAGAAGTAGCCGTTCGCCGGGTTGGTGATCTTCCCATAGAGGTCGAGGAAACGGGCGTCGTACGCGTTCGCCGCCGCCAGTTCCGTCACCGTGACCGTCGCCTTGGTGAACCCCGTCGCCGTCGAGTCGAAGGACGCCGTACCGGTGCCCGACGCGTCGGCCGTGAGGGTCACCGTCTGCGCGGTGTTCCAGTTCGACGGCGTGAAGGTGAGCGACGCGCCGCCGGTGACCGACAGCCCCGTGTTGCCGCTCGCGCGGGCCGTCGTCACCGTCACGTTCGACGACGGCTGCGTGGACAGCGACACCGCGTACGTGCCCGACTTGCCCTGCTGGACGCCGAGTTGGGCCGGTGAGGCCACCACCGCGGGACCCGACGCGACCGTGATGCCGACCGGAGTCGACTCCCCGGACGCGCCCAGACTGTCGTAGGCCTTCGCCACCAGTGAGTGACTGCCCACGGTCAATCCAGAGGCCGAGAGAGAGTACGGCGAGCTCGTGTCCGTGCCGAGCAGCGTGGTGTCGTCGTAGAACTCCACCTTGCTGATCGTCGCGTTGTCGGCCGCCGCCGCGGTCGCCGCGAGCGGGATCGCCGCCCCCTGCGTGTAGATCGCGCCCGCGGTCGGGCTGGTCAGCACGGTGATCGGCGGCTGGTGCGCGCCGGCGCAGGTCGTGCCGTTGACCGCGAACGAGGTGGGCGCGGTGTTGGTGCCGCTGTAACTGAACTGCGCGCCGGTCGAGACGGCGGCGCCCGCGGCGATCGTCCCGTTGTACGACGCGTTCGTCACCGAGACCGTGGAACCGGACTGGGACCAGGTGCCGTTCCAGCCGTTGCTGAGCTTCTGGTTGCCGGTGTAGCCGTACGTCAGGGTCCAGCCGTTGATCGCGTCCGTACCCCGGTTGGTGAGGGTGAGGTCCGCGGTGAAGCCGGAGCCCCAGTCGTTCGTCTTGTAGTCCACGCTGCACTGAACTGTCGCCGCCTGGGCGGGAGTTGTGCCCGTCGCGAGCATCGAGACGGGAAGTGCGAGGGCCGCCACGACAGCGGTCCACAGTCGCCGCGTCAAACGGCGTCTCCTTCTGGGGTGCATGTGCTGGTTCCTCCTTGCGGCTCGGAGGGGTGGGGGCGGAGCAGCAACAAGCCTTGAACCAGTGGGAGCGCTCCCATCGTGGGGACGGGGGTGAGAGCCGTCAAGGTGCTTACGGAGTCGAAAAGATTCGACGCCCGTGGGTTGAGGGAAAGTCAGCGAAAGTCTGTGACTCCCCTGTCCTTTACCGTCACTTGGCGCTACCTTCCTGGACACCAGTGGGAGCGATTCCGTCAGTCGACGCGTCCGTGCGACGCGCCCGAGCTGCAAGGAGTCGCTCATGCGACACCCCCCGCGTTCAATGCTTTTAGCCGTCGCCGGCGCGACCGCCCTTGTCGGGGCCATGGTCGTTCCGGTCGTCACGGCGTCCGGTGCCACTCCCGCGTGCACGGTGGCGTACTCGGTCACCAGCCAGTGGGACACCGGCTTCCAGGGTTCAGTGCAGATCACCAACAACATGGCACCGGTGAGCAGTTGGAGCCTCAGCTTCGACTTCGCCGGCGGCCAGAAGGTCACCCAGGGCTGGAACGCCAAGTGGTCCCAGTCCGGCACGACGGTCACCGCGGCCAACGAGAGCTGGAACGGCGCGCTCGGCACCGGCGCGAGCGTGAGTGCCGGGTTCCTCGCCAACTGGTCGGGGAGCAACGCCGTACCGTCCGCGTTCAAGCTCAACGGCACGACCTGCAACGTAGATGCGGAGCCGACGCCACCCACGTCGCCGCCTCCGACCTCACCGCCGACCGGCGGCAGCGCACCCGCGCTGCACGTCTCCGGGAACAAGCTCGTGGATGCCGACGGCGCCAACCGCCGTCTGCTCGGTGTCAATCGGTCCGGCGGCGAGTTCATGTGCGTGCAGGGCTACGGCATTTGGGACGGTCCCGTGGACGACGCGGCCGTCGCCGCCATCGCCGACTGGAAGGCGAACGTGGTCCGCATTCCCCTCAACGAGGAGTGCTGGCTGGGCCTTTCCAACATCAAGCCCGAGTATGCGGGCGTCAACTACATCGCCGCCGTCAAGGACCTGGTGGCGAAGGTCGAGGCGCACGGCATGACCCCGATCGTCGAACTGCACTGGACCTACGGCCAGTACACCGGCAACTCGGCGGGCTGCTCCGACGTGCACGCCACCTGTCAGAAGCCGATGCCGGACGCGCAGTACACGCCGTCCTTCTGGTCCTCGGTCGCCAGCACCTTCAAGGGTGACCAGGCCGTCGCGTTCGACCTGTTCAACGAGCCCTACCCGGACCGCGCGACCTCCACGACCACTCAGGCGTGGCAGTGCTGGCGGGACGGCGGCACCTGCCCCGGCATCGGGTACGAAGTCGCCGGTATGCAGGATCTCGTCGACTCCGTACGGTCGACCGGCGCCAAGAACGTGATCATGGCCGGCGGGCTCGCGTACTCGAACGACCTGAGCCAGTGGCTGGCCTACAAGCCCGCCGATCCGACCGGCAATCTCGTCGCCGCGTACCACGTGTACAACTTCAACACCTGCGCGAGCGAGAGCTGCTGGAACACCCAGCTCGCCCCCGTCGCGGCCCAAGTGCCGCTGGTGGCAGGGGAGATGGGCGAGAACACCTGCTCGCACGCCTTCGTCGACCAGGTCATGAAGTGGTTCGACGACCGCGGGCTCTCGTATCTCGGCTGGACCTGGAACACCTGGGACTGTTCCGCGGGTCCGTCCCTGATCTCCGACTACGCCGGTACACCCACGGCGTACGGCATCGGGCTGCGCGACCATCTGCGTGCCCTCAACGGATAGGCGCCCTGGACCGATCCACCAGCACCCGCATCCAACTTCCTTCACAGACAAGGAAACCCGCACTCATGAGCCGTACCAGAACAGCGTTGCTCGCTGCCTTGGTGCTCGTCGCCGGGGCCTCGGGGACGGCGGTGGCCGCCGCTCCCTCGGCGGACGCCGGCATCGCCGCGATCCCGTGCAGCGTCGATTACAAGGTGCAGAACCAGTGGGACACCGGCTTCACCGCCGCCGTCACGATCACCAACAACGGGGCCGCCAAGTCGAGTTGGGCCGCGAAGTGGTCGTACGCCGGTAACCAGAAGATCACCAGCGGCTGGAACGCGAAGATCAGCCAGAGCGGGACCGCCGTCACGGCGGCCAACGAGACCTACAACGGGAGCCTGGGGACCGGGAGTTCGGTCAGCTTCGGCTTCAACGCCTCCTACAGCGGCACCAACGCGCTGCCGACCACCTTCACCCTCGACGGCGTGACCTGCAACGTCGACGACGGCAGCGGTGGGGGAGGGGGCGGTGGTGGCACCGATCCCGGCACGCGGGTCGACAACCCGTACGCGGGCGCCAAGGTGTACGTGAACCCGGAGTGGTCCGCGAAGGCCGCTGCCGAGACCGGTGGCAGCCGGGTCTCCAACCAGCCCACCGGCGTCTGGCTCGACCGCATCGCCGCGATCAACGGCGTCAACGGCGGGATGGGCCTGCGTGCCCACCTCGACGCGGCGCTCGCCCAGAAGGGCACCGGCGAAGAGGTCGTCCAGCTCGTCGTCTACGACCTGCCAGGGCGCGACTGCGCGGCCCTGGCCTCCAACGGTGAGCTCGGCCCGACCGAAATCGGGCGCTACGAGACCGAGTTCATCGACCCGATCGCCGCGATCCTCGCCGACAGCAAGTACGCCTCGCTGCGGATCGTCACCACGATCGAGATCGACTCGCTGCCCAACCTCGTGACCAACACCGGCAGCAAGGCCACCGCGACCCCCCAGTGCGACACGATGCTCGCCAACGGCAACTACGTGAAGGGCGTCGGCTACGCGCTGAACAAGCTCGGCGCGATCCCCAACGTCTACAACTACATCGACGCCGGACACCACGGCTGGCTCGGCTGGGACGACAACTTCGTTCCCTCCGCGAACCTCTTCTACCAGGCCGCGAACGCCGAGGGCGCGACCGTGAACGACGTGGCCGGCTTCATCACCAACACGGCCAACTACAGCGCCCTGAAGGAGAACAACTTCACCATCAACGACAGCGTGAACGGTGTCTCCGTGCGGCAGTCCAAGTGGGTCGACTGGAACCGGTACGTGGACGAGCAGTCGTATGCCCAGGCGTTCCGCAGTGAGTTGGTGTCGGTGGGCTTCAACTCCGGTATCGGCATGCTGATCGACACGTCGCGGAATGGGTGGGGTGGTTCGGCTCGGCCTGCCGGGCCAGGTGCAACTACCAGTGTGGACACGTACGTTGACGGTGGGCGCTACGACCGGCGGATTCAGGTCGGGAACTGGTGCAACCAGTCCGGGGCGGGGCTGGGTGAGCGGCCGCAGGCTGCTCCTGCTGCCGGGATCGACGCGTATGTGTGGATGAAGCCGCCGGGGGAGTCGGACGGGTCCAGCACGGCGATCGCCAACGACGAGGGCAAGGGGTTTGACCGGATGTGCGACCCGACGTACACGGGGAATGCGCGTAACGGGAACAACATGTCGGGTGCGTTGCCGAATGCGCCGTTGTCCGGGCACTGGTTCTCGGCGCAGTTTCAGCAGCTGATGGCCAACGCGTATCCCCCGCTGTAGGTGCCGTTGGTTGCGTCGAGTTTTTGGCTGCGGGCCGTATGTGGCTGGTCGCGCAGTTCCCCGCGCCCCTTCAAAGGGGCGTGGGGGTCAGCCCTCGTTTGACAGGGACCGGCGGATTGCGAACTCCACCGCTGAGTAGTTGCCGTCGGGGCGGTCCAGGTCGTAGGGGACCGTCGGGTCCAGCGGGGGCTGTGCCAGGAAACGGGGACGGGTGCCGTGGTTCGGCTGGGCCGCGTGGACCAGGAAGGGGTGGCACAGGTACACGTCACCGGGGCTGCCGGTGGCGTACGCGAGCGGGCGGTGGGCGGTGGCCTCGACCAGTCGAGGGGCGATCTCCAGACCGGACACCCCCGCTTCGCCGTACGGCTCCAGGAGTGGCGGCACGTCGAGATGCGAGCCGACGCGGATGCGGGTCGGGGCGTTGTCCTCGGTCACCTCGGTGAACAGGAACAGCATCAGCAGCGCCCGGTCCCGCGACCGCAGATTGACATGTCCCCAGGTCTCACCCTCGGGGGTGTAACTCCCGTCGATGTGCCAGCCGGCGTCGTCGGGTTCGTCCTCGTGCGGGAAGCGGAGGGGAAAGGCGCCCAGACCGTAGCGCGTCGCCCAGCGTCCCTCGCCGACCAGGAGGTCGAACGCCTCATGCAGGACGGGGGAGTTGGCGGCCGCGGCGAACGGGCCCTGGCCCATGCCCGGCACCCACACCACCGGGTCCTTCCAGGTGCCGGGATCCTCCGGGTCGTAGCCCGTCTCCCGCCACAGCAGTCGCGCGCAGTCCTCGGCGACCCGCGGCGGAAAGGCCCCCTCGATCTTCACGAAGCCGTCTTCGAGGAAGCGTTCCACCATCACGTCGGCCGTGTCGTCCATACGGGCATGCTCGGCGACGGACGCCCTGTTCCGCACCTTGTTTTTTGCCGCTTCGGCAACGGAACTGGCCGCCCGACGGTGCGTCGGCGCAGGCTGGCGGCACGCGGACGAGAGGGTGACCACCATGGCGCACGAGCACGACGAGAAGCACGCACACCACCACCACGACCACACCGACCTCGACTGGGCCGTCATGGGCCCCCTGCTGGAGGCCCAGGCGGAGCTGTTCGCGCCGTTGTACGAGCGGGCGATGGCGTGGCTCGCGAAGGAGCGGACCGATCCGGGGCTGATCGTCGACGTGGGCAGCGGGCCCGGGGTCGTCGCGTGTCTGTTCGCGGAGACGTTTCCGGGGGCCCGGGTCGTCGCGGTGGACTTCTCCGAGCCGCTCCTGGAACGCGCCAACGCCCGTGCCGACCGGCTGGGCTTCGGCGACCGCTTCGGCACGCTGACCGGTGAACTGCCCGAAGTCCTGGGGCAGTTGGAGTACCCGGCCGACCTCATGTGGGCCGGCCGCAGTCTGCACCACCTCGGTGACCAGCGGGCCGGGCTCGCCGCGTTCGCGGAGCGGCTCGCGCCCGGTGGCACCCTCGCGATCATGGAGGGCGGACTGCCGTCCCGGTTCCTGCCGCGCGACTTCGGGATCGGCCGGCCGGGGCTTGAGGCGCGGATCGACGCGATCGAGGCCGAGTGGTTCGCGCAGATGCGCGCAGACCTTCCCGGCGCCGTCACCGAGACCGAGGACTGGCCCGCCCTGCTGGAGTCGGTCGGCCTGAAGCACACCGGCAGCCGCAGCTTCCTCCTCGACCTGCCCGCCCCGGCCCCCGACCGCGTCCGTGCCTACGCCGCGGCCTGGCTGACCCGGGTCCGTGACACCTACGGCGAGGCGATGGAAGCCGAGGACCGGGCCGCCCTCGACCGGCTCGTCGACCCGGAGGACCCGGCGAGCGTGCACCGGCGCGCCGATGTGTTCGTGCTCGCCGCGCACACCGTGCACAGGGCGGTGCGGGCCGACTGACCGGGCCCGTGATCTCGGCGGCTTGACTTCGAGCCTCCTCAAGGTGATGAACTGCCCCTCCAACTGCGCGGAGTTCACCGACCAACGGGGGGACCACCCATGAACGACAACTCGCACGTCGCGCTCATAACCGGCGGCGGCAGCGGGATCGGCGCTGCCGTCGCCCGTCAACTCCTCAGCGCCGGGGGCCGGGTGGCCGTCACCGGTCGCAACGAGCAGCGCCTGTACGACTTCGCCGCCCAACTGGGCCACCCCGAGGGCCTGTTGACCGTCCCCGGCAGCGCCGCCGAGTACGGCGAGGTGCAGGCCGCCGTGGAGACGACGCTCAAACAGTTCGGGCGGCTCGACGCGGTCGTCGCCAACGCCGGGGTCGCCACGCACGACGCGGTGGCCGACGGGGACCCGGCCGGGTGGACCGAGATGGTGCTGACCAACGTCCTCGGGCCCGCGCTGCTGATCCGGGCGTCCGTCGACGCGCTGAAGCAGACGCACGGCCGGATCGTGCTGATCGGCAGCGTCGCCGGGTTCGTGCACACGCCCGGCAACATCTACGGCGCGACCAAGTGGGCGATGACCGGTCTCGCCGAGAACACCCGGCGCCAGGTCACGGAGTTCGGGATCGGCGTGACGCTGGTTGCCCCCGGCCGGGTGGAGACCCCGTTCTGGGACGGCAACGGCAGCCTGCCGCCCGGTCATCTGCTCACCGCCGACCAGATCGCCGACACGATCCTCTGGGCGATCCGCCAGCCCGCCGGCGTCGACATCAACACCGTCGTCGTACGGCCGATCGGGCAGCCCAACTGACACGCCGGGTCAACTGACGTACGGGTGGGGCCCGTTGCCGCGACCGTTCGCGGCAACGGGCCCCACGCGTCTCTCAAGTCAGCTGCTCCGGGGCCTCAGTTGTTGGCAAGGAACTGCTTCGCCAGCTGGTCGCCCAGGGTGACCGCCGCGCTGTGGCTCTCGATGGGGGAGACCGTCGAGTTCTTGAACAGGATGTACGTCACGCCGGAGTCGGCGCCGCCGGTCGCCGGGTCGGGGTCGATGCCGAGGGCACTGGCGGTGGCGTACGAGGCCTCGCCGATGATGTTGGTGGGGCCGGTGTCGCCGACGACCGCGTACTCGACCTTGTTGTTGTAGATGACGGCGACCACGCCGCCGCCCTTGATGCCGTAGCTGGAGTACTTCCAGATGCTGCTGGAGCTGGGCACCACGATGTACGGCAGTGAATCCGCCTTCAGGGGCTGGCCGTTGGACTGGTGGAACGCCGTGTCGTCCTGGTACCAGGGGTCGGCGTTCTCGTTGCACTTCGAGGTGCGCTGACCGTCGCAGTCGATGTCCATGTCGGCCTTCCAGAACACGGCGCCGTTCTTGCCGCAGACCGGGATGGTGGCCGAAGTCTCGTCGTCCGTACGGTACTTGCCGTTCGATATCTGCGAGCAGGACGTCACCTTGGCGAGCAGGTCGGCCGCGCTGACCGAGCCCTCCTGGGCCGACTTGGGGGTGGTGGCACCGGAGGCACTCGCGGGGAGCACTCCGGCGGCGAGCAGTGCGGCACCTGAGGCCGCGGCGAGGGTCAGTGTTCGCATGCGCACTGTGGGGGACCCTTCTGTTAGGAAAGTTTCCTTACCGGGTGCGCAACAAGGTGGCCCCACGGGCATGCTCGCGTCAAGACCCTGGTACGAACCAATGTGGCCGTAGGCGCGGAAAAACGATGCGCCCCGGAGCCATGAGGCTCCGGGGCGCTCGCACTACCTGGGGTTCAGGCCATGTGCCTTGATTTCAGGCCGCGTTGAACGTCGACGGGTCGGGACCCAGGCGCCGGTCCTCGTTCAGCGCGCTGATGGCCGCGAGGTCCTCGGGGTCCAGGCTGAAGTCGAAGACCTCGATGTTCTCCTTGATCCGCGACGGCGTCACGGACTTCGGGATCACCACGTTGCCGAGCTGGATGTGCCAGCGCAGCACGACCTGCGCCGGGGTGCGGCCGTGCTTCTGGGCGATGGCGACGATCGCCGGGACCTCCAGGAGGCCCCGGCCCGAGCCGAGCGGCGACCAGGCCTCGGTCGCGATGCCCTGCTCCGCGTGGTACTCGCGCCCGGCGATCTGCTGCAGCTGCGGGTGCAGCTCGATCTGGTCGACCGCCGGGATGACCGAGGTCTCCGCGATCAGCCGGGCCAGGTGGTCCGGCTCGAAGTTGGAGACGCCGATGGCCCGCACGCGGCCGTCCGCGTACAGCTTCTCGAACGCCTTGTAGCTGTCGATGTACTTGTCCCGGGCCGGCGTCGGCCAGTGGATCAGATACAGATCCAGGTACTCCAGGCCGAGCTTCTCCAGCGACACGTCGAAGGCACGCAGTGTCGCGTCGTACCCCTGGTCGGCGTTCCAGAGCTTGGTGGTGACGAAGAGGTCCTCGCGCGGGACGCCGGAGGAGGCGATGGCCTTACCGGTGCCCTCTTCGTTGCCGTAGATCGCAGCCGTGTCGATGCTGCGGTACCCGGCCTCCAGCGCCGTGGCCACCGCCCGCTCCGCCTCGTCGTCCGGCACCTGCCAGACGCCGAAGCCCAGCTGGGGCATCTCGACACCGTTGTTGAGGATGATCGGGGGGACCTTGCTGCTCACGAGCTCTCGATCCTTCAGTCGTCGGGTGGTACGCCTATCGTCAACGATCACGGGCCGTAGCGCATTCCTGACCGCGAAATCGGTCCGGACTCATCGGCGGGTCGGCGCCGACCGCTGAAGATTGGCGAGAAATGCATCCGACCTTTTTCGGTCCGGACCATTGACCGCGGACCTTCATGCCGCAACCCTGAAACACGCCGCCGGACGCGTCCGTGAACGCGATACGTACATGTGAACGTTGGCGCCTGTTGTGACTCCGAGAACCCCCATCCCTCAGGAGAGCAGGTATGCGCACCCGACCAGAGCGCTGCCCGGGATTCCGTAGACGGTGCACCGTATGCCAGAAACATCGGATGAAAAGGTGTGGTGAAGGCCTCCTCGCCCATGGGTGCGCACGGCGTGCGGACCTGCGGCGGCGAGCGGGTGTCTCTTCAGCCGTACCGACTGATCAGTCGGTCAATAGGCCCCAGTCAACAGACCACGAAAGGGAGGAACATGAGACGCCGACGCCTGCGAACGGCCCTGACCGCGGCAGCCCTCGCCACCGCCACCCTGACCGGGGCGGCCCCACCGCTCGAAACGGCGGTGGCGGCGAGCCGCCCGGCCGCGGCGCCCGACTGGTCCGTGGCCGTGGTCGACTCCACCACGGCCCGCTACACACCGAGCACCATCGGCGGCTGGTCGTACCCGGTCGGCCTCTACCTCTACGGCCAGTACCTCACCTACAAGCGGACCCGCGACGCCCGCTACCTGACCTACATCAAGAGCTACGTCGACCGTTTCGTGAAGAGCGACGGCTCGATCGACCAGTCCTTCAACAGCCTCGACAGCATGCAGGCCGGCCGCCTCCTGGTGATCCTGCACCACGAGACCGGCCAGGACCGCTACCGCAAGGCCGCCAAGAAGATCCGCGACCGCCTCGACACCTACCCGCGCACGAGCGACGGCGGCTTCTGGCACGCCGACAGCAGCAGCCGGGCCCATCAACTCTGGGCGGACGGCGTCTACATGGTGAACCCGTTCCTCGTCGAGTACGGCAAGGAGTTCGGCGACAGCGCCTACACGAACGACGAGGCGGCCAAGCAGCTCTATGTCTACGGCAGTCATCTCCAGGTCGCGAACGGCCTGTTGAGGCACGCCTACGACGAGTCGCGCACCGCGAGCTGGGCCGATCCGGCGACCGGACTCGCGCCGGAACACTGGTGCCGCGCGGTCGGCTGGTACGCGATGGCCATCACGAACGTCCTCGACGCACTTCCCGCCGACCATCCGCGACGGCCCCAACTCCTGGGCATCCTGCGCCGGTTGGCGGCGGGACTGGAGAAGTACCAGGATCCGGCGACCGGCCGCTGGTTCCAGATCATGGACAAGGGTGCCCGCAGCGACAACTGGACCGAGACGTCCTGCTCCAGCATGTTCACCTACGCCCTCTCGCGCGGCGCCCAGCAGGGCTATCTGGACCGGCACTTCGCCGATGTCGCACGGCGCGGCTACGAGGGCGTCCTCGCGCGCCTCTCGATCGGCGGCGACGGCCGCACCAACCTCAGTGACATCTCCATCGGCACCAATGTCGGCGACTACGCCTACTACGTCGGCCGCACCCGGGCCACGAACGACTTCCACGGCCTGGGCGCCTTC
Source organism: Streptomyces sp. NPDC050528 (assembly GCF_044457795.1). Lineage (NCBI taxonomy): Bacteria > Bacillati > Actinomycetota > Actinomycetes > Kitasatosporales > Streptomycetaceae > Streptomyces > Streptomyces sp. NPDC050528. The sequence goes on from NZ_JBITHH010000008.1 coordinate 349,571, forward strand.
CTGATCATGAACGAACAACTGCGAGGTGAGTAGTGTCATGAGCACGTCCAGAAGGGCGGTTCTCGGAGCCGCCCTCGGCGGAGCGGCAGGCGCGGCGGTCGGCCTGCCCGCCGCCACTCCCGCGCACGCCATCCCTGCGCACACCACCCCTGCACCCGCGGCCCTCGCACCCGCCGCCTCCTGGCAGCAGAAGTGGGCACCGACCGCGAGCGGCGACGGTCTCGGCGCCTTCGAGACCGTCGAGGACGACCGCGCCGACTCGCACCCGGCCGGACACCCGCACATCTACGCCACCGGAGAGAACTGGCGCTTCAATATGCATACGGTCGACCGCGACACGTCGACCGACCGGCAGCGCCAGGAGGTCACCGGGCTGCGCACCGGCAGCAGCAGCTACCTCAAGTGGACCCAGGGGCAGACCTGGCGGATCACGTACTCGATGTACATCCCCAGCTCCCTGAAGGCGACCACGACCTTCACGCACATCATGCAGATGAAGCAGCCCGGCAACGGCACCTCGCCGATCGTCGTCCAGTCCCTGCGGCGCGTGAACGGCGTGCAGACCATCGAACTGAACCTGCCGATCGCCGGTGTCCTGGTCGGCCGGACCGACCTCGAACCGCTCCACGACACATGGACCGACGTCGACTTCCAGATCAAGGTCGGCGACGGCACGGCCGGTTCGGTCCGCTGGATCCTCAAGTCCGGCTCCACGACCGTGATCGACAAGTCGAGGACCGGCATCGACACCTTCCTGGCCGACCGCGTGCGCCCCAAGTGGGGCATCTACCGCTCCCTCGGCGACACCTCCGGGTCCCTTCAGGACACCTATCTCCTGCTCACCGATCTCCGCGGCTACCAACTCGTGTGAGGAGCCCGTTCCGTGAAACCCCCCACGAAGTCCCGTCCGAAACCACCCGTGTACAAACGGAGTTGGGCGGCGAGCGTGTTCTTCGCGTTCGCCGTCGTCCTCGGCCTCGCCCACCCCTCGGCCCTCGCGGCGGCACCTTCCGCGACGCCGGGCCGTTCCGCCGCCGTCTACGACGTACGCGACTACGGCGCCAAGGGCGACGGCTCCGCCAACGACACCCCTGCCGTCAACAAGGCCATCACGGCGGCCAATTCGGCCGGTGGCGGTACGGTCCGCTTCCCCGCCGGCACCTACAAGTCCAAGAACACCATCCACATGAAGAGCAACGTGACGCTCCAGGTCGACACCGGCGCCACGATCCAGGGCTCGTCCGCCGACACCTACGACGCCCCCGAGGCCAACCCGAACGACCAGTACCAGGACTACGGGCACAGCCACTTCCACAACGCGATGATCTACGGCGACCGGCTCACGAACATCGGCTTCGTCGGCGGCGGGGTCATCGACGGGCTCGGCAACCTGATCACCGGCAACCCCAAGTCCGGCCAGGCCGACAAGATCCTGTCGCTGACCCGCTGCGACGGACTCCGGATCGGCGACGGCCTCACCCTGCGCCGGGGCGGCCACTTCGCCGCGCTGATCAACGGCTGCACCAACGTCACCTCGGACCGGCTGACCATCGACACCGCGAGCGACCGCGACGGCTGGAACATCATCTCCACGACCAACGTCACCGTCACCAACGCCAGCATCAAGGCCAACGACGACGCCCTCGTCTTCAAGAGCGACTACGCGCTCGGCGCCAAACTCCCCAACGGTCATGTGCGGGTGAGTGATGCGTATCTGTCGGCCAAGTGCTGCAACGCGCTGATGTTCGGATCCGAGACCTGCGGCGACTTCTCGGACTACCAGTTCCAGAAGATCCGGATCGAGGGCGCGGACAAGTCCGGCCTCGGCATGGTCTCCATGGACGGCGCGAAGATCTCCGACGTCCACTACCGCGACATCACCATGACCGGCGTCCACTCACCGATCATGGAGAAGATCGGCACCCGAAAGCGCTGCGGCAACAGTCCGGGCGTCGGTTCGATCAGCGACGTCACCTACGACAACATCACCGCCACCGGCAACAGCCCCTCCTTCAGCCCGACCCTGTGGGGCGAGACCGGCCACCGGATCAGCGGGATCACCTTCACGAACGTCGACATCACCGTCCCCGGCGGCAACGGCACCATGTCCACCGGCGTACCGGCCAACGACCCCAAGGACTACAACCCGAAGGCCATCGGCACCCGGCCGGCCTACGGCTGGTACCTGCACAACGCCGACAACGTCCAATTCACCGACAGCTCCGTGAAGTTCGCGGCGAACGACGGCCGGCCCGCCGTCATCGCCAACGCGGCGAGCGGCGTCCGCTTCACCGGCTTCACCGCGCAGCGGGGCACCAACTCGCCCTACGACCTGGGCTTCCAGGACGTGACGGGCTACTGCGTCAGCGGCGCCGGCGCGCCACGCGTCTCCAGCACCGGCTCCACCGAGAACTGCGCGGCCGACGCGGGCAGCGGGGTCGGCACGACCACGAGCTCCCGCCCGCCCGGTGCCGCCGCCCGCCCGCTCGACCTGGAGAACCCCCGCCAGGACTTCCTCCGGGGCTCCGTCGGCGGCCTCTTCCTGCACTGGGGCCTGCGCACCGCGCCCGCCCACACCAGCTGCACCGCCTGGGAGAACGATGTCACGGGCGGCGGCTGGACCCCCGACTACTGGATCAACGAGGCCCGGAAACTGCATACGCAATACCTCGTACTGGCCACGTTCCACAGTCGCCTCGGCTACGCCCGCCCCTGGCCCTCGAAGATCCCCGGATCCTGCTCCACCAAGCGGGACTTCCTCGGCGAGCTGATCACCGCCGCGAAGGCCAAGGGCATGAAGGTCGTCCTCTACATGACCGACGACCCGCAGTGGCACGACGAGGGCGGCCACGAGTGGCTCGACTCGGCCGCCTACTCCGCCTACAAGGGCAAGAACGTCGACCTGACCACCCGCGACGGCTTCGGGCAGTTCAGCTACGACAACTTCTTCGAGGTCATGGACCGCTATCCCGACCTCGGCGGCTTCTGGATCGACAACGACAACGCGTACTGGGAGAGCCACGACCTCTACCAGCAGATCTATCAGAAGCGCCCCAACTACACGCTCAGCAACAACAACGAAGATACGCCGATCATGGACATGATCAGCAATGAGCAGAAGACGGGAATGTCGCCCGCATACGATTACCCGCAGGCTGTATACACCGCACAACCCCGCCTGACGGAAGCCGACTTCAAGCTCCCGTCCACCGGCGCCTGGTGGTACGACGGCTCGGACCCGGCCGTCGACCGGATGCTCACCCTCGGCCGCCTCGTCACCAACGCGGGCTCCTCGGTGAAGGCGCTGATGGCCGAGACCGCCCAGGTCAACGGCAAGTTCCCGGCCAACCAGGCCGCCTTCAACACCTTCGCGAACTCCTACCTCGACCCGATCTGGGAATCCCTGCACGGCACCGAGGGCGGCGGCTACATGTACGGCGGCCTCAAACCCGGCTTCTGGAACGACGGCGCCCACGGCGTCACCACCATCAGCCGCACGAACCCCGACCTCCAGTACATCCACGTCCTGACCCCGCCCAGCACCAGCACCCTGCGCGTCCGGGACAACGGTTACCGCATCGCCTCCGTCACCAACCTCCGTACCGGCGCGCCGATTTCGTGGTCCCAGTCCGGCGGAGTGCTAACGCTCAGCGGGCTTGGCGGCTGGGATCCCTACGACACCGTCTTCAAGGTCACCACCGCCGGCCGTCAGGGCATCCTGTCCGGCGTCACCGTGAGCGCGAGCGCCTCGGTGAGCGGCCACGCGGGTTCGGCCGCCGGGGACGGGAGTTACCTCACCTACTGGGACAACGGCAAGGCCTTGCCGGTCAACCTCACCTTCGACCTGGGCAGTTCGAAGAGGGTGCAGTACATCGGCCTCAACCAGCGCGAGGACTCGGTGGCCTACGCCCGCTCCGACACCGAACAGTCGGCGCGCATCAAGGACTACAAGGTGTTCCTGAGCAACGACGGCACGAACTGGGGGAGCGCCGTCAGGACCGCGCAGCTCCCAAGTCGCCGCGGAATCCAGGGAATTGACCTCACCGCGACCAACGCCCGCTACGTCCGTCTCGAAGTCGACTCCACCTGGGCCGCAGCCACCGACACCACCCGCTATCAGCGGCTGCGGATCGACGAGGCCTGGATCGGCACCTCCTACGCGACCCCCGGGGGACCGTCATGACACACATCGGATCCAGACCCTTCGTGACAGTGCTCGCCGGGCTGTTGGCCGCCGCGGCGCTTCCTCTCCTGGGCGGCCCGACCCCGGCCGCGGCCTCCGACAACGGCCAGTCCACCCGCCCCGCCATGGGCTGGAGCAGCTGGAGCTACGTCCGCCGCACCCCCACCGAGGCGAAGATCAAGGCCCAGGCCGACGCCCTCGTGGCGAGCGGCCTCGACAACCACGGCTTCGTGTACGTCAACCTCGACGACTTCTGGCAGAAGTGCGACGCAGGCGGCTTCACCGTCGACTCCTACGGCCGCTGGGCCGTCGACACGGCCAAGTTCCCTTCCGGAATCAAGGCGTTGGCCGACTACATCCACTCCAAGGGACTGAAGTTCGGCTTCTACGTCACCCCGGGCATCGCCAAGAACGCGGTCACCGCGAACACCCCGATCGAGGGCACCTCGTACCACGCGAAGGACATCGCGGACACGTCCAGGACCGAGAAGAACTACAACTGCAAGAACATGTACTACATCGACTACGGGAAGCCGGGCGCGCAGGAGTTCGTCAACTCGTGGGCCAAGCAGTTCGCTTCGTGGGGCGTCGACTACCTGAAGATCGACGGCGTGGGCAGCGCCGACATCCCCGACGTCCAGGCCTGGGACAAGGCCCTGCGGGCCACCGGCCGACCCATCAACTTCGCGCTCTCCAACAACCTTCCGATCGCCGACGCCGTCACCTGGCGTCAGTACGCGAACAGTTGGCGCACTCAGGGCGACGTCGAGTGCTACTGCGGTCCGGGCGCCAACGGCAGCGGCTATCCGCTCACCGACTGGTCCCACGTCTCCGCCCGCTTCAACACCGCCGCGTCCTGGCAGCCGTACGCCGGGCCGGGCGGCTGGAACGACCTGGACTCCCTGGAGGTCGGCAACGGCGACCAGGTGGGTCTCACGGCCGACCAGCGGCGCTCGCACTTCACCCTGTGGGCGATGGCGGGCTCGCCCCTGCTGCTCGGCACCGATCTCACCCACCTCGACACCGTCGACAAGGCGATGCTCACCAACGACCGCCTCATCGGCGTCGACCAGGACGGCGCCGCCGCGAAACGCGTGGTCAACAGCGGTGTGAAGCAGGCCTGGAGCAAGCGCGAGAGCAGCGGCGCCTACGTGGTCGCGCTGTTCAACACCGGTACGTCCGGCAGCGCGACGGTCTCCGTGAACTGGTCGCAGGTCGGTTTCACCGGCTCCGGCGATGTCACCGACCTCTGGTCCGGCTCCCACAAGGGCACGATCGCGGACTCGTACAGCGCGATGCTACGGCCGGGCGAGACCCGGCTGATCCGGGTGAACCCGGTCGACAGCGCTCTGAGGGGGCACTCATGACACGCGGCAGAACACCGGCGCGGGGCGCACGGGGCCTCTCCCTCGCTCTCACTCTGGCCCTCGCCGCGCCGCTCGCCGGTCTCACCGCCCCCGCCGCGCACGCGGCGACCACCGACTACCAGGCCGAGGACGCCACCGTCGTCCAGGGCAGCGTGGCCACCAACCACACCGGCTACACGGGCACCGGCTTCGTCGACTACACCAACGTCACTGGTTCGTATGTGGAGTTCACAGTGAGTGCCACCGCCGCCGGCACCGCGTCGGTCGCGCTGCGCTACGCCAACGGCACCGCCACCGACCGTCCGTTGGACATCTCCGTCAACGGCACGGTCGTCGCGTCCGCCGTCTCCTTCCCGGCCACCGCCGACTGGAACACCTGGGCGACGAAGACCGTGAACGTCCCGCTGACCGCCGGCACCGACAAGGTCCGGGCGACCGCGACCACCGCGAACGGCGGCCCCAACCTCGACCGCATCAGCGTCGGAACCGCGGCCGACAGCCAGGCACCGACCCGTCCCGGCCAGCCGAGTTGCCCGGACATCGGCGAGGACGGCCTCACGCTGGCCTGGGGCGCCTCGACCGACAACGTGGGCGTCACGGCGTACGACCTCTACGAGCACGGCAACAAGATCGGTGAGGCGCCCGGGAGTTCGACCAGCAAGGCCCTCACCGGTCTCGCCCCGAACACCACCTACGACCTCACCGTCATCGCCCGGGACGCTGCCGGCAACACCTCGCCGGCCAGCCCGGTCGTCGACTGCACGACGAAACCCAGCTCGGACACCACCCCGCCCACCAAGCCCGGTACATTGTCGACCGCCGACATCACATCGAATACGGTCGACCTCGCCTGGGGCGCGTCGACGGACGACCGTGCGGTGGTCGCATACGACATCCGCAGCGCGGATACCGTCTACAAGACGGTCACCAGCGGCACTTCGACCACCCTCACCGGCCTCGCCTGCTCCAGCCCGTACACGCTGAACGTCGTCGCGCGCGACGCGGCCGGCAACCTCTCCGAGCAGAGCAACACCGTCACCTTCACCACGAAGGCCTGCGCGACCGACGGCGGTGTCCCGTCGTCCGTCACCACACTCTCCACCGGATGGACCATCCCCTGGGGCACCTACTGGATGCCCGACGGCCAGAGTGCCCTCGTCACCGAGCGGGACGACTTCCGGGTCTGGAAGACGACCAAGGACGGCACCCGGACCCAGGTCGGGACCGTACCCAACGCGGTCACCACCAACGGCGAGGGAGGCCTCCTCGGCGTCGCCGTCGACCCGAAGTGGGCCACCAACCACTACGTCTACTTCATGCACACCGCGTCCGAGGGCAACCGCGTCGTCCGCATGACGTACGACGGCACCACCCTCAGCGGCTACACGGTCCTCCTCCAGGGCATCAAGAAGAACCGCTACCACAACGGCGGCCGCCTCGCCTTCGGTCCCGACGGCTACCTCTACGTCTCCACCGGCGAGGCCCAGACACCCGACCTGGCCCAGGACAAGACCTCCCTCAACGGCAAGATCCTCCGCATGACGACGGACGGCAAGCCGGCCCCCGGCAATCCCTTCGGCAACTACGTCTACTCGTACGGCCATCGCAACCCGCAGGGCCTCGCCTTCGACCGCAACGGACGCCTGTGGGAAGCGGAGTTCGGCAACAGCTCCAAGGACGAACTCAACCTCATCAAGCCGGGCGCGAACTACGGCTGGCCCACCTGTGAAGGGAGTTGCAGCGTCGCCGGGATGACCAACCCCAAGGCCACGTGGAACGTCGACGAGGCCTCGCCCAGCGGGATCGCCATCGTCCGCAACGTCGTCTACATGGCGTCCCTGCGCGGCGAACGCCTGTGGCGCGTCCCGATCAACGGCGACACCGAGAGCGTCGGCACCCCGACCGCGTACTACGTCGGAACGTACGGACGCCTGCGCACGGTCACCAAGGTCCCCGGCGCCGACCAGTTGTGGCTGTCGACCACCAACTGCGACAACAACGGCAACCAGCCGGACGGCTCCGACAAGATCTTCCGCGTGAACATCGGCTAGCGCAGCGGGAGTTCAGGCCCGGTACAGCGCCTCGACCTCGTTGGAGTACGTGTTCTCGATCGCCTTGCGCTTCAGCTTCAGGGACGGGGTCAGCAGACCGTGTTCCTCGGTGAACGGCTGGGCCAGTATCCGGAAGGTGCGGATCGACTCGGCCTGCGAGACCAGGGTGTTGGCGGCGACCACCGCACGCCGCACCTCGGTCTCCAGGTCGGCGTCCCGCACCAACTGGGCCGGCGACATCTGCGGCTTCCCGCGCATCGTGAGCCAGTGCTCGACGGCCTCGTGGTCCAGGGTGACCAGGGCGGCGATGTAGGGGCGGTCGTTGCCGACGACGATGCACTGGGAGACCAGCGGATGGTCCCGCACGCGCTCCTCCAGCAGCCCGGGCGCGACGCTCTTGCCGCCGGAGGTCACCAGGATCTCCTTCTTGCGCCCGGTGATGGTGAGATAGCCGTCCTCGTCGAGGGAGCCCAGGTCACCGGTGGCGAGCCAGCCGTCGTGCAGGGTCTCGTCGGTGGCCTTCTGGTTGTTGAGATACCCCTGGAAGACGTTCGGGCCGTTCAGCCAGATCTCGCCGTCGTCCGCGATGTGCACCGTGACGCCCGGGACGGCCTGGCCGACCGTGCCGTAGCGGGTGCGCTCGGGCGGGTTGGCGGTCGCGGCGGCGGTCGACTCGGTGAGGCCGTAGCCCTCGTAGATCTGGACGCCCGCGCCCGCGAAGAACAGTCCGAGGCGGCGGTCCATGGCCGAACCGCCGGACATGGCGTTGCGGATCCGGCCGCCCATCGCGGCCCGCACCTTGGAGTAGACGAGTTTGTCGAAGAGCTGGTGCTGCATGCGCAGGCCCGCGGAGGGGCCGGGGCCGATGCCCCAGGCCTTCGCCTCGACGGCGTCCGCGTACTTCACCGCGACCTCGACGGCCTTCTCGAACGGCCCGGCCTTGCCGTCCTTCTCCGCCTTGCGGCGGGCCGCGTTGAAGACCTTCTCGAAGATGTACGGCACGGCCAGGATGAACGTCGGCTTGAACGCGACCAGGTCCGGCAGCAGCGCGGCCGCGTTGAGCTGCGGCTGGTGACCGAAGCGGACCCCGCCGCGGATCGCCGCGACCTCCACCATCCGCCCGAAGACGTGCGCGAGCGGCAGGAACAGCAGGGTCGCCACCTCGTCGCCCCGCTTCGAGTGGAAGACGGACTCCCAGCGGTCGATGACCGTGTCCGCCTCGTACATGAAGTTGCCGTGCGAGATGACACAGCCCTTGGGTCTGCCCGTGGTGCCCGAGGTGTAGATGATCGTCGCGGTCGAGTCCGGGGTGACGGCCTGGCGGTGCCGGTGCACCACCTCGTCCTCGATGTGCGCGCCGGCGTCGTACAACTCCTGCACGGCGCCCGTGTCGAGCTGCCACAGCTGGTGCAGCGCGGGGAGGCGGTCGATGACGGTGGCGATGGTCATCGCGTGGTCCTCGTGCTCGACCATCGCCGCCGACACCTGCGCGTCGTGCAGCATCCAGAAGCACTGCTCCGCCGACGACGTGGGGTAGACCGGCACCACCTGGGCGCCGATCGTCCACAGCGCGAAGTCGAACAGCGTCCACTCGTAGCGGGTACGGGACATGATCGCGACCCGGTCGCCGAAGCGGACGCCCCGGGCGAGCAGGCCCTTGGCGAGGGCGAGGACCTCGTCACGGAACTCGGCGGCGGTCACGTCCCGCCACTCGCCCTGCTCGTCCTTGCGGCCGAGGGAGACGTGGAGGGGGTCGTCCTGGGCACGCTCGAAGACGACGTCGGCCAGACCGCCCACCGGCGGTGCCAACGCCAACGGAGGGTTGTTGTACTCGCGCAAACCCCGCTCCCCGATCCTGTTGGCACTCCCCTACAGCGCGGTGAAAGCTACCCCACGTAACAGAAGGGCGGGAGGGGGTGGGAATTCCAGCGGTTCGCGCGTCCGTACTGGTCAGCGGTGGAAAATGCCCGCACAAGGGGAAGGGCCGGACAGAAATCCTTACGGTTCCGTAGGTTTCGGGCCCGTAATCTCCACTGAATCTGTACGACCCGATTACCCCTGGCGTCCCGGTCACACCCCGTCACCCGTGCGACGGCGTCTCCTCCCCGGCCTGCGTCCGCACGGCCGGACTCGGCGCCCCGGGCTGCTCCGCGCGCCCCGCCCTGACCAGCACGAGGACCAGCGCGCCCGCCGCCGTCCCGACGAAGCCGGCCGTCACGAGCGCCGAGTCGAGCCCCGACGCGAACGCGGCCCGCAGCGCGTGCTCGGAGAACGTCCCGCGCAGCGCCCCGGCCCCACCGCCGGCCAGCGTGTGCGCCGCGTCGTGCGGAAGCGTGTCCCGCATCCGCGAGGTGAGCACGGTCCCGGACACGGCGACGCCGAGTGCATACCCCAACTGGCGTACGGTATTCACGGCACCGCCCGCCATGCCCGCACGCTCCGCCGGCACCGCCGCGAGGGCCGCCCCCGCTATCCCGGGCGCCACCAGCCCCGTACCGATGCCGACCAGAACGAGCCCCGGCACCAGCGTCGTCCAGTCCGAACCGGCGCCCAGGACGGCTTGGCAGAAGCAGCCCGTACCGATCAGCAGCAGCCCGCCGCCGATGGTCAGCCGCGCCGGCACCCCGTGCAGCAGCTTCCCGGCGAGGACCGAGACCACGACCGCCGCCCCCGTCAGCGGCAACAGCGTGAGCCCGCCGCGCACCGGGCTCATCCCCAGCACCGTCTGCAGCCAGATCGACAGGTACGGCATCCCGCCGAACGCCACCCCGTTGAAGGCGAGCGCCCCCGCCATCACGCCCACGAACGCGGGCTTGCGCAGCAGCGACAGATCGAGCAGCGGATGCGCCACCCGCCGCTCCACCAGCACGAAGCAGACCAGCGCGAGACCCGCGACCGCGAACGATCCGAGCGTCACCGACGCACCCCAGCCGTCCTCACCGGCCCGCACCACGGCATACGTGACCCCGCCCGCGAACCCGGCGAACGCGACCGTCCCCAGCCAGTCGATCCGCATCCCGCGCGGCCCCCGCGACTCCGGCACCACCCGCAGCGTCAGCCACACCGCGGCCACGCTCACCGGCAGATTCACGAAGAAGATCCACCGCCAGCCCGGCCCCTCGGTGAGCACCCCGCCCAGCACGGGCCCGACCGCCGCGGCCCCACCGCTGACCGCACCCCACACCCCGAGCGCCACCGACCGCTGTCGCCCCTGATACACCGACGCGAGCAACGGCAACGTCGTGGCGAGCATCGCCGCCGCCCCCACCCCCTGCACGACCCGAGCGGCCACGAGCGCACCAGGCCCACCCGCGAGCCCGCACGACAGTGACGCCACCGCGAACAGCACGACCCCCACCACATGCACGCGCCGCCGCCCCAGAATGTCGGCGGCGGCCCCAACTCCCAACAGCAGCGCGGCCAATGCGAGCGCGTACCCGTCGACCACCCACTGCAGATCACTCAACGACGCGTGCAACGACCGCGCCATGTCCGGCAACGCGACGACCACGATCGTCACGTCCAGCAACAACATGAATGTGCCCAGGCACACGGCCGTGAGCGGCCCCCATGTACGCATTCCCTCAACTCCCCTGTCCGGGATGTGCAGTTGTCCGTACGATGAGCCGCGCGCGGACGATCGACGCGGTACGGGACACCCCACCGCCGGAATCCGACAGGAGCGGGCATGCTGGAGATGGAATCCGACACCCTCGACCGCCTGGACCTCCAACTCCTCACCGCCCTGGAACTCGACGGCCGCGCCTCCTTCAGCCGCCTCGGCACGGTCCTCGGCGCCTCCGACCAGACCATCGCCCGCCGCTTCCGCCGGCTCACCGCCGAGGCAGGCCTCCGCGTGGTCGCCATCCGGGACGCCGAACGCCTGGGCCAGGACCAGTGGATGCTCCGCCTGCGCTGCGCCCCCGACAACGCCCTCAACATCGCCGACGCCCTCGCCAAACGCCCCGACACCGCCTGGATCGGCCTCGCCTCGGGCGGCACCGAGATCGTCTGCCTGACCCGCCCCCGCAGCCCCGGCGACTACGACGACCTCCTCCTCGGTAAACTCCCGCGCACCCCCAGCGTCCTGGACATCCGCGCCCACCAGATGCTCCACCGCTTCTACGGCGGCCCGACGGGCTGGCTCCGCCGCTTCAGCCTCCTCGACGACGACCAGGTCGCGGCCCTGCTCCCCGAACCGGCACCGGATCCGGGCCCCGCCCGCATCACCCCGGAGGACGAGCCCCTGATCACCGCCCTCGAACGCGACGGCCGCGCCACCTACCCCGAACTCCAGCGCGCCACCGGCCGCTCCGAGTCCGCCGTCAAACGCCGCCTCGCCTCACTGATCGCCTCCGGCGCGCTCTACATCGACATCGAGTACGACCCGGAGGTCTTCGGCTACACCCGAGCGGCCGTCCTCTGGATCACGGCCACCCCGGCCGCCCTCCACTCGGTGGGCGAGGCCCTGTCCACCCACGACGAAATCGCCTACGCCTCCGCCACAGCCGGCCCGTCCAACATCGTCGTAACCGCCGTAGTAAAAGACACAGCAGGCCTCTACGACTACCTCAGCGGCCCACTGGGGCAGCTGGACGGGGTGCGACATGTGGAGGCCAGCCCCTTCCTCCGGAGGGTCAAACAGCTGACGTACAGGACGCTTCGTTGAGGCACCGAGTCTCTTGTAAGCGCCGGTCCGGGCAACTCCCTCAGGGGCGCGGGGAACTGCGCGACCAGCCCCCACGGCGCAGCACCCGACAACGCACCTCACCCGCCCACGTCACCCACTGCGCCGATGCAACCGATCCCCACCGCCCAGAATCGCGGCAGCCAACGCATCGGCCGCCCCCTCCGCAGAACCCCGCCGCCCTCCATGCACCAGCACAAAATCAACCTCCCCCAACTCCGGCAACCCCACCCGCTCAGGCACCCGCACCAGCCCCGGCGGCACCATCCCCCGAGAATGCGCCATCACCCCCAACCCCGCCCGCGCCGCAGCGATCAGACCGTTCAGACTCCCGCTCGTACAGGCAATCCGCCAAGCCCGCCCCTGCCGCTCCAACGCCTCCAACGCAAGCGCGCGAGTAATCCCCGGCGGCGGATAGACAATCAACGGCACCGGCCGATCCGCATCCAGACGCAGCCGCTCCGCCCCGATCCACACCAGCTTGTCGTGCCAGACCAGCTCACCCCGCGGATCCTCGGTACGCCGCTTCGCCAGCACCAAGTCCAGCTTCCCCGCGGCCAGTTGCTCGTGCAGCGTCCCGGACAGTTCGACCGTCAGCTCCAGATCGACCTCGGGATGGTCGTAACGGAATCCCTCCAGAATCTCCGGCAGCCGGGTGAGCACGAAGTCCTCGGACGCCCCGAACCGGAGCCGCCCCCGCAGCCGCGTACCGGTGAAGAACGCCGACGCCTGCTCCTGCACCTCCAGGATGCGACGCGCGAAGCCGAGCATCGCCTCGCCGTCCTCGGTCAGCTCCACGGAGTGCGTGTCCCGCGTGAACAGCTGCCGCCCCGTCGCGTCCTCCAGCCGCCGCACGTGCTGGCTCACCGTGGACTGGCGCAGCCCGAGCCGCCGCGCGGCCTGCGTGAAACTCAGGGTCTGGGACACCGCGAGGAAGGTCCGCAGGTGGGAGAGGTCGTACATGGCATACACCATGGCATGAACCGTAACCGCTTATCGCGAAACGTGATGGCAGTCAGAACGGTATGACGGATTCCCGATCAAGGGATGGGGGAGCAGGATGGGGAGGGCACGAGTCCGTTCCGGACGACGGGACGGACGCACAGCGAAGTAGTGGAGCACAGTGAAACGCCTGCGATGGCCGCGTCGGATGCCGGTCGACCCCTACATCCTGCTGCTGCTCGGGACGGTGGGCCTCGCCGCACTCCTCCCCGCGCGAGGCACGGGCGCCGACATCGCCTCCGGCGCCTCCACGGCCGCGATCGCCTTCCTCTTCTTCCTCTACGGCACCCGGTTGTCGACGCGTGAGGCACTGGACGGCCTCAAGCACTGGCGACTGCACACCACCGTCCTGGCCTGCACCTTCGTCGTCTTCCCGCTGCTGGGCCTCGCCGCCCGGGGCCTCGTCCCGGTGATCCTGACCCACCCCCTCTACCAGGGGCTGCTCTTCCTCACCCTCGTCCCGTCGACCGTCCAGTCGTCGATCGCGTTCACCTCGATCGCACGCGGCAACGTGCCCGCCGCGATCTGCGCGGGCTCCTTCTCCTCGCTCGCCGGCATCGTCATCACCCCGCTGCTCGCGGCGGCGCTGCTCGGCGCAAACGCCGGTGGTTTCTCCGCCGATTCACTCGTCAAGATCGTGCTGCAACTCCTCGTGCCGTTCCTGGCGGGGCAGTTGCTGCGGCGCTGGATCGGCGGGTTCATCACCCGGCACAAGAAGATCCTCGGCTACGTCGACCGCGGCTCGATCCTCCTCGTCGTCTACACCGCGTTCAGCGAGGGCATGGTCCAGGGCATCTGGCACCAGGTCAGCGCGGTCCGCCTCGCCGGACTGCTCGCCGTCGAGGCCGTCGTGCTCGCCGTCATGCTCACCCTGACCTGGTACGGCGGCAAGGCGCTGCGCTTCGACCGGGAGGACCGGATCGCCATCCAGTTCGCCGGTTCGAAGAAGTCCCTCGCCTCCGGACTGCCCATGGCCAGCGTCCTGTTCGGCGCCCACGCCTCGCTGGCCGTGCTGCCGCTGATGCTCTTCCACCAGATGCAGTTGATGGTGTGCGCGGTCATCGCCAAGCGCCGCGCCCGCGATCCGCTGCCCGAGGTCACCGGGTCGGCGGCCCCAACCGCAGGGTCACGAACCGCGGTCGGTACAGCGACACATTCCGGCTGAGGTTCAGCGCGGCCGAAGTGGCCGTCGCGTCCAGCCAGTTGACGTCGTAACTGAGGACGATCCGGTCGCCGTCACTCAACTCCGGGTGTACTTGCGGGTTGTACGCGGCGACCTGGCCCTGCGGCAGCGGCGGACTGAAACTCCTGGTCGGCCCGTGCCACGGCCCGACGGGCGAACAGGCCCAGTACGAGGTGACGGTGGTGAGCCCCCGGCTGCCCGCCGCCATCGTGAACAGGATGTACGTCCCGCCGGCCCGCACCACCGAGAACGCGCTGCCCACGCCCGTGTGTCGACCGTCCCCGAGCACCGGTCGCGGCCCGGCACGGGCCGTCCACACAGAGCCGTTCCAGAATTCCCAGGCACCCGGCTCCCCGAGCCGTCCCTCCGGCACCCGTGCCACATACGCGGAGGAGGTCGGCCGGGCCGCGGCCTGGGCGTCGTTCCCGCCGAAGACGTACGTCCAGCCGCCCTGCGTGAGCATCGTCGTCCCGAACTGCACCCGCTGCGAAGGGTCTTGGACCAACTCCTGGTCGAAGACCTTCACGATCGACTCCACCCGCAGATCCGGCAGCGACAGCGTGGCCACCTCGGTCGCGATCGGCACGCCGTAGATCCACGGGTACGACCCCGCCGTCCGCGTCCACAGCAGCACCCGTACGACCGACTCGGCCGAGCCGGGGGAGCGCGGCTCGACGCGGGCGGCGACCGGCCAACGCCACGCGTTCGGGGCGGGATCGGGGAACAGCGGTGCGGGGAGCGTGAGTTGGGGGTGGCCGTCGCGCATCACCACCGCCGAGTTCCGGACCAGGGGCGCGCTGGTGTCCCGCCAGGCGTACGACTCGCCGACCGGGTTGGGCGGGGCGTACACCTGGCCGAGGTAGGTGTCGGAGAACAGCCACAGCACCCGTCCGTCCGGCAGCCGCACCGAGTGGGTGCCGTCGCCGCCGGTCCAGTCGTCGGCGCGGGACTCGTCGTCGCCGTACGCGGCAAAGGAGTTGGTGAGGTTCGCGTCCGGCGACCAGGAGCGCACCGTACGGGCCGTGCACGCGCCGCCGCCCTCCCCGTGGTGGTCCTTGGGGAGGGCGGTGAGCAGCACGGCCGCGAGAACCAGGGTCAGCAGCAGGCCGACCCCGACTCCCCTCCGCTGTCGTGCTCGTCGGTCCTCGGGCACGCCCGGGACGTTAGTGGCTGCCGCTCACATGGTCCATGGGCAGATACAGGACGGTCCCGGCGGGGGACGGATGCTGGGCGGCCAGCTCGTCGTCCGTCAACAGCCGGTCCCAGACGTGGACTTCGTCGATCGACCCGGTGAAGTACTGCATGCTGTCCATGCGTTGGCCGATGTGCACACCGAACGGCGAGTTGCGGCTGACCGAGCCCACGATGTCCGCCGTGCTCACCGTCGTACCGTCGACGGACAGCGTCAACTGCCCACCGCCGCGCCGCAGTACGGCCTGGTGCCACTGGCCGTCGTTGTAGGCACCGGCGGTCACCACGGAGGTGGTGTGGACGGTCGTCGCGCCGACCCGGGTGGTGATCAGCGCCCGGACGTGGTTGCCCGCGGGCTCGCCGCGCAGCCAGACCTGCGGCTCGGTGGTGCCGACCCCGCCCATCCACAGGAACGGCTGATCACCGGTCGTCGCGGTGTAGCGGAACCAGAGCGACACCGTGAAGTCCTTTGTCCCCAGCGGGAGTCGGTCGCTGTACGGCAGGCGCACGGCGTCGTCGACACCGTCGAAGGACAGGGCACCGCCGGACACGCCGTCGGTCTCCTGTGCGCCGCCGAGGACCGCTGCCCGCTTCGCGTGCGGGGCGAGGTCGGCGGTCGTCGGGTCCGGGCCCCGACGCGGTTGCAGCCAGGCCTCGTTGAAGCGGGCGAAGCGGATCTCGTCGGTCGCGGTCACGGCGCCGCCCTCGTAGAGCAGGCCCACCGTGTCGCCGTCGATGCGCGCCATGTCGGAGTAGCCCGACCAGTCCTTCGTCACGACCGTGCCGCGGTCCACGCTGTCCCAGGTGCGCCCGCCGTCGTAGGAGGACCGGATCATCATCGTGCGGCGGCGGTCGGGGTCGGCGTCGCAGGCCAGCAGGATGCGGGAGCCGACGCCGAGCGTCGAGCACTGGACCTGCGGGGCGTACAGGTCGGGCAGGGCGTGGAAGGGCGCGGTGAAGCTGTCGCCGCCGTCCCGGCTGACCGCCTGGGTGCGCTGCCCGAGGTCGGTGCCGTCCTGCTCACGGCCGCTCACCAGGACCGAACCGTCGGTGCGCTCCGTCAGCGTCACCTCGGACGGCTTCTGCCGCCAGGTCCCGTCGGCCGCGATCGGATACGAGTCGGTCGCGCCGATCTTCCAGTGGTCGCCACCGTCGTCGCTCACGATCAGCGCCGCGTTGTTCGCGGTGACCCGACTCCCGTCCCAGGTCTCGGTGTTGACGCCGAACACGAGCCGGCCCCGGTGCTTGCCACGGGTGAGCTGGATGCCGTGCACGGGGCCCGTGGCGTACCAGGAGTTCCAGTTCGGGGGCAGGATCTCGTCGCTCAGGTCACGCGGCTGCGACCAGGTGAGGCCGTCGTCGTCGCTGTACTGCAGGTGCGGGGTGCGGTCGCAGGGGACCGAGCAACTGGCGCTGTCCGTACGGCCCGTGTTGTACGTCTCGGCGATCAGGATGCGGCCTGTCCTCCGGTCCACGATGGGTGCCGGGTTGCCGTGCGTGTCGCCGCCGCCGTGGTTCACGACCTGCAGCGGGCTCCAGGTGACGCCGTCGTCCGTGGAGCGCTTGACGACGATGTCGATGTCGGCGGCGTCACCGCAGTTGAGGACCCGGCCCTCGGCGAACGCGAGCAGAGTGCCGTCGTTGGTCCTCACCATGGCCGGGATCCGGAAGCAGGCGTAGCCCGCGTCCTGGGGAGCCTTGAAGAGGACCTGTTGATCGAACTCGGGGGTGGGGGAGGAGGTTTGGGCAGTGGCGGCGTGCGCGTGGCTCGGGAGCATGAGCAGCGCGGCCAGGGTGAGTGCGGCGGTGAGGGTGGATCTCAGACGTGCGCGAAGACTCGACGGCATGGTGGTGCTACCTGCCCTTCATTCGTCTGGACATCCGGACATCCCACGTCCAACGGGCGCGTCACAGACGTTAGTTGGGGCCTCCGGCGCCTCACAAGAAGCGTGCAGTGCCCGTCGCCCCATAACTTCGCAACGCCGCACGGGCCGTGACTGATCGTCAAGTTCGGCGGGGTGCTTCAGGGGCGCAGTACGACCTTGCCGAGGTTGCTCCGTGACGCGATCACCGCGTGCGCCTTCGCCACCTCCGCCAGCGCGAACTCGCCGTGCACGGCCGGTTTCAGGGCACCTTCCGCGAACAGCCGCCACAGCTCCTGCCGCCACCGCTCGTACAACTCCGGCTTCCCGCGCGCGATCCGCGCCATCTGGAACCCGATCACGGACTTGGCGCCCACGAGAAGGTCGTACGCCTGGATCGTCCCGCCACCCGAGCTGTACGCCACGAGCCGCCCACCCGGGACGAGGGCGGCGACGGCCGGGGTGAGCAACTCCCCACCCACGGCGTCGAGTACGTAGTCGACGGGCTCGCCCCAGCCCGGCCGGTCCAACTCGTCGTAGGCGATCACCTCGTCGGCGCCCAGCGCTCGCACGAAGTCGCCCTTCGCCGGATCGGAGACCGCGCCCACGACCCGCCCGGCACCCCGCACCTTCGCCAACTGCACGGCCAGATGGCCGACTCCGCTCGCCGCGGCCGTGATCAGCGCGGCCTCACCGGGCTCGGGGCAAGCCGCGTCCAACGCGCCCAGGGCCACCAGCCCGCTGCGGACGAGCGCGACCGCGTCGACGGCGGAGGCGGAATCGGGGACGGCTGAGGCCATGCCCTCGTGGAGGACCGCCAAGTCGGAGTACCCGTGCCCGAAGCACAGCCCCGTCACCCGCTCGCCCACCCGGAAACGGGTCACGTCCTGTCCTACGGCGACCACCTCGCCCGCGATCTCGCCGCCGAGCGGGATCGGCTCGGCGGCCTCGGTGACCTTGCGGACGACGGGGAGAGTGACCCCGATCGCCTCGGTACGGACGAGGAGTTCACCGGGGCCCGGCGCGGGGACGGGGGCCTCCTCCAGGAACAGCGGGCCGCCGGTGGACTTGTACCGGACGCGACGCATCGCACCTCCAGGGATCGTCAGAGAGGGTCAGGGAGCAGCGGGGAGCAGCGGGGAGCAGCGGGATCGGAGGGGTCGGCGGGGATCGTTGGGAGGGCCAATGATATTCGCGGTTTCATTGGGAAGTCCAACGAGTTTTCGCTAGGCTGCCCGCATGGCCGAAGCACCGCTCCCCGCGATCCGCGCCCTCCCCAGCTGGCTGCTCGGTCGAGCCGCCGCCAGGGGGCGGGCCCTCGTCGCCGACGCGCTGGCGGTCGAGGGACTGAAGATGTGGCACCACGTCGTGCTCTCCGCCGTCCGTGACCTCGCGCCCGTCGCCCAGGCCGACCTCGGTCGCGGTGTCGGGCTCGACCCCAAGGATCTGGTCGGCGTGCTGAACGACCTCCAGGCCGCCGACCTGGTCGTACGGGAGCCGGACGCGAAGGACCGCCGTAAGAACGCGGTGTCGCTCACGCCGACGGGCGCACGGCTGCTCAAGCGCTGTGAGAAGGCGGCCCGCGCGGCCAACGAGGAACTCCTCGCCCCGTTGTCGGCGGCCGAACGCGACCAGTTCATGGGCCTGTTGATCCGGATTTCCGGTACGGACGGCTGACGGGGGCTAACGTTCCGTCATGACCCCACCGCAGGCACCCGAATCCCGGCTCGCCCTCGACCCCGCGCGCACCGCCCTGGTCCTCGTCGATCTGATGGACCGCATCGTCGCGCTGCCGCTCGAACCGTACAAGGGTCCCGAAGTCCTCGCCGTGGCCGAGGAGTTGGCCGGTGTCTTCCGTTCCGCCGGTGCGCTCGTCGTGCTGATCCGGGTCGAACGTCCCGGCATCGCCGAACAGCCCGCCGGCAGTGGACTCGCCGCCGGGCTGCTGCGGGACGGGGACCTGGAGATCGTGAAGCGGACGATCGGGGGCTTCCAGGGCACGGGACTTGAGGAGCGGTTGCGTGAACTGGGCGTCGACACCCTGGTGTTCGGCGGGATGGCCACCAACCTCGGGGTGGAGTCCACCGCCCGTGCCGCCGGGGACCTCGGTCACCAACTCGTGTTCGTCGAGGACGCGATGAGCGCGCTCACCGCGGCCGAGCACCAGGCGTCGGTGAAGCTCGACTTCCCGCGGCTGGGGTCGGTGGTGACGGCGGCGGAGGTGCGGTTCGCGGCGGGCGACTGAGGCGGGCGGTCGCGCGGTCGGACGAGGACCGTGCCGCCGTCCACGACCACGGTCGAACCGGTCGTAAGGCCGAGGGGGAGGGCCCGGTCCGTCGGTGAGGGCGAGGGAGAGGCTGAGGCGGGGCCCCTGCGGCGCAGGGGGCGCTCCCCGCCGGTCGGGGCCCCGCCGCCGTGACGCGGGGCGCGGATCTCAGCCCTGGGCGGCCGCGGCCCGCAGGGCGATGCGGTCCTCGCCCGCGTACACGTTCATGTTGCTGCCCCGCAGGAAACCCACCAGGGTCAGGCCCGTCTCCGCCGCCAGGTCCACGGCCAGCGACGAGGGCGCCGACACCGCCGCCAGCACCGGGATGCCCGCCATCACGGCCTTCTGCGCCAGCTCGAAGGAGGCCCGGCCCGAGACCAGCAGGATCACCCGGGACAGCGGCAGGTCGCCGTTCTGCAGGGCGCGGCCGACCAGCTTGTCGACCGCGTTGTGCCGGCCCACGTCCTCCCGGATGTCCAGCAGCTCGCCCTCCTCGCTGAACAGGGCCGCCGCGTGCAGACCCCCGGTCCGGTCGAAGACCCGCTGGGCCGCGCGCAGCCGGTCGGGGAGGCTCGCGAGCAGCGAGGGCTCGACACGGACCGGGGGAGTGTCGGCGATGGGCCAGCGAGCCGTCGTACGGACCGCGTCCAGGCTAGCCTTGCCGCACAGACCGCACGAGGACGTCGTATACACGTTGCGCTCCAACGTGATGTCCGGAATGACGACGTCGGGAGAGGTCCGTACGTCCACCACGTTGTACGAGTTCGAACCGTCTACGGTCGCCCCCGCGCAGTACACGATGTTCTGCAGATCGTATGCGTTCGCCAGTACACCTTCGCTGACCAGGAACCCGGCGGCGAGCGCGAAGTCGTCGCCGGGGGTGCGCATGGTGATCGCGAGCGGCTTGCCGTTGAGCCGGATCTCCAGCGGTTCCTCGGCGACGAGCGTGTCCGGGCGGGTGGATACCGCGCCGTCCCGGATCCGGATCACCTTGCGTCGTTCCGTGACTCGTCCCATGTCCTGATCAGCCCCGGTTCTGTACGTACTGGCGGCCGCAACGGCCCTTGCTGCGGAGGGTGCCGCGGGTCACCGGGTTGTCGTGCGCGGTGGTGACCCTCGCCGTCCCATTGTCCTGCACGGGGCGCGGCGGCTCCTCGGCACGTCTTTCGTCATGCGGCAGTCTGCAGCGCGAGCAGGTCCGAGATGGCGTGCACGGTGCGCAGGGTGGGCACCTCCACGCCGGTGATCTCCGCCAACTCGACCACGGCCGCGAGGAGTACGTCGAGTTCGAGGGGCTTGCCGCGTTCCAGGTCCTGGAGCGTCGAGGTGCGGTGGTCGCCGACGCGTTCCGCGCCCGCGAGCCGGCGTTCGATGGAGACGCCGACCTCGCAGCCCAGGGCCTCGGCGACGGAGAGCGTCTCGGTCATCATGATCTCGATGACCTTGCGGGTACCGCCGTGCAGACACATCTGCCGCATGGTGGCGCGGGCCAGCGCGCTGATCGGGTTGAAGGAGATGTTGCCGAGCAGCTTGAGCCAGATGTCGTTGCGCAGGTCCGGCTCGACCGGGCACTTCAGCCCGCCGGCCTGCATGGCCTCGCTCAGCGCCAGACAGCGCGCCGAGACGCTGCGATCGGGCTCGCCGATGGAGAAGCGGGTGCCTTCGAGATGGCGCACGACTCCCGGTCCCGCCAGCTCGGTTGCCGCGTAGACGACACAGCCGACGGCCCGTTCGGGCGCGAGCACCGCACTGACCGCGCCGTCCGGATCCACGCTCTCGACGCGCTGCCCGTCGTAGGGGCCGCCGTGCGCGTGGAAGTACCACCAGGGGATGCCGTTCTGGGCGGCGACGACCGCCGTGCTCTCGTGCAGCAGGGGCTCGATCAGCGGCCCGCACGCCGCGTACGAGTTGGCCTTCAGGCCGAGCAGGACGAAGTCGACCGGGCCGATCTCGGCCGGGTCGTCGGTGGCATGGGCGCGGGCCGTGAAGTCGCCGCGCGGGCTGAGGACTCGGACGCCGTGCTGCCTCATGGCCGCGAGATGCGGTCCACGGGCGACGAGATGCACATCGGCGCCCGCACGATGGAGCGCGGCACCGACATAGGCGCCGATCGCACCGGCGCCGAGGACTGCGACTTTCACTGAGACTCTCCGTTCGGTCGAGGGAGTACCGCGGAGGTGGATGTCGAATAGTGTCGACGAAATATTGTCTACAGTATGGAAGGTGAGCCAGCAAGGGTACGGACAGAGGCTGTGCCCGTCGATGTCCGTGGGTGCCCGGCGGACGGACCGCGGCGTGAGTGAATAGGGGCCATGCTCGTCGACTTCACGCACGACCACGAAGGTGAACGGCTCAGCGGTGTGTACGGCGGTGATCCTTCCGGAGTCACCGCCGTGGTGCTGCACGGCGCGGGCACCGGCAGCACGGAGCGACTGCTCCCGCTGGTGCGGGAGTTCGTGGCCCACGGCTGTCGCGGGATCGCCTTCGACTTCTCCGGGCACGGCGAAAGCACGGGAGAACTCGCCGAGTTGAGCCTGCGGCGACGGTTCGAGCAGGCCGTGGCGGTGATCGACGCGTACGCGGGGGCGGACGGGCCGCTGGTCCTGGTGGGATTCAGCATGAGCGGGCAGACGGTGGCCGATCTCGTCCGGCACTACGGGGACCGGGTGGCGGCGCTGGGGCTGTGCGCGCCCGCCGTGTACACCGCCGAGGCGTGGGACGTGCCCTTCGAGGACGGGAACGGCCGGTTCAGCGAGATCATCCGGCGGCCGGACAGCTGGCGGGAGGCCCCCGCGCTTCAGGTGCTGCGCAAGTACGAGGGCCGGGCGGTGCTCGCCGTCCCGGGCACCGACGCGGTGATCCCGCCCGCGGTGACCGAGTCCGTACAGGATGCGCTGGCCGCGCGCGCCCAGTACACGCGGTTCGAACTTCCGGACGCACAGCACCAGTTGGGCATGTGGTTCCGCGATCACGCCGACGACCGGCGGGAGTTCGTCGAGGCGGTGCTGACCGGCCTCCACGACCGCGGCTGGACGGCCACGCGCGCATGGGTGGCCAAGCAGCTCGGCAACGGCCGCGCGGTCGCCGACGTCCGTCTCCTGTCCGGTGGTTGGAGCTCCCAGATGCGCCGGCTGTCGCTCGACGACGGCACGGACCTGGTGCAACGGACCTTCGTGAAGCCGTTCTTCCGCCACCACGGGCCCGGGCTGCTGGCCCGCGAGGAGTCCGTCCTGACGCTGCTCGCCGGGCAGGACGGCATCCCCGCTCCTGAGTTGGTCGCCGTGGATGCCACGGCCCAACACTGCGACCACCCAACCCTGTTGATGTCCGCTCTGCCGGGCCGGGTCCGCGTGGACGCGGACGACCTCGACCGGCGCCTGGACCTGCTCGCCGCCCAACTCGTCCGCGTCCACGGGGTCGTACCGGGCGAGAGACCGCGCACGTACCAGGCGTGGACCTCCCCGGAGCGCGTCCGCGCCGCTGACGGTGCCCTCTGGGAGCGGGCCGTGGACGTGATCCGCCGCGACCCGCCGCCGTACGAAGGCTGCTTTCTGCACCGGGACTTCCACCCCGGGAACGTGCTCTTCGCGGGAACCGGGCCGGGGCTGCGCATCACCGGTGTCGTGGACTGGGTCGAGACCTCGTGGGGCCCCGCCGACCTCGACGTGGCGCACTGCTCGACCGCGCTCGCCCTGCTGCACGGGCCGGAGCACGGGCTGGCCTTCCGCGAGCGGTACGAGGCACACGGTGGCCGCCAACTCGCCGACGACGCCGACCACTTGTACTGGAGACTGCTCGACGCCCTGCACTACTGCCCCGACGCGGCGAAGCTGGCCGGGCCGTGGCGTGACCTGGGGCGGGACGATCTGACGTCCGAGGTGTTGGGAGAGCGGTTGGAGGCCTACGTGGACGGACTGTTGCGCCGGTACTGCTGACCGGCCTTGGACCGGTCCCGGACCATTCTGCGGCGGGAGCGGCCTCGCGACGCACCGAAGCGCGCGCGTGGCGGACGGGCCACTCCGCGTTCGTGGGACGGCCCGATCTCATCGTCGAACTCCTGCGGGAACTGTGTCCGGGCGGGTCGGTGCCGCTAGCGTCGAGCCCGTGATCGTATGGCTCAACGGAACCCATGGCGCGGGCAAGACGACGACCAGTCCGCTCGTGCAGCAACTGATCCCGGATTCACGGGTGTTCGACGCCGAGAAGGTCGGCGTGACGCTCATGGACATCACGCCGGGGCTGCCCGCGACGGACAACTTTCAGCACTGGCCGCCCTGGCGCCCGCTCGTCGTCGAGACGGCCCGGCACGTGCTCGACTACACCGGCGGCACGCTGGTGATCCCCATGACGGTCCTGGTCGAGCGGTACTGGCGCGAGATCAGCGCGGGCCTCGCCCAACACGCCATCCCGGTAAGGCACTTCGTCCTCCACGCCGACCAGGACACGCTCCGCGGGCGCATCGACGGCGACACCGTCATGGGACCCTCCACCTTCCGTCTCGGCTACCTGGAGCCCTACGCCGAAGCGGCCCGCACCTGGCTGCACCGGGAGGCCGAGGTCGTCGACACCACGCACCTCACCCCCGCCCAGGCGGCCCAGCGGATCGCGGAGTCCGTGCTGAGCTGTGGCTGGTAGGCGGTATGCAAAAGACATGCGGTAAGCACCAGACATGAGTGCTCCGCGGCGACCGTTCGGCGCACTCTGCATACCGCTCATCGCATACGGTCGACGCGCCGCCTTTTCAACTCCCTTGCCACTCCCTACCGTCCGGGATCATGAGTCCCCCCGTCGCGCCCCCGGCGTGGAGCCGCTGGCTGGTTCCGCCCGCCGCCCTCTCGGTACACCTCTCCATCGGCCAGGCCTACGCCTGGAGCGTCTTCAAGCCGCCGCTCGAATCCTCACTGAACCTCAGCGGCACACAGAGCGCCCTGCCCTTCCAGCTCGCGATCGTCATGCTCGGCCTCTCGGCCGCGTTCGGCGGCACCCTCGTCGAACGCAACGGGCCGCGCTGGGCGATGACCGTCGCCCTCGTCTGCTTCTCCTCCGGCTTCCTGATCTCGGCGCTCGGCGCGGAGACGAAGCAGTTCTGGCTGATCGTCCTCGGCTACGGCTTCGTCGGCGGGATAGGCCTCGGCATCGGCTACATCTCGCCGGTCTCGACCCTGATCAAGTGGTTCCCGGACCGCCCCGGCATGGCCACCGGCATCGCCATCATGGGCTTCGGCGGCGGCGCGCTCATCGCCTCCCCGTGGTCGGCCCAGATGCTGAAGTCGTTCGGCTCCGACAACACCGGCATCGCGCAGTCGTTTCTTGTACTCGGTCTTTCGTATGCGGTCTTCATGACACTCGGCGTGTTCCTCGTGCGAGTTCCGCGCACCGACAAGCCCGTCGAGAACGCGCCCAGCGTCCTCTCGGGCGTACAGGTCTCCGCCAACAGCGCCGTGCGCACCCCGCAGTTCTGGTGCCTGTGGGTCGTCCTGTGCATGAACGTGACCGCGGGCATCGGCATCCTGGAGAAGGCCGCCCCGATGATCACGGACTTCTTCGCGGGCACCTCGACACCCGTCTCGGTATCGGCCGCCGCCGGCTTCGTCGCGCTGCTCTCCGCGGCCAACATGGCGGGCCGTATCGGCTGGTCCTCGACCTCCGACCTGATCGGCCGCAAGAACATCTACCGCGTCTACCTCGGCGTCGGAGCGGTCATGTACGCGCTCATCGCACTGTTCGGCGACTCCTCGAAGCCGCTGTTCATCCTGTGCGCGCTGGTGATCCTCTCCTTCTACGGCGGCGGCTTCGCGACCGTACCCGCGTACCTGAAGGACCTCTTCGGGACCTACCAGGTCGGCGCGATCCACGGCCGGCTGCTCACCGCCTGGTCCCTCGCCGGTGTCCTCGGACCGCTGATCGTGAACTGGATCGCCGACCACCAGAAGGCCGCCGGCAAACACGGCGCGTCCCTCTACGACACGTCCTTCATCATCATGATCGGGCTGCTCGTCATCGGCTTCGTCGCCAACGAACTGGTCCGGCCCGTCGACGCCCGCCACCACATCCCCGCCCCGAGGGAGGCCGCAGATGTCGAACGACAGCAGTCAGAGTCCGCCTGACCGGAGGCCGCTCATCGCCTTCGCCTGGCTATGGGTGGGCGCACCACTCGTGTATGGCGTATACGAACTGATCCTCAAGGCGAAGCAACTGTTCACCGGCTGAATGTTCGGGCGACACCGCCCATCACAGGATGGATGACAGAAGCCGACAACCCGGACCGTTGTTTCCTGTGGCATCACCTGCCGTCGTACCCGCGAGTCACTGGCAAGACTGGTGGATCCCGCTACCCAAGGCAACGAGGGGGACCACCCAATGAACGGCACGCGGATCGCCGCCGTCGGCCACTACCAGCCCGCCAAGGTACTCACCAACGAGGACCTGGCGGGCATGGTCGACACCAGCCACGAGTGGATCACCTCCCGGGTGGGCATCAAGACCCGCCACATCGCCGGGCCCGACGAGCCGGTCGACGAACTGGCCGCACACGCCGCCGCCAAGGCACTGGCCGCCGCGGGCCTGACGCCCGGGGACATCGACCTGGTCCTGGTCGCCACCTCCACGGCCATCGACCGCTCCCCGAACATGGCCGCCCGCGTCGCGGCCCGCCTCGGCATCCCGTCGCCCGCCGCCATGGACGTCAACGTCGTGTGCGCCGGCTTCACCCACGCCCTGGCCACCGCCGACCACGCCGTCCGCGCGGGCGCGGCCACCCGCGCCCTGGTCATCGGCGCCGACAAGATGTCCGAGGTCACCGACTGGAGCGACCGCACGACCTGTGTCCTGGTCGGCGACGGAGCGGGGGCCGCCGTCGTCGAGGCCGCCGACGAACCCGGCATCGGACCGGTCCTGTGGGGTTCCGTGCCCGAGATGGGGCACGCGGTGCGGATCGAGGGCACGCCCCCGCGGTTCGCGCAGGAGGGCCAGAGCGTCTACCGCTGGGCCACCACCCAGCTCCCGCCGATCGCCCGCAAGGCCTGCGAGAAGGCGGGCCTGACCCCGGCCGACCTCGCCGGTGTCGTCCTGCACCAGGCGAACCTGCGCATCATCGAGCCCCTCGCCGAGAAGATCGGCGCCGTCAACGCGGTCGTCGCCCGCGATGTCATCCAATCGGGCAACACCTCCGCCGCCAGCATCCCGCTCGCCTTCTCGAAGCTCGTCGAACAGGGCGCCGTCCGCACCGGCGACCCGGTCCTGCTGTTCGGCTTCGGCGGAAACCTGTCCTACGCCGGTCAGGTCGTCCGGTGCCCGTGACCTGCGCACCTGCCCGGATGCACCCCCGGATGTGACGAGGTCGACTTTCGCACCCCCTGGCTACTGTGCGCCGTAGACTGTAGACGATAGACAATCGATACTTGGTCGTACGGCCATGTACGGCGACTGGCTGCCGTCTACTGTCCACAGTCTGCAAAATGCCGATGTTGCCCAGGAGGGGGACCGCGATGTTGTCGCCAGGACTGCCGCAGGGGGCCGTGCCCAAGCTCGAACGTCCGGGTCCGCTGCGCGACCGCGTCTACGAGGCGCTGCTCGAGCTCATCACCACGCGCGCCCTGCAGCCCGGTCAGCATCTCGTCGAGAGCGAACTCGCCGGGCACCTCGGGGTGTCGCGGCAGCCCGTGCGGGAGGCGTTGCAGCGGCTCAACACCGAGGGCTGGGTCGATCTGCGGCCGGCCCAGGGCGCGTTCGTGCACGAGCCGACGGAGGAGGAGGCCGACCAACTCCTCACCGTACGCACGCTGTTGGAGGCCGAGGCCGCCCGGCTCGCCGCCGTCAACGCGGGCAAGGCGGGCATCGCCGTCCTGGAGGAGCTGTGCGCGGAGGGCGAGCGCGCGGTCGACGCCGACGACGTGGACGCCGCCGTCGCCATGAACGCCCGCTTCCACGCGAAGGTCATGGAGCTGGCCGGCAACGCGGTCCTCGCCGAACTCGCCGCACAGGTCGACCGAAGGGTCCGCTGGTACTACACACCGGTGGCCCGTCAGCGCGGCCTGACGTCCTGGATCGAGCACCGTCACCTGATCGACGCGATCGCCGCCCACGACGAGCTCCGCGCCAGCCTGATGATGCGCGAACACACCGAGCACACCCGGCGGTCGTACCACGAGCGCGCCAAGTCCTGAGCCTGCGAGGGGTGTTGGCGTAACGGCCGGCCGCGTTCGCTGCCGGTCGGCGTCGACACGGCGCGATGGCCCTCCCGACCGGGGAGGGCCACCAGGTGGGCCGACGACAGTGACGTACGAACTGTCAGGCCGCGGGCTGCGGTTGGGGAGCCTGCGTCAACTCCCTGTCCCCGCGCCCTGGTTGACGCAGCAGCAACGCGATGGCCGCCGCCACCATCGAGACTCCGCCCGCCAGTGCGTACGCGCCGTTGTAGCCCCAGGCCGCGACCACCATCGAGCCGAGGCCGCCGCCGAAGAGGCCGCTGACGAGCTTTCCGCTGTACACCAGGCCGTAGTTGGTGGCGTTGAAGTTCTCGCCGAAGTAGTCCGGGGTCAGGGCGGCGAACATCGGGTAGAACGCGCCGCCGCCGAAGCCGGAGAGGAAGGCGAAGAACAGGAACAGCCACTCGCTGCGCAGATGGCCGGCCCAGATCACGCCGAACTGGGCGAGGCCCAGGACCAAAATGACGAAGACCAGGGTGAGTTTGCGGCCCCACAGGTCGGACAGCCAGCCGACGACGGCGCGGCCGATGCCGTTGATGACGGCCATGATGCCCATCGAGGACGCCGCCACCAGCGGACCGAAGCCGACGTCCTTGGCGAAGTCGACCTGGAAGGAGATGCCGAAGATCGACACCCCGGCGGTCAGCACGATGGACAGCCACATCAGGGGCAGCATGCCGGTGCGGATGGCCTCCTTGGGCGTGAACTGCTTTACGGCGGGCGGGTTCTTGGCGAGGCTCGTCGCGCTCTTGTCGTTGCCGCCGTAGGTCAGCGGGTCGATGTCGGCGGGCCACCAGTTCTTCGGCGGGTCCTTGAAGAAGAACGCGCACCCGAACACCACGATCAGGATGTAACAGCCGATCAGATCCAGGACGCGGTGGTAATTCCCGGTGTCGAAGGCGTAGTTGAAGATGAAGATGAACGGCAGCGAGCCGTACGCGAAGCCGCCGTTCACGAACCCGGTACGGGCGCCCCGCCGTTCGGGGAACCACTTGCCGACCATGTTGATGCAGGTCGCGTAGACCAGACCGGCGCCGATGCCGCCGATCACGCCGAAGCCGATGATCGCCAGCCACACGTTGTCCAGGTGCGACAGCGCCAGGAAACCGATCACGCACATCACCGAGCCGACGTACATCGCCTTGCGCGCCGTCAGGATGCCCTTCTCGCGCATCCAGCCCGCCGGGAAGGCGATGCCGGCCTGGAAGAAGACCCAAATGCTCAGGATCCAGAAGGTGTTGCTCTGCGTCCAGCCGTGCGCGCTGGACAGGGTGTCCTCGGCCGAGCCGTACGCGTACTCGAAGACACTGATCGCCATCATGGCGATCCAAGGGAGGTAGATCATGATCTTGCGTGAGTGGCCGAGGATGTCGCGGTCGGTCTCGCCGACGCGGTAGACGCGGCCGTGGGCGTCGGTCACTTCACGGTAGGGACGGTTCGCGGCGCCGGATTCGTTCGTGGTGATGGGATCTGCGGTCATGTCACGCCATCTCCTCGCCGAGCGGGTGCGGATTGGGCACGATGCGCCGGGAGTTGGGCCTGCCCGGCGCCTTGAGGAAGAGCGCCAGCACCGCGGAGGCCAGGCCCACCGAACCGGCCAGGACGAACGCGCCGTGGTAGTCCCACTCACCCACGACGACCGCGCCCAGACCGGAGCCGACGAGCCCCGAGATCAGCTTCGAGCTGTAGACCATCCCGTAGTTGCTGGCGTTGTTGTTCTCACCGAAGTAGTCGGCCGTCATGGCGGCGAACAGCGGGAAGATCGCCCCGCCGCCGAAACCCGAGACCATGGAGCAGAACAGGAAGAACGGCATGCTGCCCATCTGGCCCGAGACCAGCACGCCGAACTGGGCCGTGCCGAGCACGAGACACACGATGATCAGCGTGTGGCGGCGGCCGTAGCGGTCGGAGATCCAGCCGATGACACCGCGCCCGGTGCCGTTCACGATCGCCTTGAGGGACATCGCCGTGGCGACGATCCCGCCCGCGAAGCCCATGTCCTTGCCGAACGGCACCTGGAAGGCGATGCCGAAGATGTTGATGCCGGCCGTGCAGAGCAGACAGAACCACATCATCCAGAGCACGGGGGTACGGGCGGCCTCCTTGGGTGTGTACTGCTTGACCGCCGGCGGATTCTTCTCCAACGCCCGCCGGATCCTGGGGTCTTGGGCCGCCTTCAGCGGATCGACGTGCGCGGGCCACCAGTTCTTCGGCGGATCGCGGAAGAACCAGCCCGCCGACGCCACCACCAGACACAGGCCTACGCCGACCAGGCTCAGCAGCACCTTGTAGTTGCCGAGGTCGAGCACCGAGGTGAAGAGGAACACGAACGGCACGGACCCGTAGGCGAATCCGCCGTTGACGAAGCCCGTCTTGCCGCCCTTGCGCTCCGGATACCACTTGCCGACCATGTTCACGCAGGTCGCATACACCAGACCGGCGCCGATCCCGCTGCACATGCCGAAGCCGAAGTAGGCGACGAGCACGTTCGGCGCGAACGCCAGCGCCAGATAGCCCAGCAGCGTGCCGAGCGCGCCGATCAACATGGCCGTACGCGCCGGGAGTTGGCCGCTCTCGCGCAACCGCCCGGCCGGGAAGGCCACGGCCGCCTGGAAGAACACCCAGACGCCCATCAGCCAGAAGATGTGCCCACTGCTCCACAGATGCGCGTCGTGGAGCGTGTCCTCCGCCGACGTGAACGCGTACTCGGCGGAACTGATGCCCATCATGCCCACCCAGGGCAGGACGACCATCCACTTGCGCGCCCGGCCCATGATGTCGACATCGGATTCACCGATGCGGTACACACGGCCGTGACGATCCGTCACCTCCCTGTAGGGGACGGACGTTTGGTAGTCCGTTGTTGCCATCGCTCAGTGCCCCTTGCGTCGAAAGTTCTGGCCAGCGCCCCCTGTCCAATGCCTTTCGCGTGCGCACGGGTCCCGGGGGCCGGCCGACCGCACTGTCGACCGGCCCCGCGTCGGCTCATGTCATGAACCACCGCCCAACAGCCCTGCCGCGCGCGCCCATCGGTACTTCGCGCCGAGCACGGCCACCGGCTTCTCCGTCGTGTACGGGTACGCCACGACCCCGCGCTCGTACAGGTACTGGCAGGCCTCCTCGACCTCGACATCACCCGCGAGCGACGCCACCACCGGCTTCTCGATGCCCCGTTCCTTGAACTCGGCGACCACGCGCGCCGTCAGCTCCGCGAAGACCATCGGGGGAGTGACGATGGTGTGCCAGTAGCCCAGGACCAGCGCGTGGATGCGCGGGTCCTCAAGACCGAGCCGGATCGTCGCCTCGTACGTCGACGGCGGCTCGCCCCCGGTGATGTCGACCGGGTTGCCCGCAGCTCCGAACGGCGGGATGAACTTCCGGAACGACGCGTCCAGATCGGCCGGAATCTCCATCAGGGCAAGGCCGTTGTCGGTCACCGCGTCGGAGAGGAGCACACCGCTGCCTCCGGCGCCGGTGATGATAACGACGTTGTCTCCCTGGGGAGTTGGCAGCACGGGCAGCCCGCGCGCGTACTCCAGCATGTCGTTGAGCCCGGGGGCCCGGATGACACCGGCCTGCTTGAGGATGTCCTCGTAGACCGCGTCGTCGCCGGCCAGCGCGCCCGTGTGCGAGCCGGCGGCCTTCGCACCGGCCGCCGTACGACCCGCCTTCAGGACCACAACCGGCTTACGGGGCACGGTCTTTCGGGCCGCCTCGACGAACGCGCGGCCGTCCTTGAGGTCCTCCAGGTGCATCGCGATGCACTCGGTGTGCGGGTCCTCGCCGAACCAGGTCAGCAGGTCGTCCTCGTCCAGGTCCGACTTGTTGCCGAGCCCGACGATCGCCGACACCCCCGTCTTCGTGGTCCGCGCGAAGCCGAGAATCGCCATCCCGATCCCACCGGACTGCGAGGTCAGCGCCACCCCGCCCTTCACGTCGTACGGCGTGCAGAACGTGGCGCACAGGTCCTGCCAGGTCGAGTAGTAGCCGTAGATGTTCGGGCCGAGGAGACGGACGCCGTAGCGCTCGGCGATCGCCACGATCTCTTCCTGGAGGGCGACTTCGCCGGTCTCCGCGAACCCGGAGGGGATGAGGACGGCGTTGGGGATGTTCTTGCGCCCCACCTCCTCCAGTGCCGCTGCCACGAACTTGGCGGGAATGGCGAAGACGGCCACATCCACCTCACCGGGAACGTCCGTGACACTCTTGTACGCCTTGCGGCCGAGAATGTCATCGGCCTTGGGGTTCACCGGATGGATCTCCCCGGCGAAGCCGCCGTCGATCAGGTTGCGCATTACCGAATTGCCGATCTTGCCCTGTTCGTTCGAGGCGCCGATCACGGCGACCGAGGTCGGCTCCATGAGACGGCGCATGGTCGTCAGGATTTCGTCGCGTGTATACCGTCGACGGGGTACCGGCTGCGACTCGGCGAGGATGACTCGAATGTCCGCGGCGACCGCGCCCTCCGGCGTCGCGATCACCGGATTGAGGTCCACCTCGGCGATCTCCGGGAAGTCCGCGACCAGTTGGGACACCCTGCGGATCTGCTCGGCGATCGCCCACCGGTCGACGGCGGGTGCGCCGCGCACCCCGCGCAGGATCTCCGCCGCCCGGATCGAGTCCAGCATCGACAGAGCCTCGTCCGGGGTCACAGGAGCGAGCCGGAACGTCACGTCCTTCAACACCTCGACCAGCACCCCGCCGAGCCCGAACGCGACCACCTTCCCGAACGTCGGGTCGGTCACCGCGCCGACGATCACCTCCTGCCCCTGCGGCAGCAACTCCTGTACCTGGACGCCCTCGATGCGAGCTTGCGCGTCGTAGGCCCGCGCGTTGTCGACGATCCTGTGGAACGCGGCCCGTACGTCCGCCGCGCCCTCCACCCCGACGACGACTCCGCCGGCGTCGGTCTTGTGCAGGATGTCGGGCGAGACGATCTTCATCACGACGGGCCCGCCGAACCGCGCCGCGAACGCCACCGCCTCGTCGACGTCCGTCGCCAACTCCTCGCCCGGTACGGCGATCCCGTACGCGTCGGCGATCACCTTGCCCTCCGGCGCGGTGAGCGCGAACCGTCCCTCGGCCCGCACGGAGTCGAGGAGTGCGCGCACCCTCAGGGTCCGGTCCTCTGCCATCACGTCAGATCACCCCGTTCGACTTGAGGAGGCGCAACTCTTCGTCACCGAGACCGAGTTCGCCGATGTAGACCTCTTCGTTGTGCTCGCCGAGCAGCGGTGAACTGGTCACGTCCACGGGGGAGTCGGAGAGCTTCAGCGGGCTGCCCACGGTGACGAACTCGCCGCGCTCGGGGTGCGGCACCGTCACGACCATCTCGTTGGCGACCAGCGACTCGTCCTCGATGATCTCCCTGGTCGACAGGATCGGCCCGCACGGGATGTTGTGGGCGTTGAGCCGCTCCAGCACCTCCCACTTGGGCAGGGTGGACGACCACTCCTCGATCAGCTGGAACATCTTGGAGAGCTGCGGCAACCGGGCCTCGGGCGTGGCCCACTCGGGGTCCTCGGCCAGCTCGGGCCGGCCGATCAGCTCGGTGAGCGGCTTCCAGCCGACGGGCTGCACGATGACGTACACGTAGTCGTTCGGGCCGCCCGGCGCGCACTTGACCGCCCAGCCGGGCTGACCGCCGCCGGACGCGTTGCCCGAGCGGGGCACCTCGTCGCCGAAGTCGTCGTTCGGGTACTCGGCGAGCGGGCCGTGCGCGAGGCGCTGCTGGTCGCGCAGCTTTACCCGGCACAGGTTGAGCACGGCGTGCTGCATGGCGACGTTGACGCGCTGACCGCGGCCGGTGTGCTCACGTTGGAAGAGTGCCGCCAGTATCCCGGCTACTGTATGCACTCCCGTTCCTGAATCGCCGATCTGAGCGCCCGTGGCCAGCGGTGGCCCGTCCTCGAAGCCGGTGGTCGACATCGAACCGCCCATGGCCTGCGCGACGACCTCGTACGCCTTGAAGTTGGTGTACGGGCCGTCTCCGAAGCCCTTGATGGACGCGTACACAATGCGGGGATTGATCTCCTGTATGCGATCCCAGGTGAACCCCATACGGTCGACCGCGCCCGGCCCGAAGTTCTCGACCATGACGTCGGAGCGCCGGATCAGCTCGGTGAGGATCTCCTTGCCGCGCTCGGTCTTGGTGTTCAGGGTGATGCTCCGCTTGTTGCAGTTGAGCATCGTGAAGTAGAGCGAGTCGACGTCCGGGAGGTCGCGCAGCTGCTTGCGCGTGATGTCGCCGGTCGGTGCCTCCAGCTTGACGACGTCGGCGCCGAGCCAGGCGAGGAGTTGGGTGGCGGAGGGGCCGGACTGGACGTGCGTCATGTCGAGGACGCGGATGCCCTCAAGTGCCCTGGCGGTCATGGCCGTTCACCTCACTTGTACATCGTCTGGTTCATGGTTCCGGGGGCGTACGCGTCCGGGTCGACCCAGACGTTGATCAGCGACGGCTTGCCCGACTCGCGGGCGCGTTGCAGCGCGGGGCCGATGTCGGCGGGGTCGCGGACCTCCTCGCCGTAACCGCCCAGCATCTGGGCGAACTTGTCGTAGTGGACATCGCCGAGGGTGTTGCCGACCCGCTCGCGTTCCAGGCCGTACTTGGCGGCCTGGCCGTAACGGATCTGGTTCATCGAGGAGTTGTTGCCGACGATGCCGACGAACGGGAGGTCGTAGCGGACGAGAGTCTCGAAGTCCCAGCCGGTGAGGGAGAACGCGCCGTCGCCGAACAGCGCGACGACCTCCTTGTCGGGGCGTGCCTGCTTGGCCGCGAGGACGAACGGGACGCCGACGCCGAGGGTGCCGAGCGGGCCCGGATCCATCCAGTGGCCGGGCGACTTGGGCTGCACGACCTGGCCGGAGAAGGTGACGATGTCGCCGCCGTCGCCGATGTAGATCGAGTCCTCGGTGAGGAAGTCGTTGATCTCGCTGACCAGGCGGTACGGGTGGATCGGCGAGGCGTCCGACCTGAGACTCGGCAACCGCTTCTCGATCGCGGCCTGTTCGACGGCGCGCAGCTCGTCGAGCCACTCCTTGCGCCTGGACGCCCCGCCGTTGAGGCGTCCCGAGGCGGCTTCCGCGACCGACTTCAGGACGAGCCCCGCGTCGCCGACGACGCCGAGGTCGATGTCGCGGTTCTTGCCGACGGTGCGGTAGTCGAGGTCGATCTGCACGACGGTCGCGTCCGGCGACAGCCGCTTGCCGTAGCCCATGCGGAAGTCGAAGGGCGTGCCGACGATGACGATGACGTCGGCGTTGGAGAAGGCGTAGCGGCGCGAGAGTTGGAAGTGGTGCGGGTCGCCGGGTGGGAGGGTGCCGCGGCCCGCGCCGTTCATGTACGCGGGGATGTTGAGCGTGCGGACGAGGTCAATGGCCGCCTCGGTGCCGCGAGTTGTCCACACCTGGCTGCCCAACAGGATCGCCGGCTTCTCGGCGTGGACCAGCAGGTCGGCGAGCTTCTCGATCGCCTCGGGGTCGCCGGCGGAGCGGGTCGAGGCACGGTAGGCACCGGGCTTGGGCACCCGGGCCTTGCCCACCGGCACCTTCGCGTCGAGGACGTCGCGCGGGATCTCCAGGAAGGAGGGCCCGGGCGCGCCGTGGTAGCACTCGCGGAACGCCATCGACACCATGTCGGCGGCGCGGGCCGTGTCCGGCACCGTCGCCGCGAACTTGGTGATCGGCGTCATCATGTCGACGTGCGGCAGGTCCTGGAGGGACCCCATCTTGTGCTGGGTCAGGGCCCCTTGGCCGCCGATCAGCAGCATCGGGGACTCGGCGCGGAAGGCGTTGGCGACACCGGTGACGGCGTCGGTCGTACCGGGTCCCGCGGTGACCACCGCACAGCCGGGCCTGCCGGTGATCCGTGCGTAGCCGTCGGCGGCGTGGGCGGCGACCTGTTCGTGCCGTACGTCGACGACTTCTATGCCCTCGTCGACGCAGCCGTCGTAGATGTCGATGATGTGGCCGCCGCACAGGGTGTAGATGCGGTCGACCCCCTCGGCCTTCAGGGCTTTGGCGACGAGATGACCACCGGAAATCACGTCCTGGGTGTCGTCGGGCATGGCGAAGTCCTGTCCCTTCGTAGGGGGTTGGAACGCTCTCGCGGTACATTGCATACAGTCGACGAATACTGTATGAAACTTGTTATCCCGCATCCGGTGGGTGGTGTCCAGGGGGCGTGCGGCACTTTTCGGGGGTCGGGGTTGCTCCCCGGACAGACACAGCAGCGAGGAGCTCGGATGGATCTGTACGAGCACCAGGCAAGGGAACTCTTCGAGGAACACGGCATCCTGGTGCCCCGGGCCGAGGTCACCGCCTCGTCCAAGGAGGCACGGGAGATCGCCCGCAGGCTGGGCGGACGCGTTGTGGTGAAGGCGCAGGTCAAGACCGGCGGGCGCGGCAAGGCGGGCGGGGTCAAACTCGCCGCCGACCCGGCCGCCGCCGAGCTGACCGCACGCCAGATCCTCGGCATGGACATCAAGGGTCATACGGTCGGCACGGTGATGCTGGCCCAACCCGTCGACATCGAGAGCGAGTTCTACGTCTCCTACGTCCTCGACCGTGCGGCGGGCCGTTTCCTCGCGATCGCGTCGGCGGAGGGCGGTATGGAGATCGAGGAGGTCGCCGCCGGTCGACCGGATGCGGTCGCCCGTATGCACATCGACCCTGCCGAGGGTGTCACCTCGGCGAAGGCGGGCGAGATCGCCGAGGCGGCCGGGCTGCCGCCGCAGACGGTCGACGTCCTCGTGCGGCTGTGGGAGGTGCTGGTCCGCGAGGACGCCGTCCTCGTCGAGGTGAACCCGCTCGTGCGGACGAAGCGGGGGCAGATCCTCGCCCTCGACGGCAAGGTGACACTGGACGACAACGCCCGTTTCCGGCAGGCGCGTTGGGGTGCCGAGGGTGCGGCGCACGACGATCCGCTGGAGGCGGCGGCCGCCGCGAAGGGGCTCAACTACGTCAAGCTCGACGGCGAGGTCGGGATCATCGGCAACGGCGCCGGCCTGGTCATGTCGACGCTCGACGTGGTCGCCGGCTGCGGCGCCCGCCCCGCCAATTTCCTCGACATCGGCGGCGGGGCATCGGCCCAGATCATGGCCGACGGGCTGTCCGTCATCCTCTCCGACCCGGCCGTGAAGTCGGTGTTCGTCAACGTCTTCGGCGGGATCACCGCGTGCGACGCGGTGGCCGACGGCATCGTACGGGCCCTGGAATCGCTGCGGTTGACCAAGCCGCTGGTCGTCCGGCTCGACGGCAACAACGCGGCCCGGGGCCGGGCCATTCTCGACGGGCATGCGCATCCGCTGGTCCAGCAGGCCACCACCATGGACGGCGCCGCCCGTCGCGCCGCCGACCTCGCCAACGCACACTAAGGATCCGGGACATGGCGATCTACCTCACCAAGGAGAGCAAGGTCCTCGTCCAGGGCATGACCGGCGGCGAGGGCATGAAGCACACCCGCCGCATGCTCGCGGCCGGCACGAACGTCGTCGGCGGCGTCAACCCGCGCAAGGCCGGCCGTACCGTCGACTTCGACGACCGAGCCGTCCCCGTCTTCGGGTCGGTCGCCGACGGTATGCAGTCGACCGGAGCCGATGTCAGCGTCGTGTTCGTGCCGCCCGCCTTCGCCAAAGCGGCCGTGATCGAGGCGGCCGACGCGGGCATCGGCCTCGCCGTCGTCATCACCGAGGGCATCCCGGTTCACGACTCGGTCGCCTTCACGGCGTACGCCGCGTCGAAAGGCACCCGGATCATCGGCCCCAACTGCCCAGGCCTGATCACCCCCGGCCAGGCCAACGCGGGCATCATCCCCGCCGACATCACCAAGCCGGGCCGTATCGGACTGGTGTCGAAGTCGGGCACGCTCACCTATCAACTCATGTACGAGCTACGGGACATCGGCTTCTCGACCTGCGTGGGAATCGGCGGTGACCCTGTCGTCGGCACGACCCACATCGACTGCCTCGCCGCGTTCCAGGACGACCCCGACACCGAACTCGTCGTCCTCATCGGGGAGATCGGCGG
Source organism: Streptomyces sp. NPDC050528 (assembly GCF_044457795.1). Lineage (NCBI taxonomy): Bacteria > Bacillati > Actinomycetota > Actinomycetes > Kitasatosporales > Streptomycetaceae > Streptomyces > Streptomyces sp. NPDC050528. The sequence goes on from NZ_JBITHH010000008.1 coordinate 387,596, forward strand.
CGACGCCGAGGAACGTGCCGCCGCCTACATCCGCGACCACGTCACCAAGCCGGTCGTCGGCTACATCGCCGGCTTCACCGCACCCGAGGGCAAGACGATGGGCCACGCGGGCGCCATCGTGTCCGGCTCCTCCGGTACGGCGGCGGCCAAGAAGGAGGCGCTGGAGGCCGTAGGAGTGAAGGTCGGACGTACGCCGACGGAGACCGCCCGGCTGGTGTTGGACCGGTTGAATCTCCCGTAAGCGGCACGTGATGTCACTCATAGTTGATGTGCCGTCACTGTCGCGCTCCTTCGAGCGCAACTAGCTTCACGTGTACGACAGTTCGTGCGTTGGACTGTTCCTGCCTCACCCCGCCCCGACTGTGCACCGAGAGCGGAGCAGAAGCATGGCATCAACCCTCAGCCCCAACCCCGGCCCCACCTCCACCCCCTCCCTTCATCCCCCGACCCTCAAAGCGGGCACGTCCTGGAGCGACGCCTGGCGGCGGTGTCTCGCCGTCGCGCCCGAGGCGTTCCAGGACGACCGGGTCCTCAACCTCTGGAACGCGGCCTGGCAGCGGGACGGCCGGGCCCTGCCCGCCACAACTCCCGTCGACGGCAGCCCCATTGCGGGCCCGCCCCGCTTGGACCGGTCCACCGCCCACCAGGCCGTGCGCGCCTCCCTCGACCAGCACCGCGCCTGGCGGCACGTCCCGCTCGACGAGCGGCGCGCCCGCGTCGCAGCCACACTGGACGCCCTGACCGAGCACCGCGAACTCCTCGCGCTGCTGCTGGTCTGGGAGATCGGCAAGCCCTGGCGGCTCGCGCAGGCCGACGTGGACCGGGCCGTCGACGGTGTGCGCTGGTACGTCGACGGCATCGAGCCGATGCTCGCCGGCCGCACCCCGCTGGACGGCCCGGTGTCCAACATCGCGAGCTGGAACTACCCGATGAGCGTGCTCGTCCACGCGATGCTGGTCCAGGCGCTGGCCGGGAACGCGGTCATCGCCAAGACCCCGACCGACGGCGGCGTCGCCTGCCTCACCCTGGCCGCCGCGCTGGCCGCGCGCGAGGGGATCCCGGTCACCCTCGTCAGCGGCAGCGGGGGCGAGTTGTCGGAAGCCCTGGTGCGCGCGCCCGAGATCGGCTGCGTCTCCTTCGTCGGCGGCCGCGACACCGGAGCCGCGGTGGCCACGGCCGTGGCGGACCTCGGCAAACGGCACATCCTCGAACAGGAAGGTCTCAACACCTGGGGCATCTGGAACCACACGGACTGGGACACGCTCACCGCCGTCATCCCCAAGCTGTTCGACTACGGCAAGCAGCGGTGCACGGCGTATCCGCGCTTCGTGGTCCAGCGTGAGCTGTTCGACGAGTTCCTCACGGCCTACCTCCCGGCGGTCCGAACTCTCCGCGTCGGCCACCCACTTGCGGTCCGGCACGCCCAAGACCCGTACCCGGAACTGGACTTCGGCCCGGTGATCAACGCGGCCAAGGCCAAGGAACTCCACGACCAGGTGGCCGAGGCGATCGACCGCGGTGCCGTACCCCTGCACCGCGGCACACTGTCCGACGCCAACTTCCTTCCCGGGCAGGACACTTCGGCGTACGTCCGTCCCGTCACCCTTCTCAACCCGCCGCCGTCGTCCCCGCTGCACCACGCGGAACCGTTCGGCCCGGTCGACACCATCGTCCTGGTCGACACGGAGGCGGAGCTGCTGGCCGCGATGAACGCGTCCAACGGCGCGCTGGTCGCCACCCTGTCCACCGACGACCGGGCGACGTACGACCGACTCGCCCCGCAGATACGGGCGTTCAAGGTCGGCCACGGCAGGCCACGCTCGCGCGGCGACCGCGACGAACTCTTCGGCGGCTTCGGCGCGTCCTGGCGCGGAGCGTTCGTCGGCGGCGAACTCCTCATCCGCGCGGTGACGTTCGGGCCGGTGGGGGAGCGGTTGCCGGGCAACTTCCCGGAGTACCAGCTCATGCCGTGACCGGAGGCGGGGCGGTGCTCGTATCCGCTCCGCCCGGGTTCTGTCCGGCGGATCCGGCCCAGTGCGCGGCAGGATCCGCCGGGCGGCCCCTTCGCGGCGCCGGGTGGCCGGACGCGGTCAGGTACGCGGTCGTACGCGATAAACCCGGCGACGCGGACGGCCGGCGTCGGGATACTGGGCGCCCATGGACGAGGTCGAAGTCGTCGTCGCCCATTCCGAGCGCGCGACCCTGCGCGTCGGCGACGTGTTCCTGAAGGTGGACGCCGATCAGGCGCGCCTCGACGTGGAGGTCGAGGCGATGGCCCTGGTGCCGGTCCCGACCCCGGAGGTGCTGTGGCGCAAGCCGCCCGTGCTCGCGATCGCCGCGGTCCCGGGGACGGCACTCGGCCGCCTCGGCGAGCCGTCGACCGCGTCCCCGGCGGCGTGGGCAGCTACGGGTGCCGCCATCCGGAAGTTGCACGACGCGCCGTTGCCGCCCTGGCCCAGCCGGGGAAAGGGCCTCGACGCGTTGACGGCGGATCTCGACGCCGAATGCGAGCAGCTCGTGACGAACGGCGTCCTGCCCGCCGACCTGGTCACCCGCAACCGCCGGGTCGCCGAGGCCGCGCTCCGGCCGTGGATGCCGAGGTTCACGCACGGCGACCTCCAGATCACGCACGTGTTCGTCGACGGCGACGAGGTCACGGGCATCATCGACTGGTCCGAGGCGGGCGGGGGCGATGCCCTGTTCGACCTCGCCACCTTGACGCTCGGACACGAGGACCGCCTCGGCGACGTTGTCGCGGGCTATGGCACCGATGTCGACCTCGATCTCGACGTGATCCGCGCGTGGTGGTCGTTGCGCAGCCTGCTGGTGATTCGCTGGCTGGTCGAGCACGGCTTCGACCCGTTCGCGCCGGGCTGTGAGGTCGATGTGCTGAGATCCCGGATGTGAGGCTGCGCGGGCTCGCTGCTACGAGTGCGTTCCGGCACGTCGAGCAGGCCGTTTCGCGGGGTGCGTCGCCCGCCGGTGCTCCCGGCGAAGTGCGGTGCGCGGTCGCCGCCGGCGGAACCAGTACGGCAGCGCGACCGCTCCTGCCGTGACCCGGCGAAACCTCCTTCTGTCGGGACTCGCTAGTGCCACCCGGCGATGATCTCGTCGGCCAACCACCGTGCCACGCCCGGCGGATAGGGGCGCGGCAGACTCAGCACGATGTGGTTCATCCCGGCGTCGACGAGTCGCCCGACCGTCTTCCGCGTCGCGGCAGGATCGTCGTACGACACCAGGAGCTGCACGGAACGCGTGATCTCGCCGGGGTCGCGGCCCAGTTCGGCGCAGTGGGCGTCGAGGACGCGGGAGCGCTCGGCGACGTAGGCGACGGTGTTGTGCGGGGGGCCGGGAACGTTCCACATGTCGGCGTGCTCGGCGACCAGCCGTAGCAGCCGGGTGCCCCAGCCGCCGATGAGGAGTGGGGGACCCGGCCGTTGCACGGGCTTGGGCTCGCAGCGTGTGCCCCGGAGGCGGTAGTGGCGCCCCTCGAAGTCGAAGACGTCCCGGGTCCACATGCCCTTCAGGATCTCGACGGTCTCCGCGAGTCGCGCGAGGCCCTCGCCGGGCGGGACGAGCGAGAGGCCGTACGCCTCGTACTCGGCGATCGCCGGATTGGCGCCCGCGATTCCCCCGGCCCCCGGCGGCTGATGCGTGCCGCCGACGCCAAGTCCGAGGACGAGACGGCCGCCCGAGACGACGTCCACCGTGGACGCCATCTTGCCGAGCACGGCCGGCGGGCGGATGCGGTTGCTGGTGACGAGGAGCCCGAGCCGCAGCCGCGCCGTCTGTGCGGCGAGTGCGCTGAGCAGGGTCCAACTCTCGTGTATCTGCCCGTCCTTCGGCCCGGCGACCGGCAGCAGGTGGTCCCACAGCCAGGCGTCTGCGATCTCCGGAACGGTGTCGGCCTCCAGCCAGACCCGCCGGATGTCCTCGTACGGCACGTGCATGGGGGTGGTCTTGATGCCGAAGCGGAGGGGGGTCGTGCGAGTGGCGTCGCCTTCTGTCGTGTCTGTCATGACTGTCAGCGTAGCCAATCATCAGGACTGCTGACGATCAGATGAGGGATTGAGTGGGGATACAGTCGACGCATGGCCAACGATCAGCAGCCCGTGCCCCTGGAGTCCCGGCTCGGCTACCTCCTCAAGCACGCCCAGGCCAGACTGGCCAGAACGTCGGCCGAGGCGCTGGCGCCGCACGGTGTGGACGGGCATGAGCTGGCCGTACTGGTGGTGCTGTCGGCGGGGGAGCCGTTGTCGCAGGTCGAGGCGGCCGGGCGGCTCGGGGTCGACCGCACCACGATGGTGTCGCTGATCGACGGCCTGGAGGACCACGGTCTGGTGGAGCGGCGCCGCAGCCCGCACGACCGCCGCAAGAACATCGTCGAACTGACCGCGGAGGGCCGGGAGTGCCTGCGCCAGGGAGAGAAGGCCCGCCGGGCCGCCGAGCGCCGGTTCCTCGCGCCGCTCGACGAGGAAGCGGCGGCGTCACTCGTTCGGGCACTGCAGACGCTGGTGCTCACGGAGCGGGAGTGAGCGGCCGGGTGACCTGGCGACGAGGCGGCGGAATCCGGCCTGGGCGCGTAGCCGATCGATCATCCGCGGTGGTGGCTTCCCGCAGGTCGCAGGCCTGCCGCACCCTCCTCTCCCGGGGGTGGATATGCAGGTGAAAGGCGCTCCGAAAGCTTGGTATTGTTGTCCATGTCGCCGCGGGGAACACCCCCGGTCAGGCGGCAGACACCTAGTCCGGGTGGCGGAATGGCAGACGCGCTAGCTTGAGGTGCTAGTGCCCTTTAACGGGCGTGGGGGTTCAAGTCCCCCCTCGGACACACAGCGGGACGTTCACGAATTACCGGTCGGGCCTTGTGGCTCACCGGTAATTCTGCGTTCGGAGCCCTGGGAGCGGAGCGCGTCGTAGCGCTCGGAGACTCACTGCCCCCCTCCTCACACGTCCTCGGCGAACAGTCGCCGGATCAACTCCGGGTAGGGCAGGCCCACTTCGGCCAGGATCTTTCTCAGTGCCTCGGGCGGGCCCTTGGGGAGCGGGGCCGGGTTGCCGACGCGGCCCGGTACCGCGGAGAGGTCGCCGCCGCTGAACCGTGATTCCGGTGTGGCCGGGGGACGTACCTGGTAGGTGCGCCAGACGCGGGCCGGGGGGTTCAGGAGGACCAGGTGGGGGGCCGCCCAGGCGACGAAGGCCCAGCGGTTTCTGCTCCGGGCGCGGACGAGCACGCCGTTCGGATGGTGCCGCCCGAGCCGGTCGGCGGCTCGGGTCACGACGGGGACCGCGTTGCCGAAGGAGCCGGTGATCTCCCAGAGCCCGTCCTCGTACGAGGCCTCCCAGCCCGACGCGGAGAGCTCCTCGACCACCTCCGTGAGGGGATCGTCCTCCTGGGCCCGGGCGATGAGCCGTTCCACCTCGGTCCAAGGAGCGACGCGGGCGAGCGCCTGCTCCGGCGGGATCATCAGGTCCTCCGCCTGGGCGGGGTCGGCGCGCGCGATCATGCTCTTCGCGCGTTGCCACGCGTGGGCGGCCAGCACATCGTGCTCACCGCCTCCGGTGAAGGTGGCGTCCTGGCCGAGGAGTGTCATCACCACGGCCGCGACCGCGTCCAGTCGACGCCGCGTCTCGGGTGGCGTCTGCTGCTCAGGTTCGCCTGGTTCGCCCGGTTCTTCGTCGGAACCGAGTGCCTCAAGGAGATCGCTGAGGCCCTCGCGCCAGGTCTGGTCGTGCTCGTCCCAGACTCCGGCGGCCAGGAGCTGGACGTACAGGTTCGCCACGACCAGCCGCACCGGTAGCGATACGCGTGTCGCGGGCGGTGCGTCGGGGTGGGGGGCGGGGGCGGGGTCGGCGAGCGTACCCACCCAGCGGCGGATCCAGGTGCGGCAGTGGACCCGCTGGTCGGGCGGAATGTGGGGTGCGACAGGCACGTTCGCGGTGAACGGCTCCTCGTCCTCCGCTTCGTCCTCGTACGTCTCGTACGCCTCGTCGTCCTCCGCGGCACTGTTGCCGGTGACCGCCGACACGACCCACCGTGACGACGGCGCCTGCGGCAGGCCCATCTGCAACGTGCCGAACGCCAGATCCGTCAGCGGTGCCCCGATCATCCGGCGGCAGTCCGCCACGTAGGCGTCCCAGCGGTCGACCGCGCTCACCGCGACCGAGGCTGTCGCGGTGCCGGTCGCCGGGCTCACCCGAGGCCGGGGCGTGGACGTGCCGGCGGTGAGTTCGCGCAGGCGCAGCAGATCGGTCTCGAAGCGGCGGGCGGCGCGCTCGTCGGCGAACAGGGCCTGTGCCGTGTAGTCGTAGCGCAGCCGGGGTCCGCTGTCGGCGCCGTGGCGGCCGGCGCAGTGCACGGGGCTGTAGACGAAGACGACCGCCGATTCGACGGTGCTGCCGTCCGGCCGGACGCAGGTGGCGCGCACCGCGGCGCCCGGGACTTCGGGCTGTGGGAAGGAACAGGCCGATGCCCCGGGGGAGATGGAGCCGATCTCCGTCCACGAGCCCGGCGAACCGTCGGGAGACGTGCTGACGGCAACGGGTACCGGCCTGCTGCGGGCCAGTGAGACGTGCAGGCCCTCGCTGTCCGTTTTCGCGCCGAGCAGGACGAGCGCGTCGCCGGTGGAGGTGAACGGCCGGATGGTGCGGCCGGTCAGGCTCGCGAGCGGAGCGGTGCGGCCTTCGTCGGGGAGCAGCGGGAGCGTGTCGGCGGAGAATACGGCGAGTTCGCAGTTGCCGCCGTCCCTCGTGCTGGAACCCAGCGCGGCGCGGGTGAGGTTGGCGCTGCCGGTGAGCGCGTACCGTCGGCCGCCGGTCTGCCATTCGATGAACTTGCCGTGCCGCATCCGTGTCTCGTCGAGGAGGCGGATCTGCGCGGCAGTGCCGCCGAGGGCCGCTCGGACCGATCCGGCGTCGTAACTCGACCAGCGGGGCTGGAGGCCGAGGGTGACCCGGCCGGGGACCATGCGGTCGACAAGTGCGCGCAGGGCGTGGCCGGCCTCGTCGATGAACGGGGCGTACGCGTGCAGTTCGTCGACCGGGCCGAGCGGCAGTTGCTCCAGCAGGCTCTGCCGGAGATTGTGCAGCAGGCGGGGACCGGCTTCCGGTCCGGCGGGAGCGTTGACGTGCCGTTCGGTCAGGAGAGCGGCCAGTTCCGCGAGGTGGGCCGCCGACCAGGGGGCCATGCTGACGGCGGAGGGCAGTTCGTCCAGCCAGTCGGCGAGGTCGGCCAGCAGCGCGTGGGAGTCGTCGTCCTCGGTCTCGACCACGGTCCACAGTTCGTCGTTGGCACCCCAACCGGACAGCGTCGGGTTCCCCGAGCCCACCGCCAATCGGCAGGCGTGTTCGCCGACCAGCAGCACGACCTTGGGGTGGAAGGCGCCGCGGCAGGTGGCGAGACCGTGCAGATAGCTGCGGCCGGCCATGCGGACGTCGACCGGATCGTGGAGTCCCTGGGCCGCGTCACCGATCACCGCGGTGCGAGCGCCCAGACCCCGTGCGACGGGGACGGCGACCCTCTCCAAGAAGGGAAGGTCGACCGTGAATCCCACGAAGAGCGCTTCGTGCAGTGCCTGCCGGTCGCCGCGTTCGGCCCATTCGCGCAACAGCGTGACGGGGGACGCGAACCGGGTGTGCTGCACCGCGCTCACCGTGCCGTCTCCAGGATCCGCCGACCGTCCGCCGTGACGGTGTGACAGTCGTCCCGTACGGCGAAGAGCCCCAACTGCTCTGCCAGGACGCCCAGTTGAGGAATGCGTGTGCCGATGTCGGAGTCTCCTTCGTCACCCGTCTTGAAGTACCGCTCGTTGCGAAGATGCAGTCGGGAGAAGATCTTCAGGCCGCCCGTCGCCGGGTCGGTGCGCAGCTTCGCGAGGGCGACTCGGCGGGACTGGGCCAGCATGTCGTCGACCAGCCGGGCCGCCAGATCGCGCACCGGCCGGTCCAGGTAGTCGTTGACGAGCCCGTCGATCCACGTCGGGTCGAGGAACTCGGCCGAACGCCGTTGCCGGCCCAGGAAGACGGCACGTACGTCGTCGGACAGATGCCCCTCCCGCGACCGCAGCGCACCCACGATCAGCAGGCGCACCTGCGTCATCGGGTCGTCACCGCCCGGCGCCAGGAGCTCCCGTTCGGCCGGCAGCACCTGGCCGGTCGCGTTCTTGAGCGGGGGCAGATCGTCGAGCAGCGCCCGCACATCCCCCTCCGGGGACTGCTGTGCGAGCCAGTCGCGCAGTTCCTCGGCCGTGCGGTCGGCCTCGCCGCCCTTGGACCCGATCGTGGCGACCAGCGCGGCCCACAGCCGACGCCAGGCGCCGACGGAATAGTGACGCAGCAGCGTTCCCCGCCAACCCGCCGTCTCCGGGATCGCCGTCAGGACCGGATCCGTGGTCAGCTCCTCGCCGAAGGCCACGGCGGAGCGCAGCGTCTCCTGATATCCGTGGCCGTCGGGGCCGTGGAGTTCGATCGCCCGGGCGAGGGTACGGAGGGTCGCGCGCCGGGTGCGGTCGGACGCCTCCCAGTCCTCCGGCACATGGGCGCCACCGGCGTCGGTGGCGGTCAACACCTGTGTCAGCCAAGCCTGTTCGGCCGGACAGGGGACACCGAGGGCCGCTTGCTCCGCCGTTTCCAGGGCCGCGAGGGACACGACGTCGCGCGAGGCGAGAGACAGCAGCGGGGCGAAGAGATCCGTGACGGCGGCAGGACACGCGTGCCGCCCGGGCCTGAGCGCTCCCTCCCGGACGTCCACCGTGCCGAGCACCGTCGCGGGTCCGCCGTACTGATCCCAGAACCCCCAACGGCGGGGCGAGTACGACTGGTTGAGCTGCTCCTCGTCGGCAGCGCGCGCGAGGTCCAGGTCCTCCGCGTGGAAACGCCGTATCCGGTCGACCCCGTGAGCGGACCAGGTCGCCTGGGTCTCCGCCTGGTGCGGCTGGAGCGCTGCCAGCAACACCTCGCAACGGCGGACCAGTTGGCGGCACGCGGTGACATCCAATGCGTTCCGCTCGGCATGCGCCGCGATCGCCGCGTACATCGAGTGGTAGCGGACGTACCGGGTCACCGTGGACACCCCGGGGACCAACCGGTCCACCGCCCGCATGACCGGGCCTTCCACCGCCAAGGGGTACCGCCCGGACCGTACGCCCAGTCCTTCGAGTGCCCATGCCGGTCCACGGACATCCGTTGTCACTTGCCACCCCTTGTCGGCTGCCGGAGCCTTGCGTCAGCAGCAGTTACGTGACCCCGCCTCAGGGTAAATGCTGATGTCGGACAGGGAGCCGGTACCGTGCGAAAGCACGCACACCCGTTCGCCGGCTTTCGACCGGAGAACGGGTGCGCTGTTGTGTCGGCGGACGTCCTGCCTTGTCCTCAGCCGAGGGTGAAGTCGTCAGCGGTGACGGCCGATTGGCCGTACCAGCCGTGGACGAAGACCGTGACCGCTCCGCTGCTGCCGGTGGTGAAGGTGACCTTGAGCTGGTTCCAAGCCGTGCTGTTCGACCAGGTGCTCGCGGAGGCGCCGCCGCTCACTCCGATATAGGCGTACGGCCCCTGCACCCAAGAGGTCAGCGTGTAGCTCGTGTTGGGGGACAGGGTGACGTTCTGGTCGCACTCGCCGGTGCTGCTGGCACTCGGCGTGACCTGGAGACTGTGGCTGCCGCTGTGGACCGGGGTGGAGACCACCGCGCTGCCGCCCGTGCAGGTCCAGGGGCTCAGACTGCCGGTTTCGAAGCCGGAGTTGGTCAGTGAACCGCCCCCGCCACCTCCGCCGCCGGTCGTCGTGACCGTGAGCGTGTACGTCGCGCTGTGGCTGCCGGTCGCCGCCGTACCGGTGACGGTGATCGGATACGTGCCCGCGGCCACGGACGAGCCGACCGTCGTCGTCAGCGTCGAACTGCCGCCGGACGTCACGGAGTTGGGGCTGAACGAGACACTGACGCCCGAAGGTGCGCCGGACGCGGCGAGGCTGACGGACTCGGCGCTGCCGGACGTAACGGCCGTAGAGACAGCCGTAGTTGCCGAACCGCCCTGGGTGACCGAGGCCGAACTCGGTGACAGGGCAAGGGAGAAGTCGCTGGTGGTGCCTCCGCCGCCGCCCGAACTGCCTTCGTAGGGGACGAACGCGTCGGTGAACGCGAGGCTGTTCTGGCTGATCTCACTGCAGGTGGGAAGGGAGTTGGCGCTTCCGCTGCACGCCTGGTCGCGGGTGATGGCCCAGAACGCCAGCCGTCCGACGCTGTTCTGCGCGGCGAAGCTCTCCACCGTCTGGGCGTCCGCCAGCGTGAAGGTGGAACCGTCGTCGTTCTTGCCGATCATCGGCGTGATGCCGAGGTTGGCGTAGGTGTAGCCGGAGTCGACGGACTGCATCTGCGCCAGCGTGGCCTTCGCCGCGGAGACCGCGCCCTGGCCCATCTCGGTGCCGGTGCCGGCGTAGTAGTCCATGGCCATGATGTTGACCACGTCGATCTTGATGCCCGCGTTCTTGGCGGCCTTGAGGATGTTGACGCCGTCGCCCGTGAGCCCGCTCGTCAGCACCGGCAGGGTCATCGAGAACTGCAGGCTGGGGTTGGCCGCCTTGAGGTCCTTCATCGCCTGCATCTGGCGGGCCGCGGCCGCGGTGTCCGCGATGGCGGCGCCCTCGATGTCGAAGTCGAGCTGGGTGACGCCGTAGTCGTTGATGATGGCCTGGTAGCCGGCGTCGATGCTGCTCTGGGTCGAGCAGGTCCAGGCGAGCGGTTCGCCGCTGGCGCCGCCGGAGGAGACGATGACCGACGCGCCTTCGGACTTGGCCTTGGTGATCAGGGGGTCGGTGTAGGAGTCGTTGCCGATCGGGAGCGTGTCGCCCCAGATCTGGTTGCAGCCCACGCCGAGGACGAAGGCGGCGGTGTAGGCCTTGAGCTTGTGTCCGGTGATGGCGGTGTCGAGCAGTCCTTCCTGACTGTTCGACATGTCCACGTAGGGGGCCACGGAGTAGACGCTGGTGCCCGCGGCGCTGCTCGTGGGGGCCAGGGCGATGGTGACGCCGGTGACCGAGAGCGCGAGGGCGGAGACGGAGGCCGCGAATCTTGCCAGGCGCATGACAGTTCCCCTTTCGGGGGTGCCGGGTTGCCCGTCGGGGGCGGGGTGGTGGAGGGGTGGAGCGGAGGGGCGTGTGCAGGATATTGGTACATACCAAACAGCTCGCGGAGGTCTCCGTCAAGAGGACTAGACCAACTTGGTCCGGTCGGGGTGGGCCGCGTCAACTCCCTTTAGGGGAACGGCCGTAGTGCTCGTGTGTCCATGTCCGACTCGGGGGTGCGTCCGTGGTGTGCGCTCGTCGGCGGGGCGTGAAAGGCGCCCTCTTCTGGAGCTAAAACTCCCGCAAAGACTCCGGGGGTTCGGCTGGGGCTGCTCGGTCGGCTCGGGTCCTGGGTGGCCTCGCGCGAGGGTGGTGCGGGGGGTGCGTCCTCGACGGTTCGCGCCCGCGCCGGAGCGCCGACCGGGTTCGTGGCCGTCGGGGTCGCTCCACCCGTCGGACCAGCCGGGTTCGGCGGGTTCGCCGGGGCGCGGGACTCCTCGCCGGTCCCGGCCGCGGCCCCCTGCGCTCGGGCCGTCGGCGTCACGCGTACCCCGCGCACCCGTGGCCCCCGGCCCCGTCCGTTCGAGAACTCCGCCCCCAGAAACCCCCGCTCGCCTCGTTGACACACCATCAGCGCACGCGTTTCACTCGACCCTCGTGCATTGGCAACGTTGTCAGGCCGTGGGAGCGACCAGGGACTGTTGCCTGTCGCCGGCGTTCCGGTGTCCTCCGGTACGCCGCCACCTGATCTGCGAAGCACGAACCGCTGCGGAGGCGACCGATGGTGAGACCCCGACGTTCAGCCGTGCCACGTGACCGCACCAGATTCCGTCAACGCCTCGCCGTGGTCTGCGTGTTGGGCCTGACCGCCCTTCCGCTCACGGCGATCGGCAGCGCCGCCCAGGCCGCGAACACCGCGACACCGGCGCTCGTGACGGACCCCGCGTCCCTCGTCAACCCGCTCATCGGCACCTCCGGAGCGGTGGACACCTTCCCCGGCCCCGACATGCCGGCCGGCATGGTGCAGTGGGGGCCCGACACCACGCCCAACCGCCCCGACGGCGGCGGCTACGAGTACCAGGACAGCAAGCTCTCCGGCTTCAGCCTCACCCACATCTCGGGACCCGGTTGTCCCGTCGCGGGCGACCTGCCGATCCTGCCGGTGACCGGCGCGCTGTCGGGCGACCTCGGGAGTACGTCCGTCGGGTTCGGGCACGCCAACGAGCAGGCCGGTATCGGGAGTTACCAGGTCACCGACGCGAACGGCGTCAAGACCGAGCTGACCGACACCACCCGCGCCGGGCTCGGCACCTTCACCTTCCCGACGGGTCAACAGGCCAACCTGCTCTTCAAGTTGAGCGGCGGCGCGACCCAGGTGGACGGGACCCGCGTCCAGGTGATCAGCGACAAGGAGATCAGCGGGGCGGTCGACAGCGGGCACTTCTGCGGCGCGAGCAACCGGTACACGCTGCACTTCGACATCAAGTTCGACCAGCCGTTCACCGCGAGCGGCACCTGGGTCGGCAGCACGATCACTCCCGACGCGACGTCGCTGAAGGCCGGCAAGGCCCAACTCGCCCCGCAGGCAACCAAGTCCGCGCCGCTGAAGGAGAAGCACTTCACTGTCCCGGCCAAGCCCGCCCCCACGATCCACGGGACCGGTGCGAAAGCCAAGGCCGCCCAGCCGCCCACCACCGGCGCCAACGGCATGTACCTCACCTTCGACACCACCGCGAACCCCACGGTGAGCGCGAAGGTCGGCGTCTCGTACACGAGCGACACGGCCGCGGCGAACAACCTCGCCACCGAGATCAAGAACTGGAACATCGGCGCCGTGGAACGGGCCAACCACGACGCCTGGAACACCGTGCTGAACAAGATCCAGGTGGGCGGTGGATCCGCCGACCAGCAGACGCAGTTCTACACCGCGCTCTACCACGCGCTGCTGCACCCCAACGTCTTCTCGGACGACGACGGCCAGTACATGGGCATGGACAACCAGGTCCACAAACTGGCGAAGGGTCAGAAGGCCCAGTACGCCAACTACTCGGGCTGGGACACCTATCGCTCCCAGACCCAGCTGATGGCGATGGCCGAACCCGCGGTCGCCTCCGACGTCGTCACCTCGATGCTCAACGGCTACGACCAGACAGGCCTGTTGCCCAAGTGGGCCTCGAACAACGGCGAGAGCTACGTCATGGTCGGCGACCCGGCCGCCGGCATCATCGCCGACGCGTACGCCTTCGGCGCGACCGGCTTCGACACCGCCAAGGCCCTCGAGGCTCTGCAACACGAGGCCACCGTCCCGAACAACGACCGCCCCGGCGAGTCGGTCCGGGACGCGAAGGGCTACCTCCCGCTCGACGAGAACGACTACAACTGCTGCAACTTCTACGGCCCGGTCTCCACGCAACTGGAGTACGACTCCGCCGACTACGCCATCGCCTCCTTCGCCAAGTTGCTTGGCAAGACGGCCGTTTACGAGAAGTTCGCCACCCGCGCCCAGGACTGGATGAACGTCTTCAACCCGCAGACCGGTTACATGCAGGCCAAGAACAAGGACGGCCAGTTCGCGGGCGGTTTCACCCCCGGCACCTCCAGCGGGTTCGTGGAGGGCACCTCCGCCCAGTACACGCCGATGGTCCCGTTCAACCTGCGACAGCTCATCCAGGCGCGCGGCGGTGACGCGGCGTACTCGTCCTACCTGGACAGCCTGTTGGACGACATCACGAACCCCGGCAACACCGACGCCGACCTGAGCAACGAGCCCAGTGTCGAGATCCCTTGGGAGTACGACTACACCGGTCAGCCCTGGAAGACGCAGGCGGCTGTGCGCCAGGCGCAGCAGAAGCTGTACTTCAACGCCCCGGTCGGCTCGTTCGGCAACGACGACCTCGGCGCGATGAGTTCCTGGTACGTCTGGTCCGAACTCGGCATGTACCCGGAGACCCCGGGCACGGACACGCTCGCGCTCGGCAGCCCGGCGTTCCCGGAGGCCAAGGTGACCTTCGGCAACGGAAAGACGGTGCGGATCAACGCGCCGCAGGCCGCGCCCGACGCGCCCTACGTGCAGTCGCTCGCCGTCAAGGGGCAGGCGTGGAACGCCTCTTGGCTGTCGTACCAGAAGTTCCAGGGCGCGAGCACCCTCGACTTCACGCTCGGCACGCAGCCCAACACGGCCTGGGCGTCCGGCCCTTCGGCCGCTCCGCCGTCGGACACCACGGGCGGCGGCCGGGTGCTGGCCGCGACCGGTCCCGCCAACGGCCTTGTGCTGCAGCCGGGTTCGGCCGGTGACGGCACGCTCGACCTGACCAACCTCGGCAGCGCGGCCGTCACCGTCGACTGGAAGGCGACGGCTCCCTCCGGGGTCACCCTGGACACGGCGTCCGGCTCGCTCACGGTGCCCGCTTCGGGGAGCGCCGAGGCGAAGGTCAAGGTGACGGCGGGCGCGGACGAAGGGCTGTTCCCGGTCACCTTCGTGCTCACCGACCACAGCACCGGTGCGGCACTGCCCGGGGCGACCCTCCGGGTGGCGGTGGCCAAGGCCGGTGCGCTCTGGCCGTACAACACGAACGAGGGGATCTATCCCGACGGCGCCACCTTCTCCGGCGGTTTCGACGGCGGGGGTTGGGCCTTCTCGCAGAACGCGCTCGCGGCGGCGGGTGTCACGAGCGGTTCGCCGCTCACGGTCGACGGGATCAACTACACCTGGCCGACGGTGACGTCGGGTCAGCTGGACAACCTGGAGATGGCCGGCCAGACCATCTCGATGCCGGCCGGAACGTCGGGTGCGTCGCTGGGACTGCTGGGCACGGCGACCAACGCGCCGACCGACGGCAGTGGGGTCTCCGGTGCGGTGACCGTCACCTACACCGACGGCACCACCTCGCAGGGGACGGTCGCCTTCCCGGACTGGACCCTCAACGGCGGTGCGAGCAAGCCGCTTCCGGGTGACACGACGGCCGCCGCGACGGCCTACCGGAACACCGGGAGCGGAGGCCGGGACACCGTGAAGACCTATGTCTTCGCCGCGAAGGTCTCGTTGGACCCGTCCAAACAGGTCGCGTCGATCACCCTGCCGGTGACGGGCTCGACCGGCACCGGCCACCTCTTCTCCTACGGCTTCGGTCAGTAGGCGGAACCGAGGGAACGCAAAGGGCCGCTTCGCGGGTTCACGCCCGGGAAGCGGCCCCCTGCGTGGCTTGGACGGAGCAGTCGTGGCTGGTGCCCTGCGCGCGCCAGCCGTTGAGTCCGGTCACGATCACGGTCACTCCGGTCCGCACGGTGTCGGGGGCGTCCGCGAGGCGGGCCTCGGCGACCGTGCAGATCAGCTGCCGGGCGGCGATCGGCACCAACGGGTCGGTGTGCGGGGAGAGTTGAACCGACACCCGGGCACCGTCCGCGGTGATCGCCGGGGTGGACATGCGGGTGAACGCGGTCGTCAGGCCACGCTGCCGGTCCAGCGCATCCGGTCCGCCGATGAGCAGTTCCACGGCCCTGACCACGTGGATCGGTTCGGTCACCTCCCGGTACACGGGGACGAGTTGGTCGTCGGCGATGAAGTAGAGCACCGCGGTGGGCCGGACGCCCGTGGCCGGGTCACCGGCCTGGACGACACCGGTCGCGGGGATGCCGCAGCCGGACAGCAACAGTGCCGCGCCGACCAGCATCCCCGACCTCGCGCCCGACCGCGTGCCCCTCCTGCTCCTGACCGACCTCATGACCAGGCCTCCAAATCCGGCTGTGACAGCGGGAGTTCCACGGTGATGAGGGCGCCGCCGACCGGATGGTTGGCCGCGCGGATCGTGCCGCCGTGGAGGTGCACGTTCTCGGCGGTGATGGCGAGGCCCAGGCCGCTGCCCTCCGTCCGGGTGCGGGCGGTGTCGGACTTGTAGAAGCGGTCGAAAATGTGAGGCAGGACGCTCTCGGGGATTCCGGGCCCGCTGTCCAGCACCTCGATCACCGCCCACCCTCGCGCACCGCCCGGTACGGGCCGTTGGTGTCCGTACAGCGAGAGCCGGACCGGCGGCGCCCCGTGCCGCAGCGCGTTCCCGACCAGGTTGGCGACGATCACGTCGAGGCGGCGCGGGTCGACGCGTCCTCGTAGGGCCCCGGGTGGTGGCAGTTGTGTGGTCACGGTGTCCTGCCAGGCCCGGGACGAGAGGGTGCGCCGGACCGACTCCGCGAGGTCGATCTCGTCCAGGTGCAGGGCGGCGGCGCCCGCGTCGAAGCGGGAGATCTCCATCAAGTCCTCCACCAGCCGGGCCAGATGGGCGGTCTCCTCGCTGATCAGCCGGACCGCGTGGGCGGTGTCCGGGTCGAGCCCCGCGGCGTCCTCGTCGAGGATGTCGGTGACCACGGACATGGCCGCCAGCGGGGTGCGCAGTTCGTGGGAGACGTCCGCGGCGAAGCGCCGGGCCTTGGCCTCCATGCGGCGCAGTTCGGCGATGGAACCCTCCAGAGCGGCGGCGGTCTCGTTGAACGTGTGGGACAGATCGGCGAGTTCGTCCGAACCGTGCACGGCGAGACGGGTGTCGAACCGGCCCTCGGCGATGCGCCGGGTGGCGTGCCGCAGCTTCCGTACCGGACGCAGCACGCCCCGGGCGGCCAGCAGCGCGAGCAGCACGGCCAGGAGCACGGCGGGCACGGTGGCGCGTTCCACGGCGGCGACCAGGGCCTGGACGTAGGACTCCTCGTCGGTCTGAGGGACCGTCAGGAAGACCGTGAGTCCGGAGGCCCTGCGTTCCCCGTTCGGGGAGGCGAGCATGACGGGCATGCCGACGACCAGGGAGGAGTGGCCGGCGTGTGTCACCCGCTGGAAGACGGTCGGCGTCTCGGTGGTCGCCGTCGTGCGCAGCGCGGGCGTCAGTTCGGCGAACGGGTCGTGCGGTACCGAGGTGGCGCTCAGGCCGTGGTAGGTGACCAACACCCGCCATTTCCTCGACGGATCGGCCTGGGCGACCCGGGTCGCGAACGACGTCAGGTCCTCGGAGTCGGGCGGGACGGTCAGGCCGGGCGCGAGGGTGCCGGCCCGGTCGCGCAGCAGGCGGATGACGGAGTCCTGGCTCTGCTGGAGGATGCCGGTGCGCGCCTCCCGGAACGTCAGCGCCCCGGTGGACAGCGTGGCGACGACGGCCACCAGACCGAACGCCACCATCAGCCGCACGCGCAGCCCGCGCAGCACCGGGAAGCGGAGCAGCCGTCGGCGGGGCGGGGACGGTGGTGTCGTCACCGGCGGCCGCTGCTTCGGCGCCGTCACCGGGAACTGCTGAACCGGTAGCCGAAGCCCCGGACGGTCTGGATGTAGCGCGGCTGCCGCGAGGGCTCGCCCAACTTCGTCCGCAGCCGCTTGACGCAGGCGTCCACCAGCCGGGCGTCGCCGTGGTAGTTGTGCTCCCACACGGCCTCCAGGAGTTGCTGCCGGCTGAACACCTGGCCGGGGGAGGCGGACAGCGTCAGCAGCAGCCGTAGCTCCGACGGGGCCAGCGCGACGGCGGCACCCCCGCAGGTGACGGTGAGGGCCGCGCGGTCGATGCGGAGCTCGCCGTACGTCTCGGGCGCGGCGACGGTGCCGTCGGGGAACGGTCCCTGCTCGACGCGGCGCAGTACGGCCCGGATCCGGGCCTCCAGGACCCGGGCCCGGACGGGTTTGACCACATAGTCGTCCGCCCCGGTCTCCAGTCCGACCACGACATCGATGTCGTCGCCCATGGCGGTCACCATGATGATCGGCACCTGGCTGTCCATGCGGATACGGCGGCACACCTCCAGCCCGCTCATCCCGGGCAGCATCAGATCGAGCACCACGACCTCCGGCCGGAACGACCGGAACCGGTCCAGCCCCTCCTCCCCGGTCCCGGCCGCCGCGACGTCGTGGCCCTGGCGGCGCAGGGCGAGCAGGGCGCCTTCGCGGACGGCGGGATCGTCTTCGATCAGGAGGACACGTGGCATGCGCACAGTATTGACGCCCAACACCCGTTCGCCGCACGGCTGTTACGCGATGATCACATAGTGGGAGCTGTTGCGGTCCGGTCGTCTTCCCGGCCGTTCGCGATCACATGACCCGGCCAGTCTGATCGGCCGTGAGTACATCAACGAGGCCTGGATTCAGCGCAGTTGCCGTCCGGGACGGCGGAGCGGCGGCCTTCGCCCTGCCGGACACCACCCACCCAAGGAGCCATGCGTGAGAACACCCCTGCTCTCCACCAGGTCGTCCGCCGCCGGAGCCCTGGCCCTCGGCATCCTCGTGACCGCCACGGCCACGCTGGGCGCTCCGGCGCTCGCCGCCGAGGGGGTCCCGCCGGGCAAGGTGGCGGTTGCGAAGGCGGCCGTGAAAGCGTCCGACTCCCGGACCGTCACGTTGGTGACGGGTGATCAAGTCACCGTCACCACAAGCGAGTCGGGTCCGCAGACCATCGCCGTACACCCGGCCTCGTCCGCCGCGGGCAACGGTTCCTTCCTGTCGTTCCAGGACGGATCGGGCGACCGCTATGTGATCCCGGCCGTGGCGCAGCCGTACGTCGGCAGGCAGCTCGATCTGTCCCTGTTCGACGTGACCGCGGCGGCCAGGAGCACGGCGACGGACGACCGCGTCCCGGTGACCGTGTCCTACGCCAAGGGCGCCCGACGGACCGCCCCCACCGGGCTGACACTCACCTCGACCGGTGGCTCGTCCGCGCACGGGTACGCCACCGCCGCGTCCGGCCGGAAGCTCGCGCGGCTGCTGAAGCAGCGGATCGCCGCCGACGTACGGGCCGGTCACCGGCCGGGCAGCACCGCGCTGTTCGCGGGAGTGACCTCCGTCGCCGAGCCCGGTCCGACGGCCGCCGCGAGCACGCCGGACGCGAGCGGCTCGGCCGCCAAGTACAAGCTCAACATCCTCCGGATCACCGCCGAGGACCGGTCCGGCGCCGCCGCCACCGGGCAGGTCCTGGTGACCGACACCGACAACGCGGCCATGATGAGCGCGGTCCTCCCGGTGGACGACGGCATCGAGAAGGTGGCCGTCCCGTCCGGTCACTACAGCCTGGCCGCGCCCATGGTCGACTTCGACGCCTCGGGCAATGTCACCGCGCAGTCCCTGGTCACCGTCACCGACCTCGACGTGACCGGCCCGGCGAGCACGGACCTCGACGCCCGCACGGCCACCTCGCAGGTCGCCGCCGGCACACCCCGCCCCGCCACCGCCGACTTCACCGCCGCCACCTGGGCGCGCACCGACGCCACCGGCGGCTCGGTCGGCGCGGCCCCCACCGCCTCGGCGATCTCCACCGACTCCACCCCGGTCTACGTCAACGCCCAACCGGCCGCCACCGTCGGCAAGGTCGCCTACTTCACCCAGTGGTCGGGCCACGGCACCGACACCACCGACCCCTACCGCTACGACCTCGCCGGACAGCTCTCCGACGAGGTGGCCGCCGACCAGCGGATCACCGTCACCGGCAAGCAAGTCGCCACCGTGCGGCAGCGGTTCGTCCGTGACCCGGCGGCCTCTCCCGACGGCCGCCTCACCAGCGGCCAACTCGCCCCCGGACTCCCCGCCGCCATCTCGGCCGGTGTGCCGCAGACCATGCCCGCCCGGGTCACCGACTACCTGAGCACCGACAACGGCGGTGTCTGGATCCAGCAGTCCTTCCCCGGCACGAGCGTCGGCTTCAACTCGGGCTTCCGCACCCTCGTCGCGGGCCACGCCTACACGCAGGACTGGGCGCGCGGCCCGATCGGCCTGGGCCTCGGTCAGTACACGAGCGGTCCGTTCGGCGGCTCGGACTGCTCCGCCTGTATCGCGGACGGCACGCTGCTCGCCTTCCTCACCCTGACCGACACCGAGCCCGACCACAACGGCGGCACCACCGTCTACGACGAGCAACCCCGCGTCTCCGGCGCCCAGTTGTACCGCGACGGCACGCTCATCGACGACGAGCCCGGCAACACCGCCGCCTACGTCGACGGCCAGACCGCGCCCGACGCCCGCTACCGCCTGATCGCCGACCAGGACTTCACCGGTGACACCACCCTCAGTCAATCCTCCACCCTCCACACCGAGTTGACGTTCGGACTGCCCTCGGCGAGCGACACCGGCTCCCTGCTGCCGGACCCGTTCACCTGCGAGGGACAGTCGGCGACCACGCCCTGCGCGGTCCTGCCGATGCTCACCGCGCGCTTCGACCTCGCCGCCGACGACCTGAACACCAGTCACCGCACCGCCCAGACCATGGGGCTGGACATCGGCCATGTGACCGTCGGCGGGGCCGGTTCCCGGGCGGCGATCACCTCCGCCTCGGCACAGGTCTCCTTCGACGGCGGCCAGACCTGGCAGGACGCCGTCCTCACCGGTTCCGACGGCACCTACCGGGCCTCCTGGACCAACCCGGACTCCGCACGCGGCACCAGCCCCGCGCTCCGGGTCACCGCCGAGGACGCCGACGGCAACGCGCTCACCGAGACCGTCACGCACGCGTACACCGTCGCGGCGACCACCTCATGACAACCCCCGCCACCCGCCAACAGGCCCTACAGGACCAGGAGTTCGATCCCCGGATGAGCGCCCGCCCGATACGCACCGCGCCCCTGATACGCACCCTCCGGGCCGCCGTGCCCGCCCTCCTTGTCGCCCTCGCGCTCCCCGCCGCAGGCACCGCCCGCGCCGTCGGCACGGTCACCGGGCAGCCGCACGTCGTACCCGCCTGCGGTGCCGCCCCCGCCGGACAGGCCCGGTGCTTCGCCCTCCTGCGTACGGACGTGCACGGCGGACTGGGCGTACGCGGACCGGCCGCCGCGGCCACGTCCCGGACCGGTGCGACCGCCGCCGACACGGCCCTGCCCGCCGGGTACGGTCCGGACGACCTGCGCGCGGCCTACGGCCTGCCGTCGACCGGCGGCGCGGACCAGACCATCGCCCTCGTCGACGCCTACGACGACCCGACCGCCGAGGCCGACCTCGCCGTGTACCGGGCGACCTACGGACTGCCGGCGTGCACCACGGACAACGGCTGCTTCCGCAAGGTCAACCAGCGTGGCGACACCGCTCCGTTGCCGGCGTCCGGTGCCACCAGCAACTGGGCCACCGAGACCGGGCTCGACCTGGAGATGGCCTCGGCCGCCTGTCCGCAGTGCCGCCTCCTGCTCGTCGAGGCGGACGACCCCGTCCTGTCCGACCTGGCCGCCGCGGTGGACACCTCCGTCGCGCTGGGCGCCACCGAGGTGTCCAACAGCTACGGCGGCACCGAGGCGCACGGCACGGTCGGCTACGCGAAGCACTACAGCCACCCCGGGGTGGCGATGGTCGCCTCCAGCGGCGACTCCGGCTACACCGTCCCGCCCTTCCCGGCCGCGTACTCCAGCGTCGTCGCGGTGGGCGGCACCTCGCTCACCCGTGCCGACACCGACCGGGGCTGGCAGGAGACCGCCTGGGCCGGGGCGGGCAGCGGCTGTTCGGCCTGGGTCGACAAGCCGGCCTGGCAGCAGGACACCGACTGCCCCGGCCGCACCATCGCGGACGTCTCCGTCGTCGCCGACCCCGACACCGGACCCGCCGTCTACATCACCTCCACCCCGCGAGGCAGCGGCGGCTGGACGATCGCGGGCGGCACCAGCGCTTCGGCGCCGTACGTGGCGGGAGTGATCGCGCTCGCCGGCGACCCCGGCACCTTCCCGGACGCGTCCCGCCTCTACGCCGCCCCGGCGGCCGGCCTCAACGACGTGACCGAGGGCGCGAACGGCACCTGCGACGGCGACTATCTCTGCACCGCCGTACCGGGCTACGACGGCCCCACCGGCAACGGCACCCCGAACGGCCTGTCGGCGTTCTGACCGGGACCGGTCCACCGCACGGTGTCCGGCTCCGGCGCGTGGGCAGGGGGAGTCAACGGAGGTGGACCAGGATCCGGCCCGCGTTGGTCGGATCCTGTTCCACCCGGGCGTAGAGCTTCTTGATGTGCTTCTGCGCCAGCACGGCCAGCACCCGCTTCTTCAGCTGGCCGGTCCCCTTGCCCGGGATGATCTGGACGGTGTCGACCCCGGTCGCGGCGGCCTTGAAGAGGGTCTGCCGCAGGGCCGTGTCGATGTCGCGGTCGCTGCGGAAGTAGGGGTGCAGATCCAAGGTGATCAGGGCCATCGCCTCCGAGGCGTTCTCCAACTTTGGTTCTACGAGGCGGTCGTCCCGTAGCGCGAGGACGGAGCCTCGCCCCGACCCTAGGCTCGATCACATCGAGAGAGCGACAGCTCTTCCGCGGCACCGGCCGGCGCCTGTCCCCTTCCCCGAGAACGAAGAGGCGTTGTGTCCCCTTTCGGATTGATCGGATCGAACAGTTCCCCGGGCAGCGAGTCCCGGACGCGCCGCGCCGCCGCCGGAGTCCTGACCGCCTCGGCCGTCGTCGTCACGCTGGCCGCGCCGACCGCGACGGCCCACAGCACGACGGCCACCCCTACTGGCGGGCCCGCCTATGTGGCGCTCGGCGACTCCTACGCCTCCGGTGCCGGACTGGCCGGAGTGAAGGACAAGGAGTGCGACCGTACGACCGGCAGCTACCCCGGTCTCATCTCCAAGTTCGCCTCGATGGTGGGCCTGAACCACACCTTCGACGACGTCACGTGCAGCGGCGCCACCACGAAGAACTACTGGAATTCTCAAGGCAGTAAGGCTCCTCAGGCCGACGCGCTCACTTCCCGCACGAGACTCGTCACCCTGACCCTGGGCGGCAACGACGTCGGCTTCAGCAGCGTGCTCGCCACCTGTGCCCGCGTCGCCGCGACGGACCGCGAGGGCACCCCCTGCAAGCAGTACTTCACGGCGGACGGCAAGGACGTCCTGGCCGACCGCGTCGCCACCATGGAGCAGCGCGTCCACGACGTGCTCGCCGACATCAAGCGCCGCAGTCCGCACGCCAAGGTGATCGTCGTCGGCTACCCCGCGCTCTTCCCCGACAACGGCGTCGGCTGTGCCGAAGTCCCCTTCGCCAAGGGCGACTTCGCCTATCTGCGGGACACCACGAAGCAGGCGAACGCGGCGCTGCGCCGCCAGGTGACGGCCGACGGAGTCAACGCGTCCTACGCGGACACCTACACGCCGACGGTGGGCCACGACATGTGCCAACCGCGCGAGGAGCGGTGGGTCGAGTCGCTGACCCCCGCCGTGAACACCGCGGCCGCTCACCCCAACGCGTCCGGCCAGTTCGCCATGGCCATCGCCACGCTGCGGCAGATCCACAAGCAGTGACAGCGCCTCAGGGCCTACATCTCCAGACTGACAGGCCGCCCGGATATCCGCCGGAGGCTCGATGACGCCTCCTCGGTCCTGCCTGCAAGGTGGCGGCCATGGGAGAACCCGGAGAACTGACAAAGCGTCATAGACGTTCCTTGGTAGGCAGGTTGGCCGCCGTCGCGGCCACTCTCTGCCTGGCCTCGGCCACTGTCGTCGCGCTGCCCGCGTCCTCGTCCGCCGTGACGGGGCAGGGCGGCGAGACGGTGGCCGAGGGCGGGCACACGGTCCGGATCAGCCGGACCGAGTACGGCGTACCGCACATCCTGGCCCAGGACTTCGACGGGCTCGGATACGGGTACGGATACGCCTTCGCGCAGGACAACGTGTGCGAACTCGCCGACCACGTAGTGACGTTGCGGGGGGAGCGGTCCCGGTTCTTCGGGCCCGACGGCGAGTCCGGCCAGGGCGAGCTGGACGGTACCAACCTCGCGAGCGACACGTACTACAGCGGGCAGCGGCGCGCCGGCACCGTCCGCCGACTGCTCGCACAGAAAGCCCCGTTGGGCCCGACGGCGGAACTGCGCCGGATGGTCGAGGGATACGCCGCCGGATACAACCGCTACCTCCGCGACACCGGCGTCGACCACCTCCCGGACCCGACCTGCAAGGGCAAGCCCTGGGTGCGGCCGATCACCGCGCTCGACCTGTGGAACGTCGTCTACGACGTCAACAGGGTGACCTCGACAGTGCCGTTGGTCCCGGACATCGGCGACGCGAAGCCTCCGACAACCTCCGCCGCATCCAGTACCGGCACCGCATCCCGCGTGCCCACCGCGACGCCCACCGTCCCGGGCTTCGGCAGCAACGGCTGGGCCCTCGGCCGCGACGCCACCCGCACCGGCAACGCCATGGTCCTCGCCAACCCGCATCTGCCCTGGGCCGTCGGCTACTTCCGCCTGTACCAAGTGCAGTTGACGATCCCCGGCACCCTGGACGTCTCCGGCGCGGGCCTCTACGGCACCCCGCTGGTCGAGATCGGCCACAACAGCACCCTCGCCTGGACACACACCGCGAGCGACGCCCAGCACGACTCCGTCTACGCGTTGAAGCTCGCGCCCGGCGACCCGACCAGCTACGTGGTCGACGGCAGGACCGTGCCGATGGAACGCCGTACGGTCCCGGTCACCGTGCGAGACGCGAACGGCGGGCTGTCGACCGTCCGGCGGACCCTGTACTCCTCGCGCTTCGGGCCCGTCCTGTCCTCCGGCTGGACCGCGACGACCGCCTACGCCCTCCGTGACGCCAACGCCGACAATCTGCGCTCCATGAACACCTGGCTGGCCATGGCCAAGGCCCACGACCTCGGCCAACTCCGCGCCGCCCAGGACACGTTCCAGGGCATCCCCTGGACCTACACCCTCGCGGCCGACACCAGCGGCAGCACCTACTTCACCGAATCGTCGGCCGTCCCGCACCTCACCGACGACCAACTCAAGCGCTGCACCCTCCCGAACGACGAGGGACCGACCGCCCTGGACGGTTCCACGTCGGCCTGCGCCTGGGGCAGCGACCCCGACGCGCTCGTGCCGGGCGTCTACGGACCGTCCCACCAGCCCAGGTTGAGCCGTACCGACTACGTGGCCAACTCCAACAACGGCCCCCAGTACGTCAATCCGGAGGCGCCCGTCACCGGCCTCCCGGGCGTGTACGACACCGAGCCTCGACTCGATGAGCGGGCCCAGCTCGGACTCGACATGATCGCCCAACGCCGGGACGGCACCGACGGGTTGGGCGCACCGGGCTTCACCGAGAGCACGCTGCGCGCGTCGATGTTCGGCAACCGCGTCCTGTCCGCCGAGACGGGCCGGGACGACGTCGTCGCCCTGTGCCGCGCCCACCCGAGCCTGCCGGCCACGGACGGCAAGCAGGTCGACGTGTCGCAGGCGTGCGCGGCTCTCGCCCGCTGGGACACCCGCGCCGACGCCACCAGCCGGGGCACCGCACTCTGGATCACCTTCGTCGGCCGCCTCTTCGACCAGGGCCCACCCGACACCTGGCGCCGCGTCCCCTACGATCCCGCCCAACCCCTCACCACACCAAGGGGATTCAACGGCGACGACGTACGCGTCCAACACGCCCTGGCCGACGCCGTCCAGGACTTCGCGGCCCGTGACCTCCCGGTCGACGTCGCACTCGGCGCCGTACAGAAGTGGGACGGCATCCCGCTGCCCGGCTGCGACGTGGGCTGTTTCGACGTCGTCGAGGCGAGCCCCGACGCGGGCACCGGCACCCCGACCGCGGGCGCCTTCGGCAGCAGCTTCCTGATGACCGTCGAGCTGACCCCCGACGGCCCCCGCGCCCACACCCTCCTCACCTACGGCGAGTCCGCGAACCCGGCCTCGCCCCACTTCTCGGACCAGACGCGCCTCTTCTCGCGCAAGCAGTGGGTGACCGAGCGGTTCACTCAGGCCCAGATCGCCGGTGACCCGGCGCTGGAGGTGACGACTCTGCGCAGGTGAGACAGGCCGACGCGGCGCGGGCCGGTCGTAACTCGGCCGCCCCGGCGCGGGGTTGACTGGTCTATACCCTTGACTGGTACATACCAATGCGGTTCAGTGAGGGACACCATCCCCCACCACGGCCGCCCCCCCCACGCCGTGACCGGTCCGACCGGCCCGTGCGCACCAAGGCTCCGCTTCGCCCTGCCCTTGGCGGGGTACGGCCGTGCTCCACAGAGGAGTTGAACCCTGTGTCGAGACGCCGCATCGCCGCAGTACTGACCGCACTCGTCCTCGGTAGCCTGACGCCCGTGGTCCTCCCCGCCGCCGGCGCGTCAGCCGCCTCCTGTTCCAGCTACCCGAACTGGGTGGCCGGCCAGTCGTACGTCACCGGCCAGATCGTCCGCTACACCGACGGCAAGGCGTACATCGCCGAGCACGACAACCCGGGCTACGACCCGGTCATCAGCACCTGGTACTGGGAGCCGTACGCCTGCGACGGCTCCGGCACGCCCGTCGGCAACTTCGTCGTCGGCGAAGCCCAGTTCAACCAGATGTTCCCGAGCCGGAACTCCTTCTACACCTACAGCGGTCTCACCGCCGCCCTCAGCGCCTACCCGGGTTTCGCCAACACCGGCAGCGACACCACGAAGAAGCAGGAGGCCGCCGCCTTCCTCGCCAACGTCAGCCATGAGACGGGCGGGTTGGTGTACATCGTCGAGCAGAACACCGCCAACTACCCGACGTACTGCGACTGGAGCCAGTCGTACGGCTGCCCGGCCGGTCAGGCCGCCTACTACGGGCGCGGTCCGCTGCAGATCAGCTGGAACTTCAACTACAAGGCCGCCGGTGACGCGTTGGGCATCGACCTGCTGGGCAACCCCTGGCTGGTGCAGAACGACTCGGCCGTGGCCTGGAAGACCGCGCTCTGGTACTGGAACACCCAGAGCGGTCCCGGTTCCATGACCCCGCACAACGCGATGGTCAACGGCGCCGGCTTCGGCCAGACCATCCGCAGCATCAACGGCTCGATCGAGTGCGACGGCAAGAGCCCCGCACAGGTGCAGAGCCGCGTGGACGCCTACACGCGGTTCACCTCGATCCTCGGGACCGGCACCGGGGCCAACCTCTACTGCTGATCGTGCGGCACGGGCACCGGCCGGATCGCTCCGACGGCCGGTGCCCGTCCCACCCACGCGTTCCAGGGACGGTACGTTCCCGCAGGTCAAACCCTGTGTGAGCGTTCCAGCTTCCCGTTTCCCCCGACTGTTCTGGCGGCTGGGACGGATCGCCGCACAAGCTGCGGTTGTTCGCGGCGAGACCCACCACGAAACCCGGTGGCCCGCCTTCCAGCACCGCACTCAGGGGGAACCCGATCATGTCCAGCACCGTCTTCCGCAGCCGTACGGCACTCCTCACCGCGACCTTCGCCGCGGCCGCCTCACTCGCACTGACCGCCTGTGGAACGAGCCAGGACACGGGGGCCAAGAGCACCCCGAACGTCGCCGCCGACAACGGCGTCTCCTCGACCGCGACGCCCAAGGCGGCCGCCGAGGACATCAAGACCGCGGCCTCCCGTACGGACTCGCCCGCGACCGTCTCGAAGCAGGGCAGCGGCAGCACCACCGCCAAGGGGTCCACCGGGTCCAAGGGGTCGACCTCGACCACCGTGACCTGCACCGGCGCCAACACCAGGGTCACCGCGCAGACCGTGTCGCGTCCGCTGAACCACCTGCTGCTGACGGTCAAGAACACCGGCTCCAAGACCTGCTACCTGTACGGCTATCCGGCCCTGCGGTTCACGGACGCGCAGTCCGTCCCGCCGGTCGACGAGGACACGCAGCCGCAGGCGGTCACCACCCTCAGCCCCGGACAGTCGGGCTATGCGGGCGTCCTCCTCTCCGCCGCCGACGGCAGCGGCACCAACGGCTACACCGCGAAGACGCTCTCGGTGATCTTCCAGAACCGCGCGCTCGACTTCGTCGGCTCGGGCGTCAAGGTCGCGCTGCCCGCCAAGGGCGTGTACATCGACAGCTCGCTGCGCACCACCTACTGGCTGACGAACCCCGTGGACGCCCTCAACTAGGCAGTCCGTGGCGCGAGTTCCCCGCCGCACAGAAAGGACGTAGGTGTGCCCAGTACATCGAACAGCGTGGACCGGCGGCCCGATCCCGGGGCGCCCGCGCACGAGCACTTCGAGGTGGTGTGGCACACCTCGTCCGAGGGCGCGTTCAGGAGAGCGGGCGTGCTGGCCTGGGAGATCATCGGCATCGCGGTCGGCCTGCGGTCCGCCGACGAGGTGCAGCCGAGCGCCATCGAGATCCGCGCGTGCGAGGGCCCGCTCGTCGTCAGGTTCGCCTACGGCGACGACCGCGAACTCGCCCGCCGGCACAGCGCGTCGGTGGAACGCCGGCTCTGGAGCTGCACGGTGGGGGAGTTCCTTGCCTTCCTCCGCGAGACGGCCGCGCCTTCGGCGACGCAACCCGAATCACCGGATTCACCTCTCTTGGACTGCGCGTAGCCGGACCCAATTCACCCGCTTGAACGAGTCGAGGAGACATCCCCCATGTTCGACAGCTCCCCTCCGGCGGACCGGCGCCTGAGCCGTCGCCGTGTCACGGCGCTCGCCGTGGCCGGTACGGCCCTCTCGCTCGCCGTCCCCGTCTCGGCCACGGCCGCCGCCCCCGACCCGGTGTCCTCCTTCTCGTTCACCGCCCAGGAACGCAAGGACGCCCTCGCCTACTGGAGCCCGGCCCGGATCAAGGCCGTAGGAAAGTCGGTGGATCTCGGGCCGACCGGGCCGAAGACCAAGACGTGGGCCGGTCCACAGCTGAAGACCGTGGGGCGGATGTTCATGGTCAACGCCGCGGGGGCCGACACCTGGTGCACGGCCACCGCCGTGACGAGCGCCAACCGGTCCGTGGTGATGACCGCGGGGCACTGCGTCCGGCGGTCCGCCTCACCCGACAACACCAACATGTCGATGGTCTTCGTCCCGGCCTACAGCAAGGGCAAGCAGCCGTACGGGGCCTTCGCGGTGCGTACCGTCCTGACCCCGCGCGCCTTCGCCGAGGAGGGCACGAACGACGTGGCCGCGCTGGTCGTCGACGCCGACAGGAGCGGTCGTAGGCTCACCGATGTCGTGGGCGGGACGCCGGTCGCGTTCAACCGGGCGGTCGGGGGCACCATCTCCTCCTTCGGTTACCCCGCCACCCATCCGCAGCTCGGCGAGGAGGTCCTGCGCTGTGTGGGCACGGCGAAGAAGGAGAACGGCCAGCAGATGATCCCCTGCGACATGACCGGCGGCTCCAGCGGCGGGCCGTGGCTGGCCGACTTCAAGGAGGCCACCGGGCAGGGCACCCTCGTCTCGGTCAACAGCGGGCTTGACGGCTTCACGCCGACCAAGATGTACGGCGAGATCCTCGGTGCCACGGCCAAGACGATGTACCAGCGGGCCGAACGCGGCTGATTCTCCCGGCCCTTTGAGGAGGGCTGCCCCCGCCGACAGGGGCAGCCCTGCGCGCATACCGCCAGGGGAGGTGCGGTGACGGACGCCTTGCCATGACAGCCGTGGGGTTGACCAACACTGCCGGCTCCGACACTTCCCGTTCCCCTGGCGGTAGGACCAGCTTGGGGTGCCGGGCGGGTGCGGGGGGTGTGAACTCCCGGAGATGGGTGGCGAGATGGGTGCACGTAGGCGTCGGCGCGGGGCTGGGAGGGGGTACGTAGGTACCGGATACCTACGCCGATGTGCTGCCCTCGGGCTGGGCCGCGGCCAGGATCTCGGTACGGGACGCGATGCCCAACTTGGCGAGGATGTGCTCGACATGGGCGTCCACGGTGCGTTTGGAGATGACGAGCCGTTCGGCGATCTCGCGGTTGGACAGGCCCTGGGTGACGAGCGCGGCGACCTCGCGTTCGCGGCGGGTGAGGGGATCGGCGGGGCGGTGGTCCGGGGGCGCGGGGCGGGCCGCGGGGATGCCGGGCGGTTCGTCCGTGTCCGTGCGTACGGCGTCCAGGAGCTCGCGGCCCGACATCCGGGCCCCCGCCTCCCGCCACCGCTCGTACTGTTCGTCGCCCAACGCCGTTCGTACCGCCCGCTGTTGGGACTCCTGTTCCTCCAGCAGCCGGGGCAGCATGCCGACCGGGTCGCCGCCCAGCCGTCGCGCGTGCTCCGCGTACCCCATCAGCCAGCAGGCCCTGACGTACCGCTTCTGCCCGGCCGCGTGCCACGCGAGGCCCAGCGACGCGAGCGCGGCGACCAGCACCTCGCCGATCTCGCTCGCCGCCTCCAGCCCCCGGCGCAACGCCGTCGAGCTCTCCTCGGGCCGGCCGACCAGCCACAGGATGACGCCCTGGACGGAGAGCGTGGAACCGTACAACTGGCGTTCGCCCCGGCCCTCCAGATACGCCAGGCCCGTCTCGCACCACTCCAGCGCGCGGTCCGTGAAGCCCAACGCGGCGTAGAGCAGGGCCCCTTCGTAGTGGACGACGCCGATGCCCAGCGCGTCGTCCGCCGCGATCATCCGCCCGCGGAACGCTTCGAGGGCCGCCGACCCCTCCTCCACGGCCCCGCCGAGCAGCGTGAGGGCGCCCAAGTAGCCCTCGCTGAACAGCTCCACGCGGTTCTCGCCGACGCGCCGGGCCACCTCGTGCGCCTGCGGGAACCGGTCCAACGCCGTCTCCAGATCGGCCGTCCAGACTCCGAACACGCCGGTCATGAACAGCCCCCAGGCCCGCACCGCGGAGTCCTGCGGGGCGAGCCCGAGCCCCTTGTCGATCCAGTACCGGCCCTCGGACAGCGTCCCCGCCGCCCGCCAGTACGCCCCGAGCCGTGTCGCCAGCCACAGCGCGTCGCTCGCCCGTCCCTCGGTGGCGCAGCCGTACTCCAGGGCCGCCCGCACGTCGGCGATCTCCGCCCGTACGGCACGGTGCAGTTGGACCTGGCCCCGGCCCATCAGACCGTTCCAGAAGCGGTCGACGAGTTCCTCGTAGTGGGCGAAGTGCCGTTGTCGTACGGCCTCTGCGTCGTCCGTGTCGGCCAGGCGCGCGGTGCCGTACTCGCGGATGGTGTCCAGGAGCCGGTAGCGGCCGCCGTCCTCGCCGATGCGCTGGACGACCGACTTGTCGACCAGCCCGATCAGCGCCTCGACGACCTGCTCCCCGTCGAGTCGGACCGCTCCACCGGGGTCGTCGCCCGCGCACACCCGCTCGGCGGCGGACAGGTCGAAGGAACCGGCGAACACCGACAGCCGCGCCCACAGGAGTTGTTCCGGCGGTGTGCACAGGTCGTAGGACCATTCGATGGCCGCGCGCAGGGTCTGGTGGCGGGTGAGTGCCGTGCGGCGGCCGCCGGTCAGGACCTCGCAGTGGCGGTCCAGGCGGGCGACGAGTTCGGAGAGGGGGACGGCCCGCAGGCGGACGGCGGCGAGTTCCAGCGCGAGGGGGATGCCGTCGAGGCGGTCGACGAGGGCGAGGGTGTGCTCGCGGTCGGCGCCGTCGAGGGCGGGTGAGCCGGTGACGGCGGCGGCGCGCTGCGCGAACAGGTCGACGGCGTCGGCACGGGTCAGCGGGGCGATCGGCAGACAGCGCTCACCGGGGACGTCGAGCGGCTGGCGGCTGGTGGCGAGGACGCTCAGTCCCGGGGCCTCGCGCAGCAGGATGTCGCAGAGCATCGCGCACGCGTCGACCAGGTGCTCGCAGGTATCGAGGACGATCAACATCCGCCGCCCGCGCAGGTGTTCCACGATGGCGTCCAACGGCGTCATGCCGGACTGCTCGGGCAGTTCCAGGACGCCCGCGAGGGTCGGCGGCACCAACTCCGGGTCGTGCAGGGCCGACAGCTCCACCAGCCGCACCCCGTCGGCGAACCGGTCCGCGACCGCCCGGGCCGCCCGCAGCGCCGTACGGCTCTTGCCGACCCCGCCCGGACCGACCAGCGTGACCAGCCGTGACCGCGCCAACTCGCCCTGGAGCACCGCGAGTTCCTCGGTGCGTCCGACGAAGCTGGTCAACTCCACGGGGAGTTGACCGCCCCGCCGCTGTCCGAAGCCGTATCCCATGCCGCCCCCATACCCGTCCGCCAACCGGTCACCACAGCGTAGGCGAGTGACTCCCGAGCGTGAACGGTAGTCGAGTCCGGCGGGTGGGCGCGAGATCGCGCGGGCGCCCGGCGGCGCGCCGATCAGGCGACGCGCGCGCCGTTCACGCCGGGCTCACCCAGCCGCCGGTCTCGACGGAACGCACCATCGCGTCCACAACTGCCGCGCTGCGTACGGCATCCGGGAGCGTGGCGCCGTACGGCGTGCCCTCGGCGACGGAGCGCAGGAAGCGGTACGCCTCGATCACCTTGAGGTCGTCGTAGCCCATCGCGTTCGCCGCGCCCGGCTGGAACGCGCCGAACTCGCCGTCGCCCGGGCCGACATAGACCGTGGTGACGGGCTGGTCCTGGTAGGTCGTGCCGCGGCTGACGGCCAGTTCGTTCATCCGGCGGAAGTCCCAGAACACCGCGCCCTTGGTGCCGTGCACCTCGAAGCCGTAGTTGTTCTGCTCGCCGACCGAGACCCGGCAGGCCTCCAGGACACCCCGGGCGCCGGAGGCGAACCGCAGCAGGCAGTTGACGTAGTCCTCGTTCTCCACCGGGCCCAACTCGCCGCCGGTGGCCAGGGCGTGGCCCGCGGTCGCGCCGGTGGGGCGGGCCCGCTGCGGCAGGAAGATCGCGGTGTCGGCGGCGAGGGACGTGATGTCGCCGAGGAGGTACCGGGCCAGGTCCGCGCCATGCGAGGCGAGGTCGCCCAGGACTCCGTGACCGCCGCGCTCCAGTTCGTAGCGCCAGGTCAGGGCGCCGTCCGGGTGGGCCGCGTAGTCGCTGAAGAGGCGGACGCGGATGTGCGTGACCGTGCCCAGCTCGCCGGAGGCGATCAGGTCGCGGGCGGCCTCCACGGCGGGCGCGTTGCGGTAGTTGAAGCCGACCGCGCCCTGGACACCGGCCTTGGTGACCGCGTCGGACACGGCGGAGGCGTCCGCCGTGGACAGGCCCACCGGCTTCTCGATCCATATGTGCTTGCCGGCCTCGGCCATCGCGACGCCGATCTCGCGGTGCAGGAAGTTCGGCGCGGTGATGCTCACCGCCTGCACGCGCGGGTCGTCGACGACCGCGCGCCAGTCGCGGGTGGTGGAGGCGAAGCCGAACTGCTCGGCGGCCTGCTCGGCCCGCCCGGGCACGTCCTCGGCGACCGTCACGAGCTGCGGCCGTACGGCCAGCTGCGGAAAGTGGTGCGGGACACGGGCGTACGCCTGTGTATGGACCCGCCCCATCCATCCGAAGCCCACGACGGCAACACCGAGAGAGGTCACCATGACTGCCCTTCTTTGGACCGGTCCATAAACTGTCTCCGCCACAGTGGAACCCGTTCGTCCTGATGTCAAGACAAAGGGCGAGGTGGGCCGGGTACGGCACAAGGGTTCGTGCGATGTGACCTCACGGAGCGCGCCCATTACGGTCGTACGGACGACGGTGGCGCCGGAAGAGGGGCAGCATGGGCAGCCGGAACGTGGGTGAGATCACGCGCATCGAGGACGCGGCGCTCACCCTGGCCGCGCAGGCCGGGGACGTCGCCTCCCTGGGGCTGCTGCTGGAACGGCACCGGGCCGGGATGCGGGCCGTCGCCGTGAGTGTGCTGGGGCCGGGGCCCGATGTCGACGACGTGGTGCAGGACGCGGCGCTGACCGCGCTCCGGCGCGTGGGGGATGTGCGGGACCCGGAGGCCGTAGGGGCCTGGTTGCGGATGATCGTGCGGAACGCCGCGCGGTCGTTGCTTCGAGGGGTCGTTGATTTTCGGCCGCTCGACGATCTCCATGTGCCCGTCACCGAATCCGGTCCTGAGCGGTGGCTGGAGCGGCACGCCATGCGGGACTGGATCTGGGAGGCCATCGAGGAGTTGTCGCCCGCGCTGCGGTTGCCGCTCGTGCTGCGGCATTTCAGTGTCGGCGTCACGTCGTACGAGCAGATAGCCGAGGCCTGTGGGGTGCCCGTCGGGACGGTCCGCAGCCGGCTCAGCCAGGGGCGGGCCAAGCTCGCGCTGGCCCTCGCCGCGACGGCCGACGCTCCGCACGGGGACGTGGGACGGCGCACCCGGGCCAGCCGGATCGAGGCGCGCGAGACGCTGCACGCGGCCGAGAGCGGGCACTTCGGGAAGCTGCTCACCGAGCGCTGGTCGCCCGAGGCCGCGCTGGTCCGGGGGAACCAACCGGTGGGCGGCAGAAGCCTGTTGGTGCGCGGGATGGAGTGCGACCTGGAGGCCGGCGTACGGCAGCATCTCGCGCACGCCGTGGCCGGGCGGTCGCTCGTCGTCTGGGAGATGGACATCAGCAATCCCGACGACGACCCCGACCACTGCCCGCCCGCCGTGGCGTGGCTCATGAGTCTGGACGGCGCCGGGCGGGTGCACCGGCTGCGGCTCGTCCATCCCCGGCCGGTGCCCATTCCGCAGGCTCTCCTCGCGTGACCGGCGTCACATCGTTCATTTCGAACTTCGTCGTCCCTCCCGCGTCCTGTCCGTGTCATCGCCGTATGCCGAACAGGGAGATCCCATGAGCACCACCCCCTCGACCGACCCGCTCGCCACCGGGACCCACACCGTCGAGATCGACGGGGTCACGCAGAGCTACCACGTCCACGGCGCCGGACCGGTCTGCGTCGCGCACTCCGGCGGACCGGGCATCTTCTGGGACTACCTGCGCATGCCCGCGCTGGAGGAGCACCTCACCGTCGTCTACCCGGAGCCCATCGGCACCGGCGCCTCCGACCGGCTGCCCTCCCACCCGCACGGCTACACCCGGGCCCGCTACAGCCGCTTCCTCGCGGCGCTGATCGAGCACCTCGGCGTCCCCGAGGTCCACCTCCTCGGACACTCGCACGGCGGTTTCGTCGCCCAGTACCACGCCCTGCACCACCCCGACCGCATCGCCGGCGTGATCCTCTACGACAGCGCCCCGGTGACCGGTCCCGAGCACGGCGCCGAGGCCATGCGCAAGGTGCAGGAGTTCGCCGCCCGGCACGCCGACAACCCGGGGCTCCCCGAGGTCGTGGAGGCGTTCCAGAGCATCCCCACCATCTCCGACGACGACCGGATGACCGCCGTGGCGCGGGGCATCTTCCCCGCGTACTTCGCCGACTTCTGGGGCCGGGAGGACGAGTTCGGGCCCGCGCGCGCCGCGGTGACGGCCACCTACATCTCCGGGCTGGACGAGGACCTCACCCCGGACGTCATCGACGACCGCGCCGACCTCGGCTCGCTCACCGTGCCGGCCCTCGTCCTCGTCGGCCGCCACGACGTCATCTGCGGGGTGCGCTGGGCCGAGGAACTCCACGAGCTCATCCCCGGTTCGGAGTTGGTGATCTTCGAGAACAGCGGGCACTTCGGTCACCTGGAGGAGCCCGAGGCCTTCGCGAAGGCGGTGACGGCGTTCGTCGAGTCCCCCGTCGGCCCCGTCTGTACCTCTGCCGGCAACTAGGTCATTTGGTCGAAGCCCCGGCGGACGGTCCGGCCTAGTTTGGACGTGTCCGCAGGGTTTCCGACACACAAGGAGCATCGGCATGAGTGCCGTGAAGAACATCGTTCTCGTGCATGGCGGGTTCGTCGACGGTTCCGGCTGGCAGTCGGTGCACCGCCTGCTCACCCAGGACGGCTTCAACGTCAGCGTCGTGCAGAACCCGACCCTGTCCCTCGTCGACGACGTCGCCGTCACCCAGCGGGCCCTCGACGCCCTCGACGGCCCCGCCGTCCTCGTCGGCCACTCCTACGGCGGCGCCGTGATCACCGAGGCCGGCCGCCACGACGGTGTCGCCGCGCTCGTCTACATCGCGGCCTTCGCGCCGGACAAGGACGAGTCCGTCGGCACGCTGGTCGCCGATCCCGCGCCCGGCGCGCCCGTGCCGCCGATCCTCCCGCCCGTCGACGGCTTCCTCTTCCTGGACCGGGACAAGTTCGCCGCGTCCTTCGCGGGCGATCTGCCGGCCGAGGACGCCGCGTTCCTCGCCGACGCGCAGGTTCCGTGGGGCCTGGACGCGCTGGGCGGAACGATCACCGAACCGGCCTGGCGGACCAAGCCCAGCTGGTACCTCGTCGCCACCGAGGACCACATGATCCCGCCGCCGGTCCAGCACCAGATGGCCGAGCGCGCCGGCTCGACCGTGGCCGAGGCCGCCGGCAGCCACGCCGTCTATGTCTCCCAGCCCGCGGCGGTGGCGGACCTCATCAAGCAGGCCGCCGGTCACTGACCGCATGTCGACTCCCCGCTTCAGCCCGCCTGTTCACAGGCGGGCTGTCCGCGTCGCTTCCCGAGGGAAGCCGGGACAACCCGAGAGGGAAACAGAAACCCATGACGACCGTCGTCCAGCCGTCCGTCGCCGAGCAGTCCGAGGCGGAGGCCCTCTACCGATTCCAGACGGAGACCCCCGAGAACGTCCGCAGCGCACTGGGCATGACCGCCACCCGGATCGGCGGCGGTGTCGTGCTGTCGATGCGCAATGACAGCACCCGCTTCTGGAGCAAGGCCCTGGGCTTCGGTGTCACCGCCCCCGTCACGGCCCGACTCGTCGAAGAGGTCTGCGACTTCTACCGCGCGGCGGGCACCCCGCAGGCCGCCTTCCAGATCGCGCCCGCCTTCCTCCCCGAGGACTGGCCGGAGATCTGCGCCCGCGAGGGCATCGTCCAGTCCTCGTCCTGGGTCAAGCTCGTCGGCACGACCGAGGAGGCCGTCGCCCGCGCCGACGCCCTCGACACGCAGCCCGACGGCATCAGCGTCACCCCGCTGGAGACCGAACACGCCCTGGAATGGGGCACGGTGATGATGCGCGCCTTCGGCACACCGGTCGAGCACTACGCCGAGATGGGCGCCGCCACCGTGACCCGGCCGGGCTGGTATCCCTACGGGGCCTGGCTGCGGGGGGAGTTGGTCGGCACCGGCACCATGCTCGTCCGCGGCCACACGGCGCAGATGTTCGCCGGCGCCGTACTGCCCCACGCACGGGGTCGCGGCGGGCAGACCGCTCTGCTCGCCGCCCGGGCGCGCACGGCACGGGAGTTGGGCTGCCGTGTCCTCGTCGCCGAGACCGGCGCCGAGCAGCCCGGCACCCACAACAGCTCGCTGCACAACATGCTCCGCCTCGGCTTCCAGGTGGCCTACGAACGCCCCAACTGGACCTGGCAGTCGGAACCCGACGCGAGCTGACCGGGAGACGTCACGGCACGGGGCCGGTCAGCGCGTCGCGCAGGCCGCCCCGTGAGGTGACGTTCAACTTCCGGAAGACACTGCGGAGATGGGCCGCCACCGTGCGCGGCGACAGGAACAGCTGAGCGGCGATCTGCTTGTTCGTCAGCCCGGTCGCGGCCAGCTGGGCCGCCACCCGCTCCTGCGGAGTCAGCAGCGCGTGCCGGTCCGGGCCCTCGGACTCGACGGGCGTCAGCGGTTTCACGGGAATCCCGCTGGCCCGCAGCTCGTTGGCCGCCCGCGCGCTCCACGGGGCGGCGCCGAGCCGCTCGAACGTGCCGAGCGCCGCGTCCAGGTGTTCCCGGGCCGCGCCGCCCGCCTTGGCACGGCGCAGTCGCTCGCCGTAGGCCAGGCAGATCCGCGCCCAGTCGAACGGCCAGCGTTCGGCGCCGGGGGTGGCGATGGCCGCCTCGAACAGGTCGTGGTCGATGACGTCCGGGTTCGCCATCGCCTCGGCGGCAGCCGTCACCATCGCCAACCGGGGTGAGATCAAAGGGATGTCGGTCCCGCGGATCGCCGCCACGTGCGCGGCCGCCTCCTCGTGGTGGTCGGTGTGCACGGCGGCCTCCGCGAAGTCCAGCAGGAGCCACAGCGCGTGGGGCATGAACCGCGGCACCTCGCCGGGGGTGACGAGGGCCCGCAGGAGCCGGTGGGCGGCGTCGAAGTCCGCGCTGCCGAGCGCCGACAGGGCCCGGATGTGCGCGGCGTAGACCCGCAGCGCGCCCAGCCCGCGCGGGTTGCCCCAGGACACGAGCCGGTCCGCGGTCTCGCGCGCGGTGCCGCCGTCGCCGCGCGCGGCGGCCACAAGTCCGCGCTGGAAGTGGCCCGTTGAGGCCGTCAGGCGGTAGTCGTACGTCTCGCACCAGGCGAGACCCTCGTCGGTGATCTCCAGCAGCTCGTCCCACTGGCCGCCCGCGTAGGCGTCGTTGGCCAGCAGGAACTGCGCCTGGATCGCCAACGCCACGGCCCCGCCGTCGCGGCCGTCGTCGATGATCCGGCGCAGCGCGCCCCGGCAGCCCGGGAGGCGGTCGATGTAGGAGGAGGAGAGCGAGATGCCGAAGACCCGTACGGGATCGGTCTGTTGGTGCAGGCCGGTGATGAGGTGGTCGAGCCGGTCGAGGACGGGCAGCGCGCCGTACGCGGGATCGCCGAAGGTGCCCAGGATCACCGGCAGCAGGCGGCCCGACGTGCGCGGACGGCGGCGCTTCACGACGTCCTCGAAGGAGTGCCACAATTCCGGCCGGCCGCCGTAGAAGCACACCAGCAGAAGGGTGTTGAGGGCTTCGCGGAAGATGTCCTCGACCATCTCCGTGTCCTCGGGCCACGTATGGGTCTCGATGGCGCCGATGAGGAGTCGGTGGGCGGTGTCCACATCGCCCTCGCCGTTGAGGAGTTGACTGGCCGCGGCGGTGGCGGCGGCGAGGGAGACGACGCCGGACGG
This sequence comes from Streptomyces sp. NPDC050528, assembly GCF_044457795.1. NCBI lineage: Bacteria > Bacillati > Actinomycetota > Actinomycetes > Kitasatosporales > Streptomycetaceae > Streptomyces > Streptomyces sp. NPDC050528. The sequence continues at coordinate 426,064 of NZ_JBITHH010000008.1, forward strand.
GTCGGCGTGGCCGGCGTTGCCCAGCAGGGCGCGCACATTTCCCAGATCGCCGGTGATGTTGGCGCCCAGACAGGCCGCCTCGGCCAGCCGGCGGGCCTTGGCCGTGCCGGTGGTGCTCAGGTCCGAGGCGCGCAGCAGGGTGGTGATGGCGCCGACGGCGTCACCGCGGCGCAGGGTGCTGTACGCCACCTCGTGCAGCAGGGCGGCCACCTGGTCGTCGGGGCCCACGGCCGCGTCGGCGAGATGCCGGGCACGGTGCTCGGAACCCTCGGGGAGTTCCGCGGCGAGCGCCCCGTGCGCCCACCGGCGCTCCTCGCTGGTCGACAGGTCCAGTACCGCGGACCGGGTCAGCGGATGCCGGAACACCAGCCTGCCGGTGACCGCGTCGACCTGGACGAGTCCGGCGCGCTCGGCGGGGGACAGCCCGGCCAGACCGTCCGGTCCGCCCGACGCCCGCTGGAGGATGTGCAGTTCACCCGAAGCGTCCAGCACGGCGAGCAGCAGCAGCTTCCGGGTGGCGGCCGGCAGTGCGGCGACCCGGGTGGAGAAGATCTCCTTGAGCCGCTCGGTCAACGGCAGTACGGCGGGCAGGCTGCCCTGCTCCCGCTGCTGCAAGTCGTTGAGGGGGACGGGCAGTTCGAGCAGGGCGAGGGGGTTGCCCCGGGCCTCCGCGACCAGCCGCCGGCGGACCCTGGCCGCCATTGCGGGGAACCGCTCGGCCACCAGCTCGTTCGCGGAGACGTCGTCCAGGGGGCGGACCTCGTACTCGGGTATCCCGATGTTGCCGAGGAAGGACTCGTCGCCGGTCCGGGAGGCGCCGAGCAGGACGATCGGTCCGGTGTGCAGGGAGCGGGCGAGGGTGCCCAGGACCGTGGCGCTGGGCCGGTCCACCCAGGCCACGTCGTCGACCAACAGCGCGAGGGGACCGGTCTCGACGGTGGACCGTTCCAGCAGGGCGAGCGCGGCGTTCGCGATGGCGAGGAGCTCCGTCGGCTGCTCGTCGGACAGCCCGCGGACCGCCTGGAGGGTGTCCGCCTGCCGTGCGGGCAGGGCGGGGATCTCCTCGGCCAGCGGCTGCAGCAGCTGGTTCAACGCCGAGAAACTGACGCCCCGTTGGAACGGGCAGCCCGCGATCCGCAGCACCCGGAAGCCCGCCTCCGACGCGCGCGGTGCCGCGGCCTCCAGCAGGGCGGTCTTGCCCACCCCGGGCTCCCCGGTCAGCATCAGCGCGGCTCCCCGCACCCGGGAGGCGTCGAAGTGCCCGTCGAGGACGGCCAGTTCGGCCGATCGTCCGACGAGGACCGGCGGGGTGAGGGATGCCGATGCCATGACGCCTCCCGTAGAGGTCGAGCGGGAACAGGAACGGTCCGAACGCCTGAGGTCGGATCAGGCGATGCGGGCGGCCGCCTCCCCGGCGGCGTGCTGGGCGGCTGCACGGTCCACCTTCACGGTCTCGCCGTCCACGACGACGGGCTCGCCCGCGACCCACACGTCCTGGACCGCGCGGGAACCGGCCGCCCACATCAGGTTGGCGAGCAAACGGCCGTCCTCGGCGTCGAGGCCCGCGGCGAAGTGCGGCCCGTCCACGGAGAGATGGATCATGTCCGCCCAGTTTCCCGGGCGGAGGGCGCCGATGTCGGTCCGGCCCAGCGCCGCCGCGCCGGCCGAGGTCGCCATCAGGAAGGCGTCCGCGGCGGTGAGGGCCATGGCGTCGGACGTGGCGAGCCGGCAGAACATCATCGCGAGACGGGCCTCCTCGAACAGGTCGAGGTCGTCGTTGCTCGCGGGCCCGTCGGTGCCGAGACCGACGGCGACGGACGCGGCACGCAGGGCGTGCAAGCGGGCCGTGCCGGAGGCGAGTTTGGCGTTCGAGCCCGGGCAGTGCGCGACACCCGCACCGGACTCCGCGAGCAGCCGGATGTCGTCGTCGGAGAGGTGCACGGCGTGGGCCGCGAGCAGCCGCCCGTCCAACAGCCCGGTCTCCTTGAGCAGTTGAGGCACGGAACCGTGCGACTCCCGCTGGGCGACGTCCTCGGCGAGGGTCTCCGCGACATGGATGTGCACCAGGGCGCCGCGCTGTGCCGCCTCCTCCGCCGTGGCCCGCAGCGCCTCGGGCGGCAGGGTGTAGGCGGAGTGCGGTCCGTAGCAGAGCTCGACGCGCTCACCGGGCCCGAAGCGCAGACCGTCCGTGTCGATCCACTTGCCGATGGCCGCGAGATCGGTGTGCCAGTCGTCGCCGGGCCGGTCGAAGTAGGCGGGCGCGATCAGGACCCGGCTCCCGGCTTCGAGCGCCGCGTCGGCCACCTGCTCGGCGTGCGCGTACATCTCGGCGCTGGTCGTCACGCCGTGGCGGAGCATCTCGACGCAGCCCAGGAGCATGCCCGCGTGCGCGTCGCGGGGAGTCATGCGGGCCTCGGCGGGCCAGACGGCGTCCTGGAGCCAGGACGCCAGCGGGAGGTCGCCGCCGAGTCCCCGCAGGAGGGTCATCGGGGAGTGCGCGTGGGTGTTGACCAGGCCGGGAGCCAGGATGCCGGACAGGGAGGTGACCGAGACGCCGGCCGGGAGCGGGGGCGCGGTGGCGACCGTACCGACATGGGCGATACGGCCGTCCTGCGCGACGTCGACCACGGCGTCGCGCAGGACGGAACAGGCGGGGTCGGCCGGGAGGACCACGGGGGCGAGAAAGCGACGGGACACGGACATGGGGGGAGCTCGCTTCCGGATGGGTGCTGCCAACACGGACATGATGCGGGACCGGTCCAAAAGTTCGATCCCGGGGGCATGAACCCGATCACAGGAGTGGGAGAACGGCGCACCCGGCTGTCATGAGCATCGTCGGATTCGGGTGGATAGGATGAGGTGTGTCTTCCTGGAGCCAAGCGCTGACCGTCTCCTCCGTGAGCGCCTGGGACGAGGTCTTCACCGGCCTGCACGGTGCGAGCCGCATCAAGGTGCCGGACCGCCGGGCCCCGTGGACCGGGCACCTGGAGTGGCAGCGGTCGAAGACCTACAGTCTCGCCCTGTGCTCCGGCGGCGAGGAAGTGGTCGACCGGGACACCCGGCACATCCGCACCGATCCCCGCGGCACGTACGAACTCCTCGTCCCGCTCGCCGGATCCGCCCGGGTGGAACAGGGCGCGGCCGCCGGCGAGATCGGCCCCGGCGTCATGGCGCTGTGCGACATCGACCGGCCCCTGACCTTCGCGCACGGCGCCGACCTGCGCAGCATCTCCCTGATCGTGTCCGGGCACCACCTCGCCGCGCGCAGCGCGTTCGCGGCCGGGGGACCGCATCTGCTCGGCGGCGACCGCGGACTCGGCCGTGTCATACGGCAGTTGACCACCACCCTGCACGAGGAGCGCGAGCACCTCTCCGAGACGACCTTCGACCTCGCCTGCGACCGGCTCCTCGACCTGGTCTGCCTCGCCGCGGAGGGCGGCGTCGACTCGGCGCCCACCGGACAGCGGGCCACGGTCGAGGCCGCGATCCGGCGCTACGTCCGGGACCACGCCTGCGACCGCGACCTGGACGTCGTCGGCATCGCGCGGGCGCTCGGCTGGTCCGCGCGCTACGTCCAGCAGGTGCTCCAGGCCGCGGGCACCACCTCCCGCGACCTGATCCGCCGCGAACGGCTGAACGTCGCCAGGACCCGGCTGGCGAGCGGGAGTTGGACGACGTACTCGATCGCCGAGATCGCCCACGCCAGCGGCTTCGGCAGTCACGCCTCCTTCGCCACCGCGTTCCGCACGGAGTTCGGCCTGACCCCGCGCGAAGCCCGGCGCAACGCCTAGGAGTCGAGCGGTGTGAAGTACCGGCGCGGGTTGTCGACCAGCATGGTGGTGAGCTGATCCTCCGTCACACCGGCGCCGCGCAGGGCCGGGAGGACCTCGTCGTGCAGGTGGGTGTGGTGCCAGTTCGGCGCGATCTGCTCCCGTACGCCCGGCGGGAACCAGTCGATGTGGCAGGACGCGTCGTGCGACAGGACCATCCGCTCGGCGAACCCCTCCCGCGCGAGGGCCGCGACGGTCGCCACCCGCTGGTCCTCGGGGAGCAGGACGTCGAGACCGAAGCGGTCCATGCCGACGTACGAGCCGTTGTCGATGAGTTGATGCAGATAGTCCAGGTCGGCGGTGTCACCACTGTGCCCGATCACCACCGCGCCGAGGTCCACGCCCTCACTGCGCAGGATGTCCTGCGTGACAAGTCCCGTACGGGCGGCGGCACTTGTGTGCACGGTGATCGGGGCGCCGGTGCGCAGATGGGCCTGGGCCACCGCGCGCATCACCCGCTCCACGCCCGGGGTGAGCTCGTCCTCGATCGCGCACTTGAGGAACGCGGCCCTGATGCCGGTGTCGGCGATGCCCTCGGTGAGCTCGCGGACGAACAGGTCGGTCATGCCCTCGGGGCCGCCGAGCAGGGTGCCCGGTCCGTGGTAGCGGTAGAAGTCCGGGATGTCGGCGAGGGTGTAAATGCCGGTCGCCGCAACGATGTTGAGGTCCACCTGCTCGTTCACCAGGGCGACGCGCGCCACATTGCGGCCGAGCCCGATGACGGTCGGGTCGACGAGCGTGGAGACACCGGTCGCGGCGAGGGCCTTCAGCCGGGAGACGGCGTCGGCGATGCGTTCCCGCTCGTCCCAGGTCTCCGGGAGGCTCTGGCGGAGTTCCTCACTGACGACGAAGACGTGCTCGTGCATCAGGACGGAACCGAGGTCGGTCACGGCCACGGGGCCGCGGACGGTCTGGACTTGGGGGACTTCAGGGGTGGTCATGGTGATCCTTCGGTGCGGGCCCGGCGGCGCGTGCGTGTGTGAACGGGCTTCCGGGGGTGGGGAGTTGAGGTGTGGGGGAGGAGAGGTCGGGTACGGCGGGTGTCAGACGCCGTCGACGGCGTCGGCCGCGGCCTGCCGGACGAGGTCGGCCACGGCGTCCGGCCGGGACACGTGCACGGCGTGACCGGCGTCGGTCCCGGTGACCGTGCTGCCGGCCCGCCGGGCCATCGCCCGCTGCACGGGAGGCGGGATCATCCGGTCGTCGGTGGCCACCAGGTACCGGCTCGGCCTGTGCCGCCGAGGGCGTCGAGCCCCCACGGCACCTGCGCGTCGGCCATGAACTCGGCCTCGGCGAGAGGGAGATCGGCCGCGAAGGACGCGTGGAACCTGTCCCGGTCCAGGAACAGGAACCCGTCGACCGGCGGCAGGATCGGCGGCACCGGCGCGCCCGGCTCGGGGCCGGCGGTCAACGTGCTGACGGACTCGCCCTTGTCGGGCGCGAACGCCGCGATGTGGACGAGCCCGGCGACCCGGTCGTGATCACCGGCCTCGGTGATGACGGCCCCGCCGTACGCGTGCCCGACGAGGATCGCCGGCCCGTCCAGCGCGTCCAACACCCGCTCGGTCGCGGCGACATCGCCCGCGAGGGACCGGGTCGGATTCCGCACGACGCTCACCCGGAACCCGTCGCCCGTCAGCAGCCGATACACCTCCCGCCACCCGGAGCCGTCCACGAACCCGCCGTGCACGAGCACGACGTTCTGCACCGGTTCCGATCTCATGGAGCCGACTCTTCCAAGGGACACGGCTGCCGTCTTTCGTGCCGGCGCGCAGTCCTTTCGCGTGGGCGCGCGCCGGGCGTGAGCGGAACGGCTGGTCGAGCCTTGGGGCGGCGCCGCCCGGATGCGCGCCCGTCCGGGTTCCGTGGTCCAGGGCCGCGCAGCTGACGAAGCTCGTTGGACCGGGCCGACGGCGGCGGCATTCTCCGCCATGCCCGGCGCTCATGTCCCCTATAGCGCGCTACATCCTCATCTTCCGCCCCGCGCTGATACGTTGCTCGGGCGCCGGAGCAACCCCCGCATCCCGCATCCCCTGCACCCACCAGACCCGCCCGGCCCACCACACCCCCTGCACCCCCGCCCTACGCACCTCTCCCGGAAGAAGGAGCCCCGCCCAGTGCCCCCGTCCGGGACGCGCCGCACCCCGTCGGCCCTGCTCACCGTCGCCCTCGCGCTGGTCCTGCTGACCGGGCCCGCCTGCGTCCCCGGTGTCGAATCCCCGTCGCCGCCCACGCAAGCCGCCCCGGCGAAGGCATCCGGCCCGCCCACGGCCTACGGCGCCTACGTCGGCTACGGCGCCGACGCAGTCCGCCGGGTCGCGGAGTTCGGTGCCTGGCTCGGTCGGCCCGAACCCCTCGTCGGTCACGCGTATCTCCCCGGCGACAACTGGAGCGACATCGAGGGGGCCTCCGACGACCTCGCCCTGTGGGCGGACTGGCGTCGCAAGGAGGGGGACCGGCTTCTCGTCCTCAACGTGCCGATGCTGGACCGCAACGAGGACCACCTCCCCGACGGCGTGGTCCGCACCGAGCTGCGAGACGGAGCGGACGGACGCTACGACGACCACTTCCGTGCCCTCGCCGACCGTCTCGTCCGACTCGGCGCCCCCGACACCGAGATCGTCCTCGGCTGGGAGATGAACGGCACCACCTACACCCACCGCTGCTCGCCCGACCCCGCCTCCTGGAGGCGCTACTGGACACGCATCGTCACCGCGATGCGATCCGTCCCCGGGCAGCACTTCCGCTTCGACTTCACCCCCACCCGCGGCCACGACGCGATCCCCTGGACCGACTGCTACCCGGGCGACGACCACGTCGACGTCATCGGCATGGACGCGTACGACGCCCCCCGAGGCCTGCCCTTCTCCCAACAACTGACCGAGCCCTACGGACTGTTGGCGCAGGCCGACTTCGCCCGTGCCCATCACAAGCCCATCGCCTACCCCGAGTGGGGACTGTTCGAGAACGGCGACAACCCCACCTACATGCGCGGCATGCTCACCTGGATGGCTGCCCAGCACCCGCTCTACCAGACCATCAGCGACTACTGCCCGCATGGCGTGTGGCGCTGTGGGGCCAACCCCAAGTCCTCGGCCGTATACCGCGCCTTGACGGGCAGTCAGCACTGAGGGGGCGGAGAACGGCCGCCGCCGTTCTCCGCCCCCTCAGGCATCGAGCCCGAACCACCGCCCTACGGTGTCCACTTCACATTCGGGTTCACCTGGCCGGTCCAGTTGAAGATCGCCATGTTGTCCCAACCGTCCCCGCTGGTCGCGATGTTGGCCGGGTCCCAGCCGTTGCCGGTGACCGCGTACCAGGTCGGCTCCCAGTAGAAGACGCCGATCGCCCCCGCGCTCCGGGCCGTGTTCTGCACCGCCGTGAACTCCGCGCCCTGGCCCGCCCAGGTGAGCGGATAGCCGGAGCAGCCCGAAGTCACGGAGTTCGCCGTACTGTCCGCGTCCGACGTGGTGAACGGGTAGGCCGTCTCCGCGATGATGACGTCCTTGCCGTAGCGCGACTTCATGTCCGAGACGACGCTGCCCATGTTGGCCAGCGTGCCGTGCCACATGCAGTAGTAACTCAGCCCGGTGATGTCCCAGTTGACGCCCTGCGCCTTGATGCCGTCGTAGAACCAGCGGGCGTTGGAGTCGCTGTCCGCGTCGGCGGTGTGGATGATCACCTGGGTGGAACTGTTGCACGCCTTGGTCGCGTTGTAGCCGGACTTCAGCAGCAGACCGAGGTTGGTGAAGTCGTTGTTGACGACCTTGCCGTCGTCCCACAGCATGCCGACGTTGATCTCGTTGCCGATCTGCACGCTGTCCGGGGTGGTGCCCTGGGACTTGAGGCTGTTGCAGACGTCGTAGGTGTAGTTGTAGACGTCGGTCTGCAGCGCGCTGATGCCGTGGCTCGACCAGGCCGCCGGCTTGTACTGCTTGCCCGGGTCGGCCCAGGTGTCCGAGTAGTGGAAGTCGATCAGCAGCTTGAGGCCCTTGGCCTTCACCTGCTTCGCGTACGCCAGCACCTTCGCCTTGTTGTTGTAGCCGCTGGCGGGGTTGTTCCAGATCCGCAGGCGGACGTAGTTGACGCCGGCGCCCTTCAGGATGTCGAGCGGGTCCTTGGCGGTCCCGCTGGAGTCGTAGTACTTGGCGCCGAGGTCGATCGCGCGCTGCGCGGACGAGACGTCGGCGCCGAGCATGGTGAGCGAGTTCGCGGCGGCGGCGTTCGTGGGGGTGAGCATCGCCGCCGGCAGGGCGACTGCGGCCAGCAACAAGGCGGCCTTCACTATGCGGCCCGGGATTTTCACGGGGTACCCGACCTCCTTGGGTCGACTGACATGCGCATGCGGGTTTGGTTCTGAGAACGTTCACAGTAAGAGAGGTAACAGGCGCTGTAAATATGTGTGTCGGTTGTATTTCCCGCAGTTGGTGGACGTGACGTGTGTGCGATCGGGGTGGGAACGTACACAACGCGATGCACACAGTGGTACCGGGGTACTACGCCCGCACCCTCAATGACCCCCCGGTACGACGGTTTCGGGACCCCCGCCCTCCTAGCGTTGCCGGTGGGAAGGCCCAGTGGGGGCAGCGGCACGTGAGCGTGAGGGAAACCGATGATCGAGGCACACCAACTGACCAAGCGGTACGGGGAGAAGACGGCGGTCGACCGGCTGGACTTCGTCGTCAAGCCCGGCACGGTCACCGGCTTCCTGGGCCCGAACGGCGCCGGGAAATCCACCACGATGCGCATGATCGTCGGCCTGGACGCGCCCACCAGCGGCACCGTCACGGTCAACGGCAGGCCCTACGCCGAGCACAGCGCGCCGCTCCAGGAGGTCGGCGCGCTCCTTGAGGCCAAGTCGATCCACCCGGGCCGCTCCGCGTTCGACCACCTGATGGCGCAGGCCCACACGCACGGCATCCCGCGCCGCCGGGTCGACGAGGTCATCGAGATGACCGGACTGCAGTCCGTGGCGAAGAAGCGCGCCGGCGCCTTCTCCCTCGGCATGGGCCAACGGCTCGGCATCGCCGCCGCGTTGCTCGGCGACCCGGCGACCGTCATGCTCGACGAACCCGTCAACGGCCTCGACCCCGAAGGCGTGTTGTGGATCCGCAACCTGCTGACCGGGCTCGCCGCAGACGGTCGTACCGTCTTCGTCTCCTCGCACCTGATGAGCGAAATGGCCCTGGTCGCCGACCACTTGATCGTCGTGGGACGCGGGCGGCTGCTGGCCGACACCACCGTCCAGGACCTGGTCCGGCACGCGGGAGGCGACACCGTCACCGTCGCCTCCGAGCAGCCCGCCAGGCTGCGCGAGGTGCTCGCCGGTCCCGGTGTCGAGATCAGCGGCGAGGTCGGTTCCGAGGAGCTGCACGTCACCGGGCTGACCGCGCGGGCCATCGGTCTCAAGGCCGCCGAGCACGGCATCCCGCTCTTCGAACTCAGCGCGCGCACCGTCTCGTTGGAGCAGGCGTTCATGGACCTGACCCGGGACGCCGTCGAGTACCACGGCTCCACCACCGTCGAGACCCCCGGGAGGGCCGCGTGAGCACCATCACCGCGACCGACAGTGCCGCACCCGCGCCGGTGAAACCGGCCCGTCCGCCGTACAAGGTCACCGGGCGCCGCGTGCTGCGCTCCGAGTGGGCCAAGCTGTGGTCCCTGCGCTCCACCTGGATCACCCTGGGCCTCGGCCTGCTGTTCCTGATCGCGTTCGGCCTGATCGCCGCCGCGCACTACAAGTCGTCCTACAGCGACGGACATCTGCGGCCGGACGACGCGAACTCCACCGCGCTGGACCTCTCCCTCTTCGGTACGAACTTCGCGCAGCTCGCGCTCGGTGTGCTGGGCGTCCTGGTCACCGCCGGCGAGTACTCCACCGGCATGATCCGCTCGACGCTCGCCGCCGTCCCGCGCCGCCTGCCCGTGCTGTGGTCCAAGGCCCTCGTCTTCGGCGTGGTCGCGCTCGGCGTCTCACTCGTCGGGGTGTTCGTCGCGTTCCCGATCGTGAGCGGCATCGTCTCCGGCACGCCCGCGGCCCTCTCGTTCTCCCACTCCGGAGTCGTACGGAGCCTGCTCGGCGCCGGTCTCTACCTCGGCCTCGTCGGGGTGATCGGCACCGCGCTGGGCGCGCTGCTGCGCTCGGTCGCCGGGGGCATCTCGGTCCTCGTGGCATCGTTCATGCTGGTCCCGGGCCTGATCTCGCTGCTGCCCACCTCCTGGCAGGACGACATCAGCCCTTACCTGCCGAGCAACGCGGGCGGCTCGATGTTCGCGCTCACCCACGACTCGACGACCCTGTCACCCACCGCCGGACTCCTGGTCTTCCTCGGCTGGACGGCCCTCGCGCTGGCCGGAGCGGCGTACCGGCTGGTGCGCACCGACGCCTGAGGCCGAAGTCTCTGGCGAGCCGCGGGGGCGCCCGCCCGGGGCCCCGCCCGGGGCCCCGCCCCCCCGGTGCCCCCCCCCCCCCCCCCACGAGAGGTGGCCACCCAGATCCCCGCCGACCCCCCCCCCCCCCC